>NZ_JAOWGE010000025.1:31916-84749 GCF_030333295.1 Citrobacter sp. CK198 | reverse complement strand
GTGGAGCGGTAGTTCAGTTGGTTAGAATACCTGCCTGTCACGCAGGGGGTCGCGGGTTCGAGTCCCGTCCGTTCCGCCACCCTAATTAGGGGCGTAGTTCAATTGGTAGAGCACCGGTCTCCAAAACCGGGTGTTGGGAGTTCGAGTCTCTCCGCCCCTGCCAGAAAATTATCCTTAGCATTTGCTAAGGATTTTTTTTGCCTGAAAAACGGCCCCCAGCATATCCATTCAACTCCTTTCCCGGCATCCTTGCCATGGCTGTCCCTTTAATCTTCCAGGACGTTTGTTTTTAACAGATCGCGGATCAACGTATGTTTATCGCTATTTTGTAGCCATATTGCATATAACGGGCGTGAAAGCGTAGCGCTGTCGGCAACGGTATGAAGCCCGCCTTTTTCTTTGGCCCAGCCAACTGGAAGCCAGCTGCATCCATTAAGAGCAGACAGTTGCTGTCTCGCCAGTTCAGCTGAACTGGTGGTAAGAACGGGAACCTCATCGCTCGCAATCAAACCCACTTCATGCTGTTGAAAATCAGGTCCCCACTCAAGACGCAGATAATTTAATTCATCTTTCATCTGTGATGGGCTGCTGCAATACAACGCGAGTGTGAAATGTCCCAGCAATTGGCTGCTAAACTCATCCATTTTTGGCGCTTCGGTGGTAATGAGCAGATCAAGCTGACGTTCATGGAGTTGCTTTACTAACGACTGGCGTTGAGCGATCCTGGCTTCAAATTGCAGACTGGCTTGCGGCTCCAGAGACTGATATAAGCGTGCCAGCCAGTCATTGAGCATGCACTCCCACAGAGAAGCGCTGGCACCGATAGAAAACTCATTATGCCGCGATGTATGCGCCACTTCCTTACGTGCCGCCTGCCACGTATTCATCAGCGTTTCTGCATAGGGTAGTAGCTTTTCACCTGCTGCGGTTAAGCGGATATTGTTTCTGTGCCGGGTGAACAGGTTCACACCAAGCTGATTTTCCAGTTGTCTTATCCGAAAACTGACCGCCGATTGGGTCAGGTAGAGCGCTTCTGCCGCTCGTCCAAAGTGGCGTGTCCGGCTAACTTCCAGGAAAGTTTTTAACAATTCCGTATCCACAACGCTCTCCACAAAATTATTTGTCGTAATGATTTAAATCTTTTGTTTTACACTCTGTCAAGCGTAACTAATACTCCGCGCCATAAATAGCTTGGCCAAAGAATTAGGAGCGTGCAGGATGGCGGAAAGCTTTACGACGACTAATCGATATTTCGACAACAAATATTATCCACGCGGATTCTCTCGTCATGGTGATTTCACCATCAAAGAGGCACAACTGCTTGAACGTCATGGTTATGCCTTCAATGAGCTGGATCTGGGGAAACGTGAGCCAGTAACCGAAGAAGAGAGACTGTTTGTCGCGGTATGCCGTGGCGAACGTGAGCCGGTGACAGAAGCAGAACGCGTCTGGTCTAAATATATGACGCGTATTAAGCGTCCAAAACGTTTCCACACTCTGTCTGGCGGTAAACCGCAGATGGAAGGTGCGGAAGACTACACCGAATCTGATGATTAATAAAAAAGGGCGAAATGCCCTTTTTTTACGTCAGTAGTTTTTGTAAATGAATCAGTAGCCTGTCTATTGCCCGATAGCCCACAGCCTCCTGCAAATGCAGGCGCGTAATATTCTCCGTCTGTTCCAGATCGGCAATGGTACGGGCAACCTTCAGTAAGCGCTGCCAGGCTCGTATAGACAATCCCAGATGTATCAGCGTCTCCTCCAGCCAGTGCGCATCATCACTGTGTAGAGAGCAGTACTTTCGTATACCCTGGCTGTCCAGATGGGCGTTTAGCTTCCCCTGTCGTTCGTACTGGCGTTTCCGTGCGGATATCACCCGTACTTTCACTGTAGCGCTGTCCTCGCCTTTAACCGCTGCCTGACTGAGTATACCGGGCGGTGGCAGGGGAATTTCGAGCGAGAGATCGAATCGATCGAGAAAGGGGCCGGATAAACGGCTGAGGTAGCGCAACGTCTGTTCCGGGCTACAGCGATTATGGTTCCCCTGATAGTGACCGGTCGGGCTGGGATTCATCGCTGCAATCAGTTGGAAGCGCGCAGGATAGGTGATCTTTGCCCGAGTGCGCGAAAGGTGTATCTGACCAGACTCAATAGGTTCACGCAGCGCATCCAGCGTGCGTCGCTCAAACTCAGGCAGTTCATCCAGAAACAAAATACCGTTGTGCGCCAGCGATATTTCTCCTGGCGCGGGTATTGAACCTCCCCCTACCATTGCCGTTAATGACGCGCTGTGATGAGGCGAGCGGAAAGGACGTCGTTTCCACTGCCTTTGTACCGTATCGGCGTTCACCAGGCTGAGAATTGCCGCGCTTTCCAGCGCTTCTTTGTTGCTTAATGATGGCAGTAGCCCATTAATGCGGCTGGCCAGCATGGTTTTTCCCGTACCTGGCGGGCCTATCAGCAGCAGGTTGTGCCCTCCTGCGGCCGTGATTTCCAGCCCTCGTTTCCCCTGTTCCTGACCGATAACATCACTGAGATCGTCATGCAGTAAACAGGCGTCAGAATCGGTAGACACTGGTTTCTCAAGATCCCGTTTCCCTTCCAGAAATGCGCATACCGTTTGCAGATGATCTGCAATCAGGCATCCCTCTCCGCTGATTAGCCCAACTTCTGTTGCATTCTCTTTTGCAACAATGATATGTCTGCCTGCCCGAATCGCCTCGGTTGCACTGGATATCGCGCCTGGAACGCCACGTAACGCACCTGTAAGGGCCAGTTCGCCCACCAGTTCATATTCATTAAGCTTATTTGTTGTAAGTTGCTCTGACGCCGCCAGAAGCGCAATTGCGATAGGTAAATCATATCTACCGCCCTCTTTGGGTAAATCTGCCGGGGCCAGATTAATGGTGATTTTCTTCGCCGGAAATTCATACCCGCTATTGATGATTGCGCTGCGAACCCGATCCCGGGCCTCCTTTACCGTCGTTTCAGGTAGCCCAACCATTGTTAAACCCGGCAGGCCATTACTGATATGCACCTCGATGGTTATTGGCGGCGCATTAACGCCAAGTGCGGCGCGTGTGTGAACAATCGACAGTGACATAACTCCTCCCGTTGAGAGAATTATGCTGCATTAAAAACCAGAAATATCCTGCACGATTGTTAATTTTCGGCGCATATTCAGGTAATTTTATCGCCTTTTCAAAATATGCTTTGCTGTTCGGAAGCGTGCTCGCAAAAAATAACAGATGCGAAAAAAAGATGGGGGTTGCTGCTGTTTATGAGGCAAAAAGTGAAAATTTTTCATTTCCTGTTTTTTGTATAAAAAACAATGATTTTTTGCTAAACCGTTAGCTGCGTCAGAAAAATGAAAATAAAAATATCTTGTGCTATTGGCGAAAGCTATGGTAACTCTTTAGGCATTCCTTCGAACAAGATGCAAGAATAGACAAAAATGACAGCCCTTCTACGAGTGATTAGCCTGGTCGTGATTAGCGTGGTGGTGATTATTATCCCACCGTGCGGGGCTGCACTTGGACGAGGAAAGGCTTAGAAATCAAGCCTTAACGAACTAAGACCCCCGCACCGAAAGGTCCGGGGGTTTTTTTTGACCTTAAAAACATAAACGAGGAGCAGATAATGACTAATAGCATAAAATTCTGTTTCTCCAGATTTACGGCGGGGATGTAGCTATGAATGGGGCACAGTGGGTGGTACATGCTTTGCGAGCACAGGGCGTTGAAACCGTTTTTGGTTATCCCGGTGGCGCAATTATGCCGGTTTACGATGCGTTGTATGACGGCGGCGTGGAACATCTGTTGTGTCGTCACGAGCAGGGCGCGGCGATGGCGGCAATCGGCTATGCGCGTTCAACGGGCAAAACGGGCGTCTGTATCGCCACGTCTGGCCCTGGCGCTACCAATTTGATAACCGGTCTGGCTGACGCACTGTTAGATTCCGTGCCGGTTGTGGCCATCACGGGTCAGGTTTCCGCTCCGTTCATCGGAACGGACGCTTTTCAGGAGGTTGATGTGCTGGGGCTGTCGTTGGCATGTACTAAGCACAGCTTCCTCGTGCAGTCGCTGGAAGAGCTGCCGCGCATCATGGCTGAGGCTTTCCGGGTTGCGAACTCGGGTCGTCCTGGCCCTGTTCTGGTTGATATCCCCAAAGATATCCAGTTAGCCAATGGTTCACTGGAGCCGTATTTCACCACCGTTGAAAACGAAACGGCTTTCCCGCACGCGGACGTTGAGCAGGCGCGTCGGATGATGGCGCAGGCGCAAAAACCGATGCTGTACGTGGGCGGCGGCGTAGGCATGGCGCAGGCCGTACCCGCGCTGCGCGAATTTATCGCTGCGACGCAAATGCCGGTGACCTGCACGTTAAAAGGCCTGGGCGCGGTGGATGCCGACTATCCGTATTATCTCGGTATGTTGGGGATGCATGGCACTAAAGCGGCAAACTTCGCTGTTCAGGAGTGCGATCTGCTGATTGCCGTAGGGGCACGTTTTGATGACCGGGTGACGGGCAAGCTGAATACCTTTGCGCCGAACGCCCGCGTGATCCACATGGATATCGATCTGGCGGAAATGAACAAACTGCGTCAGGCGCATGTCGCGTTGCAGGGCGATCTGAACGCATTATTGCCCGCGTTACAGCAACCGTTAAATATTGACGCCTGGCGCCAGCACAATGCTGAACTGCGTACTGAGCACGCCTGGCGTTACGATCATCCCGGTGAAGCCATCTATGCGCCGCTGCTGTTAAAACAGCTGTCGGAACGTAAACCCGCAGACAGCGTGGTGACGACGGATGTGGGCCAGCATCAGATGTGGTCCGCGCAGCATATGACGTACACTCGCCCGGAGAATTTCATCACCTCCAGCGGCTTAGGTACGATGGGTTTTGGCCTGCCTGCGGCGGTTGGCGCGCAGGTTGCGAGGCCGAATGATACCGTTATCTGTATCTCCGGTGACGGCTCTTTCATGATGAATGTACAAGAGTTGGGCACCGTAAAACGCAAGCAGTTGCCGTTGAAGATTGTCTTACTCGATAACCAGCGGTTAGGCATGGTTCGACAATGGCAACAACTGTTTTTCCAGGAACGATATAGCGAAACCACCCTTACCGATAACCCCGATTTCCTCATGTTAGCCAGCGCCTTCGGCATTCCTGGCCAACACATCACCCGTAAAGACCAGGTTGAAGCGGCGCTCGACACCATGCTGAACAGTGATGGGCCATACCTGCTTCATGTCTCAATCGACGAACTTGAGAATGTCTGGCCCCTGGTGCCGCCTGGCGCCAGTAACTCAGAAATGCTGGAGAAATTATCATGATGCAACATCAGGTCAATGTGGCAGCTCGTTTCAACCCGGAAACGTTAGAACGTGTTTTACGCGTGGTTCGCCACCGTGGTTTTCAGGTGTGCTCCATGAATATGGAAGCCGCCACCGATGCGCAAAATATAAATATCGAATTGACCGTTGCCAGCCCCCGGTCGGTCGACTTACTGTTTAGTCAGTTAAGTAAACTGGTAGATGTTGCACATGTTGCTATCTGCCAGAGCACAACCACATCACAACAAATCCGCGCCTGAGCGCAAAAGGAAGAAAAATGACGACGAAAAAAGCTGATTACATCTGGTTCAATGGTGAGATGATTCGTTGGGAAGATGCGAAGGTTCATGTGATGTCCCACGCACTGCACTACGGTACTTCCGTGTTTGAAGGGATCCGTTGCTACGACTCTCACAAAGGTCCAGTGGTGTTCCGCCATCGTGAACACATGCAGCGTTTGCATGATTCAGCCAAAATCTATCGTTTTCCCGTCTCCCAGAGCGTTGATGAGCTGATGGAAGCCTGCCGCGACGTTATCCGTAAAAACAACCTGACCAGCGCGTATATTCGTCCGCTGGTGTTTGTGGGCGATGTGGGGATGGGCGTTAACCCGCCTCCGGGATACAGCACTGACGTCATCATCGCGGCGTTCCCATGGGGCGCATACCTGGGCGCAGAAGCGCTGGATCAGGGGATCGATGCGATGGTTTCTTCCTGGAACCGCGCAGCGCCAAACACCATTCCGACAGCGGCAAAAGCGGGCGGTAACTACCTTTCTTCACTGCTGGTAGGGAGTGAAGCGCGTCGTCATGGCTACCAGGAAGGTATCGCGTTGGATGTGAATGGTTATATTTCCGAAGGCGCAGGCGAAAACCTGTTTGAAGTGAAAGATGGCGTGTTGTTTACCCCGCCGTTTACCTCCTCCGCGCTGCCAGGTATTACCCGTGATGCGATCATTAAGCTGGCGAAAGAGCTGGATATCGAAGTGCGTGAGCAGGTGCTGTCTCGCGAATCTCTGTATCTGGCGGACGAAGTGTTTATGTCCGGTACTGCGGCAGAGATCACACCGGTTCGCAGCGTGGACGGTATCCAGGTAGGCGAGGGCCGCTGCGGTCCGGTCACCAAACGTATTCAGCAAGCATTCTTTGGCCTCTTCACCGGTGAAACCGAAGATAAATGGGGCTGGTTGGATCAGGTAAATCCATAAATTAAAAATAAATGGGACGGCACGCACCGTCCCATTTAACAGACAGACACTGGGAGTAAATTACGCATGCCTAAGTATCGTTCCGCCACAACCACACATGGTCGCAATATGGCGGGTGCCCGCGCGCTGTGGCGCGCCACCGGGATGACCGATGCCGATTTTGGCAAACCGATCATCGCCGTCGTGAACTCATTCACCCAGTTTGTGCCGGGTCACGTTCATCTGCGCGATCTCGGTAAGCTGGTCGCCGAACAGATTGAAGCCGCTGGCGGCGTCGCCAAAGAGTTCAACACCATTGCCGTGGATGATGGAATCGCTATGGGTCACGGGGGCATGCTGTATTCACTGCCGTCTCGCGAACTGATCGCCGACTCGGTGGAGTACATGGTGAACGCCCACTGTGCGGATGCGATGGTCTGTATCTCCAACTGCGACAAAATCACCCCAGGGATGCTGATGGCCTCGCTGCGCCTGAACATTCCGGTAATTTTTGTCTCCGGCGGCCCGATGGAAGCCGGGAAAACCAAACTTTCCGATCAGATCATCAAGCTCGATCTGGTTGATGCGATGATTCAGGGCGCGGACCCGAAAGTTTCTGACGATCAGAGCAATCAGGTCGAACGCTCCGCCTGCCCGACCTGTGGGTCGTGTTCCGGGATGTTCACCGCTAACTCAATGAACTGCCTGACGGAAGCGCTGGGCCTGTCGCAGCCGGGCAACGGCTCGTTGCTGGCAACCCACGCCGATCGCAAGCAGCTGTTCCTCAATGCCGGTAAGCGCATTGTTGAGCTGACTAAACGTTACTACGAGCAGGACGACGCTTCCGCACTGCCGCGTAATATCGCCAGTAAAGCGGCGTTTGAAAACGCCATGACGCTGGATATCGCCATGGGCGGTTCGACCAACACCGTTTTACACCTGCTGGCGGCGGCGCAGGAAGCGGAAATCGACTTCACTATGAGCGATATCGACAAGCTTTCCCGCAAGGTTCCACAGTTGTGTAAAGTCGCGCCAAGTACGCAGAAATACCACATGGAAGACGTCCACCGTGCAGGTGGCGTGCTGGGTATTCTGGGCGAGCTGGATCGCGCCGGGCTGATGAATCGCGATGTAAAAAACGTGCTGGGTCTGACGCTGCCGCAAACGCTGGAGCAGTACGACGTTATGGTCAGCCAGAATGAAGCGGTAAAACAGATGTTCCGTGCAGGCCCGGCGGGTATCCGCACGACGCAGGCGTTCTCGCAGGATTGCCGCTGGGATTCGCTGGATACCGACCGCGCCGAAGGCTGCATTCGCTCGCTGGAACATGCCTACAGCAAAGATGGCGGTCTGGCGGTGCTCTACGGTAACTTTGCTGAAAACGGCTGTATCGTAAAAACTGCGGGCGTGGATGACAGCATCCTGAAATTTACCGGCCCGGCGAAAGTCTATGAAAGCCAGGACGATGCGGTTGAGGCGATTCTTGGCGGTAAGGTGGTTGCCGGTGATGTGGTGGTTATTCGCTACGAAGGGCCGAAGGGTGGTCCTGGTATGCAGGAAATGCTCTACCCGACTACCTTCCTGAAATCGATGGGGCTGGGTAAAGCCTGTGCGCTGATCACCGATGGCCGTTTCTCCGGCGGCACGTCTGGCCTCTCTATCGGTCACGTCTCACCGGAAGCGGCCAGCGGCGGTAATATCGCCATCATTGAAGATGGCGACATGATTGCTATTGATATTCCAAACCGTGGTATTCAACTGCAACTGAGCGATGCGGAAATCGCCGCGCGTCGCGAAGCGCAGGAAGCCCGTGGTGATAAAGCCTGGACGCCGAAAGATCGTCAGCGTCCGGTCTCCTTTGCGCTGCGTGCTTATGCCAGCCTGGCGACCAGCGCCGATAAAGGCGCGGTACGCGATAAATCGAAGCTGGGAGGTTGATGATGGCCGAGTCGCAACCCCTGTCAGCCGCCCCGGAAGGGGCGGAGTACCTGCGTGCGGTACTCCGCGCGCCGGTATATGAAGCAGCGCAGGTGACGCCGCTGCAAAAAATGGAAAAACTCTCTTCGCGCCTCGACAACGTTATTCTCGTGAAGCGTGAAGACAGGCAGCCTGTACACAGCTTCAAGCTGCGCGGAGCCTACGCGATGATGGCGGGGCTCACCGAAGAACAAAAAGCCCACGGCGTTATCACCGCATCGGCGGGTAACCATGCTCAGGGCGTGGCGTTCTCCTCCGCGCGTTTGGGTGTGAAGGCATTGATTGTGATGCCGCTGGCGACCGCTGATATCAAAGTGGACGCGGTGCGCGGGTTTGGCGGGGAAGTGCTGCTGCACGGCGCGAACTTTGATGAAGCGAAAGCAAAAGCTATCGAGCTGGCGCAACAGCAGGGCTTTACCTGGGTTCCGCCGTTCGATCATCCGATGGTGATTGCCGGGCAGGGCACGCTGGCGCTGGAACTGCTCCAGCAGGATGCGCATCTCGACCGCGTATTCGTGCCGGTTGGCGGCGGTGGACTGGCGGCAGGCGTAGCGGTGCTCATCAAACAACTGATGCCGCAAATCAAAGTGATCGCCGTTGAAGCGGAAGATTCGGCCTGCCTGAAAGCGGCGCTGGATGCCGGTCATCCGGTGGATCTCCCGCGTGTGGGGCTGTTTGCCGAAGGCGTGGCGGTTAAACGTATCGGTGATGAAACCTTCCGTCTGTGCCAGGAATACCTCGACGACATTATCACCGTCGACAGCGATGCGATTTGCGCAGCGATGAAAGATCTGTTCGAGGATGTGCGTGCGGTGGCGGAACCTTCCGGTGCGCTGGCGCTGGCGGGGATGAAAAAATACATCGCCCAACACAATATTCGCGGCGAACGCCTGGCGCATGTGCTTTCTGGCGCGAATGTGAACTTTCATGGTCTGCGCTATGTGTCTGAACGCTGCGAGCTGGGTGAACAGCGCGAAGCGCTACTGGCGGTGACTATCCCGGAAGAGAAAGGCAGCTTCCTGAAGTTTTGTCAGCTGCTGGGCGGCCGTTCCGTTACCGAATTTAACTACCGTTTTGCCGACGCTCAAGATGCCTGCATTTTTGTCGGCGTCCGTCTGAGCCGTGGACTGGAAGAGCGCAAAGAGATCCTCGCGCTGCTGCATGAAGGCGGCTACAGCGTGGTGGATCTCTCCGATGACGAAATGGCGAAACTGCATGTGCGCTATATGGTTGGCGGACGCCCATCGAAACCGTTGCAGGAACGTCTGTACAGTTTCGAATTTCCAGAGTCGCCCGGCGCGCTGCTGAAGTTTCTGCACACGCTGGGAACGCACTGGAATATTTCGCTGTTCCACTATCGCAGCCACGGCACCGACTATGGTCGTGTGCTGGCGGCGTTCGAACTGGGCGAAAACGAACCTGATTTCGAAACCCGGCTGAACGAGCTGGGCTACGAGTGCCACAACGAAAGCGACAACCCGGCGTTCCGCTTTTTCCTGGCGGGTTAGGGTGTTCGGGAAAATGCCTGATGGCGCTGCGCTTATCAGGTCTACGTTCTTTTGAGCCGTAGGCCGGATAAGGCGCTTGCGCCGCCATCCGGCTAGTGGTTGGGCAGAATGTTCCAGAACGCATCAATAAGCGGCTCATGCAGCCGCTTTTTTTGTGCGCAAACGCCCAGCTCAAACGGCGTTTTCTCGTCGCTGCGCTCCAGGATCATCACGCGGTTACGCACGGGTTCAGGGCTATTTTCCAATACCACTTCCGGCAGCAGCGCCACGCCGCAGCCGAGCGCGACCATCGACACCATCGCTTCATGTCCACCGACCGTCGCGTATATCGACGGATTGCTGATTTTCTGACGGCGGAACCACAGCTCAATACGGCGACGCACTGGGCCTTGATCGGCCATGATAAACGGCACTGTTGACCAGTCGGGTTTATCCACTGAGACCTGATTTCGCACCGGGCAAGGCAATGCGGGAGCTATCAGCACCACCGCCAGATTCTCCAGCATTGAAAACGCGACCGCGCCGGGCAGGGTTTCCGGTTTACCGGCAATCGCCAGATCCGCCTCGCCCGTCACCACTTTTTCCATCGCATCGGCGGCATCGCCGGTGGTGAGTTTGATTTCCACAGAGGGATGCTCCGCCCGGAAACGGTCAAGAATGGGCGGCAGATGGCTATAAGCGGCGGTGACCGAGCAGAAGATATGCAGCTCGCCCGACAGCGACGGGCCTTGTTGGTCGATGGTGTGGCGTAACTGCTGATACTGCAACAGCGTTTGCTGGGCGAACGTTCGCAGCTCTTCTCCCGCTTCGGTGAGCGTAACGGTACGGTTATCGCGAATGAACAGCGGCTGGCCGAGATCCTCTTCGAGGCGTTGAATCTGCCGGGAGAGCGTGGAAGGGCTAACGTGCATTGCCCGCGCGCTGCGGCCAAAATGGCGACTTTCCGCCAGATGCAGGAAGGTTTTCAGATCGCGTAAATCCACTGGCTTTACTCCCGATGTCTACGTTGCAGAAATTGCAATGTGATGTTGTGAATATATCAATTTCCGCAATAAATTTCCTGTCATATAGTGAGTTCATTCTCTCTTGCACAGACACGGCAAGCGAACCGAACAATAAGCACGACACAACATCACGGAGTTACAGATATGGCTAACTACTTTAATACACTGAATCTGCGCCAGCAGTTGGCGCAACTGGGTAAATGTCGCTTTATGGGCCGCGATGAATTTGCCGATGGCGCGAGCTACCTTCAGGGTAAAAAAGTGGTCATCGTCGGCTGTGGCGCTCAGGGGCTGAACCAGGGCCTGAACATGCGTGACTCCGGTCTGGATATCGCCTACGCCCTGCGTAAAGAGGCGATTGCCGAGAAACGTGCTTCCTGGCGTAAAGCGACTGAAAACGGCTTCAAAGTGGGGACTTACGAAGAGCTGATCCCGCAGGCTGATCTGGTGGTTAACCTGACGCCGGACAAACAGCACTCCGACGTGGTGCGTTCCGTGCAGCCGCTGATGAAAGACGGCGCGGCGCTGGGTTACTCCCACGGTTTCAACATCGTGGAAGTGGGCGAGCAGATCCGCAAAGACATCACCGTGGTGATGGTGGCGCCGAAGTGCCCGGGTACTGAAGTCCGTGAAGAGTACAAACGTGGTTTCGGTGTACCGACGCTGATCGCCGTTCACCCGGAAAACGATCCGAAAGGCGAAGGGATGGCGATTGCCAAAGCATGGGCGGCGGCAACTGGCGGTCATCGTGCGGGCGTGCTGGAGTCCTCCTTCGTGGCGGAAGTGAAATCTGACCTGATGGGCGAGCAGACCATCCTGTGCGGTATGCTGCAAGCGGGTTCTCTGCTGTGCTTCGATAAGCTGGTGGAAGAAGGTACCGATCCGGCATATGCGGAAAAACTGATTCAGTACGGCTGGGAAACTATCACCGAAGCGCTGAAGCAGGGCGGCATTACGCTGATGATGGATCGTCTGTCCAATCCGGCAAAACTGCGTGCTTATGCGCTGTCTGAACAGCTGAAAACCATCATGGCGCCGCTGTTCCAGAAACACATGGACGACATCATCTCCGGTGAATTCTCCTCCGGCATGATGGCGGACTGGGCGAATGACGATAAGAAACTGCTGACCTGGCGCGAAGAGACCGGTAAAACCGCATTCGAAACCGCGCCGCAGTATGAAGGTAAAATCGGTGAGCAGGAGTACTTCGATAAAGGCGTACTGATGATCGCGATGGTGAAAGCGGGCGTTGAGCTGGCATTCGAAACCATGGTGGATTCCGGCATCATCGAAGAGTCTGCGTACTATGAGTCACTGCACGAACTGCCGCTGATCGCCAACACCATCGCCCGTAAGCGTCTGTATGAAATGAACGTGGTTATCTCTGATACCGCCGAGTACGGCAACTACCTGTTCTCTTACGCTTGCGTACCGTTGCTGAAAGCGTTCATGACTGAAATTCAACCGGGCGATCTGGGTAAAGCGATTGCTGAAGGCGCGGTTGACAACGCACAGCTGCGTGATGTGAACGAAGCGATTCGTGGCCACGCTATTGAGAAAGTGGGCCAGAAACTGCGTGGCTATATGACTGATATGAAACGCATTGCGGTAGCTGGTTAAACAGGTTGTCGGGTGGCGCTAGCGCTTACCCGACCTACAAAAAGCCATTATTTCGTAGGCCGGATAAGCGTTAGCGCCATCAGGCAAAAAAGCCCGGAGTATGAACCTCCGGGCTTTTTATTAGTTGCGATACAGCACCTTAATGATGTGGTATCCGAACTGAGTGTGCAGTGGGCCGGTTGGCTCCAGCACCGGGCAGGAGAAGACCACTTTGTCGAACGCCGGAACCATCTGGCCCTGACGAAACTCACCTAAGTCACCGCCTCTTTTGCCTGACGGGCAGATAGAGTGCTTTTTCGCCAGTTTGCCAAAGTCGGCGCCATTCTTGATTTGTTCCAGAAGATCCAGCGCCAGCTTCTCTTCTTTTACCAGGATATGCAGTGCTGCTGCGGTTTTCGCCATTATTTCGCTCTCATGTCTCAAAGGTTGCCCGCCACTTTATCATTCCTTAGGGCGTCGGACATATACTCTTCGCCATCGCAGGACAGATGTCCCACCGGGTTTAATGAACCGGGAGATGAACGACACTTTTATCAGACATATTCCCTCTGCAACAGGACAGCCGTCCTGTCTTTCCATCTCAGGAGAGAGATAACATGAGCTCAATGAAAAACGCAGAATTTTCAGGCGACTGGCTGACAGGGCTAACCCAAATCGTACGCGATCCGCAGCTGTATGAGCTACTCAAATATTGCCCGCTGGACATCATGCAGCGCTGGCGCGTTGAGGAAATACCTCGCGGAGCGCTGATTTGCCGTCAGGGCGACATTTGTCGGCAATTCTCGCTGATTGTTTCCGGTGAGGTGGATGTCTTTTACGAAGCTGAAGACGGGCGCCGTTATCGGCAGGCACATTACCGCAAAGGCGACATGCTGGGCGAGCTGGAGATTTTTGAGTCGCGGCATTACATCTGTTCGGTGATGGCGGTTGGTAGCGTTCAGTTGTTAAGCCTGCCGCAGGCGGATTTTCATCGCTGGCTGGCGCTGGATAACCATTTTAACCAGCGGATGCTGCGCTTTTTCAGCCAGCAATATTATCAGTTGTCGAAAAAGGCCAGCAGCGACAATTTGTACTCGCTGTATCAACGGGTTTGCCAGGCATTATGGCAGCGATATCAACATGATGAATCGACCACGATTTTGCTGGATAAACAAAATCTCAGTCAGGAATTTGCGGCGACGACGCGCAGTATCAACCGTATTTTGCACGATCTGAAATCGCTGAAAATTATTGATACCGACGGTGAGCGGATCGTCTTATTAGCCCCTGAAAAACTGAAACAGGAGGCGGAGATCTGAGTCCCTCAGCACAGTAAGGAGACAGAAGATGCAACCCCATATTCGATTAAGCAATAGCATGACCGGTGCGCGGTATGCGCTATTGCCCGGCGATCCTGAGCGGGTGGACAGGATCGCCCACTTTCTTGATAACCCTGAGATACTGGGGCAAAACCGGGAATTTCGGGCGGCGCGCGGCACATATAAAGGGATTGAGATTCTGGTGCTGTCGACGGGAATCGGCGGGCCATCAACGGCCATTGCCATTGAAGAGTTACGGCAGATTGGCGTGGACACGCTGATTCGCATCGGTAGCTGTGGGGCATTGCAGGATACGCTGGCGCTGGGCGATCTGATTATCGCCAACGGTGCGGTCGCCGATGACGGCACCAGCAAAACCTACGCGCCAGCCTGCTATCCGGCCTGCGCAGACCCGCAGCTTATCGCCACGTTGATCCAGCAGGCGAAGCAGATGAACATTCCTGCGATTTGCGGGCTGGTGCGCAGCCACGACAGCTTTTATACCGATCGTGAAGCTGAACTGGATGCGGAATGGTCAGCGCGCGGCATCCTCGGGGCGGATATGGAAACGGCGGCGCTGATGGTGGTCGGCGCATTACGTGGGCTGCGTACGGCGTCGTTGCTGAACGTGGTCGTTGCCCACAACGGCTGTCTGGACAGCAGTATTAATGATTATGTTCAACAGGAAACGCTGTGCCTGCGGGGTGAAGAACGTCAGATTTCCCTGGCGCTACAGGCCATTTATTTCGATAGCCAGCAAGGAGAGCAATGATGGACTTTTTCAGTATTAACAACGTGATGGTCAACATTCCTCTCGGCGAAGGCGGGTATGCGCTGTCGTGGATTGAGGCTATCGGTACGGTCTTTGGTTTATTGTGCATCTGGTGCGCCAGCCGGGAAAAAATCATCAATTACCTGTTTGGTCTGATTAACGTCACCCTGTTTGCTGCGATCTTTTTCCAGATTCAGCTATATGCCAGCCTGCTGCTTCAGGTGTTCTTCTTTGCCGCCAATATCTATGGCTGGTATGCGTGGAGCCGTCAGAATGAGGCGCAAGAGGCGGCGCTGAAGGTGCGCTGGCTCTCCCGCCAGCAAACGCTGGTGCTGAGCGGTGTGTGTATTGTCGCCATCCTGCTGATGACGCGGTTTATCGACCCGGTGTTCGCCATGCTGACCCATATTATGCTCGGGATGCTGCAAACGGTAGGAGTTCAGGTGGCGATGCCAGAGCTACAGCCGGACGCGTTCCCGTTCTGGGATTCCACCATGCTGGTGCTGTCAATTGCGGCGATGATGCTGATGACTCGCAAATATGTGGAAAACTGGCTGCTGTGGGTGCTTATTGACGTCATTAGCGTGGTGATTTACGCGGTACAGGGCGTCTATGCGATGTCGCTGGAGTATGTCCTGCTAACGGCGATTGCGATTATGGGATCGTACAGCTGGGTCCTGAGCGCAAAACGCAACGGCTATACGCCGCTTGCTGCCAGTGCCTCCTGATTAACGCTTTCCAGGCTGTCTGAAAGGGCAGCCTGTTACTCCCTCGGCCCTGCTTTCTGCTACAATCCTTCCCCCGTTCGAAGATTGAGCAATATTCCCATGCGTTTAAACCCCGGCCAACAACACGCTGTCGAATTCGTCACCGGTCCCTGCCTGGTGCTGGCGGGCGCGGGTTCTGGTAAGACTCGCGTTATTACCAATAAAATCGCCCATCTGATTCGTGGTTGTGGCTATCAGGCGCGCCATATTGCGGCAGTGACCTTTACCAATAAAGCGGCACGTGAAATGAAAGAGCGTGTCGGGCAAACGCTGGGGCGTAAAGAGGCGCGCGGGCTGATGATCTCCACTTTCCATACGCTGGGGCTGGATATCATCAAACGTGAATATGCGGCGTTGGGGATGAAATCGAACTTTTCGCTGTTTGACGATACCGATCAGGTTGCATTGCTGAAAGAGCTGACTGACGGTCTGATTGAAGATGACAAAGTTATCTTGCAACAGCTGATCTCGACGATCTCTAACTGGAAAAACGATCTGATGACGCCCGCTCAGGCGGCGGCAAGCGCAAAAGGGGAGCGCGACCGCATCTTTGCTCACTGTTATGGTTTGTACGATGCGCATCTGAAGGCCTGCAATGTGCTCGATTTTGACGACCTGATTCTATTGCCGACGCTGCTGCTACAGCGTAATGAAGAGGTGCGCGAGCGCTGGCAGAACAGGATTCGCTATCTGCTGGTGGATGAATACCAGGATACCAACACCAGTCAGTATGAACTGGTGAAGCTGCTGGTGGGAAGCCGCGCGCGCTTTACGGTGGTGGGTGATGACGACCAGTCGATCTACTCCTGGCGCGGCGCGCGTCCGCAAAACCTGGTGTTGTTGAGTAAGGATTTCCCGGCGCTACAGGTGATCAAGCTGGAGCAGAACTATCGTTCCTCCGGGCGCATTCTGAAAGCGGCGAATATCCTGATTGCCAATAACCCTCACGTCTTTGAAAAACGCCTCTTTTCTGAACTGGGCTATGGCGCGGAACTCAAGGTGCTGAGCGCGAACAATGAAGAACACGAGGCCGAACGCGTTACCGGCGAGCTGATTGCCCATCACTTTGTGAATAAGACTGAATACAAGGATTACGCCATTCTGTATCGCGGGAACCACCAGTCGCGGGTGTTTGAAAAATTCCTTATGCAGAACCGTATTCCCTACAAAATTTCTGGCGGCACGTCGTTTTTCTCCCGCCCGGAGATTAAAGACCTGCTGGCCTATCTGCGCGTACTGACCAACCCGGATGATGACAGCGCTTTCCTGCGGATTGTGAATACGCCAAAACGAGAAATCGGCCCGGCCACGCTGCAAAAGCTGGGCGAATGGGCGATGACGCGCAACAAGAGTCTGTTTACCGCCAGTTTTGATGTGGGGCTGAACCAGACGCTGACCGGGCGCGGCTATGATTCACTGACCCGCTTCACCCATTGGCTGGGGGAAATTCAGCGTCTGGCGGAGCGTGAACCGATTGCCGCCGTGCGCGATCTCATCCACGGTATTGATTACGAATCCTGGTTGTATGAGACCTCGCCGAGCCCAAAAGCGGCGGAAATGCGCATGAAGAACGTCAACCAGTTGTTTAGCTGGATGACCGAAATGCTTGAAGGTAACGAACTTGACGAACCCATGACGCTCACCCAGGTGGTGACGCGCTTTACGCTGCGCGACATGATGGAGCGTGGTGAAAGTGAAGAAGAGTTGGATCAGGTACAGCTCATGACGCTGCATGCCTCGAAAGGGCTGGAGTTCCCGTACGTGTTTATGGTGGGGATGGAAGAAGGATTTCTGCCGCACCAGAGCAGCATTGACGAAGACAATATCGATGAGGAGCGCCGTCTGGCCTATGTGGGGATCACCCGCGCGCAGAAAGAGCTGATCTTCACGCTGTGCAAAGAGCGTCGTCAGTACGGCGAACTGGTGCGCCCGGAACCAAGCCGCTTTTTGCTGGAACTGCCGCAGGACGATCTTATCTGGGAGCAGGAGCGTAAAGTGGTAACGGCCGAGGAGCGGATGCAGAAAGGGCAGGCCAGCATAGCCAATATCCGCGCCATGATGGCGAAAGCAAAAGCGAAGTAGGTATTTTCCAGGCCGGATAAGCGTAAGCGCCATCCGGCAGCCAGCATCTAATGAACGTCCAAAGGCCAGTGGACATAGCTTTGCCACTGGCTTTCCTGATCGATCAACTCTTTACCCAGCGGGTGATGCTCCAGCCACCCTTGCGGCAAGGTTAACGTCAGATTCTCATCCTGCGCCTGCAACGTAATCTGTGGCACCAGATCGTCACGGCGACGGCTGGCAAAAATGATCGCCAGACGCAACAGGCGACAAAGATGTTCAGCGACGCGCGGCGGCACCGCATTCTGCTGGTGGAGGGAAGAGAGGTCGATCGGGTTGGTCTGATTTAACAACAGGGTGGCTAACAGCTTCTTTTGCGCGGGGGTGAATCCCGGTAAATCCAGATTACGCACCAGATAAGCCGCGTGCTGCGGCGCCTGTTTAAAATCAACGCTCAGGCCGATTTCATGCAGCTGACAGGCACTGGTCAGGAGTTCGCGACTGATCGGCTCAAGATGCCACTTATCTTCCACCTGATCGAGAAAGTTTACCGCCAGATCCGCTACGCGATGCGCCTGTTCGGTATCGACCATAAACCGACGCTGAATGTTACGCAGCGTGCGGCTGCGAATATCCTGATCCACCGCCAGATGCAGCATGCCATACACCAACCCTTCGCGCAGCGCTCCGCCCGCAAGCGTCATACACTGGATGTCCAGTTCGGTGAAAATCGCGATCAGAATGGCCAGACCGCTGGGGAATACCAGCGCGCGTTCCAGCGTTAACCCTTCAATTTCCAGCTCTTCCAGACGGCCGCAATGAATTGCGCGTTGCTTCAGCTGTTGAAGTTTCGCCAATGTGATGCGCTCATCCATGCCCTGCGCCATCATGATTTCCTGCAACGCCTGGACGGTGCCAGACGCGCCTACGCAGACTTTCCAGCCATGCTTGCGTAGCTCATCGGCGACCGGACGCAGCACTTCACGCGCGGCTTTTTCCGCTTCATCGAAGTTTTCTTGCGCCAGATTGCGATCGGTAAAGTAGCGTTCAAGCCAGGTAACGCAGCCCATTGACAGGCTAAACAGAGAGGTGGTTTGTGCGCCGGTTCCGGTGACCAGTTCGGTGCTGGCGCCGCCAATATCGACCACCAGACGCTGATCGGCGCCGCCGGTGGTATGGGCAACACCCTGATAAATCAGCCGCGCTTCTTCTTCGCCGCTAATGACCTGGACAGGGCAACCGAGGATCTCCTGCGCTTTGGCGATAAACTCGCCCGCATTGACGGCGAGACGCAGCGTTGCCGTGGCGACGACGCAGATTTGCGGTTGAGGAATATCCTGTAGGCGTTCAGCGAAAAGGCGCAGGCATTGCCAGCCGCGCTCCATCGCTTCAGCGGAAAGCGAATTATCACTGTTCAGGCCCGCAGCCAGACGCACCTTGCGCTTAATTCGCGTGAGCGTCTGGATACTTCCAGCCACCTCGCGTACGACCAGCATATGAAAACTATTGGAACCGAGATCAATTGCGGCATACAGCGAAGTGGAAGTGAGCATATATTACGTTAACCTGAACGACGACGATTACGCGGCGCGCCGGTGCGACGCGGTCCATTGCCTGGGCGCGAGCGCGTCAGGCGCAACGGCTTCGGCAAATTGGTCATCAGCGCTTCCGGGTTATATTTGCTGACCGGGATAGAGTGACCAATATAAGCCTCAATAGCGGGCAGGTTCAGCGCGTACTCTTCACAGGCCAGGCTGATAGAGTGACCGCTCGCTCCTGCGCGACCCGTACGTCCGATACGGTGAACGTAGTCTTCGCAGTCATCCGGCAGGTCATAGTTAAAGACGTGCGTTACGGCCGGAATGTGCAGACCGCGCGCGGCAACGTCGGTTGCGACGAGGATATCGAGATCGCCACGGGTAAACTCGTCGAGAATACGCAGACGTTTTTTCTGCGCAACGTCGCCGGTCAACAGGCCGACACGATGACCGTCAGCTGCCAGATGCCCCCAGATGTCTTCGCAGCGGTGCTTGGTATTGGCGAAAACAATGGCGCGATCCGGCCACTCTTCTTCGATCAGCGTTTGCAGCAAACGCATCTTCTCTTCGTTAGAAGGGTAGAAGAGCTCTTCTTTAATACGGTGGCCTGTCTTTTGTTCCGGCTCCACTTCAACATATTCGGCGTTGTTCATCTGCTCGAACGCCAGTTCGCGAACACGGTAAGAGAGGGTTGCGGAGAACAGCATGTTCAGACGCTGATTGGCCGGCGGCATGCGGCGGAACAGCCAGCGGATGTCTTTAATAAAGCCCAGATCGTACATGCGATCGGCTTCATCCAATACGACGACCTGAATGGCGCCGAGGTTAATGTGGTTTTGTTTCGCGTAGTCGATCAGACGACCCGTGGTGCCGATCAGAATGTCGACGCCGCTTTCCAGCACTTTCAGCTGTTTGTCGTAGCCGTCACCGCCGTAGGCCAGGCCTAATTTCAGGCCGGTGGTCTGCGCCAGCGGTTCCGCATCGGCGTGGATCTGCACGGCCAACTCACGCGTTGGCGCCATAATTAAGGCGCGCGGCTGGTTCACCTTGCGATCGTCAATCGCGGGATGAGAGAGAAGATAATGAAACGAAGACGTCAGGAACGCCATCGTTTTTCCGGTTCCGGTTTGCGCCTGCCCTGCGACATCACGACCCGCCAGCGTTAGCGGGAGGGCCAATGCCTGAATGGGCGTACAATTATGAAACCCTTTATTTTCAAGGGCTTCTATCACCTTTGGGTGCAGGGCGAAGTCGGAAAACTTCTGTTCTGTTAAATGTGTTTTGCTCATAGTGTGGTAGAATATCAGCTTACTATTGCTTTACGAAAGCGTATCCGGTGAAATAAAGTCAACCTTTAGTTGGTTAATGCGACATCAACACGTCGTTGATGAAGGCGAAACCAACACACCAGGCTTATTCCTGTGGAGTTATTATGAGCGATAAAATTATTCACCTGACTGACGACAGTTTTGACACGGATGTACTCAAAGCGGACGGGGCTATCCTCGTTGATTTCTGGGCAGAGTGGTGCGGACCGTGCAAAATGATCGCCCCGATTCTGGATGAAATCGCTGACGAATATCAGGGCAAATTGACGGTTGCTAAACTTAACATCGACCAAAACCCAGGCACTGCGCCGAAGTATGGTATCCGTGGCATCCCGACCCTGCTGTTGTTCAAAAACGGTGAAGTCGCAGCAACCAAAGTGGGCGCACTGTCCAAAGGTCAGCTGAAAGAGTTCCTCGACGCCAACCTGGCGTAAGACGGAAGTTTCATGTTCGGGTGACCAGCATCCTAAATTATTCGGATGACTGGACGCCCGGCTTGAGTCGTGCTAACTTAGTGTTGACTTCGTATTAAACATACCTTATTAAGTTTGAGTCTTGTTTTTTCCAACGCTTCCCGTTTTTTCTCGCGCGAGAAGTGAACAGATTCCTGGCTTGTCACTCAATCCGTCTTGTCGTTTCAGTTCTGTGTACTTTCCTGTGACCAGACAGCGAACAGACATGAGTTGGTGGCCGTAAACAGGCATGGATGATCCTGCCATACCATTCACAACATTAAGTTCGAGATTTACCCCAAGTTTAAGAACTCACACCATTATGAATCTTACCGAATTAAAGAATACGCCGGTTTCTGAGCTGATCACTCTCGGCGAAAATATGGGGCTGGAAAACCTGGCTCGTATGCGCAAGCAGGACATTATTTTTGCCATCCTGAAGCAGCACGCAAAGAGTGGCGAAGATATCTTTGGTGACGGTGTGCTGGAGATATTGCAGGATGGATTTGGTTTCCTCCGCTCTGCAGACAGCTCCTACCTCGCCGGTCCTGATGACATCTACGTTTCTCCCAGCCAAATCCGCCGTTTCAACCTCCGCACTGGTGACACCATTTCTGGTAAGATTCGCCCGCCAAAAGAAGGCGAACGTTACTTTGCGCTGTTGAAAGTTAACGAAGTTAACTACGACAAACCTGAAAACGCTCGTAATAAAATCCTCTTTGAGAACTTAACGCCGCTGCACGCGAACTCACGTCTGCGTATGGAACGTGGTAACGGTTCTACTGAAGATTTAACGGCTCGCGTACTGGATCTGGCTTCCCCGATTGGCCGTGGTCAGCGTGGTCTGATCGTCGCACCGCCGAAAGCGGGTAAAACTATGCTGTTGCAGAACATCGCGCAGAGCATTGCTTACAACCATCCTGACTGCGTACTGATGGTGCTGCTGATCGACGAGCGTCCAGAAGAAGTGACCGAAATGCAGCGTCTGGTAAAAGGTGAAGTGGTTGCTTCCACCTTCGACGAACCGGCATCCCGTCACGTTCAGGTTGCTGAAATGGTGATCGAGAAGGCGAAGCGTCTGGTTGAACACAAAAAAGACGTCATCATTCTGCTCGACTCCATCACTCGTCTGGCTCGCGCCTACAACACCGTGGTTCCGGCTTCCGGTAAAGTCCTGACCGGTGGTGTGGACGCCAACGCCCTGCACCGTCCGAAGCGTTTCTTCGGCGCGGCGCGTAACGTGGAAGAGGGCGGCAGCCTGACCATTATCGCAACGGCGCTGATCGACACCGGTTCTAAGATGGATGAAGTGATCTACGAAGAGTTTAAAGGCACCGGTAACATGGAGCTGCACCTCTCCCGTAAGATCGCTGAAAAACGCGTCTTCCCGGCTATCGACTACAACCGTTCCGGTACGCGTAAAGAAGAGCTGCTCACCACTCAGGAAGAGCTACAGAAAATGTGGATCCTGCGCAAAATCATCCATCCGATGGGTGAAATCGACGCGATGGAATTCCTCATTAACAAGCTGGCAATGACCAAGACCAACGACGACTTCTTCGACATGATGAAGCGTTCGTAAGTCCGGCTGATACCGAAAACGCCACGTTTTTACGTGGCGTTTTTCTTTTGCGATTTATCTGATCTGTTAGTCAAATAAACAAGTCATCATCACATTCATTATGTGGAATTGCTGTGGGCTGTATAAACTACGAGTGGTCGAAAGTGTAATGTTCTGAATGCTCTCTTCTAGAGACAGACGTAACGCATTATACTTTAAGGAAATGATATATGCTGAGAGCACATACACTGTGAATTTACTCGCTGCTTTATCTGAGCTAATCAGTATTTTTTTATTCACAACCATTTTTATTTTTCTTGCGCGAAAAGTAGCCATCAAGATAGGTTTAGTGGATAAACCCAATTTTCGTAAACGGCACCAGGGGGTGGTTCCTTTGGTTGGCGGGATTTCTGTGTTCGCAGGAATCAGCTTTATGTTTGCTCTCTCGGATTACTATATTCCGCACGCATCGTTATACCTTTTTTCTGCTGGTGTGCTGGTTTTGGTCGGCGCATTGGATGATCGTTTTGACATTAGCGTGAAAATTCGCGCTGTGGTACAGGCCGCTATTGCTGTTGTCATGATGGTGATAGGGAAACTCCATCTCAGTAGCCTGGGGTATATTTTCGGTCCCTGGGAATTGGTGCTCGGCCCCTTTGGCTATTTCCTCACGCTCTTTGCCGTCTGGGCGGCGATCAATGCTTTCAATATGGTTGATGGTATTGATGGCTTACTTGGCGGGCTGTCCAGCGTCTCATTTGCCGCAATGGGGCTGATTCTGTGGTTTGATGGGCAGACGAGTCTGGCGGTATGGTGTTTCGCCATGATCGCCGCGATTCTGCCCTATATCATGTTAAACCTTGGTGTTCTGGGGCGTCGTTATAAAGTCTTTATGGGCGATGCGGGCAGTACGCTGATTGGCTTCACGGTTATCTGGATCCTGCTGGAAACCACGCAGGGTAAAACGCATCCTATCAGCCCGGTTACTGCGCTGTGGATTATTGCGATTCCATTAATGGACATGGTGGCGATTATGTATCGTCGCCTGCGTAAGGGCATGAGCCCCTTTTCTCCCGATCGCCAGCATATTCATCATTTGATCATGCGTGCAGGGTTTACTTCCCGACAGGCATTTGTTCTCATTACGCTCGCCGCTGCGATTCTGGCTTCCATTGGCGTTGCCGCAGAATATTCCCATTTTGTTCCAGAATGGGTCATGTTGGTGCTCTTTTTGCTAGCATTCTTCCTTTACGGTTACTGCATTAAGCGTGCCTGGAAGGTGGCGCGATTTATTAAGCGCGTGAAGCGCAGACTACGCAGAAACCGTGATAACAATCCAACGATAACCAAGTAAATTGAGGATGCGATGACACAACCATTACCGGGGGCACACGCCGTGAGCGCTGAAAATGAACTGGATATTCGTGGGTTGTTTCGTACCTTGTGGGCTGGGAAGCTATGGATTGTGGGAACAGGGCTGGCTTTTGCGCTGATTGCGTTAGCGTATACGTTTTTTGCCCGTCAGGAGTGGAGTGCAACGGCGATTTCCGACCGCCCCACCGTCAATATGCTGGGCGGCTATTACTCCCAACAGCAGTTTTTGCGCAACCTTGATATCAAAGCCAGCCTCGCGCCGGCCGATCAGCCTTCGGTAATGGATGAAGCGTATAAAGAGTTCGTCATGCAACTGGCGTCCTGGGATACGCGTCGCGATTTCTGGCTACAGACCGATTATTACAAGCAGCGCATGGTCGGCAACAGCAAAGCCGATGCCGCGATGCTGGATGAAATGATCAATAACATTCAGTTCACGCCTGGCGATTTCACTCGCAACACCAATGATAGCGTGAAGCTGATTGCGGAAACGGCGCCCGATGCCAACAACCTGCTTCGCCAGTATGTGGCGTTTGCCAGCCAGCGTGCGGCGAGCCATCTGAATGATGAGTTAAAGGGTGCATGGGCCGCGCGGACTATCCAGATGAAAGCGCAGGTTAAACGCCAGGAAGAGGTGGCGAAAAGCATTTTCTCTCGTCGTGTTCATAGCATTGAACAGGCGCTCAAAATTGCCGAGCAGCATAATATTTCTCGTACGGCGACCGATGTTCCTGCCGATGAATTACCCGACTCTGAGCTGTTTTTGCTTGGCCGCCCTATGCTACAAGCGCGTCTTGAAAACCTTCAGGCTGTCGGTCCGGCATTCGATCTGGACTATGATCAAAACCGGGCCATGTTGAACACGCTGAACGTGGGGCCGACGTTGGACCCGCGTTTCCAGACCTATCGTTATTTGCGCACGCCGGAAGAACCGGTAAAACGCGATAGCCCGCGCCGTGCTTTCCTGATGGTTATGTGGGGCATTGTTGGGGCGCTGATCGGGGCTGGCGTCGCATTAACCCGCCGCCGCGCGATTTAGCAACATCTCAGCAGTGAGGGGTTAGGCCCTCACTGCCTATTCGAAGAGAATCGATGTGAAAGTACTGACTGTATTTGGCACGCGACCGGAGGCCATCAAGATGGCGCCTCTGGTTCATGCGCTGGCAAAGGACCCTCATTTTGAGGCAAAAGTCTGCGTTACTGCGCAGCATCGGGAGATGCTCGATCAGGTTTTGAATCTCTTTTCTATTGTGCCTGACTACGATCTCAATATTATGCAGCCGGGTCAGGGGCTGACAGAGATTACCTGTCGAATCCTGGAAGGATTAAAACCGATTCTTGCCGATTTTAAACCTGATGTCGTATTGGTGCATGGCGATACGACAACCACTCTCGCCACCAGTCTGGCGGCTTTCTACCAGCGTATCCCTGTCGGTCATGTAGAGGCCGGGCTGCGAACCGGCGATCTCTACTCCCCCTGGCCTGAAGAGGCGAACCGCACCTTGACCGGTCGCCTGGCGATGTACCATTTTGCGCCGACGGAAAATTCACGGCAGAATTTACTGCGGGAACAGATCCCTGATAACCACATCTTTGTCACCGGCAATACCGTGATTGATGCGCTGATCTGGGTGCGCGATCGCGTACTGGCCAGCGATACGCTACGCGCCGAACTGGCAAAGCGGTATCCTTTCCTGTGTGACGATAAAAAAATGATCCTGGTGACCGGACATCGCCGTGAGAGCTTTGGCCGGGGGTTTGAGCAAATCTGTCATGCGCTGGCGGAGATAGCCGCTACCAATCAGGATGTACAAATTGTGTATCCGGTTCACCTGAACCCCAACGTCAGCGAACCGGTTAACCGCATCCTGGGGCATGTTGAAAATGTGATACTGATTGAGCCGCAGGATTACCTGCCGTTTGTCTGGCTGATGAACCACGCCTGGCTGATCCTTACCGACTCCGGCGGGATCCAGGAAGAGGCGCCGTCATTAGGCAAACCGGTGTTGGTTATGCGCGAAATGACGGAACGGCCAGAAGCCGTTACCGCTGGCACGGTGCGTCTGGTGGGAACCGATTCACACCGTATTGTGGAAGAAGTTACACGTTTGCTGCACGACGAAAATGAATATCAAACCATGAGCCGCGCCCATAATCCTTATGGCGACGGGCAGGCGTGCGGCCGCATTTTACACGCGTTAAAAAATAATCGGGTATCGCTATGAGTTTTACGACCATTTCTGTTATTGGGCTGGGATACATCGGGTTGCCGACGGCTGCGGCCTTTGCTTCTCGCCAAAAGCACGTTATTGGCGTGGATATCAATCAGCAGGCGGTGGACACCATCAACCGTGGAGCCATCCATATTGTTGAGCCGGATCTGGATAGCGTCGTGAAAACTGCGGTTGAAGGCGGATTCCTCCGGGCAACAACAACGCCGGTAGCAGCCGACGCGTACTTGATCGCCGTGCCGACGCCGTTCAAGGGCGATCACGACCCCGATATGGTTTATGTCGAAGCGGCCGCGAAATCTATTGCTCCCGTACTGAAAAAAGGCGCGCTGGTCATCCTCGAATCCACCTCGCCGGTGGGTGCGACAGAACAAATGGCCGAATGGCTGGCGGAAATGCGCCCGGATCTGACTTTCCCGCAGCAGGCGGGGGAACAGGCTGATGTGAACATTGCCTACTGCCCGGAGCGCGTATTGCCGGGTCAGGTCATGGTGGAGCTCATCAAAAATGACCGCGTGATTGGCGGAATGACGCCGGTATGCTCCGCGCGTGCCAGCGAGTTGTACAAGATTTTCCTTGAAGGCGAGTGTGTGGTGACTAATTCCCGCACCGCCGAAATGTGTAAGCTCACGGAAAACAGCTTCCGTGACGTCAATATCGCCTTTGCGAACGAGCTGTCGCTGATTTGCGCCGATCAGGGGATTAACGTCTGGGAACTGATTCGTCTGGCGAATCGTCATCCACGCGTGAATATTCTCCAGCCTGGGCCGGGCGTGGGCGGCCACTGCATCGCCGTCGATCCGTGGTTTATCGTGGCGCAAAACCCGCAGCAGGCGCGACTGATCCGTACCGCGCGTGAAGTGAACGACGGTAAACCACACTGGGTGGTGGCGCAGGTGAAAGCCGCAGTGGCGGATTGCCTGACGGCAACGAATAAGCGCGCCAGCGACATCAAAATCGCCTGCTTTGGTCTGGCGTTTAAACCGAATATTGACGATCTGCGTGAAAGCCCGGCGATGGGCATTGCGCAGGAGATTGCGCACTGGCATGCCGGTGAAACGCTGGTGGTAGAGCCTAATATTCATCAGTTGCCGAAAAAACTGGAAGGTCGCTGCACGTTAGCCACGCTGGAAAATGCGCTGGCGGAAGCGGATGTGCTGGTCATGCTGGTTGACCATCATCCGTTTAAAGCGATTAACGGCGACGCCGTGCGGCAACGCTACATTGTGGATACGAAAGGAGTCTGGCGCTGATGAAACGGATTCTGGTCACTGGCGGCGCGGGATTTATCGGCTCTGCCGTTGTGCGCCACATCATTGATGAAACCCCCGACGCCGTAGTGGTGGTGGATAAGCTCACCTACGCCGGAAACCTGATGTCGCTGGCGCCAGTTGCACAGCATGAGCGCTTTGCCTTTGAGAGAGTGGATATCTGCGATCGGGCATCGCTGGATCGCGTTTTTCAGCAGTACCAGCCGGATTACGTGATGCATCTGGCGGCGGAAAGCCATGTTGACCGGTCTATCGACGGCCCGGCTGCGTTTATTGAAACCAATATCGTGGGAACCTACACGCTGCTGGAAGCGGCCCGGACTTACTGGGCGACGCTCAATGATGAGAAAAAATCGGCGTTTCGTTTCCACCATATCTCCACTGACGAGGTGTATGGCGATCTGCATTCCACGGATGATTTCTTTACTGAGACCACGCCGTATGCGCCGAGCAGTCCTTATTCCGCCTCGAAAGCCAGCAGCGATCACCTGGTGCGCGCGTGGTTGCGTACCTATGGTCTGCCGACGCTGGTCACTAACTGTTCCAATAATTACGGCCCTTACCACTTCCCGGAAAAGCTGATCCCATTGATGATCCTGAACGCGCTGGCGGGTAAACCGCTGCCGGTGTATGGCAATGGACAACAGATCCGCGACTGGCTGTACGTTGAAGATCACGCCAGGGCGCTGTATCGCGTGCTGACGGCGGGCGAAGTGGGAGAGACATATAACATTGGCGGCCATAATGAGCGTAAGAATCTGGAGGTTGTGGAAACGATTTGCGATCTGCTGGAAGAACTTGCGCCACAAAAACCGCAGGGCGTGGCGCATTATCGCTCCCTGATCGCTTTTGTGGATGACCGTCCAGGCCATGATTTACGCTATGCCATCAACGCAGCGAAAATTGCGCGTGAACTTGGCTGGACGCCGCAGGAAACCTTTGAAAGCGGAATGCGGAAAACCGTGCAGTGGTATCTGGCGAATGAGGCCTGGTGGAAGCCCGTGCAGGATGGCAGCTATCAGGGTGAACGTTTAGGTCTGAAGGGCTAAACCCGGAGGAGGAACGCATGAAAGGTATCATTCTGGCGGGCGGCTCTGGCACCCGCCTGCATCCGATTACGCGCGGCGTGTCAAAGCAGCTTCTGCCGATTTATGACAAGCCGATGATCTACTATCCGCTGTCGGTACTGATGCTGGCGGGTATCCGGGAAATCCTGATTATCACCACACCGGAAGATAAGCACTATTTTCAGCGTCTGCTGGGCGATGGTTCGGAGTTTGGCATTGAGTTGCAGTATGCCGAACAACCCAGCCCGGATGGGCTGGCGCAGGCCTTTATCATTGGTGAAACATTCCTTAACGGCGAGCCGTCCTGTCTTGTACTGGGCGACAATATCTTCTTTGGTCAGGGTTTCAGCCCGAAATTGCGTCATGTGGCGGCGCGAACCGAAGGGGCGACCGTTTTTGGTTATCAGGTTATGGACCCGGAACGTTTTGGCGTTGTGGAGTTCGACGACAATTTTCGCGCGGTCTCGCTGGAAGAAAAGCCGAAACAGCCGAAATCAAACTGGGCGGTGACCGGTCTCTATTTTTACGACAGCAAGGTAGTAGAGTACGCGAAGCGCGTGAAGCCTTCCGAGCGCGGTGAGCTGGAGATTACGTCCATTAATCAGATGTACCTTAATGACGGCAAGCTGACGGTTGAGTTGCTCGGTCGTGGCTTTGCGTGGCTGGATACCGGCACCCATGACAGCCTGATTGAAGCGAGCACGTTTGTGCAGACGGTTGAAAAACGCCAGGGCTTCAAAATTGCCTGTCTGGAAGAGATCGCCTGGCGTAACGGCTGGCTGGATGACGAGGGCGTAAAACGCGCCGCCAGTTCTTTAGCGAAAACCGGCTATGGCCAATATTTACTGGAGCTACTCCGTGCCCGTCCGCGCCAGTATTGAACCATTAACGTGGGAAAATACGTTCTTTGGCGTCAATAGCGCTATTGTTCGCGTGAACCCTGCCGCGCCGGTGTTAACGCCAGAGGCATTGCAACCCTGGTCGCGCGTGCAGGCGAAAATTTCTGCTGCGCGCACGGATGAATTAGATGCGCTGCAACAGTTGGGGTTTTCGCTGGTAGAAGGCGAAGTCGACTTCAGCCTGCCGGTCGCTGGCGTTGAACGTATTTCTGGCGTGGAAATTGCACAAATTGCCGATATTCCCGCGTTACGTCAACAGGCGTCCGCCGCGTTTGCGCAAAGCCGTTTCCGCGCACCGTGGTATGCGCCGGACGCCAGCGTCCGTTTTTATGCTCAGTGGATTGAAAATGCCGTGCGCGGCACCTTCGATCACCTGTGTCTGGTTATCCGGGCGGCGAATAACGATATTCGCGGGTTTGTCTCGCTGCGCGAACTGAACGACACCGATGTGCGCATCGGCCTGCTGGCCGGGCGTGGCGCAGGAGCAGAATTAATGCAGGCGGCGCTCGCGTGGGCGCAGTCTCGCGGAAAGACAACATTGCGGGTGGCGACCCAGATGGGCAACACCGCCGCGCTTAAACGTTATATACAGAGCGGTGGCAACGTAGAAAGCACCGCGTACTGGTTATACAGGTGACAAAATGATTCCATTTAACGCGCCGCCGGTGGTGGGAACCGAACTCGATTACATGCAGTCAGCGCTGGGAAGCGGCAAACTTTGCGGAGATGGCGGCTTTACGCGCCGTTGCCAGCAGTGGCTGGAGCAACGTTTTGGCAGCGCTAAAGTGTTGCTGACGCCATCCTGTACAGCGTCACTTGAAATGGCGGCATTGCTGCTGGACATCCAGCCGGGCGATGAAGTCATTATGCCAAGCTACACCTTCGTTTCTACCGCCAACGCCTTTGTGCTGCGCGGGGCGAAAATCATTTTCGTCGATATCCGTTCGGATACCATGAACATTGATGAAACGCTGATTGAAGCGGCGATTACCGACAAGACGCGCGTCATTGTCCCGGTGCATTACGCGGGCGTCGCCTGCGAAATGGACACCATTATGGCGATTGCGAAGCGTCATAATCTGTTTGTGGTGGAAGATGCCGCGCAGGGCGTGATGTCGACCTGGAAAGGCCGTGCGCTGGGGACGATTGGTCATATCGGTTGCTTCAGTTTTCACGAAACCAAAAACTACACGGCAGGTGGTGAAGGCGGCGCGACGCTGATTAACGACCGTTCCCTGATTGAACGGGCGGAAATCATCCGTGAAAAAGGCACCAATCGCAGCCAGTTCTTCCGGGGACAGGTGGATAAATACACCTGGCGGGATATCGGCTCCAGCTATCTGATGTCCGATCTCCAGGCGGCGTATCTGTGGGCGCAGCTGGAAGCGGCCGATCGCATCAATCAACAGCGTCTGGCGCTGTGGCAGACCTACTATGACGCACTGGCGCCGCTGGCGCGCGCGGGACGTATTGACCTGCCCTCTATCCCGGACGACTGTAGGCACAACGCGCATATGTTTTATATCAAGTTGCGGGATATTACCGATCGCAGCGCGCTGATCAACTTCCTGAAAGAAGCGGAAATCATGGCGGTGTTCCATTACATCCCGCTACATGATTGTCCGGCAGGCGACAAGTTTGGCGAGTTCCGTGGCGAAGATCGGTACACCACCAAAGAGAGCGAGCGCCTGCTGCGCTTGCCGCTGTTTTATAATCTGTCTCCCGTTAATCAGCGAACGGTGATTTCGACCTTGCTGAACTATTTCTCCTGATATGTCGCTTGCGAAAGCGTCCCTGTGGACGGCCGCCAGTACGCTGGTGAAAATTGGCGCAGGCTTACTGGTCGTAAAACTGCTGGCGGTGTCGTTTGGCCCTGCGGGCGTCGGCCAGGCGGGTAACTTCCGCCAGATGGTGACCGTGCTCGGCGTGCTGGCCGGGGCCGGGATATTTAACGGGGTGACGAAGTATGTCGCTCAGCATCATGATAACCCTGCCCGGTTGCGTAACGTGGTGGGCACTTCATCCGCAATGGTGCTGGGGTTCTCCACGCTACTGGCGCTGGTCTTCGTGCTGGCGGCGGCCCCCATTAGCCAGGGGCTGTTTGGGCACAGCCACTACCAGGGGCTGGTGCGTTTAGTGGCGCTGGTGCAGATGGGGATCGCCTGGGCGAACCTGCTGCTGGCGCTGATGAAAGGGTTTCGTGACGCTGCCGGGAATGCGCTGTCGCTGATTGTGGGGAGTCTGGTGGGGGTTGTGGCCTACTATGGCTGCTACCGTCTGGGCGGCTATGAAGGTGCGCTGCTGGGTCTGGCGCTGGTGCCTGCGCTGGTGGTGATCCCGGCGGCGATTATGCTGATTAAACGCGGCGCGATCCCGCTTGGCTACCTGAAACCGTCGTGGGATAAAGGGCTTGCCGGACAGCTCAGCAAATTTACGCTGATGGCGCTGATTACGTCCGTCACGCTACCGGTGGCTTATGTGATGATGCGAAACCTGCTGGCGGCGCATTACAGCTGGGATGATGTTGGTATCTGGCAGGGCGTAAGCAGTATTTCCGATGCCTATCTACAATTTATTACCGCCTCGTTTAGCGTGTACTTATTGCCAACGCTGTCGCGTCTGACCGAAAAGCAGGCGATTACGCGCGAAGTGGTGAAATCGCTGAAATTTGTTCTGCCTGCGGTGGCGGCGGCGAGTTTTACGGTCTGGCTGCTGCGTGATTTCGCCATCTGGCTGCTCTTTTCCGCCAAATTCACCGCCATGCGCGATCTGTTCGCCTGGCAACTGGTGGGCGATGTGCTGAAAGTGGGCGCGTACGTTTTTGGCTATCTGGTGATCGCAAAAGCGTCGCTGCGGTTTTATATTCTGGCTGAGATTAGCCAGTTCATTTTGTTGACGGCATTCGCCCACTGGCTGATCCCCGCGCATGGCGCGCTGGGGGCGGCACAGGCGTATATGGCCACCTATGTGGTCTATTTCTCTCTCTGTTGTGGCGTGTTTTTACTCTGGCGTAGGCGGGCATGACTGTACTGATTCACGTACTGGGATCGGATATCCCTCACCATAATCAAACCGTGCTGCGGTTTTTCAATGATGCGCTGGCCGCGACAAGCGAGCATGCGCGCGTGTTTATGGTTGCAGGTCAGGATGCGGGGCTCAGGGAAAGCTGCCCGGCTCTGTCGCTGAGTTTCTACGCCGGGAAAAAAACGCTGGCTGAGGCGGTCATCGCCAAAGCGAAAGCCAATCGCCAGCAACGTTTCTTCTTCCACGGTCAGTTCAATACCAGCCTGTGGCTGGCGCTGCTAAGTGGCGGAATCAAACCTGAGCAGTTTTACTGGCACATCTGGGGCGCGGATCTGTATGAAGTTTCCCGTGGGCTGAAATTCCGTCTGTTTTACCCCGTTCGCCGCATGGCGCAAAATCGAGTGGGCTGTGTGTTCGCTACTCGTGGCGATTTGAGCTATTTCGCCCGTCAGCACCCGCGCGTGCGTGGTGAACTGCTCTATTTCCCGACGCGAATGGACTCCTCGCTTAATAACATGGCAAACGATCGTCCGCGTGAAGGGAAAATAACGGTTCTGGTGGGTAACTCCGGCGATCGCAGTAACGAACATATTGCGGCGTTACGCGCGGTGTATCAGCAGTTCGGCGACACGGTAAATGTGATCGTGCCGATGGGCTATCCGGCCAATAACGATGCGTACATTGATGAAGTCCGTCAGGCGGGGCTGGCGCTGTTCAGTGCGGAAAATTTACACATCCTCAGCGAAAAACTGGAATTCGATGCTTATCTGGCGCTGCTTCGCCAGTGCGACCTCGGGTATTTCATCTTTGCCCGTCAGCAGGGAATCGGCACGTTGTGCCTGCTTATCCAGGCGGGTGTCCCGTGCGTGCTTAACCGTGAGAACCCGTTCTGGCAGGATATGGCGGAACAGCATCTGCCCGTGTTGTTCACGACGGACGCGCTTAATGAGGGCGTGGTTCGTGAGGCGCAGCGGCAGCTGGCGTCCGTGGATAAAAGCGGGATCACCTTCTTTAGCCCAAATTACCTTGAACCGTGGCATAACGCGTTACGCATTGCCGCAGGAGAAGCCGCATGAGCCTGATGCAATTTAGCGGGTTACTGGTCGTCTGGCTGCTCTCTACGCTGTTTATCGCCACGTTGACCTGGTTTGAGTTTCGCCGCGTGCGCTTTAACTTCAACGTATTCTTTTCATTGCTGTTTTTGCTGACCTTTTTCTTCGGCTTCCCGTTGACCAGCGTGCTGGTGTTCCGCTTTGACGTCGGCGTGGCGCCGCCGGAAATCCTGTTGCAGGCGTTATTGTCCGCCGCGTGTTTTTATGCCGTTTATTACGTGACCTATAAAACCCGCTTACGTAAACGCGTGACGGATGTGCCGCGCAAGCCGCTATTTACCATGAACCGGGTGGAGACTCACCTTACCTGGGTCATGCTGATGGGGATTGCACTGGTGAGCGTTGGCATCTTCTTTATGCACAATGGGTTCCTGCTGTTCCGGCTGCACTCTTACAGCCAGATCTTCTCCAGCGAAGTCTCCGGCGTGGCATTGAAACGCTTCTTCTACTTCTTTATTCCGGCGATGCTGGTGATCTACTTCCTGCGCCAGGACAGTAAAGCGTGGCTGTTTTTCCTGGTGAGTACCGTTGCGTTTGGCCTGCTGACCTACATGATTGTTGGCGGCACGCGCGCTAACATCATCATCGCGTTTGCCATCTTCCTGTTTATCGGCATTATTCGTGGCTGGATCTCGCTGTGGATGCTGGCGGCGGCGGGTGTGATGGGAATTGTCGGGATGTTCTGGCTGGCGCTGAAGCGCTATGGGCTGAACGTGAGCGGCGATGAGGCGTTTTACACTTTCCTGTATCTGACCCGCGATACCTTCTCGCCGTGGGAGAACCTGGCGCTGCTGTTGCAAAACTACGACAACATCGATTTCCAGGGACTGGCGCCGATCGTCCGTGATTTTTATGTCTTTATTCCTTCGTGGCTGTGGCCTGGGCGTCCGGGCATTGTGCTGAATTCAGCCAACTACTTTACCTGGGAAGTGCTGAACAACCACTCTGGCCTCGCCATTTCCCCCACGCTGATTGGTTCGCTGGTGGTGATGGGCGGCGCGCTGTTTATCCCTCTGGGGGCGGTCGCGGTTGGGCTGATTATTAAATGGTTTGACTGGCTGTATGAGCTTGGCAACCGTGAGACGAATCGCTATAAGGCGGCGATTTTGCACAGTTTCTGCTTTGGCGCCATCTTCAATATGATTGTTCTGGCGCGAGAAGGGCTGGATTCTTTTGTCTCGCGAGTGGTCTTTTTCCTCGTGATTTTTGGTGCCTGCCTGCTGGTGGCAAAACTTTTGTTCTGGCTTTTCGATTGTGCCGGGTTGGTCCATCAACGGGCGAAACCGCAGCCGCAGACTCAGGTTGAAGGATAATAATGACGGATAACACGACAGCGCCGCTCTATTCACTTCGTGGATTGCAGCTGATTGGCTGGCGCGATATGCAACATGCGCTGAATTACCTGTTTGCCGATGGGCAAATGAAGCAGGGTACGCTGGTGGCGATCAATGCTGAGAAAATGCTGACCGCAGAAGATGACCCGGAAGTCAGGGCGTTGATTGATGCCGCCGAGTTTAAATATGCGGATGGCATTAGCGTTGTGCGTTCAGTGCGTAAGAAATTCCCCCAGGCGCAGGTTTCACGGGTGGCCGGGGCCGATCTCTGGGAAGAACTGATGGCGCGCGCCGGTAAAGAAGGGACGCCTGTTTTTCTGGTCGGCGGTAAGCCGGAGGTGCTGGCGCAGACGGAAGCAAAACTGCGTGCGCAGTGGAACGTCAATATTGTCGGTAGCCAGGACGGTTATTTTAAACCTGAGCAGCGCCAGGCGCTGTTTGAGCGCATCCATGCCAGCGGGGCGAAGATTGTGACCGTGGCAATGGGATCGCCGAAACAAGAAATCCTGATGCGCGACTGTCGGGTGATTCATCCTCAGGCCTTATATATGGGGGTGGGCGGCACCTACGATGTCTTTACCGGTCATGTGAAACGCGCGCCCAAAATGTGGCAGACGCTGGGGCTGGAGTGGCTGTATCGCCTGCTGTCTCAGCCGAGCCGTATCACCCGCCAGCTGCGTCTGTTGCGCTATCTCCGCTGGCATTACACCGGCAATCTCTGAACGCTGCTTTTCTTACGGGCAGCGCATTCTGCTTAATGCGTTGCCCGCCTCCCACATTTTTGTTCCTTTTTTACACAAAACATGCATTTTTTTAATGCTTCATTTGCCATTTTGCCAAATTTAAGAAACCATTCGCATCGCTTGATGTACCCATAACAATAACCGGCAACAACGCCGGAACGAGTGCAAACACGACAAGAGGATTTATGGCAGAGAAAAAACCGGAGCTACAGCGTGGGCTGGAAGCTCGTCATATCGAATTGATCGCCCTTGGGGGCACGATTGGCGTTGGGCTGTTTATGGGCGCCGCCAGTACGCTGAAATGGGCGGGGCCCTCCGTGCTGCTGGCGTATATCGTCGCCGGGCTGTTCGTCTTTTTCATCATGCGCTCAATGGGCGAAATGCTGTTCCTGGAGCCGGTTACTGGCTCATTCGCCGTTTATGCACACCGTTACATGAGCCCCTTCTTTGGCTATCTCACCGCGTGGTCATACTGGTTTATGTGGATGGCGGTGGGGATATCGGAAATAACCGCTATCGGGGTATACGTGCAGTTCTGGTTCCCGGATATGGCGCAATGGATACCCGCCCTGATCGCCGTTGGGCTGGTGGCGCTGGCTAATCTGGCCGCCGTCCGTCTGTACGGCGAAATCGAGTTCTGGTTTGCGATGATCAAAGTCACCACCATCATTGTGATGATTGTGGTCGGACTGGGGGTGATTTTCTTTGGCTTTGGCAATGGCGGCCAGGCGATCGGTTTTGGCAACCTGACGGAACACGGCGGCTTCTTTGCCGGTGGCTGGAAAGGGTTCCTGACGGCGTTGTGTATTGTGGTCGCCTCCTATCAGGGCGTGGAGCTGATCGGCATTACCGCGGGTGAAGCGAAGAATCCGCAGGTTACGCTGCGCAGCGCGGTAGGCAAGGTACTGTGGCGTATCCTGATTTTCTATGTAGGGGCGATTTTCGTTATCGTGACAATCTTCCCGTGGAACGAAATCGGCAGTAACGGCAGCCCGTTTGTACTCACTTTTGCCAAAATCGGGATTACCGCTGCGGCGGGCATTATTAACTTCGTGGTGCTGACCGCCGCGCTTTCCGGCTGTAACAGCGGCATGTATAGCTGCGGACGTATGCTGTATGCTCTGGCGAAAAACCGCCAGCTTCCGGCGGCGATGGCGAAAGTCTCCCGTCATGGCGTACCGGTCGCCGGGGTGGCGCTGTCGATCGCGATTCTGCTGATTGGCTCATGCCTGAACTACATTATTCCGAACCCGCAGCGGGTGTTTGTGTATGTCTACAGCGCCAGCGTATTGCCGGGTATGGTGCCGTGGTTCGTGATCCTGATTAGCCAGTTGCGTTTCCGTCGTGCTCATAAAGACGCGATGATCAGCCATCCTTTCCGTTCTATTATGTTCCCGTGGGCGAATTATTTGACGATGGCGTTCCTGGTTTGCGTTTTAATTGGTATGTACTTGAATGAAGATACTCGTATGTCGCTGTTTGTCGGCATCATCTTCCTGCTTGCCGTCACGCTCGTCTACAAGGTTTTCGGCCTGAATCGCGCCGGAACTGCCCACAAGGTGGGGGAATAAGCAGCAAAACGCGCAAAGCGTAACCAAACGCGCATTTTATTTAAAAAGGCACTAGACAGAGGGGTGGGAAGTCCGTATTATCCACCCCCGCAACGGCGCTAAGCGCCCGTAGCTCAGCTGGATAGAGCGCTGCCCTCCGGAGGCAGAGGTCTCAGGTTCGAATCCTGTCGGGCGCACCATTTACCCGGTGCTGGAGCTGCGGTGGTTTTAATACCGCGTAAAAGATTTCAGTGGTGGCTATAGCTCAGTTGGTAGAGCCCTGGATTGTGATTCCAGTTGTCGTGGGTTCGAATCCCATTAGCCACCCCATTATTAAAAGTTGTGAAATGCGAAGGTGGCGGAATTGGTAGACGCGCTAGCTTCAGGTGTTAGTGTCCTTACGGACGTGGGGGTTCAAGTCCCCCCCCTCGCACCACGACTTAAAGAGTTGAACTAAAAATTCAAAAAAAGCAGTACATCGGCGAGTAGCGCAGCTTGGTAGCGCAACTGGTTTGGGACCAGTGGGTCGGAGGTTCGAATCCTCTCTCGCCGACCAATTTTGAACCCCGCTTCGGCGGGGTTTTTTGTTTTCACCTCTTCTTCCTCTTCTTTCCCGATCCCCTGTATCGCTGTCGCAATGTTGAGACATTCCAGGCTTCTGTTGTCGCTATCTGGTGACGTCTAACATTATGATTTATAAATAATTATTGGTATTGCGTGTTATTTGTCTCCGTTCAGAGACAAAGAGGGGATTTTTATGGCGAAGAAGGCTGGCAGAAACCGCCGCAGAGCCGCGAATGGCCTGATACGTTAAAAAGTCTGAATCCTTATTTTTGGCGGTGCAATCCTGGCATGCAATGTGCAATAATATCCCTGTAGATGCTCATTCCATCTCTTATGTTCGCCTTAGTGCCTCATAAACTCAGGAATGATGCAGAGCCGTTTACGGTGCTTATCGTCCACAGACAGATGTCGCTTACGCCTCATCAAACACCATGGACATAACGTTGAGTGAAGCACCCATTTATGTTGTCATACAGACCTGTTTTGACGCCTGCTCATTTGAGCAGGCGTTTTTTTATGGGGAAGCGGAAGAGAACTGCCGGATGGCGGTTTCGCTTTATCCGGCCTACGGTGACCTGGCAGGCCCGGTAAGCGTAGCGTCACCGGGCAATGGGAAATTACTGCGGAGGATTGTTCTGCAAGGTCAGCATAAGACCGTCGCGGCGCATGGTGGCCGCTTCTTCCGGCTGATGCAACCGGTCCAGCGCATCGGCGAGCCAGGCGTAGTCGTAGGCGTCAGGGCGTTTCTTGAGCGCGGCGCGGAAAGCGAACGTAGCCTCCTGCCATTCGCCATGCTTCATCAACGACTGACCCAGCGTGCTCCACAGTAGCGGGCGATCGCCAACGGTTTTAATCTGCTGGCGCAGCACTTTTTCCAGCTGCTCCGGGTTGTTGGTTTTCAGGCGCGGGATCGGCAGAACCAGGCGGTCGTCATACTGGCGCTTCAGGCCGTCGATGATGATCTGCTGCGCCATATCGTGATCGTCACACTCAATCAGATGTTCTGCCATTGCCACTTGCAGCGGAACCTGGTGGAGAGTTTTACGGCTCTGGTTCTTCCACCATTCGCGTAATCCTTCGCTGCCCTGATCGGCTCGCGCCTGATCCATCAGCCCAATCCAGGCCTGCTGTTCCAGCATGGCGCGATGTTCTTCATCGCCGACGTTGGCCTTCGCCATTGATGGGATGATGTCCAGCAGCGAACTCCATGCTCCGGTGCGGATGTAAGCCTGTTCCGCCAGGCGCAGCACTTCTGGATGACGCGGGGTAACTTCCAGCAGTTTATCCACGCCGTGACGCGCCGCATGATTCTCGTTGCGCGCCAGTTGCAGACGTACGCGGGCGATCTCCACCGGAATCGTGTCATTGCCCGCCAGTTCGGCGGCACGTTCCAGATGCTGATTAGCGCGCGCTTCGTCACCACGCTGCTGCGCGGCTTCGGCGGCCAGCAGATAGTTCACCACCGGCTGTTCAGCGTGATCGGCATTCTTCGCCATCAGCTTCTCAACCTGCTGGTAATCGCCTTCCGCCAGCTTAAGCAGCGCCTGTTCGGTCTGCTTACGTGCGCGGCGGCGTTTACGCCCGACAAACCAGCCGCGAGTGTGCGCGCCGGTGCGGAAAACGCGTCGCAGCAGCCACTCAATGACGAACAGAATGACCATCATAACGATCAGGATGATCACCAGCCCCGTTACGCTGGTCTCAATGTTGTAATTATCGGTCTGGATCAGAACATAGCCCTGATGACCGGCGATCATTGGGCCTATGACGATACCGGCGATCAACAACACAAAGAGCAATAATACTTTCAGCATCATTATTCTCCTTGCGGCGCGGCTGCCGGTGCTTCTGCCTGCGGAGCAGGGGCCTGAGCCGCTTCGGTCGTGGCCGCCGCCGGCTGCGCCAGCAGGTTACGCACGCGAGTCTGCATCAGTTTCTCAAGAATCGGCTGGCTCTGTAACGTCTCCGGCACGTCCATCGTGATGCTCTGTTGACTCAGTTTATCCACGTCATCAAGAAACGCTTTGGTCGTTGCGTCGTCGGTGTCGTAGTACGCGCGTACCCAGGTGGAGACATTATCCAGCGCCTGACGGTAAGTCTCTTCCTGATGACGCGGCACGGCTTGCGCCGCCACTAACAGGCGGGAGCGGATGTTTTCACGTAAGTAAACGTCCTGGTTCGGTGCCAGCAGCGGGACGGCGGTGTCATCACGACGGCGAATAGTAATAAAGCTGTCCATAAAGTTCTGCCAGCTTTTTTGCAGGTTAACGCGCCATTCGCTGATCGAGCTGGACAGCTCGCTGCTGTCGGAGTCCATTGGCGAATCGTCGGTGTCATTATCGGCCAGACGCAGGTTATCAATCTGGTTAGAGAGCTGGTTCACTTTGAGGATAATGCCGTCGTAGTCCACCTGCGCCACCGCCGACAGGCTGGCAATATCATCGGTAATGGCGCGGCGCGCGGCGATCAGACTGGGGTCGTTCATGTCCGCCAGGCTGGCATCCGCGCTTTTGAGCAGCGCCGCAGCGGTGGTGACATCCTGATCGCTCCACAATTTACGTCCGGCGAGTTTGACCAGAAAATCAGATTGCGCCAGCAGCCAGGTTTTGGCATCGCTGCCGGAGATCGTCGCGACTTTCTGTTGCACTTCATCCAGCTGTTTCGCCAGCGCGGCCTGTTGGCGATTTGCATCATCCAGTTGCGTCGCCTGCTGTTTGATAATGCTTTCCAGCTCCGCTTTTTGGCTTTCCTGGGCTTTTTGCAGCGCCGTAAGTTGGTTAACCAGCGCATCGCTGGTGGCCGTTTGTTTAACGGCCTGCTGCTTTCCCCAGCCATACAGACCAACGCCCGCCGCCAGGGCAATGGCGATTGCCACCGCACTCAATACCAGCGCGGCGCCGTTCTTACTCTTCTTTTCTGCATTGACTGGCTGCGGCGTGGTTTCCACGGCCTCCCTGGTCTCTTCAACCACGGCGGAGGATTTTTCTTGTTCCGTCATTATGGCATCCCATTATGAGAGTTATTGTAATGCGCGCAGTAGCGCATCGTTGTCGGCGTTATCAGCGACCTTAATATCTTGCCAGCCCAGTTCCCGGGCGAGGTGCGCCAGACGCTCACTGACGACCAGCAGCCGACAGCGTAGTAACCAGTGCTCACGATACCACTGCGGGATCAGCGACCAGAGCTGTTGCAGCATTTCGCCGCTGGTGACAACAATCGTCGTCACGCCGCGAGAGTGCCAGCGCATCGCCTCTTCCGCGCCATCGTAATGTTTTGCACTGCGTTGATAACATTCACAAAAGGTGACTTCAGCGCCACGTTCTGTGAGGGTTTTGCCTAACAGTTCACGCCCGCCGTTGCCCCGTAAAATAAGCGCTCGTTTTCCCGCAATATTTTGTAATTCAGGTAATTGTAGCAAGACTTCGCTGATTTCCCGATCCAGAGGATAGCGAATATCGCATCCGTTAACGGTATGCAGCGCCAGCGCCGTTGTGCGCCCGATGGCGAAGTAGCGTGGTTGCACAGGCCAGTCCAGCTCCTGCTGTTGCAGTTGGGCGTGGGCAAAGGCGACGGCGTGTTGCGAGAGGGCGAACACCAGATCGTTGTCCGTGAGCGCCGCCAGGCGATCGGCAAGCGTTGCCAGTTCCCGGCCCGGCGTAAACTCAATAAGCGGAAAACTCCAGGCCACCTGCCCCAGTGTGCGCAGACGGCTCACTAACTCTTCCCCGGAGGGAGACGGGCGGGTGACCAGAATACTCATGCGGGCGCTTCTCCGTTATAAACCTCGGTCAGAATCGCGCGGGCGCCGTTTGCCAGCAGCTCTTCCGCCAGGGAAATGCCCATTTGCGCGGCGTCCTGCGGCAATCCGCGACGTTCTCCGCGAATCATCTGCGAACCGTCAGGCGCGCCAACCAGCGCACGTAGCCAGACTTCACCATCAATGATTTCAGCATAGCTGCCAATCGGCACCTGACAGCCCCCTTCCAGGCGGGTGTTCATGGCGCGTTCGGCTTTTACACGTAGCGCGGTTTCTTCATGGTTCAGCGGCGCTAACAGCGCCTGAGTACGTGCGTCATCCAGTCGGCATTCAATGCCCACTGCGCCTTGCCCTACGGCAGGGAGAGAGATTTCGGGAGGCAGCGCGGTGCGAATACGCGACGTCAGACCTAACCGTTTTAACCCGGCAACCGCCAGGATAATTGCGTCATAATCACCGTTATCGAGCTTGCTCAGGCGTGTGCCGACGTTGCCGCGCAGCGAGCGGATGACGAGATCCGGGCGACGCTCGGCCAACTGGCACTGGCGACGCAAACTTGATGTGCCGACGATGCTGCCTGCGGGCAGTTCATCCAGATTGTTGTATTGGTTCGAGACGAAAGCATCGCGTGGATCTTCGCGTTCGCAAATCGTGACCAGGCCAAGCCCTTGCGGGAATTCTACCGGCACATCTTTCATCGAATGCACGGCGATATCGGCGCGCTTTTCCAGCAGCGCGACTTCCAGCTCTTTTACAAACAAGCCCTTACCGCCCACTTTTGCCAGAGGGGTGTCCAGAATCACGTCGCCGCGCGTCACCATCGGCACCAGTTCCACGACCAGTCCCGGATGCTGTGCTATCAACGCGTCTTTGACATAATGTGCCTGCCAGAGCGCAAGGGGGCTTTGGCGTGTGGCAATTCTTAAAACATTGTCTAACATGCTTGTTACCGTCATTATCGTCCGTGGACCATCCTAACATCCTTACAAGTGGGATGTCAGTGTTACGGTCAAAGGTGAGTAAGAGGATCAGGCGCGGCGTCGCGACTGGCAGTGAATAATGACGAGAAACCGCCTGACCGTATTAAGGAATTTACACGTAGCTAACGGTGCTACACTTGTATGTAGTGCATCTTTCTTTACGGTCAATGAGCAAGGTGTTAAATTGATCACGTTTTAGACCATTTTTTCGTCTTTACCCCTTAATGGGGAGAAGGATGAAAAAGGTAACGGTTATTTTTGACATACGGTTTATCCCGAATGGTTTGGTTGTCCGCACTCGCGATGGCAATCAGACGCATGACGGGTAGCAACATCAGGCGATACGTCTTGTACCTCTATATTGAGACTTTGAAACAGAGACTGGATGCCATCAATCAATTGCGTGTGGATCGCGCGCTTGCTGCCATGGGCCCTGCCTTCCAGCAGGTATACAGTCTGCTGCCGACATTATTGCACTACCATAATCCGCTGATGCCGGGTTACCTCGACGGTAACGTTCCCAAGGGCATATGCTTTTACACGCCTGATGAAACCCAACGCCACTACCTGAATGAACTTGAACTGTACCGGGGTATGTCCACGCAGGACCCGCCGAAAGGCGAGCTGCCGATCACCGGCGTGTACTCAATGGGCAGTACATCTTCAGTAGGGCAAAGCTGTTCTTCTGACCTGGATATCTGGGTCTGCCACCAGTCCTGGCTTGATAGCGAAGAGCGCCAGTTGCTGCAACGTAAATGCAGCCTGCTGGAAAGCTGGGCCGCTTCGCTGGGCGTGGAAGTCAGCTTCTTCCTGATCGACGAAAACCGTTTCCGCCATAATGAAAGCGGCAGTCTGGGGGGGGAAGACTGCGGCTCGACGCAGCACATCCTGCTGCTCGACGAATTTTATCGCACCGCTGTGCGTCTGGCTGGTAAGCGTATTCTGTGGAATATGGTGCCGTGCGACGAAGAAGAGCATTACGACGACTACGTCATGACGCTTTACGCGCAGGGTGTCCTCACGCCAAACGAATGGCTGGACCTGGGCGGATTAAGCTCACTCTCCGCCGAAGAGTACTTTGGCGCCAGCCTCTGGCAGTTGTACAAGAGTATTGATTCCCCGTACAAAGCGGTGCTGAAAACGCTGCTGCTGGAAGCCTACTCCTGGGAATATCCCAATCCGCGCCTGTTGGCGAAAGACATTAAACAGCGCCTGCATGACGGCGAGATCGTTTCGTTTGGTCTCGACCCGTATTGCATGATGCTGGAACGCGTGACCGAATACCTTACGGCTATCGAAGATCCGACGCGTCTTGATTTAGTCCGTCGATGTTTCTACTTAAAAGTGTGTGAGAAACTGAGCCGCGAACGCGCCTGCGTTGGCTGGCGTCGTGAAGTGTTAAGTCAGTTAGTGAACGAATGGGGATGGGACGACGCCCGTCTGACAATGCTCGATAACCGGGCGAACTGGAAGATCGATCAGGTACGCGAAGCGCATAACGAACTGCTCGACGCCATGATGCAGAGCTATCGTAATCTGATCCGTTTTGCCCGCCGTAACAATCTCAGCGTTAGCGCCAGCCCGCAGGATATTGGCGTGCTGACGCGTAAACTGTATGCCGCATTTGAAGCCCTGCCGGGCAAAGTGACGCTGGTGAACCCGCAGATTTCACCGGATCTCTCCGAACCGAACCTGACCTTTATCCATGTGCCGCCGGGCCGGGCCAACCGTTCTGGCTGGTATCTCTACAACCGTGCGCCGAACATGGATTCGATCATCAGCCATCAGCCGCTGGAATATAACCGCTACCTGAACAAACTGGTGGCGTGGGCCTGGTTTAACGGTTTGCTGACGTCGCGTACCCACCTTTTTATTAAGGGCAACGGCATTGTGGACCTGCCTAAGTTGCAGGAGATGGTGGCCGATGTGTCGCACCATTTCCCGCTGCGTTTGCCTGCGCCAACGCCGAAAGCGCTCTACAGTCCGTGTGAAATTCGCCATCTGGCGATCATCGTTAACCTTGAATATGACCCGACGGCGGCGTTCCGCAATCAGGTGGTGCATTTCGATTTCCGTAAGCTGGATGTCTTCAGCTTTGGCGAAGAGCAAAACTGCCTGGTCGGCAGTGTCGACCTGTTGTATCGCAACTCGTGGAACGAAGTGCGTACCCTGCACTTCAACGGCGAACAGGCGATGATTGAAGCGCTGAAAACGATTCTCGGCAAAATGCACCAGGATGCCGCGCCGCCGGACAGCGTGGAAGTGTTCTGCTATAGCCAGCATCTGCGCGGCCTGATCCGCACCCGCGTACAGCAACTGGTCTCCGAGTGCATTGAACTGCGCCTCTCCAGCACCCGTCAGGAAACCGGACGTTTTAAAGCGCTGCGCGTTTCGGGCCAAACCTGGGGGCTGTTCTTCGAGCGCCTGAATGTTTCGGTGCAGAAACTGGAAAACGCCATTGAGTTTTACGGCGCGATTTCGCACAACAAACTTCACGGACTTTCCGTTCAGGTTGAGACCAACCATGTGAAATTACCGTCGGTGGTGGATGGGTTCGCCAGCGAAGGGATCATCCAGTTCTTCTTTGAAGAAACCGGCGATGAGAAAGGCTTTAATATTTATATTCTGGACGAGAGTAACCGGGCGGAAGTGTATCACCACTGCGAAGGCAGCAAAGAAGAGCTGGTACGCGACGTGAGCCGCTTTTATTCGTCGTCGCACGATCGCTTCACCTACGGCTCCAGCTTCATCAACTTCAACCTGCCGCAGTTCTACCAGATTGTGAATACCGACGGTCGCGAGCAGGTCATTCCGTTCCGTACCCAGCCCATCAGCGCCGTGCCACCGGCAAACCAGGACAACGACGCGCCGCTGTTACAGCAGTATTTCTCGTGAACATGATGCCGGATGGCGGTGTTACAAATGACGCGAGATACGTAGGCCGGATAAGCGCAGCGCCATCCGGCAATAAAACTTAGCGGAAGCTCACCGCTTCTCCAGCCTGTTGTGTCGCGGCCTGCTCCAGCAGATCCCAGAAGGTTTCGCCGCTGCGATCGCAAATCCATTCGTCGCCTTTCAGGTCAAAATGGTAGCCGCCCTGTTTGGTCGCCAGCCATACCTGGTGCAGTGGCTCCTGACGGTTGATGATGATTTTGCTGCCATTTTCAAAGGTAATGGTTAGCACGCCGCCGTTGATTTCGCAGTCGATATCGCTGTCGCCGTCCCAGTCGTCCAGACGTTCTTCAATGGTCATCCACAGGGTGTCTGCGAGGCGATGAAATTCACTGTCGTTCATTGTTGTTTCCCGTTTTTTACGTGATGGCGGCAGTATAACCTGGAAGAATTCATGATGCAGTTTTCAGCCAACTCTTGCTTTTACGTCTTCTCCTGCGATGATAGAAAACAGAAAGCATGAACTTACAGGCAATCCATAATGAAAAATGTGTTTCAGGCACTCGCTGTACTTCTCACTCTGTTCAGCCTGACCGGCTGCGGTCTGAAAGGCCCGCTCTATTTTCCACCTGCTGACAAAAACGCGCCGCCGCCGACGCATGAGGTTGATTCGCAAATCCAATCGACGACGCCCGATCAAAACGATCGCGCTACGGGAGACGGCCCTTCTCAGGTGAACTATTGACGGTACGTTTCTGTCCCCGCGTAAATGGAGTGAATGATGCAATTCTCTAAAATGCATGGCCTTGGCAACGATTTTATGGTCGTCGACGCGGTAACGCAGAATGTCTTTTTCTCGCCGGAGTTGATCCGCCGCCTGTCAGACAGGCATCTGGGCGTGGGGTTCGACCAGCTTCTGGTTGTCGAGCCTCCTTACGATCCTGAACTGGATTTTCATTACCGCATCTTCAACGCCGATGGCAGCGAAGTGTCGCAGTGCGGTAACGGCGCCCGCTGCTTTGCGCGGTTTGTGCGTCTGAAAGGGCTGACCAATAAGCGCGATATCCGCGTCAGCACGGCCAATGGCCGGATGGTGCTGAGCGTCACTGATGATGAGCTGGTGCGGGTGAACATGGGTGAGCCAAACTTTGAACCCGCGCAGGTTCCTTTTCGCGCCAACAAAGCGGAAAAGACCTATATTATGCGAGCGGCCGAGCAGACAATATTGTGCGGCGTGGTTTCAATGGGGAACCCGCACTGCGTGATTCAGGTCGATAATATCGACACGGCGGCAGTCGAAACGCTGGGACCGGTTCTGGAAAGCCATGAACGTTTTCCAGAACGAGCGAATATTGGGTTTATGCAGGTTGTGAAGCGCGAGCATATCCGATTACGCGTTTATGAACGTGGGGCAGGAGAAACTCAGGCCTGCGGCAGCGGCGCATGCGCCGCCGTTGCGGTGGGCATTCAGCAGGGTTTGCTGGCAGAAGAAGTACGCGTGGAATTACCTGGCGGTCGCCTTGATATCGCCTGGAAAGGCCCGGGTCATCCGTTGTATATGACTGGCCCGGCGGCACATGTCTACGACGGATTTATTCATCTATGAAGCAACCAGGGGAAGAACTACAGGAAACACAGATGGAACTGGACGACCGGGCGGTCGTCGATTATCTACTGCGTAACCCTGAGTTTTTTATCCGTAATGCGCGCGCCGTTGAGGCGATGCGCGTTCCTCATCCCGTGCGGGGGACGGTGTCGCTTGTTGAGTGGCACATGGCCCGCGCCCGGAATCATATCCATGTTCTTGAAGAGAACATGACGCTGCTAATGGAACAGGCGAATGCCAACGAAAGCCTGTTCTACCGTCTGCTGCATTTGCAGGGACGGCTGGTTTCCGCCAGTAGCCTGGATGAAATGCTGATGCGTTTTCATCGCTGGGCGCGGGAGCTGGGGCTGGCGGGCGCGACCATCCGGCTGTTTCCCGATCGCTGGCGACTCGGCGCGCCGTCGAATCATACCCATCTGGCGTTAAGCCGTCAGGCCTTTGAACCGCTGCGTATCCAGCGTCTGGGGCAGGCGCAACACTATCTTGGCCCATTGAATGGCCCGGAACTGCTGGTGGTGCTGCCTGAAGCCAAAGCGATTGGCTCGGTGGCGATGTCGATGCTGGGGCGCGATGGCGATCTGGGGGTCATACTCTTCAGTAGCCGCGATGTGCATCATTACCAGCAGGGGCAGGGGACACAGTTACTGCAAGAAATCGCCTTGATGTTGCCGGAACTGCTGGAGCGCTGGATTGAACGTGTATGACCGAATTATCGCTTTCTCAGGACGTTGCGCGCTTCTTGCGTTACCTGGGCGTAGAACGGCAACTTAGCCCCATCACGCTACTGAACTATCAGCGTCAGCTTGATGCCATTATCGCTTTAGCCGGAGAAACCGGTCTGCAAAGCTGGCAACAATGTGACGCTGCGATGGTGCGCGCTTTCGCGGTACGCAGCCGCCGTAAAGGGTTAGGGCCCGCCAGCCTGGCGTTGCGCCTCTCTGCTTTACGCAGTTTCTTTGACTGGCGGGTGAGCCAGGGCGAACTCAACGCCAACCCGGCGAAAGGCGTCTCTGCGCCGAAAGCGCCTCGCCACCTGCCGAAAAATATCGACGTGGATGATATTAACCGACTGCTGGATATCGACCTTAACGATCCGCTTGCCGTGCGCGATCGGGCGATGCTGGAGGTGATGTACGGCGCGGGGTTGCGTTTGTCTGAACTGGTGGGGTTAGACATCAAACACCTCGATCTCGATACGGGCGAAGTGTGGGTGATGGGGAAGGGCAGCAAAGAACGGCGTCTGCCCATTGGCCGCAATGCGGTGGCGTGGATTGAGCATTGGCTGGATCTGCGCGGCCTGTTCGGCAGCGATGACGATGCGCTGTTTCTCTCGAAGCTCGGGAAACGGATCTCCGCGCGCAATGTACAAAAACGGTTTGCGGAGTGGGGCATTAAGCAAGGGCTGAACAGCCATGTCCATCCGCATAAACTGCGTCACTCGTTCGCGACCCATATGCTGGAGTCGAGCGGCGACCTGCGCGGCGTGCAGGAGCTGTTAGGCCATGCCAATTTGTCTACCACGCAAATCTATACTCATCTTGATTTTCAACACCTGGCCTCGGTGTACGATGCGGCGCATCCACGCGCCAAACGGGGGAAATAATGCGTTTTTACCGGCCTTTGGGACACATCTCAGCACTCACGTTCGATCTGGATGACACCCTTTATGATAACCGTCCGGTTATCCTGCGCACCGAGCAGGAAGCGCTCACCTTTGTGCAAAACTACCATCCTGCGCTGCGTACATTGCAGAATGCCGACCTGTATCGCCTGCGTCAGGCGGTACGCGAAGCAGAGCCGGAAATTTATCATGATGTGACGCGATGGCGTCATCGCGCCGTGGAGCGCGCCATGCTGGAAGCAGGCCTGTCGGCGGAAGAGGCAATGGCGGGGGCGAACGCCGCGATGATCAATTTCGCAAAGTGGCGCAGCCGTATCGATGTTCCACAAGTGACGCATGACACGCTGAAGCGGCTTGCAAAAAAATGGCCGCTGGTGGCCATTACTAACGGCAATGCGCAGCCGGAACTGTTTGGGCTGGGCGATTACTTCGAATTTGTGCTGCGCGCAGGCCCGGACGGGCGTTCTAAACCGTTCAGCGACATGTACTCTCTGGCGGCGGAGAAGCTCAACATGCCGATCGGCGAGATCCTCCACGTCGGCGACGATCTGACGACCGATGTCGCCGGGGCGATCCGCTGTGGAATGCAGGCCTGCTGGATCAAACCAGAAAATGCCGACCTGATGCAGACCACTGACAGCCGTTTACTGCCGCATATCGAAATTTCACGGTTGGCATCTTTGACCTCGCTGATATAATCACCAGCAGTATTGTATATATACCCAGCTTTTTGGCGGATGGCGCTGCGCTTATCCGCCCAACACACTTTTACGCGGCGGTGCCAATGGACGTTTCTTACCTGCTCGAAAGCCTTAATGATAAACAGCGCGAAGCGGTGGCTGCGCCACGTAGCAACATGCTGGTGCTGGCGGGAGCGGGGAGCGGCAAAACCCGCGTGCTGGTGCACCGTATCGCCTGGCTGCTGAGCGTAGAGAATAATTCACCCTATTCCATTATGGCCGTTACCTTCACCAATAAGGCGGCGGCGGAAATGCGCCACCGTATCGGTCAGTTAATGGGAACCACGCAGGGCGGGATGTGGGTCGGCACCTTCCACGGTCTGGCGCACCGTCTGCTGCGCGCGCACCATATGGACGCCAACCTGCCGCAGGATTTCCAGATCCTCGACAGCGAAGATCAACTGCGCCTGCTCAAGCGCCTTATTAAAGCGATGAACCTTGACGAGAAGCAGTGGCCGCCGCGTCAGGCAATGTGGTACATCAACAGCCAGAAAGACGAAGGTCTGCGTCCGCACCATATTCAGAGCTACGGCAACCCGGTGGAGCAGACCTGGCAGAAGGTTTACCAGGCCTATCAGGAAGCGTGCGATCGCGCAGGGCTGGTGGACTTTGCCGAACTGCTGCTGCGCGCGCATGAACTGTGGCTCAACAAGCCGCATATCCTTCAGCACTACCGCGAACGTTTTACCAATATCCTGGTGGACGAATTCCAGGATACCAACAACATCCAGTACGCGTGGATCCGTCTGCTGGCAGGCGATACCGGCAAAGTGATGATCGTCGGCGATGATGACCAGTCTATTTACGGCTGGCGTGGAGCGCAGGTAGAGAACATCCAGCGTTTCCTCAAGGATTTCCCGGGCGCGGAAACCATTCGTCTGGAACAGAATTACCGCTCGACCAGCAACATCCTCAGTGCGGCGAATACCCTGATTGAAAACAACAATGGCCGTCTGGGGAAAAAGCTGTGGACCGATGGCATTGATGGTGAGCCGATTTCACTGTATTGCGCGTTTAATGAGCTGGATGAGGCGCGTTTTATCGTTAACCGCATCAAAACCTGGCAGGACAACGGCGGGGCGCTGGAACAGTGCGCCATTCTCTATCGCAGCAACGCCCAGTCGCGCGTGCTGGAAGAGGCGCTGTTGCAGGCCAGTATGCCGTACCGTATTTATGGCGGTATGCGCTTCTTCGAACGTCAGGAAATTAAAGATGCGCTCTCCTATCTGCGCCTGATCGCCAATCGTAATGATGATGCGGCGTTTGAGCGCGTGGTGAATACCCCGACGCGCGGTATTGGCGATCGCACGCTGGACGTTGTGCGCCAGACCTCGCGCGACCGTCAGTTAACCTTGTGGCAGGCGTGCCGCGAGCTGTTGCAGGAGAAAGCGCTGGCTGGCCGCGCCGCAAGCGCCCTGCAACGCTTTATCGAGCTAATTGACGCGCTGGCGCAGGAGACGGCAGATATGCCGCTGCATGTTCAGACCGATCGGGTGATTAAAGACTCGGGTCTGCGCATGATGTACGAGCAGGAAAAAGGCGAGAAAGGCCAGACGCGTATTGAGAACTTAGAAGAACTGGTGACGGCGACGCGCCAGTTCAGCTACAACGAAGAAGATGAAGACCTGATGCCGTTGCAGGCGTTTCTCTCTCACGCCGCGCTGGAAGCGGGCGAAGGGCAGGCGGATACGTGGCAGGATGCGGTTCAACTGATGACCTTGCACTCGGCGAAAGGGCTGGAGTTTCCGCAGGTGTTCATCGTCGGCATGGAAGAGGGGATGTTCCCCAGCCAGATGTCGCTGGATGAAGGCGGGCGCCTTGAAGAAGAGCGTCGCCTGGCCTACGTCGGCGTAACCCGCGCGATGCAGAAGCTGACGTTGACCTATGCGGAAACCCGCCGTCTGTATGGCAAAGAGGTCTACCACCGCCCGTCGCGCTTTATCGGCGAATTGCCGGAAGACTGCGTGGAAGAAGTGCGGCTGCGCGCCACGGTCAGCCGTCCGGTGAATCACCAGCGGATGGGAACCCCGATGGCGGAAAACGACACCGGGTACAAGCTGGGACAGCGCGTGCGTCACCCGAAATTCGGTGAGGGCACGATCGTCAACCTGGAAGGCAGCGGTGAACACAGCCGGTTACAGGTCGCATTCCAGGGGCAGGGGATCAAATGGCTGGTAGCGGCCTACGCCAGACTGGAAACGGTTTAATCGGTTTGGCTTTGCCGGATGGCGACGCTGGCGCGTCTTATCCGGCCTACAGACCGGGTAACATTTTGATTTGTAGGCCGGATAAGGCGAAGCCGCCATCCGGCTATCTGTCGGTTAATATTCTGAATATCATAGATAAATAACTCCCCTCTGCTAACATTTTTGCATAAGGGGAAATTATTACTTTTTCGCGTTTCGTTGCGTGTTGACGTCAAATTTTTGCTGGCGTAACATGCGCGCACGATTACGCTAAGAGGACATTCGCCTTGGACACACCCAGTAGATGCTGGCTCATTATCCTGTCATTCAGGATCAACTCCTAAGGCTATCCCTTTTTGCTGATAGCCTTAGCGGTTGTCAGCGACCTTCTCTTTTTCCCGTCGCGCTGAGTCAGGCTGTTTAATGGTCTGAAACCCAATTTGTTTCTGTGTGCCCACCCGAACTGTCCGATATTTTTAAGCATTGGGAGTCCCGGTCATGCTGAGCGCATTTCAACTGGAAAATAATCGACTGACCCGGCTGGAAGTCGAAGAGTCACAAACCCTGATTGATGCCGTATGGGTCGACCTGGTCGAACCGGACGACGACGAGCGACTGCGCGTACAATCTGAACTGGGCCAAAGCCTGGCGACACGTCCTGAACTGGAAGACATCGAAGCATCCGCGCGTTTCTTTGAAGACGAAGACGGGCTGCACATCCACTCCTTTTTCTTTTTCGAAGATGCGGAAGACCACGCCGGTAACTCCACGGTGGCATTCACCATTCGCGATGGCCGCCTGTTTACGCTGCGTGAACGTGAACTGCCCGCTTTCCGCTTGTACCGTATGCGCGCCCGTAACCAGGCGATGGTGGACGGCAATGCCTATGAATTACTGCTCGACCTGTTTGAAACCAAAATCGAACAGCTGGCGGATGAAATTGAAAACATCTACAGCGATCTGGAAGAACTGAGCCGCGTGATCATGGAAGGGCATCAGGGCGATGAATATGACGAAGCGCTCTCCACGCTGGCAGAGCTGGAAGATATCGGCTGGAAAGTTCGCTTATGTCTGATGGATACCCAGCGCGCGCTTAACTTCCTGGTACGCAAGGCGCGTCTTCCGGGGGGGCAACTGGAGCAGGCGCGTGAGATCCTGCGCGATATCGAGTCCCTGCTGCCGCACAACGAATCCCTGTTCCAGAAGGTGAACTTCCTGATGCAGGCGGCGATGGGCTTCATCAACATCGAGCAGAACCGCATTATCAAGATCTTCTCGGTGGTATCTGTAGTGTTCCTGCCGCCGACGCTGGTGGCGTCCAGCTATGGGATGAACTTTGAGTTTATGCCGGAGCTGAAGTGGAGCTTTGGTTACCCTGGCGCGATTATCTTTATGATCCTTGCGGGTCTGGCGCCGTATTTGTACTTCAAGCGTAAGAACTGGCTGTAATATTGCGCCCGGTGGCGCGTCG
>NZ_JAOWGE010000025.1:0-31901 GCF_030333295.1 Citrobacter sp. CK198 | reverse complement strand
CTACCGATCCCGTAGGCCGGATAAGCGACGCGCCACCGGCACGCTTTTATCCTCGAACTTTGCGTCTTTGTGTATAAATCGCATCCATCACAAAAATCGCCAGCGCCACCCAAATAAAGGCAAACGTCACCATCTTATCGGCGCCCGGTATTTCTCCATAGAACGTCACGGCCAGCAGGAACATCAGGGTTGGGCCAATGTACTGGAAAAAACCCAGCGTGGAGAGGCGCAGGCGCGTCGCCGCCCCGGTAAAGCACAGCAGCGGTACCGTAGTGACGATACCTGCCGCAATCAGCAACAGATTCAGCGACAGCGGATTCTGCCCCATATGGCTGGTTGGGCTATCCGCGATGCCAAACAGATAAATCGCGGCGACCGGCAATAGCCACAGCGTTTCGATCAGCATCCCCGTTTGTGCTTCAACCGCAATCTTCTTACGTACCAGGCCGTAAAACGCAAAGCTAAACGCCAGCCCCAGTGCGATGACCGGCAGAGAGCCGAAGGTCCAGAGCTGCACCAGTACGCCGCAGGCCGCCAGAATCACCGCCAGCCACTGCATACGACGGAAGCGCTCGCCGAGGAACAGCATTCCCAGCAGAATGTTAACCAGCGGGTTAATAAAATACCCGAGGCTGGCTTCCAGCATATGGTGGTTATTGACCGCCCAGATAAAGAGCAGCCAGTTTCCACCGATCAGCACGGCTGACAGCGCCAGCATGAAAATTTTCTTCGGCGTTTGCAGCAGTGTTTTAACGCCAGACCACTGGCGGCTGATGCTCATCAGCGCGATCATAAAGAAAAATGACCAGATCACGCGGTGCGTCAGGATCTCGTCTGCGGGCACGTAGTAAATCAATTTGAAGTACGCGGGTGCGATGCCCCAAATAAAATAGGCGGCAAGAGCGAGTAACACGCCCTGCCGCGTTTGCTTAGCATCCATCGGGAAAACTCATATCAGAAATGTAACAACAGTTTACCTGTTTTTATCCCACCATATAAGTTGCGGTCGCACTGGCAATGTAAAGCTGTTCTTCGTTGTGCAGTTCCACACGCGCCACAGCGACTTTATTGCCCGCGCGCAACAGGCTGCTGGTGGCGGTGAAGCGGTTGCCTCTGCCCGGGCGCAGGTAGTCAACGCGCAGATCGATAGTTCCCATACGCGACATGCGCTGACGTAGCTCGTCTTCGCTGATGGTCTCATGGCGGGTCAGCGTGCTGCCCACGCACACCAGTCCGGCGGCGACGTCCAGCGCGGAGGCGATCACCCCACCGTGTAAAATACTTTGCGCCCAGTTGCCTACCATCATCGGCTGATTGTTAAAGGCCAGTTGGGCAAACTCCTTTTCATAGCGTTCCAGCTCCAGTCCTAATGCCCGGTTAAAAGGCATATGGTAAACAAACATCTCGCCCACCAGTTTCAGGGCCTGCTCAGCGGTAAGTACGGAAGACATACGATCCAGACACTCCATTGGTTAATGAAATGTTGATATTATGCTTCTTATTTGTTGTTTTCTACTTTAAGAGAGGATAACTAAACAGGGATTAAGTAAGTATGTAGAATGGCTGGCAGATAATTATACCATTCAACACTTATTGCGTTCAGGAGAACACGACCGATGCGGGCGATTTTGGGTTGGTTATTACCAGCAGCAATGCTGCCATTGGCTGTATATGCGCAGGAAGCGACAGTGAAAGAAATTCATGACGCGCCTGCGGTACAGGGCAGTATTATCGCAAACATGTTGCAGGTGCATGATAATCCCTTCACGCTTTATCCTTATGATACGAACTACCTGATCTACACCAATACCAGCGATCTGAACAAAGAAGCGATCAGCTCTTATAATTGGTCTGAAAACGCGCGCAAAGACGAAGTGAAGTTTCAGCTGAGCCTGGCCTTCCCGTTCTGGCGTGGGATTGTTGGGCCAAACTCGGTGCTGGGGGCGTCGTATACGCAGAAATCCTGGTGGCAGTTGTCCAACAGCGAAGAGTCCTCGCCGTTTCGTGAGACTAACTACGAACCGCAGTTGTTCCTCGGCTTTGCCACGGATTACCACTTTGCAGGCTGGACGCTGCGCGATGTGGAGATGGGGTATAACCATAACTCCAACGGGCGTTCCGATCCGACTTCGCGGAGCTGGAACCGCTTGTATACGCGTCTGATGGCGCAAAACGGTAACTGGCTGATGGAAGTGAAACCGTGGTACGTCGTTGGCGGCACCGGCGATAACCCCGATATCACTAAATATATGGGCTACTATCAGCTTAAAATCGGCTATCACCTGGGAGATGCGGTGCTGAGCGCGAAGGGTCAGTACAACTGGAATACCGGTTACGGCGGGGCGGAAGTGGGGTTAAGTTACCCGATGACGAAACATGTGCGTCTCTATACCCAGGTATACAGCGGCTATGGCGAATCGTTAATCGACTATAACTTTAATCAGACGCGTGTCGGCGTGGGTGTTATGCTGAATGACATATTCTGATCTGCGCAATGATTGTGTTTAAAACATTGCAGTTTCTTTCGCAGGCGCTGAAAATAGCGCCTGTTTTTATTTCAGGCAAACGGGGTTAATGTGGCGCAGGCGGAAGTGTTGAATCTGGAATTGGGGGCTAAACAGGTTTTACAGGAAACCTTTGGCTACCAACAGTTTCGCCCAGGCCAGGAAGAGATCATTGAGACGGTCGTCTCGGGTCGTGATTGCCTGGTTGTCATGCCGACCGGCGGCGGCAAATCCCTGTGTTACCAGATTCCAGCCTTACTACTTAACGGGCTCACCGTTGTCGTTTCGCCGCTTATCTCCCTGATGAAAGATCAGGTCGACCAGCTGTTGGCAAATGGCGTGGCGGCGGCGTGCCTGAACTCGACGCAGAGCCGTGAACAGCAGCATGAGGTGATGGCCGGTTGCCGAACCGGGCAGGTTCGCCTGCTGTATATTGCGCCGGAGCGCCTGATGCTGGATAACTTCCTTGAGCATCTGGCGCACTGGAATCCGGTCTTACTGGCCGTCGATGAAGCGCACTGTATCTCGCAGTGGGGGCATGACTTCCGCCCGGAATACGCCGCGCTCGGTCAGCTCCGCCAGCGTTTTCCTTCCCTGCCGTTTATGGCGTTGACCGCCACCGCAGATGACACCACCCGACTGGATATTGTTCGCCTGTTGGGGCTGAACGATCCGTTAATCCAGATCAGCAGCTTTGACCGTCCGAACATCCGCTACATGCTGATGGAGAAATTTAAGCCGCTCGATCAACTGATACGCTATGTGCAGGAACAGCGCGGCAAGTCCGGTATCATCTACTGTAACAGCCGGGCGAAGGTGGAGGACACCGCCGCACGTCTGCAAAGTCGCGGCATCAGCGCGGCGGCGTATCATGCCGGTCTGGAAAATAACGTGCGCGCCGATGTGCAGGAGAAGTTCCAGCGCGACGATCTGCAAATCGTCGTGGCGACCGTTGCATTTGGTATGGGCATTAACAAACCTAACGTGCGTTTTGTGGTGCATTTTGATATTCCCCGCAACATTGAATCCTACTATCAGGAAACCGGCCGCGCCGGGCGTGACGGCCTGCCCGCAGAGGCGATGCTGTTCTACGATCCGGCTGATATGGCGTGGCTGCGCCGCTGTCTGGAGGAGAAACCCGCCGGGCAGCTACAGGATATTGAACGGCATAAACTGAACGCGATGGGGGCGTTTGCCGAAGCGCAGACCTGTCGTCGTCTGGTGCTGCTGAACTACTTTGGCGAAGGGCGGCAGGAACCCTGCGGCAACTGCGATATTTGCCTCGACCCGCCAAAACAGTACGACGGCCTGATGGATGCGCGTAAAGCCCTGTCGACGATTTATCGCGTTAATCAGCGTTTTGGTATGGGCTATGTGGTGGAAGTATTGCGCGGCGCGAACAATCAGCGTATCCGCGATTTAGCTCATGACAAATTGCCGGTGTACGGCATTGGTCGCGATCAGAGCCATGAGCACTGGGTCAGCGTGATTCGTCAGCTTATTCATCTGGGTATGGTTACGCAGAATATTGCCCAACATTCGGCGTTGCAGTTAACCGAAGCGGCGCGTCCGGTGCTGCGTGGTGAAGTGCCGTTGCAGCTTGCCGTGCCGCGCATCGTCGCGTTGAAGCCGCGAGTGATGCAGAAATCCTTCGGCGGCAATTACGATCGCAAACTGTTCGCCAAACTGCGCAAATTGCGTAAGGCCATTGCCGATGAAGAGAATATCCCGCCGTATGTCGTCTTTAACGATGCGACGCTGATTGAAATGGCCGAACAGATGCCGGTTTCGCCGAGCGAAATGCTGAGCGTTAACGGCGTCGGCATGCGCAAGCTGGAGCGTTTCGGTAAAGAGTTTATGGCGCTGATCCGCGCGCATGTCGATGGTGACGACGAAGAGTAGTCAGCCAGGTAAAAAAGTGCCAGGATGGTGACTCGGTAAACTATTCCCCCGCGAGTCATTTTTATGTTGATGCTATTTCTCACCGTAGCGATGGTGCATATCGTTGCGTTAATGAGTCCTGGACCGGACTTTTTCTTTGTCTCTCAAACCGCCGTGAGCCGCTCGCGCAAGGAAGCAATGATGGGCGTGCTGGGTATTACCTGCGGCGTCATGGTTTGGGCGGGCGTTGCGTTGCTCGGCCTGCATCTGATTATCGAGAAAATGGCCTGGCTGCATACCATCATTATGGTGGGTGGTGGTTTGTACCTGTGCTGGATGGGCTATCAGATGCTGCGTGGCGCGCTAAAAAAACAGGACGTCGCCGCGCCTGCGCCGCAGATTGAACTGGCGCAAAGCGGTCGTAGCTTTGTGAAAGGTTTGCTGACGAACCTGGCGAACCCGAAAGCGATCATCTATTTCGGATCGGTCTTTTCACTGTTCGTTGGCGATAACGTCGGCGTAGCCGCGCGCTGGGGTATTTTCGCGTTGATTATCGTGGAAACGCTGGCCTGGTTTACCGTGGTCGCCAGCCTGTTCGCGCTACCGAAAATGCGTCGCGGTTATCAGCGTCTGGCGAAGTGGATCGACGGCTTTGCCGGTGCGTTGTTTGCCGGTTTCGGCATTCACCTGATTATTTCGCGTTAATTATCGTAGGCCGGATAAGCGTTAGCGCCATCCGGCAATTTCTCAGGCATGCCTTGCGGACGCCAGCAGCGCACCCACCAGCATAAACAGCGAACCAAATACCTTATTTAACGCCTTCATTTGCTTCGGCCCTTTAATCCAGCCTGCGATACGTGTCGCCAGCGTCGCGTAACCGATCATCACAATGATATCAACGACAATGGTTGTGATACCGAGCACGACGTACTGCATCAGCTGCGGCTCCTGCGGCTTGATAAACTGCGGAAATAGCGCGGCGAGAAAAACAATGCTCTTTGGGTTGGTCAGGTTTACAAATACCGCGCGCCTGAACAGACGGCTTCGGGACTGCGCGTGCGCCAGCGCGTTGAGATCGATAGCGCCTGCGGCACGCCATTGCTGGATACCCAGCCAGATCAGATAAGCGGCGCCCGCCCATTTCAGGACTTCGAATGCGACGACGGAACGTGAAAACAGCGTCCCCAGGCCCACGCCAACCAGTACGATGTGAATGCCAAGCCCGGTCTGTAAACCCGCAATAGACGCCGTTGCGCCGCGATAGCCGTGGCTGATTGCCGTGGTCATGGTATTGATGGCGCCGGAGCCGGGAGAAAGGCTCAAAATAATGGATGTCAGCAGATAAGCGAACCACCATTCGAAGGTCATGAGGAACTCCCTGATTGTCTGTTTTTATGCCACAATACCCTACTGTCGCTGTATTGTGTCAGGCATCATAAAGAAAACGATTTTTACCTGGTAAACGAGGCTGGATACCCGATGTTTCAGCAGCAAAAGGACTGGGAAACGAGAGAAAACGCGTTCGCTGCTTTTTCTATGGGGCCACTGACAGATTTCTGGCGTCAGCGGGAAGAAGCAGAATTCACGGGCGTGGACGACGTTCCCGTACACTTTGTCCGCTTTCACGCAAAGAAAAATGATCGTGTCATCGTCATCTGTCCAGGTCGCATTGAAAGCTACGTAAAGTATGCCGAACTGGCGTATGACCTGTTCCATCTTGGTTTTGATGTCCTCATCATCGACCACCGCGGGCAAGGGCGCTCCGGGCGTTTGCTGTCGGATACGCACCGTGGTCATGTGGTCAATTTTAACGATTATGTCGATGACTTAACCGCATTCTGGCAGCAGGAAGTGCAATCGGGGCCGTGGCGGAAACGCTATATTCTGGCGCACTCTATGGGGGGCGCTATTGCCACGCTGTTCCTGCAACGCAACGCCGTCCAGTGTGATGCCATCGCGCTTTGCGCGCCGATGTTTGGTATCGTGATGCGCTTACCGGAATGGATGGTGCGCCACATTCTTGACTGGGCCGAGGGGCATCAGCGAATCCGTGAAGGGTATGCCATTGGCACCGGGCGCTGGCGAGCGCTGCCCTTTAGTATGAATGTGCTAACGCACAGTCGGCAGCGCTATCGGCGCAATTTACGTTTCTATGCCGATGAACCCCGGCTGCGCGTCGGGGGGCCGACTTACCACTGGGTGCGTGAAGGTATTCTGGCCGGTGAGCAGGCTTTGGCGGGGGCGGGTGATGACGCAACCCCTGTGCTACTCGTTCAGGCTGAAGAAGAGCGTGTGGTGGATAACCGCGCGCATGACCGTTTTTGTGAAATCCGCGCCGCAGCGGGCCATCCCGTAGAGGGAGAGCGACCGCTTGTCATAAAAGGCGCGTACCATGAGATCCTTTTTGAAAAGGACGCAATGCGCTCAGTCGCGCTTAACGCCATTGTCGAATTTTTCGACAGGCATAACTAATTCATCCAGCGGAAACCGCTTTGCCTTGAGGTTTAATTTTCTTATGTATCAGGTTGTTGCGTCTGATTTAGATGGTACGCTGCTCTCTCCCGATCACACGTTGTCCCCTTACGCGAAAGAGACGCTGAAATTATTGACCGCCTGTGGCGTGAATTTTGTGTTCGCGACTGGCCGCCACCACGTCGATGTGGGGCAAATCCGCGATAATCTTGAGATTAAGTCTTACATGATTACCTCCAACGGCGCGCGCGTGCATGACACCGACGGGAACCTGGTGTTCACTCACAACCTTGACCGCGACATCGCCAGCGATCTGTTTGGCGTAGTGAATGCAAGCCCGGATATCGTGACTAACGTCTATCGCGATGACGAGTGGTTTATGAACCGCCACCGCCCGGATGAAATGCGTTTCTTCAAAGAAGCGGTATTTCACTATTCGCTGTTCGAACCTGCGATGCTGGAGCCCGAAGGGGTCAGCAAAGTGTTCTTCACCAGTGATGCGCATGAAAAACTACTGCCGCTGGAGCAGGCGATTAACGCACGCTGGGGCGATCGCGTGAACGTCAGCTTCTCTACGCTGACCTGTCTGGAAGTGATGGCGGGAGGCGTGTCGAAAGGGCATGCGCTGGAAGCCGTCTCGAAAGCGATGGGCTACAAATTGCAGGATTGCATTGCGTTTGGCGATGGCATGAACGACGCGGAAATGCTCTCAATGGCGGGGAAAGGCTGCATTATGGGCAATGCCCATCAGCGCCTGAAAGATCTGCATCCGGGCCTGGAAATCATTGGCATCAATGCTGACGATGCCGTACCGCATTATCTGCGTAAGCTCTTTTTGCGGTAATGCGATTGCTCTTTAGTTGACCAGTTGTCAACTAAACTCTCCGCTACAATGGGTGCCCTTTATTCAAAGAGACATCCATTGTGGCGCTACTCATCATTACCACTATCCTGTGGGCCTTCTCCTTTAGCCTGTTCGGCGAGTATCTCGCGGGTCATGTTGATAGCTATTTTGCGGTGCTGGTGCGTGTTGGGCTGGCAGCGCTGGTGTTTCTCCCGTTTCTGCGTACCCGTGGGCATAGCGTAAAAACCATTGGCTTGTATATGCTGGTGGGGGCGATGCAGCTTGGCATTATGTATATGCTGAGTTTCCGCGCCTATCTCTATCTGACGGTCTCCGAACTGCTGCTGTTTACCGTCCTCACGCCGCTTTATATCACGCTGATTTATGATTTGATGAGCAAGCGTCGCCTGCGCTGGGGTTATGCCTTCAGCGCGTTGCTGGCGGTCATCGGCGCTGGGATTATTCGTTACGACCAGGTTACCGATCATTTCTGGACGGGGTTACTGCTGGTACAGCTTTCCAATATCAGTTTTGCCATCGGGATGGTGGGCTACAAGCGTCTGATGGAAACCCGGCCTATGCCGCAGCATAACGCGTTCGCCTGGTTTTACGTCGGGGCATTTCTGGTGGCCGTTGTCGCCTGGTCTATGCTGGGGAACGCGCAGAATATGCCGGAAACGACGCTACAGTGGAGCATTCTGATCTTCCTGGGCGTGGCGGCGTCGGGCATCGGCTACTTCATGTGGAACTATGGCGCGACCCAGGTGGATGCCGGTACGTTAGGTATCATGAACAATATGCATGTGCCTGCGGGACTGTTGGTTAATCTGGCGATCTGGCATCAACAGCCCCACTGGCCGAGTTTTATTACAGGCGCGCTTGTGATACTGGCTTCCCTGTGGGTACATCGGAAGTGGGTCGCTCCGCGCTCCGTACAAACGGCAGATGGTCGCATGCGTGGTTCCGCGCCGAGCGAATAAACGCTTCAGTCACCGCCTGACGCTGCTCGCCATCGCGCACCGCAGCGTAGAGGCGGCTCCATAAACCGTCGCCCAGGGTTTTGGTGACGACCAGCCCCTGGCGTTCGAAACTCTCCACTACCCAGTGCGGCAGGGCGGCAATGCCCATTCTGGCGGCGACCATCTGAATCAGCAGCAGGGTGTTATCCACGTTTTTCAGTGACGGGCTGATGCCGGCGGGTTGCAGGAAATGCCGCCAGACATCCAGTCGGCTGCGCTGCACCGGATAGATCAACAGCGTCTCGCTGGCTAAATCTTCCGGCGTAATCTGCGCCTTACTGGCCAGAGGATGATCGGGCGCCAGCACCAGTCGTACTTCAAAATCGAACATCGGCGAATAGTGCAGCCCGCTGCGCGGCAGGATGTCTGATGTCATCACCAGATCCAGCTCCCCCTGTTGCAGTGCGGGCTGGGGATCAAATGTCACGCCGGATTTGAAATCCATCTCAACCTGCGGCCACCTGGCGTGGAAGTTTTCCAGCGCCGGGGTCAGCCACTGAATACAGCTATGGCATTCAATCGCAATGCGTAATCGGGTCTGCTGTGGTTCGTTACAGGCCTGTAGGGCGCGGCTAATCTGCGGCAGTACCTGGTTTGCCAGTTGCAGGAGAATTTCCCCCTGTGGCGTAAAACGCAGCGGCTGACTCTTACGGACAAATAACCGGAAGCCAAGGCGCTGTTCCAGATCGCTGAACTGGTGAGACAAGGCGGATTGGGTCTGGTGCAGCGTAGCCGCCGCAGCCGCCAGCGAACCGCTATTCCGCAACGCCTGGAGCGTTTTCAGGTGTTTAATCTCGATCATGAAAGTCCTTCACTTCGGCATGAGTAAATTGCGCTTGAGGAATATACAGTACCTGCCAATTATAGATGTGTAAACATCTGGACGTCTAAAGCTCATCATATTTCGACTTGCAGATGCGTTGGCTTCCTCGCTTACCCCAGTCACTTACTTCAGTAAGCTTCTGGGGATGCGCATCGTTGCTGCCTTCCTGCAAGCCGAACTATTTAGAGTTTTTTATTCAGATTCAATGAAATAAGAGAGGAATAAACATGACAATCCGCAATCACACCCTCGGTTTTCCTCGCGTTGGCCTGCGTCGTGAGTTAAAAAAAGCGCAAGAGAGCTACTGGGCGGGCAACGCCACCCGTGAAGACCTGCTGGCAACTGGACGTGAACTGCGTGCGCGCCACTGGGATCAACAAAAGCAGGCGGGCATCGACCTGCTGCCGGTGGGCGATTTCGCCTGGTACGACCATGTTCTGACCACCAGCCTGTTGCTGGGCAATGTACCGGCTCGTCATCAGAACAGCGACGGCTCGGTGGATATCGACACTCTGTTCCGCATTGGCCGCGGTCGCGCGCCGACCGGTGAACCGGCTGCGGCGGCGGAAATGACCAAATGGTTTAACACCAACTATCACTATATGGTGCCGGAGTTTGTGAAGGGCCAGCAGTTTAAACTGACCTGGACTCAGCTTCTGGATGAAGTGGACGAAGCGCTGGCGCTGGGTCACAAGGTGAAACCGGTACTGTTGGGGCCGGTAACCTACCTGTGGCTGGGTAAAGTGAAAGGGGAGTCGTTCGACCGTCTGAGCTTGCTGAACGACATTCTGCCGGTCTACAAACAGGTACTGACCGAGCTGGCGAAACGCGGCGTTGAATGGGTACAGATTGATGAACCTGCGCTGGTGCTGGAACTGCCGCAGGAATGGCTGGATGCTTACAAGCCTGCGTATGATGCGCTGCAAGGCCAGGTGAAGCTGCTGCTGACGACCTATTTTGAAGGCGTCACGCCGAATCTGGATACCATCGCCGCGCTGCCGGTGCAGGGTCTGCACGTTGATCTGGTACACGGTAAAGATGACGTTGCCGAACTGCACAAGCGTTTGCCGTCTGACTGGCTGCTGTCTGCGGGGCTGGTTAACGGTCGCAACGTCTGGCGCGCCGATCTTACGGAAAAATATGCGCAAATTAAGGACATTGTCGGCAAACGTGACCTGTGGGTGGCCTCATCCTGCTCTCTGCTGCACAGCCCGATCGACCTGAGCGTCGAAACCCGTCTGGATGCGGAAGTGAAAAGCTGGTTTGCTTTCGCGCTGCAAAAATGCGGTGAACTGGCGCTGCTGCGCGATGCGCTGAACAGCGGCGACACGGCAAAACTTGAAGCGTGGAGCGCGCCGATTCAGGCTCGTCGCCACTCCACCCGCGTGCACAACGCGGCGGTGGAGAAACGTCTGGCGGCGATTACCGCCCAGGACAGCCAGCGTGCCAGCCCTTATGCCGCACGTGCCCAGGCGCAGCGTAACCGTTTTAACCTGCCGTCATGGCCGACCACCACGATCGGCTCATTCCCGCAGACGACGGAAATCCGCGGCCTGCGTCTGGACTTCAAAAAGGGCAACCTTGATGCGAATCACTACCGTACCGGCATCGCTGAACACATCAAACAGGCGATCGTTGAGCAGGAGCGTTTAGGTTTAGACGTACTGGTACACGGTGAAGCTGAGCGTAACGACATGGTGGAGTACTTCGGTGAGCATCTGGATGGTTTTGTTTTCACCCAGAATGGCTGGGTGCAGAGCTATGGCTCCCGCTGCGTGAAACCGCCGGTCGTCATTGGCGATGTCAGCCGCCCGGAACCGATCACCGTGGAGTGGGCGAAATACGCGCAGTCCCTGACTGATAAACCGGTGAAAGGGATGCTGACCGGCCCGGTGACGATCCTCTGCTGGTCATTCCCGCGTGAAGATGTGAGCCGTGAAACCATCGCTAAACAGATTGCGCTGGCGCTGCGTGATGAGGTTGCCGATCTGGAAGCGGCGGGAATCGGCATCATTCAGATTGATGAACCGGCACTGCGTGAAGGGCTGCCGCTGCGTCGCAGCGACTGGGATGCTTACCTGCAATGGGGTGTGGAAGCCTTCCGCATCAACGCTGCGGTGGCGAAGGATGATACCCAGATCCATACCCACATGTGTTACTGCGAGTTCAATGACATCATGGATTCTATCGCGGCGCTGGATGCGGACGTGATTACCATTGAAACGTCGCGTTCTGATATGGAGCTGCTGGAATCGTTTGAAGAATTTGAATACCCGAACGAAATCGGGCCGGGCGTCTACGACATTCACTCGCCGAACGTACCGAGCGTCGAGTGGATTGAAGCCCTGCTGAATAAAGCCGCTCAGCGTATTCCGGCGGAACGTCTGTGGGTGAACCCGGACTGCGGCCTGAAAACCCGCGGCTGGCCGGAAACCCGCGCCGCGCTGGCGAACATGGTTAAAGCCGCGCAGAATCTGCGTCAGGCGTAATTCGCTGCTCGGGAAGTGCTAGCGCTTACCCGGGTTACAGGAAATCGCAACTGTTGTAGGCCCGGTAAGGCGTAGCCGCCACCGGGCAATTAACGTTTATTTCTTCCCGCCGTACTGCGCAAACCACTCAAGCATTCTTTGCCAGCCATCTTTCGCCGACTCTTCATGATAGCTCGGACGATAATCCGCATTAAAAGCATGTCCTGCATCCGGGTAAACGACGATCTCCGCTTTGGCGTTTGCTGCGCGCAGCGCCTGCCGCATGGTTTCGACGGTATCCACGGGAATGCCAGTGTCCTGCCCGCCATACAGCCCCAGAACCGGCGCGTTCAGATCGGTCGCGATATCCACCGGGTGTTTGGGCGAGTTCAGGGTTTTGTCCCCGACCAGCTTTCCATACCATGCTACCGCGGCTTTTAACTGTGGATTGTGTGCAGCATACAGCCAGGTAATACGCCCGCCCCAGCAAAAGCCGGTTATCATCAGACGATGCACATCGCCGCCGTTGCGGGAGGCCCAACTGGCGACGTGGTCCAGATCCGCCAGTACCTGAGAGTCCGGTACTTTGGCCACCAGACCGCTTAACAGCGTTGGGATATCGGCAAAATCATTCGGATCGCCTTCGCGGAAATAGAGTTCTGGTGCGATAGCCAGATACCCTTCCAGCGCCAGGCGGCGGCAAACGTCGCGAATATGTTCATGAACGCCAAAGATCTCCTGCACCACAATGACAACGGGTAACGCGCCATCGTTCACTTTTGGCCGCGCGTGCCAGGCGGGCATCTCATCACCCTGAGTAGGAATGGATGTTACGCCTGCGATAATGGCGTCATCCGGGGTGTGAACCGTTGTGGTAGCAAGGGGGGAAGCAGCAGGTGCAAAGCCAGATTGTTGTATCGTTGTCATGGTATTCTCCGTACCCTTAAGGAAATAGCGCAATGTTAAATATAGACAGCATGCAACAAATCACATTGCCTGAAACAGGCTATCTTTTGTGCAATGGTGCGCGGTATTGATATGTTTATGTGATGTAACTCACTATTTTATGGTAATTCAATGCAATTTATTTACTTCATGGTGATGAGCGTCACGAAACTATTTTTAGCTCTTCGGTAAAGTGTCTTTTTGCTTCTTCTGACAAACCCGATTCACAGAGGAGTTTTTATGTCCAAGTCTGATGTTTTTCATCTCGGCCTCACCAAAAATGATTTACAAGGGGCTACGCTGGCTATCGTCCCTGGCGACCCGGAGCGTGTGGAAAAGATCGCCGCGCTGATGGAAAAGCCGGTTAAGCTGGCATCTCATCGCGAATTCACCACCTGGCGTGCTGAGCTGGATGGTAAAGCTATCATCGTCTGCTCTACCGGTATTGGCGGCCCGTCCACCTCTATTGCGGTAGAGGAACTGGCGCAACTGGGTATTCGTACTTTCCTGCGTATCGGCACCACTGGCGCTATTCAGCCGCATATCAACGTGGGCGATGTGCTGGTCACAACCGCGTCTGTACGTCTGGACGGAGCGAGCCTGCACTTTGCGCCGATGGAGTTCCCGGCCGTCGCCGATTTTGAATGTACGACTGCGCTGGTTGAAGCGGCGAAATCCGTGGGCGCGACCACTCACGTTGGCGTTACCGCCTCTTCTGACACCTTCTATCCGGGTCAGGAACGTTACGACACCTTCTCTGGCCGCGTCGTTCGTCGTTTCAAAGGTTCTATGGAAGAGTGGCAATCGATGGGCGTCATGAACTACGAAATGGAATCCGCTACGCTGCTGACCATGTGCGCAAGCCAGGGTCTGCGTGCCGGTATGGTGGCGGGCGTTATCGTTAACCGCACTCAGCAAGAGATCCCGAATGCGGAAACGATGAAACAGACCGAAAGCCATGCGGTGAAAATTGTCGTGGAAGCGGCGCGTCGTCTGCTGTAATTCTTCCCTTCCCCACGAAAGGCCGACGCGTTCGGCCTTTTCTTTTTGCGTAGCGCCTCGCAGGAAAACCCTTTCAAACTGGACGTTTATACAGCACAATTCTATTTTGTGCGGGTAATTCCTTGATGCAGGGGGCGTGGTGGATATCACAATCATTTTGTATGCCGTGTTGGCGCTGGCAGGTGTGGGGGTAGGCTGGCTGATCGCCAGTTATCAACAGGCGCAGCATAAGGCCGAACAGCTAGCGGAACGTGAAGAGATTGTGGCGTCGCTCAGCGCTGCAAGACAGCAGGTTGCGTTAAGCGAACACTGGCGCGAGGAGTGTGAACTGCTCAATAACGAACTACGCAATCTGCGGGACATCAACACCTCGCTGGAAGCGGATCTGCGTGAAGTCACCACGCGGCTGGAGGCCACTCAGCTGCATGCGGAAGATAAAATCCGCCAGATGATCAACAGCGAACAGCGCTTAAGCGAGCAGTTTGAGAACCTTGCCAACCGCATCTTCGAGCAGAGCAACCGCCGGGTTGATGAGCAAAACCGCCAGAGTCTGAATAGCCTGTTAACGCCGCTGCGCGAACAGCTGGATGGCTTCCGTCGCCAGGTGCAGGACAGCTTTGGTCAGGAGGCGCGTGAACGCCACACCCTGGCGCATGAGATCCGCAATCTACAACAGCTGAATGCGCAGATGACGCAGGAAGCGGTGAACCTGACGCGCGCGTTGAAAGGCGATAATAAAACCCAGGGTAACTGGGGAGAAGTGGTGCTGACGCGCGTACTTGAAGCCTCGGGTCTGCGTGAAGGTTATGAGTATGAAACCCAGGTGAGTATTGAAAATGACGCCCGCTCGCGTATGCAGCCGGATGTCATTGTGCGTCTGCCGCAAGGGAAGGATGTCGTCATCGACGCCAAAATGACGCTGGTTGCCTATGAGCGCTATTTTAACGCTGAAGATGAGTACACGCGCGAAAGCGCGTTGCAGGAGCACATCGCGTCAGTACGTAACCATATTCGCTTGCTGGGGCGCAAGGATTACCAGCAGTTGCCGGGGTTACGCACGCTCGACTATGTGCTGATGTTCATTCCTGTCGAGCCTGCGTTTTTACTGGCGCTGGACAGACAGCCCGAACTGATTACCGAAGCGCTTAAAAATAATATTATGCTGGTCAGCCCGACGACGTTGCTGGTGGCGTTGCGTACGATTGCCAACTTATGGCGCTATGAGCATCAAAGCCGTAACGCGCAGCACATCGCAGACAGAGCCAGCAAACTCTACGACAAGATGCGCTTATTTATCGATGACATGTCGTCCATCGGCCAGAGTCTGGACAAAGCGCAGGACAACTACCGGCAAGCCATGAAAAAACTCTCCTCAGGGCGTGGAAATGTGCTGGCGCAGGCGGAGGCTTTTCGTGAACTGGGGGTGGAAATCAAACGCGAGATAAATCCGGATCTGGTTGAACGTGCGACCTCGCAGGATGAAGAGTATCGTTTACGCGCGGTTCCTGAAGATCAACAGGATACGCCTTGTGCTGACGATGAGCGGGTAAATCAGCAATCGCACTAGTTCCTTCGGGGTAGCGGAGCCCGGTTGAAGGGTAGGGCAAATTGGCCCAATCTGTTACACTTCTCGAACATTTTATTGATGAGCAGGCACTGAGATGGTGGAAGATTCACAAGAAACGACGCACTTTGGCTTTCAGACCGTCGCTAAAGAGCAGAAAGCTGACATGGTGGCCCACGTTTTTCATTCTGTGGCGTCAAAGTACGATGTCATGAATGACTTGATGTCATTTGGCATTCACCGCTTGTGGAAGCGCTTCACCATCGACTGTAGCGGCGTGCGTCGTGGTCAGACCGTTCTTGACCTGGCGGGCGGTACAGGCGACCTGACAGCCAAATTCTCGCGTCTGGTTGGCGAAACCGGCAACGTTATCCTGGCGGATATCAATGACTCGATGCTCAAAATGGGCCGCGAGAAGCTGCGTAACATTGGCGTGATTGGCAATGTTAAGTACGTGCAGGCCAACGCCGAAGCGTTACCTTTCCCGGATAACACATTCGATTGCATCACCATTTCGTTTGGTCTGCGTAATGTGACGGAAAAAGAGAAAGCGCTGCGCTCCATGTACCGTGTACTGAAACCGGGCGGGCGTTTGCTGGTGCTTGAGTTTTCTAAACCAATTATCGAGCCGCTGAGCAAAGCGTATGACGCATATTCATTCCACATTTTGCCGCGTATTGGCTCAGTCGTGGCGAATGATGCGGACAGTTACCGCTATCTGGCGGAATCTATCCGTATGCATCCGGATCAGGACACCTTAAAAGCGATGATGCAGGACGCCGGGTTTGAAAGCGTCGATTACTACAACCTGACGGCGGGCGTTGTTGCGCTGCATCGTGGCTATAAGTTCTGACAGGAGACCAGGGATGCCTTTTACACCCTTCGTGACCGCAGGAATCGAAAATCTGCTCAATACCTTTCTGTACCGTTCACCGGCGCTGAAATCCGCCAGAGCGCGTTTGCAGGACAAGGTGCTGCGTGTAGAGCTCAAAGGATTTTCGACGCCGCTCGTATTGGTGTTCAGTGAACGCCAGGTCGATGTGCTGGGGGCATGGGAAGGCGAGGCTGATTGCACGGTTATCACGCATGCCAGCGTGTTGCCTGAATTGCGCGATCGCCAGCGGCTTACCGCGCTTATTCGCAGCGGCGAGCTGGAGGTTCAGGGCGATATTCAGGTGGTACAGAATTTTGTGGCGCTGGCCGATCTGGCGGAATTCGATCCCGCAGAGCTTTTAGCGCCTTATACCGGCGATATCGCGGCGGAAGGGATCAGCAAAGTCCTGCGTGGCGGCGCTAAGTTTTTACGTCATAACATTCAGCGTCAGCAGCGTTATATCGCTGAGGCGATGACTGAAGAGTGGCGTATGGCGCCTGGGCCGCTGGAAGTGGCATGGTTTGCAGAAGAAACGGCAGCCGTTGAGCGTGCAGTAGACGCGCTGACTAAACGGCTGGAAAAACTGGAGGCCAAATGACGCCAGGTGAAGTACGGCGCCTTTATTTCATCATTCGCACCTTTTTAAGTTACGGCCTTGATGAGCTGATCCCCAAAATGCGTATCACGCTGCCGCTTCGGTTATGGCGTTACTCATTATTCTGGATGCCGAACCGGCATAAAGACAAACCGCTGGGTGAACGATTAAGGCTGGCTTTGCAGGAGCTGGGGCCGGTGTGGATCAAATTTGGTCAAATGCTTTCCACCCGTCGTGACCTTTTCCCGCCTCAGATTGCCGATCAGCTTGCGCTATTGCAGGATAAAGTCGCCCCTTTTGATGGCGCGCTGGCGAAAGCACAAATTGAAGAAGCAATGGGTGGCCTGCCTGTTGAAGAGTGGTTTGATGACTTTGACATCCAGCCATTAGCCTCTGCGTCGATTGCCCAGGTACATACCGCGCGGCTGAAGTCGAACGGTAAAGAGGTGGTGATTAAGGTTATCCGCCCGGATATTCTGCCGGTTATTAAAGCCGATTTAAAACTGATCTACCGTCTTGCCCGTTGGGTGCCGCGCCTGCTGCCGGATGGACGACGCCTTCGCCCGACCGAAGTCGTTCGCGAGTATGAAAAAACGCTGATCGATGAGCTGAATTTGCTGCGTGAATCGGCAAACGCCATCCAGCTACGGCGTAATTTCGAAAACAGCCCCATGCTGTATGTTCCCGAAGTCTATTCCGACTACTGTAGTCAGGACATGATGGTCATGGAGCGGATTTACGGCATTCCCGTTTCGGATGTGGCGACGCTGGAAAAGAACGGCACCAACATGAAGCTGCTGGCTGAGCGTGGCGTACAGGTCTTCTTTACCCAGGTGTTCCGCGACAGTTTTTTCCATGCGGATATGCACCCTGGCAATATCTTCGTCAGCTATGAGCATCCTGAAAATCCGAAATACATTGGGATTGATTGCGGCATTGTGGGGTCGCTGAACAAAGAGGATAAACGCTATCTGGCGGAGAATTTCATCGCGTTTTTTAACCGTGACTACCGCAAAGTAGCGGAACTGCATGTGGATTCAGGGTGGGTGCCACCGGATACCAATGTTGAAGAGTTTGAGTTTGCTATCCGCACCGTGTGCGAGCCTATTTTCGAAAAACCGCTGGCGGAAATCTCGTTTGGTCACGTTTTATTAAACCTTTTCAATACGGCGCGTCGATTTAACATGGAAGTCCAGCCACAGCTGGTATTGTTACAAAAGACATTGCTGTATGTTGAAGGGGTTGGACGCCAGCTCTATCCACAGTTGGATCTGTGGAAAACGGCGAAGCCGTTTCTTGAATCCTGGATTAAAGATCAGGTTGGCATTCCTGCGCTCACCAGAGCACTTAAGGAAAAAGCGCCGTTCTGGGTCGAAAAAATGCCAGAAATACCTGAACTGGTGTATGACAGTTTGCGCCAGGGCAAATATTTACAGCACAGTGTTGATAAGATTGCGCGCGAGCTTCAGGAGAATCATGTGCGTCAGGGACAATCCCGCTATTTACTGGGCATTGGCGCGACGTTGTTGTTAAGTGGGACATTCCTGCTTGTCAGCCGCCCGGAATGGGGGCTGATGCCTTGCTGGTTAATGGCCGGAGGCCTGGTCGCCTGGCTGATTGGCTGGCGTAAAACTCGCTGATTTTTTCATCGCTCAAGGCAAGTCGTGTATAATGCGACCTTAATAATTCATCATCTATCACAGAGGAACTCGTATGGGTGGTATCAGTATTTGGCAGTTGTTGATCATTGCCGTCATCGTTGTACTGCTATTTGGCACCAAAAAGCTCGGCTCCATCGGTTCCGATCTTGGCGCGTCCATTAAAGGCTTCAAAAAAGCGATGAGCGATGATGATGCGAAGCAGGATAAAACCAGTCAGGACGCTGATTTTACCGCTAAATCTATCGCTGATAAGCAAGGTGAAGCGCAAGGCGAAGCGAAGAAAGAAGACGCCAAAAGTCACGATAAAGAGCAGGTATAATTCGTGTTTGACATCGGTTTTAGCGAACTGCTGTTGGTGTTCGTGATCGGCCTCATCGTTCTGGGGCCTCAACGATTGCCGGTAGCGGTAAAAACGGTAGCGGGCTGGGTACGCGCGTTGCGATCCCTTGCGACCACGGTGCAGAATGAACTGACCCAGGAGCTGAAGCTCCAGGAGTTTCAGGACAGTCTGAAGAAGGTCGAAAAAGCGAGCCTCCAGAACCTGACTCCAGAACTGAAAGCCTCGATGGATGAACTTCGTCAGGCCGCGGAGTCGATGAAGCGTTCCTACAGCGCCAACGATCCTGAAAAAGCGAGCGATGAAGCGCATACCATCCATAATCCGGTGGTGAAGGATAACGAAGCGCAGCATGAAGGGGTTACACCTGCCGCCGCTGAAACCCAGGCCAATTCTCCTGAGCAAACACCGGAAACGGCTGATGCCGGGCAGCCTGAACAGACGGAAGCCGCTTCCGTAAACGAGATGGACGCAGAAAAGAAATCCGCCGCGACTGTTGTCGAATCCTCCCCCTCGTCGAGTGATAAATCGTAAACATGGCTGTAGATGATACCCAACCTCTTATTACGCATCTGATTGAACTGCGTAAGCGTCTGTTGAACTGCATTATTGCGGTTATTGTGATTTTTCTGGCGTTGGTCTATTTCGCCAATGACATTTATCACATGGTTGCCGCGCCGCTGATCGAACAGATGCCGCAGGGTGCGACGATGATCGCCACCGACGTGGCCTCGCCGTTTTTCACCCCTATCAAACTGACTTTCATGGTGTCGCTGATCCTGTCTGCGCCCGTGATTTTGTACCAGGTGTGGGCGTTTATTGCCCCTGCGCTGTATAAGCATGAACGTCGTCTTGTCGTGCCGCTGCTGGTGTCCAGCTCGCTGCTGTTCTATATCGGCATGGCGTTCGCCTACTTTGTGGTCTTCCCGCTCGCGTTTGGTTTCCTTGCCAATACCGCGCCGCAGGGCGTACAGGTTTCTACCGATATCGCCAGTTACCTCAGCTTTGTGATGGCGTTATTTATGGCATTCGGCGTCTCTTTCGAGGTGCCCGTCGCGATTGTCCTGCTCTGCTGGATGGGGGTAACTACCCCTGAGGACTTGCGTAAGAAGCGTCCTTACGTCGTGGTTGGCGCGTTTGTCGTGGGGATGCTGCTGACGCCGCCAGATGTCTTCTCACAAACATTGCTGGCGATACCGATGTACTGCCTGTTTGAGGTTGGCGTGTTCTTCTCTCGCTTCTATGTTGGTAAACGACGTCCACGAGAAGAAGATGACGAGGCCGAGACTGAGCAGGCCGGGAAAACTGAAGAATAAACGCAACCGCCCGTCAGGGCGGTTGTTATATGGGAGGAAGCATGTTTGATATCGGCGTTAATTTAACCAGTTCGCAATTTGCGAAAGATCGCGATGACGTGGTGACGCGCGCGCTGGCTGCCGGGGTGTCGGGTATGCTTCTGACCGGAACCAATCTGCACGAAAGCCAGCAGGCGCAAAAACTGGCGCAGCGTTATGCCTGCTGCTGGTCGACGGCTGGCGTACATCCGCATGACAGCAGCCAGTGGCAATCAGAAACTGAAGACGCGATCGTGGCTCTGGCGAGCCAGCCGGATGTGGTGGCGATTGGCGAATGTGGTCTGGACTTCAATCGTAATTTTTCCACGCCGCAAGAACAGGAACGTGCATTCCAGGCGCAGTTGCGCATTGCCGCTGAGTTGCAGATGCCCGTTTTTATGCACTGTCGGGATGCGCATGCGCGTTTTCTGGCGCTGCTTGAGCCGTGGCTGGATAAACTCCCGGGCGCGGTATTGCATTGCTTTACCGGTACGCGTAAGGAGATGCAGGAGTGCATAGACAGAGGGCTTTATATCGGTATCACGGGTTGGGTCTGCGATGAACGTCGCGGTCTTGAATTGCGTGAGTTGCTGCCCTTCATCCCTGCGGAAAAACTGTTGATTGAGACCGACGCCCCTTACCTGTTGCCGCGCGATCTCACGCCTAAACCGGCTTCGCGGCGTAACGAACCGGCGCATCTGGCGCACATTCTTGCGCGCGTTGCCCACTGGCGCGGGGAAGACCCGCAATGGCTGGCGGCCACAACGGATGCCAATGTCAAAACGCTGTTTGGGATTGCCTTCTAAAGCGCGCTTAAACTTTACGAAACGCGGTGTTTTTCACGCTCTGCTTCACCTCTTTATTCAGCAGGTTAAGCAGCAGCATGGAGCGCGCTTCGCCATCCGGTTCGGTAAAAATCGCCTTCAGACCTTCAAATGCGCCTTCAGTGATAATCACGCTGTCCCCTGGGTAGGGCGTTTCGGGATCAACAATGCCTTCCGGTTTGTAGACAGAAAGCTGATGAATCACGTTGGACGGAACGGTGGCAGGGTGCGCACCAAACCGCACGAAGTGGCTGACGCCGCGCGTGGCGTTGATCGTGGTGGTATGAATCACTTCCGGGTCGAATTCAACAAACAGATAGTTAGGAAAGAGCGGTTCGCTAACGGCGGTACGTTTGCCGCGCACCATTTTTTCCAGCGTGATCATCGGCGTCAGGCAATTTACCGCCTGTCTTTCGAGGTGTTCCTGGGCACGCTGAAGTTGCCCGCGCTTGCAGTACAGTAAATACCAGGATTGCATAATAACTCTTATCCGCTTGTCCGGGGCGCAAGCATAACAAAAGCCATGCGCTAAGTTAATTATACCCGTTGTATTTCAGGCTGCTTCTTTGTTGACTACCTCGCCGCAATCTGAAATTTATTGGGTAGATAACCCCCGGGTTCCCCTGTACCGTCAGAGTTCACGCTAATTTAACAAAAATACAGCATCACGATGATGAACGCCGTATAATGAGGCGCTTACAAAGAGGCCACAACTGACGCCATGAAATATCACGACTTACGCGACTTCCTGACGCTGCTGGAACAGCAGGGTGAACTCAAACGCATTACGCTTGCGGTAGATCCTCATCTGGAAATGACTGAAATTGCTGACCGTACGCTGCGTGCGGGCGGGCCAGCTCTGTTGTTTGAAAATCCCAAAGGCTATGCGATGCCGGTGCTGTGCAACCTGTTTGGCACGCCCAGACGCGTCGCAATGGGTATGGGCCAGGAAGATGTCACCGCGTTGCGCGAAGTCGGCAAGCTGCTGGCGTTTCTGAAAGAGCCGGAGCCGCCGAAAGGGTTCCGTGACCTGTTTGATAAGCTGCCGCAGTTTAAGCAAGTGCTGAACATGCCGACCAAACGACTACGCGGCGCGCCGTGCCAGCAGAAAGTGTTCTCTGGCGACGACGTTGATTTACAGCGTATTCCCATCATGACCTGCTGGCCGGAAGATGCCGCGCCGCTTATTACCTGGGGGCTGACCGTGACGCGTGGCCCTCACAAAGAGCGGCAAAATCTGGGGATCTACCGTCAGCAACTGATCGGCAAAAACAAGTTGATCATGCGTTGGTTGTCGCATCGTGGCGGCGCGCTGGATTTCCAGGAGTGGTGCGCGGCGCATCCTGGCGAGCGTTTCCCGATTGCCGTGGCGCTGGGCGCCGATCCGGCCACCATTCTCGGCGCAGTGACTCCCGTACCGGATACACTGTCGGAATACGCGTTTGCAGGGCTGCTGCGTGGCACAAAGACGGAAGTGGTTAAATGTCTCTCCAGCGATCTTGAAGTACCTGCAAGTGCGGAAATCGTCCTGGAAGGTTATATTGAACCGGGCGAAATGGCGGCGGAAGGGCCGTATGGCGACCACACCGGTTATTACAATGAAGTGGATAACTTCCCGGTTTTCACCGTTACGCACATTACGCAGCGTGAAGACGCCATTTATCACTCGACTTATACCGGCCGACCGCCTGATGAACCTGCTGTGCTCGGTGTGGCGTTGAATGAAGTCTTCGTCCCGATTTTGCAAAAGCAGTTCCCGGAAATTGTTGATTTCTATCTTCCGCCGGAAGGGTGTTCTTATCGACTGGCCGTTGTAACGATGAAAAAGCAGTACGCGGGTCATGCGAAACGCGTCATGATGGGCGTTTGGTCATTTTTACGCCAGTTTATGTATACCAAATTTGTTATCGTCTGCGATGACGACGTCAACGCACGCGACTGGAATGATGTGATTTGGGCGATCACCACCCGTATGGACCCGGCGCGGGATACGGTGCTGGTAGAAAACACCCCCATTGATTATCTGGATTTTGCCTCGCCGATCTCCGGGCTAGGTTCAAAAATGGGACTGGATGCCACAAACAAATGGCCGGGCGAAACCCAACGTGAGTGGGGGCGTCCTATCAAGAAAGATCCTGAAGTGACTGCGCGTATTGACGCGATTTGGGATGAGTTGGCCATCTTTAACGACGGTAAAGGCGCCTGAGGCGCGATCGTTTTGCCCTATAGACCCGACAGAGGGAGCGCATGACAACCTTAAGCTGTAAAGTGACCTCGGTAGAAGCTATCACCGATACCGTATATCGCGTTCGTTTAGTGCCAGACGCGGCGTTTTCCTTTCGCGCTGGTCAGTATCTGATGGTCGTAATGGATGAGCGGGATAAGCGTCCGTTCTCTATGGCCTCCACGCCGGATGAGCACGGATTCATTGAGCTGCACATTGGCGCTTCGGAGCTTAATCTGTATGCGATGGCGGTGATGGATCGCATTCTGAAAGACAGAGAAATTGTCGTCGATATTCCGCATGGCGAAGCCTGGCTGCGTGATGATGAAGAGCGCCCGCTGATTCTGATTGCGGGGGGAACGGGTTTCTCCTATGTCCGTTCAATTTTGCTGACGGCGCTTGCGCGTAATCCGAATCGCGACGTGACGATCTACTGGGGCGGACGTGAAGAGAAGCATCTTTACGATCTCGCTGAGCTGGAGGCGCTTTCGGTTCAGCACCCGAATCTGCGCGTTGAGCCGGTGGTTGAGCAACCGGAAGAAGACTGGCGTGGCCGCACGGGTACGGTATTAACTGCGGTATTGCAGGATCACGGTACGCTGGCGGGGCATGATATCTACATTGCCGGTCGTTTTGAGATGGCGAAAATCGCTCGTGACCTGTTCTGCAATGAGCGTAACGCGCGGGAAGATCGCCTGTTTGGCGATGCGTTTGCCTTTATCTAAGCAATAAAAAAACCCGCCCCTGACAGGCGGGAAGAACGGCAACTAAATTGTTATAGAGTGGCATTTGCGTTGTAGGCCGGATAAGACGCCTGAGCGTCGTCATCCGGCATGGTCGCCGGGGGCGCTTCGCTTGCCCGGCCTGCAATAAATAACGCTCTATGATTGAACTCGCTCAAATACTGTCGCGATACCCTGACCTAATCCGATACACATCGTCGCCAGGCCAAACTGGGCGTCTTTGCGCTCCATCAGATTCAACAGCGTGGTGCTGATGCGCGCCCCGGAACAACCCAGCGGGTGGCCCAGTGCGATCGCGCCGCCGTTGAGGTTGATCTTCTCGTCAATCTGCTCCATCAGTCCCAGATCTTTTATACACGGCAGGATCTGCGCGGCAAACGCTTCGTTCATTTCAAACAAATCGATATCGCTGGCGGCAAGCCCTGCTTTTTTCAGCGCCAGTTTTGACGCCGGAACCGGGCCGTAACCCATAATTGAGGGATCGCAACCGACAACCGCCATTGAACGAATGCGGGCACGTGGTTGCAGACCCAGTTCACGCGCACGGCTTTCGCTCATTACCAGCATGGCGGCTGCGCCATCGGAGAGGGCGGAAGAGGTGCCTGCGGTCACGGTGCCGCTGACCGGATCAAACGCGGGGCGCAGAGTCGACAGCGCTTCGACGGTGGTCTCCGGGCGGATGACTTCGTCGTAGTTAAACTGCTTCAGCACGCCGTCGGCGTCATGACCGCCGGTCGGGATGATCTCGTTTTTAAACGCGCCGGACTGCGTGGCTGCCCAGGCGCGGGCGTGTGAACGTGCGGCAAACGCATCCTGCATTTCACGGCTGATGCCGTGCATACGGGAAAGCATTTCTGCCGTCAGCCCCATCATCCCGGCGGCTTTGGCTACGTTGCGGCTCAGGCCGGGATGGAAATCGACGCCATGACTCATTGGCACATGGCCCATATGCTCCACGCCGCCAATCAGGCACGCCTGTGCGTCACCGGTCATGATCATCCGTGCGGCATCGTGCAGCGCCTGCATGGAGGAACCACACAGACGGTTAACGGTGACCGCCGGAACGGAGTGGGGGATTTCAGCCAGTAGCGCGGCGTTGCGGGCGATGTTAAAACCCTGCTCCAGCGTTTGTTGCACGCAGCCCCAGTAAATGTCGCCGATAGCGGCTGCTTCCAGCGCGGGATTACGCGCCAGCAGACTGCGCATTAAGTGTGCGGAGAGATCTTCTGCCCGCACGTTACGAAATGCGCCGCCCTTTGAACGGCCCATCGGGGTGCGAATTGCATCGACAATGACAACCTGTTCCATTGTGACTCCTTAAGCCGTTTTCAGGTCGCCAACCGGGCGGGCTGGCTCAACCGGGGGATAGTACGGTTCGTTATGGCGCGCTTTGTTACGCAGACCTTCCGGCACTTCATAGAGTGGGCCGAGGTGCTGATACTGCTGCGCCATATCGAGATATTTTGCGCTGCCGAGCGTATCCAGCCAGCGGAACGCGCCGCCGTGGAACGGAGGGAAGCCCAGACCGTAAACCAGCGCCATATCCGCTTCTGCCGGACTGGCGATGATGCCTTCTTCCAGACAGCGCACCACTTCGTTGACCATCGGAATCATCATGCGGGCGATAATCTCTTCGTCGCTGAAGTCGCGTTTCGGCTGGCTGACCTCTGCCAGCAGGCTGTCCACGGCTGCGTCTTCTTCTTTCTTCGGCTTGCCTTTGCTGTCTTCTTTATAGCGCCAGAAACCCAGACCGTTTTTCTGACCATAGCGGCTGGCGTTAAACAGCGCGTCGATGGCATCACGATAATCTTTCTGCATACGCTGTGGGAAACCGGCCGCCATGACTGCCTGTGCATGATGCGCGGTATCGATCCCGACCACATCCAGCAGATAAGCCGGGCCCATCGGCCAGCCAAACTGTTTCTCCATCACTTTGTCGACTTTGCGGAAATCGGCGCCGTCGCGCAGTAGCTGGCTGAAACCGGCGAAATACGGGAACAGTACGCGGTTAACAAAGAAGCCGGGGCAGTCGTTGACCACAATCGGCGTTTTGCCCATTTTGCTGGCCCAGGCGACGACTTTAGCGATGGTTTCATCCGAGCTTTTCTCGCCGCGAATGATTTCAACCAGCGGCATCCGGTGTACCGGGTTAAAGAAGTGCATGCCGCAGAAGTTTTCCGGGCGCTTCAGCGCGCTTGCCAGTTCACTAATTGGAATGGTGGACGTATTTGACGCCAGCACGGTATCCGGGCGGACGTTGTCTTCGGTCTCCGCCAGTACCGCTTTCTTCACTTTCGGGTTTTCCACTACCGCTTCGACCACCACATCAACGCGATCAAAACCGGCGTAGTTCAGCGTTGGGTGAATCGTTGAAATCACGCCCGCCAGTTTCAGGCCGTCGATCCTGCCGCGTTCCAGCTGCTTATTCAGCAGTTTCGCCGCTTCGGTCATGCCCAGCGTCAGGGATTTGTCGTTGATATCTTTCATGATCACCGGCACGCCTTTCCAGGCTGACTGGTAAGCGATGCCGCCGCCCATAATACCTGCGCCCAGTACGGCTGCCTGCTTCGGTGTTTCAACGTCTTTGGTCAGCTTTTTCGCTTTACCTTTCACGAACTGATCGTTGAGGAAGATACCGACCAGCGCGCGGGCTTCATTGGTATGCGCCAGCGGGACAAAGCTTTTATTTTCCAGATTCAGCGCTTCTTCACGGCCAAAGCGTGCGGCGGCTTCGATCGTTTTCACGGCGGTCATCGGGGCGGGGTAATGCTTCCCGGCCGTCTGCGCCACCATGCCTTTGGCGATGGTAAAGCTCATCGCCGCTTCAATTTTACTGAGCTTCAACGGTTCCAGCTTCGGCTGGCGTTTGGCTTTCCAGTCCAGTGAGCCGTCAATCGCCTGACGTAATACCGCTATTGCGCCATCAAGCAGTTTTTCCGGTTTCACGACACCGTCAACCAGGCCGATTTTCAGCGCCTGCTCAGCGCCGATGTCTTTCCCGGCAGCAATAATTTCCAGCGCGCTGTCAGCGCCCAGCATACGCGGCATACGGACAGAACCGCCAAAGCCCGGCATGATGCCCAGCTTCGTTTCCGGCAGGCCAATGCGCAGATCCGGCGTCACCAGACGATAATCGGTCGCCAGTACGCACTCGCAGCCGCCGCCCAGCGCATAGCCGTTGATGGCGGAAAGCGTTGGCACCGGTAAATCTTCGAGGCGATTAAAGACGCTGTTGGCAAAGTGCAGCCACTGGCTTAACTGTTCTTCAGGAACAAGGAACAGCGAAAGGAATTCGGTGATATCAGCACCGACAATAAAGGCTGCTTTGTTAGAGCGCAGCAGCAGCCCTTTTAAATCTGTTTGCTTTTCCAGCACGTCCAGCGCCTGGCCGAGGCTGGCGACGGTCGCAGTGTCGAGTTTATTGACCGATCCTGGGGCATCGAACACCAGTTCGGCGATGCCATCTTCCAGCCAGTCGAGGTACAGGGTGTCGCCTTTGTAAAGCATGTCAGTCTCCTGAATCCGCAAGGTGATCTGGTCATACCAGATGAAGCGAGTGTGTATTTTATGTTAAAGAAATGCAAATGAGAGATTAAAAAAATGCCGATGCGATCACGCTCGGCAGAAATCACGCTCTCCCGGAGCGATGTGCTAAGATGCGGAGACTCGAGGTCAAAAAAACAGAAGGGTAGAAAATGGAATCACTGGCCGCACTCTATAAAAATCATATCGTTACCTTACAAGAACGGACGCGTGACGCACTGGCGCGTTTTAAGCTGGATGCGCTACTTATTCACTCCGGCGAGCTTATCAACGTCTTCCTCGACGACCATCCCTATCCGTTTAAAGTTAACCCGCAGTTTAAAGCCTGGGTACCGGTCACACAGGTTCCAAATTGCTGGTTGCTGGTCGATGGCGTGAATAAACCCAAACTGTGGTTCTACCTGCCGGTGGATTACTGGCACAACGTTGAGCCGCTGCCCACGTCGTTCTGGACCGAAGAGGTAGAGGTGATTGCCCTGCCGAAAGCCGACGGTATTGGCAGCCAGCTCCCTGCCGCGCGCGGTAATATCGGTTACATCGGTCCGGTGCCGGAGCGTGCGCTGCAACTGGATATCGCCGCCAGCAACATCAACCCGAAAGGGGTGATCGATTACCTGCATTACTACCGTGCGTACAAAACGGATTACGAACTGGCCTGTATGCGTGAAGCGCAGAAAACGGCGGTGAATGGACACCGTGCCGCAGAAGAAGCGTTCCGTTCCGGTATGAGCGAGTTCGACATTAACCTGGCTTACCTGACCGCAACCGGCCACCGTGACATCGATGTGCCTTATAGCAATATCGTGGCGCTCAACGAGCACGCTTCGGTTCTTCATTACACCAAACTGGATCATCGCGCGCCGTCTGAAATGCGCAGCTTCCTGCTGGATGCCGGGGCGGAATATAACGGTTATGCCGCAGACCTGACGCGTACCTGGGCGGCAAACAATGACACCGATTACGCTCAGTTAATCAAAGATGTGAATGACGAACAGCTGGCGCTGATTGCGACCATGAAAGCGGGCGTCAGCTACGTGGATTATCACATTCAGTTCCATCAACGCATCGCGAAATTGCTGCGTAAGCATCAGATTGTCACCGATATCAGCGAAGAAGCGATGGTCGAGAACAATCTCACCGGGCCGTTTATGCCGCACGGTATTGGCCATCAACTGGGTCTTCAGGTTCATGATGTTGCAGGCTTTATGCAGGACGATACCGGGACGCATCTGGCCGCTCCGTCGAAATACCCTTATCTGCGCTGCACCCGCGTGCTGCAACCGCGCATGGTGTTGACCATTGAGCCGGGGATCTACTTTATCGAATCGCTGTTGGCGCCGTGGCGCGAGGGGCAATTCAGCAAGCACTTCAACTGGCAGAAAATTGAAGCGCTGAAACCGTTCGGCGGCATTCGTATTGAAGACAACGTGGTGATTCACGAAAACGGTGTTGAAAATATGACGCGGGATTTGAAACTGGCGTGATGGACAGCTGGTTAATCCCTGCGGCGCCGGTCACTGTCGAGGAAGAGATCAAAAAAAGCCGCTTCATTACGCTGCTCGCCCACACGGACGGCGTTGAAGCGGCGAAAGCCTTTGTTGATGCTGTCAGAGCGGCGCATCCAGATGCGCGTCATCATTGCGTGGCATGGGTGGCGGGCGCGCCGGATGATTCACAACAGCTGGGATTTTCTGATGATGGCGAACCGGCGGGAACGGCGGGCAAACCGATGCTTGCCCAGCTAATGGGCAGCGGCGTTGGCGAGATCACCGCTGTCGTGGTGCGTTACTATGGCGGTATTCTGCTCGGCACCGGCGGGCTGGTAAAAGCCTACGGCGGCGGCGTGAATCAGGCGTTGCGTCAGTTAACGACGCAGCGCAAGACGCCGTTAACCGAATATACTTTGCAGTGTGAGTACGGCCAACTGGCCGGAATAGAAGCATTATTAGGGCAGTTTGCCGGTCAAATCGTTACCAGCGATTATCAGGCATTCGTTCGGCTCAGGGTGGCGCTTCCTTATGCGAATGTGGATGAATTTTCAGCAAGGCTGGCGGATTTTAGCCGTGGTTCATTGCAATTGTTAGCGATTGAAGAATAATCCCACCTCATTTTGAAGAACAAAGGAAGCGGCAGAGATGCATTTTCGCGCCATTACCCGAATCGTTGGACTGCTGGTCATTTTATTTTCGGGAACAATGATCCTCCCTGGACTGGTTGCGTTGATCTACCGTGATGGGGCGGGGCGGGCATTCACGCAGACATTCTTTGTCGCACTGGTGATCGGCTCTCTGCTGTGGTGGCCCAACCGCCGGGAGAAAGGCGAGCTTAAATCCCGCGAAGGGTTTCTCATTGTGGTGCTGTTCTGGACCGTACTGGGAAGCGTGGGGGCGTTGCCGTTTATCTTCTCTGAAAGCCCGAACCTCACCATTACCGATGCTTTTTTTGAATCATTCTCCGGCTTAACGACAACGGGCGCGACGACGCTGGTGGGGCTGGACTCTTTACCGCACGCGATTCTCTTTTACCGCCAGATGCTGCAATGGTTTGGCGGGATGGGGATCATTGTGCTGGCGGTGGCGATTCTTCCTATCCTCGGCGTTGGGGGGATGCAGCTCTACCGCGCAGAAATGCCGGGGCCGCTGAAAGACAATAAAATGCGCCCGCGTATTGCGGAAACGGCAAAGACGCTATGGCTGATTTATGTGTTACTGACGGTGGCCTGCGCGCTGGCGCTATGGTTCGCCGGAATGCCCGCGTTTGACGCCATTGGGCACAGTTTTTCTACTATCGCGATCGGCGGTTTCTCTACGCACGATGCCAGCGTCGGTTATTTCGATAGCCCGACCATTAACAGCATCATGGCTATCTTCTTGCTGATCTCTGGCTGTAACTACGGTCTGCACTTCTCTTTATTAAGCGGGCGCAGCCTGAAAGTTTACTGGCGTGACCCTGAATTTCGTATGTTCATTGGCGTTCAGTTGACGCTGGTGGTGATCTGTACGCTGGTGCTGTGGTTCCACGATATCTATAACTCGGCGCTGACCACGCTCAACCAGGCGTTCTTTCAGGTCGTATCAATGGCGACAACCGCCGGGTTTACCACTGACAGCATCGCTCGCTGGCCGCTCTTTCTGCCGGTGCTGCTGTTATGCTCTGCGTTTATCGGCGGTTGTGCGGGGTCAACGGGCGGCGGGCTGAAGGTGATCCGCATCCTGTTGCTGTTCAAACAGGGGAACCGTGAACTGAAGCGTCTGGTCCATCCGAATGCGGTTTACAGTATAAAACTGGGGCACCGTGCGCTACCGGAACGTATCCTCGAAGCGGTATGGGGATTCTTTTCTGCTTATGCCTTAGTCTTTATTGTCAGTATGCTGGCCATTATCGCGACTGGCGTGGATGACTTTTCCGCGTTTGCCTCCGTTGTGGCGACCCTTAACAACCTGGGGCCAGGGTTAGGTGTGGTTGCGGACAACTTTGCCAGCATGAACCCTGTTGCGAAATGGATTCTGATTGCCAATATGTTATTTGGTCGTCTTGAAGTCTTTACTTTGCTGGTACTTTTTACCCCTACCTTCTGGCGTGAATAATGGAGTAACACGTGAAAACATTGATTCTTTTTTCTACCCGGGACGGACAAACGCGCGAGATAGCTTCTTATCTGGCCTCGGAATTAAAGGAGTTGGGGATCTGGGCGGATGTGATTAATCTCCATCGTACTGAAGAGCTGGACTGGCAAAGTTACGATCGCGTGGTGATTGGCGCCTCTATTCGTTATGGTCATTACCATGCCGCTTTCCAGGAGTTTGTGAAGAAACACGCTACGCGCCTGAACGCGATGCCGAGTGCGTTTTATTCCGTTAACCTGGTCGCGCGTAAACCTGAAAAGCGCACACCGCAGACCAACAGCTACGCGCGCAAGTTTCTGATGAGTTCGCAGTGGCGACCCGATCTTTGCGCCGTTATTGCAGGTGCGCTTCGTTACCCTCGTTACCGCTGGTATGACCGTCTGATGATTAAACTCATTATGAAGATGTCTGGCGGTGAAACGGATACGAGTAAAGAAGTGGTCTATACCGACTGGGAACAAGTGGCGAATTTTGCCCGCGACATCGCCCAATTAACCAACAAATCGTTGGCAAAATAAACGTAAAGAATAAAAAACACGCAGTCGGAAAATAATTTTAAATTTCCCCTTGTCAGGCCGGAATAACTCCCTATAATGCGCCTCCACTGACACGGAACAA
>NZ_JAOWGE010000024.1:0-28680 GCF_030333295.1 Citrobacter sp. CK198 | reverse complement strand
GCATTCGACCAGATCGATAACGCGCCGGAAGAAAAAGCTCGTGGTATCACCATCAACACTTCTCACGTTGAATACGACACCCCGACTCGCCACTACGCGCACGTAGACTGCCCGGGCCACGCCGACTATGTTAAAAACATGATCACCGGTGCTGCGCAGATGGACGGCGCGATCCTGGTTGTTGCTGCGACTGACGGCCCGATGCCGCAGACCCGTGAGCACATCCTGCTGGGTCGTCAGGTAGGCGTTCCGTACATCATCGTGTTCCTGAACAAATGCGACATGGTTGATGACGAAGAGCTGCTGGAACTGGTTGAGATGGAAGTGCGTGAACTGCTGTCTCAGTACGATTTCCCGGGCGACGACACGCCGATCGTTCGTGGTTCTGCTCTGAAGGCGCTGGAAGGCGACGCAGAGTGGGAAGCGAAAATCATCGAACTGGCTGGCTACCTGGATTCCTACATCCCGGAACCAGAGCGTGCGATTGACAAGCCTTTCCTGCTGCCGATCGAAGACGTATTCTCCATCTCCGGTCGTGGTACCGTTGTTACCGGTCGTGTAGAGCGCGGTATCATCAAAGTGGGCGAAGAAGTTGAAATCGTTGGTATCAAAGAGACTGCGAAGTCTACCTGTACTGGCGTTGAAATGTTCCGCAAACTGCTGGACGAAGGCCGTGCTGGTGAGAACGTAGGTGTTCTGCTGCGTGGTATCAAACGTGAAGAAATCGAACGTGGTCAGGTACTGGCTAAGCCGGGTTCCATCAAGCCGCACACCAAGTTCGAATCTGAAGTGTACATTCTGTCCAAAGACGAAGGCGGCCGTCATACTCCGTTCTTCAAAGGCTACCGTCCGCAGTTCTACTTCCGTACAACTGACGTGACTGGCACCATCGAACTGCCGGAAGGCGTAGAGATGGTAATGCCGGGCGACAACATCAAAATGGTTGTTACCCTGATCCACCCGATCGCGATGGACGACGGTCTGCGTTTCGCAATCCGTGAAGGCGGCCGTACTGTTGGCGCAGGCGTGGTTGCTAAAGTTCTCGGCTAATCGCTGATAACATTTGACGCAATGCGCAATAAAAGGGCATCATTTGATGCCCTTTTTGCACGCTTTCACATCAGAACCTGGCTCATCAGTGATTTTTTTTGTCATAATCATTGCTGAGACAGGCTCTGCTGAGGGCGTTTAGTCCGAAACGCAACACAGAGCATTTCGGTTTGGATTGCCTCGCATACGCGGGGTGAAAATGTTTGTAGAATACTTCTGACAGGTTGGTTTATGAGTGCGAATACCGAAGCTCAAGGAAGCGGGCGCGGCCTGGAAGCGATGAAGTGGGTCGTTGTTGTCGCATTGCTGCTTGTGGCTATTGTGGGCAACTACCTCTATCGCGACATGATGCTGCCGCTGCGTGCGCTGGCCGTAGTAATTCTGATTGCTGCAGCGGGTGGTGTCGCGCTGTTGACGACAAAAGGTAAAGCAACCGTTGCTTTTGCCCGTGAAGCGCGTACCGAAGTCCGTAAGGTCATTTGGCCGACTCGCCAGGAAACATTGCACACCACGCTGATTGTGGCTGCGGTTACCGCAGTAATGTCACTGATCCTGTGGGGACTGGATGGTATTCTGGTTCGCCTGGTATCCTTTATCACTGGCCTGAGGTTCTGAGATGTCTGAAGCTCCTAAAAAGCGCTGGTACGTCGTTCAGGCGTTTTCCGGTTTTGAAGGCCGCGTAGCAACATCGCTGCGTGAGCATATCAAATTACACAATATGGAAGAGTTGTTTGGTGAAGTCATGGTGCCGACCGAAGAAGTGGTCGAAATCCGTGGCGGCCAGCGTCGCAAAAGCGAGCGCAAATTCTTCCCGGGCTACGTCCTGGTTCAGATGGTGATGAACGACGCAAGCTGGCACCTGGTGCGCAGTGTTCCGCGTGTGATGGGCTTCATCGGCGGTACGTCTGACCGTCCGGCGCCAATCAGCGACAAAGAAGTTGATGCGATCATGAACCGCCTGCAACAGGTCGGTGATAAACCGCGTCCGAAAACGCTGTTTGAACCGGGTGAAATGGTTCGTGTTAACGACGGTCCGTTTGCTGACTTTAACGGCGTTGTTGAAGAAGTGGACTACGAGAAGTCCCGCCTGAAGGTGTCTGTTTCTATCTTTGGTCGTGCGACCCCGGTAGAACTGGACTTTGCCCAGGTTGAGAAAGCCTAAGCAGCGATCAAAAAAGCGGCGATTTAATCGTTGCACAAGGCGTGAGATTGGAATACAATTTCGCGCCTTTTGTTTTTATGGGCCTGGCCCGTAAAACGATTTTTTTATATCACGGGGAGCCTGTTTTCAGGCGTTATACCCAAACGAGGAAATTGCAATGGCTAAGAAAGTACAAGCCTACGTCAAGCTGCAAGTTGCAGCTGGTATGGCTAACCCGAGTCCGCCAGTAGGTCCGGCTCTGGGTCAGCAGGGCGTAAACATCATGGAATTCTGCAAAGCGTTCAACGCAAAAACTGATTCCATCGAAAAAGGTCTGCCGATTCCGGTTGTTATCACCGTTTACGCTGACCGTTCTTTCACCTTCATTACCAAAACGCCTCCGGCAGCAGTTCTGCTGAAGAAAGCGGCTGGTATTAAGTCTGGTTCCGGCAAGCCGAACAAAGACAAAGTAGGTAAAATTTCCCGCGCTCAGCTGCAGGAAATCGCGCAGACCAAAGCTGCCGACATGACTGGTGCCGACATTGAAGCGATGACTCGCTCCATCGAAGGTACTGCACGTTCCATGGGCCTGGTAGTGGAGGACTAAGAAATGGCTAAACTGACCAAGCGCATGCGTGTGATCCGTGAGAAAGTTGATGCGACCAAACAGTACGACATCAACGAAGCTATCTCTCTGCTGAAAGAACTGGCCACTGCTAAGTTCGTAGAAAGCGTAGACGTTGCCGTTAACCTCGGCATCGACGCGCGTAAATCTGACCAGAACGTACGTGGCGCAACTGTACTGCCGCACGGTACTGGCCGTTCTGTTCGCGTAGCCGTATTTACCCAGGGTGCAAACGCTGAAGCTGCTAAAGCTGCTGGCGCTGAACTGGTAGGTATGGAAGATCTGGCTGAACAGATCAAGAAAGGCGAAATGAACTTTGACGTTGTTATTGCTTCCCCGGATGCAATGCGCGTTGTTGGCCAGCTGGGCCAGGTTCTGGGTCCGCGTGGCCTGATGCCGAACCCGAAAGTGGGTACTGTAACGCCTAACGTTGCTGAAGCGGTTAAGAACGCTAAAGCTGGTCAGGTTCGTTACCGTAACGACAAAAACGGCATCATCCACACCACCATCGGTAAAGTGGATTTTGACGCTGACAAACTGAAAGAAAACCTGGAAGCTCTGCTGGTTGCGCTGAAAAAAGCAAAACCGACTCAGGCGAAAGGCGTGTACATCAAGAAAGTTAGCATCTCCACCACCATGGGTGCTGGCGTTGCCGTTGATCAGTCCGGTCTGACTGCGACTGTGGCGAACTAATATTCGCCTTTACGTGGGCGGTGATTTTGTCTACAATCTTACCCCCACGTTTCTGTTGAAATAAACAGAACTCTATGCGAGTCATTTGAATTGTAGCAGCTAACGCGGCTACGGTTCAAAGGGCGAAGTCATAGACAAGATTTGTTCGTTGGAGCCTGGCCTATCCAGGCCTCCGTCGAAGACCGCAGGTGTTTCGTAAGAAACTTAATGCCCTGCGTAGACGGTGACAGAACGCTAAGATTATTTTTTATACTCTGGCTTGTTTCTGCTCACCGTATTAAGACGCTCTTCTCGTTGAGGAGAGTGAAGTGAGTTCCAGAGCATGAGCTCTGGCAAACATCCAGGAGCAAAGCTAATGGCTTTAAATCTTCAAGACAAACAAGCGATTGTTGCTGAAGTCAGCGAAGTAGCCAAAGGCGCGCTGTCTGCAGTAGTTGCGGATTCCCGTGGCGTAACTGTAGATAAAATGACTGAACTGCGTAAAGCAGGTCGTGAAGCTGGCGTTTACATGCGTGTTGTTCGTAACACCCTGCTGCGCCGCGTCGTTGAAGGTACTCCGTTCGAGTGCCTGAAAGACACGTTTGTTGGTCCGACCCTGATTGCATACTCTATGGAACACCCGGGCGCTGCTGCTCGTCTGTTCAAAGAGTTCGCGAAAGCGAATGCAAAATTTGAGGTCAAAGCCGCTGCCTTTGAAGGTGAGCTGATCCCGGCGTCTCAGATCGACCGCCTGGCAACTCTGCCGACCTACGAAGAAGCAATTGCACGCCTGATGGCAACCATGAAAGAAGCTTCGGCTGGCAAACTGGTTCGTACTCTGGCTGCTGTACGCGATGCGAAAGAAGCTGCTTAATCGCAGTTATCTTTGTAACGCATCCGCTTACGTATAAACTTATTCTGATATTCAGGAACAATTTAAATGTCTATCACTAAAGATCAAATCATTGAAGCAGTATCCGCTATGTCCGTAATGGACGTTGTAGAACTGATCTCTGCAATGGAAGAAAAATTCGGTGTTTCCGCTGCTGCTGCTGTAGCTGTAGCTGCTGGCCCGGTTGAAGCTGCTGAAGAAAAAACTGAATTCGACGTAATTCTGAAAGCTGCTGGCGCTAACAAAGTTGCTGTTATCAAAGCAGTACGTGGCGCGACTGGCCTGGGTCTGAAAGAAGCTAAAGACCTGGTAGAATCTGCTCCGGCCGCTCTGAAAGAAGGCGTGAGCAAAGATGACGCTGAAGCTCTGAAAAAATCTCTGGAAGAAGCTGGCGCTGAAGTTGAAGTTAAATAAGCCAACCCTTCCGGTTGCAGCCTAAGAAATTAGGCTGATGGCTGGTGACTTTTTAGTCACCAGCCTTTTTGCGCTGTAAGGCGCCAGTAGCGTTTCACACTGTTTGACTACTGGTTGTCCTGACAATGCTTGTTTCTATCGACGACTTAATATACTGCGACAGAACGCCCGTTCTGTGTAAATCGCAATGAAATGGTTTAAGCGTGATAGCAACAGGCATTGCGGAAAGTATTCCATTTTCCGGTCAACAAAATAGTGTTGCACAAACTGTCCCTCCGCAGGACAGATGGGTCGACTTGTCAGCGAGCTGAGGAACCCTATGGTTTACTCCTATACCGAGAAAAAACGTATTCGTAAGGATTTTGGTAAACGTCCACAAGTTCTGGATGTACCTTATCTCCTTTCTATCCAGCTTGACTCGTTTCAGAAGTTTATCGAGCAAGATCCTGAAGGGCAGTACGGTCTGGAAGCTGCATTCCGTTCCGTATTCCCGATTCAGAGCTACAGCGGTAATTCCGAGCTGCAATACGTCAGCTACCGCCTTGGCGAACCGGTGTTTGACGTTCAGGAATGTCAGATCCGTGGCGTGACCTATTCCGCACCGCTGCGCGTAAAACTGCGTCTGGTGATCTACGAGCGCGAAGCGCCGGAAGGCACCGTAAAAGACATTAAAGAACAAGAAGTCTACATGGGCGAAATTCCGCTCATGACCGACAACGGTACTTTCGTTATCAACGGTACTGAGCGTGTTATCGTTTCCCAGCTGCATCGTAGCCCGGGTGTCTTCTTCGACAGCGATAAAGGTAAAACTCACTCTTCCGGTAAAGTACTGTATAACGCGCGCATCATTCCTTACCGTGGTTCATGGCTGGACTTCGAGTTCGATCCGAAAGACAACCTGTTTGTCCGTATCGACCGTCGTCGTAAACTGCCTGCGACCATCATTCTGCGTGCACTGCAATACACCACTGAACAGATCCTGGACCTGTTCTTTGAGAAAGTGATCTTCGAGATCCGCGACAACAAGTTGCAGATGGAACTGGTGCCGGAACGCCTGCGTGGTGAAACCGCCTCCTTTGACATCGAAGCCAACGGCAAAGTGTACGTCGAAAAAGGTCGTCGCATTACTGCGCGCCACATTCGCCAGCTGGAAAAAGACGATATCAAACATATCGAAGTTCCGGTTGAGTACATCGCGGGTAAAGTGGCGTCTAAAGACTACGTTGACGAATCAACTGGCGAGCTGATCTGCGCAGCGAACATGGAGCTGAGCCTGGATCTGCTGGCGAAGCTGAGCCAGTCTGGCCACAAGCGTATCGAAACGCTGTTCACCAACGATCTGGATCACGGCCCGTACATTTCAGAAACGGTACGTATCGACCCGACTAACGATCGTCTGAGCGCGCTGGTAGAAATCTACCGCATGATGCGCCCGGGTGAGCCGCCGACTCGTGAAGCGGCTGAAAGCCTGTTCGAGAACCTGTTCTTCTCCGAAGACCGCTATGACCTGTCTGCGGTTGGTCGTATGAAGTTCAACCGTTCTCTGCTGCGCGACGAAATTGAAGGTTCCGGTATCCTGAGCAAAGACGACATCATTGACGTGATGAAGAAGCTCATTGATATCCGTAACGGTAAAGGCGAAGTCGATGATATCGACCACCTCGGCAACCGTCGTATCCGTTCCGTAGGCGAAATGGCGGAAAACCAATTCCGCGTTGGCCTGGTGCGTGTTGAGCGTGCGGTGAAAGAGCGTCTGTCTCTGGGCGATCTGGATACCCTGATGCCTCAGGACATGATCAACGCCAAACCGATTTCTGCGGCAGTGAAAGAGTTCTTCGGTTCCAGCCAGCTGTCTCAGTTTATGGACCAGAACAACCCGCTGTCTGAGATTACGCACAAACGTCGTATCTCCGCACTCGGCCCAGGCGGTCTGACCCGTGAACGCGCAGGCTTCGAAGTTCGAGACGTACACCCGACTCACTACGGTCGCGTATGTCCTATCGAAACGCCTGAAGGTCCGAACATCGGTCTGATCAACTCCCTGTCCGTGTACGCACAGACTAACGAATACGGTTTCCTTGAGACTCCGTATCGTAAAGTCACCGACGGCGTTGTGACTGACGAAATTCATTACCTGTCTGCTATCGAAGAAGGTAACTACGTTATCGCTCAGGCGAACTCCAACCTGGATGACGAAGGCCACTTTGTAGAAGATCTGGTTACTTGCCGTAGCAAAGGCGAATCCAGCTTGTTCAGCCGCGACCAGGTTGACTACATGGACGTTTCCACCCAGCAGGTGGTTTCCGTCGGTGCGTCCCTGATCCCGTTCCTGGAACACGATGACGCCAACCGTGCATTGATGGGTGCGAACATGCAACGTCAGGCGGTTCCGACTCTGCGCGCTGATAAGCCGCTGGTTGGTACCGGTATGGAACGTGCTGTTGCCGTTGACTCCGGTGTAACTGCGGTTGCTAAACGTGGCGGTACTGTTCAGTACGTGGATGCGTCCCGTATCGTTATCAAAGTTAACGAAGACGAGATGTACCCGGGCGAAGCAGGCATCGACATCTACAACCTGACCAAATACACCCGCTCTAACCAGAACACCTGTATCAACCAGATGCCGTGTGTTTCTCTGGGTGAGCCGGTTGAGCGCGGCGACGTGCTGGCTGACGGTCCGTCCACCGACCTCGGTGAACTGGCGCTGGGTCAGAACATGCGCGTAGCGTTCATGCCGTGGAACGGCTACAACTTCGAAGACTCCATCCTCGTTTCCGAGCGTGTTGTCCAGGAAGACCGTTTCACCACCATCCACATTCAGGAACTGGCCTGTGTGTCCCGTGACACCAAGCTGGGGCCGGAAGAGATCACCGCTGATATCCCGAACGTGGGTGAAGCTGCGCTCTCTAAACTGGATGAATCCGGTATCGTTTACATCGGTGCGGAAGTGACCGGCGGCGACATTCTGGTTGGTAAGGTAACGCCGAAAGGTGAAACCCAGCTGACGCCAGAAGAGAAACTGCTGCGTGCGATCTTCGGTGAGAAGGCGTCTGACGTTAAAGACTCTTCTCTGCGCGTACCAAACGGTGTTTCCGGTACGGTTATCGACGTTCAGGTCTTTACTCGCGATGGCGTAGAAAAAGACAAACGTGCGCTGGAAATCGAAGAGATGCAGCTGAAGCAGGCGAAGAAAGACCTGTCTGAAGAATTGCAGATCCTCGAAGCTGGCCTGTTTAGCCGTATCCACGCTGTGCTGGTTTCCGGTGGCGTTGAAGCTGAGAAGCTCGACAAACTGCCGCGCGATCGCTGGCTGGAACTGGGCCTGACCGACGAAGAGAAACAAAATCAGCTGGAGCAACTGGCTGAGCAGTATGACGAACTGAAACACGAGTTCGAGAAAAAACTCGAAGCGAAACGCCGCAAAATCACTCAGGGCGACGATCTGGCACCGGGCGTGCTGAAGATTGTTAAGGTATATCTGGCGGTTAAACGCCGTATCCAGCCTGGTGACAAGATGGCAGGTCGTCACGGTAACAAGGGTGTAATTTCTAAGATCAACCCGATCGAAGATATGCCTTACGATGAAAACGGCACGCCGGTAGACATCGTACTGAACCCGCTGGGCGTACCGTCTCGTATGAACATCGGTCAGATTCTGGAAACCCACCTGGGTATGGCTGCGAAAGGTATCGGCGATAAGATCAACGCCATGCTGAAACAGCAGCAGGAAGTCGCGAAACTGCGCGAATTCATCCAGCGTGCGTACGATCTGGGCGCTGATGTTCGTCAGAAAGTTGACCTGAATACCTTCAGCGATGAAGAAGTTCTGCGTCTGGCTGAAAACCTGCGCAAAGGTATGCCGATCGCAACGCCGGTGTTCGACGGTGCGAAAGAAGCGGAAATTAAAGAGCTGCTGAAACTGGGTGACCTGCCGACTTCCGGTCAGATCACGCTGTTTGACGGCCGTACCGGTGAACAGTTCGAGCGTTCGGTAACCGTAGGTTACATGTACATGCTGAAACTGAACCACCTGGTCGACGACAAAATGCACGCTCGTTCCACCGGTTCCTACAGCCTGGTTACTCAGCAGCCGCTGGGTGGTAAGGCGCAGTTCGGTGGTCAGCGCTTCGGGGAGATGGAAGTGTGGGCGCTGGAAGCATACGGCGCAGCATACACCTTGCAGGAAATGCTCACCGTTAAGTCTGATGACGTGAATGGCCGTACTAAGATGTATAAGAACATCGTGGACGGCAACCATCAGATGGAACCGGGCATGCCGGAATCCTTCAACGTATTGTTGAAAGAGATTCGTTCGCTGGGTATCAACATCGAACTGGAAGACGAGTAATTCTCGCTCAAACAGGTCACTGCTGCCGGGGTAATACCCGGCAGCGGAATGTGCTAACTCCGACGGGAGCAAATCCGTGAAAGACTTATTAAAGTTTCTGAAAGCGCAAACTAAAACCGAAGAGTTTGATGCGATCAAAATTGCTCTGGCTTCGCCAGACATGATCCGTTCATGGTCTTTCGGTGAAGTTAAAAAGCCGGAAACCATCAACTACCGTACGTTCAAGCCTGAGCGTGACGGCCTTTTCTGCGCCCGTATCTTCGGGCCAGTAAAAGATTACGAGTGCCTGTGCGGTAAGTACAAGCGCCTGAAACACCGTGGTGTGATCTGTGAGAAGTGCGGCGTTGAAGTGACCCAAACTAAAGTACGCCGTGAGCGTATGGGCCACATCGAGCTGGCGTCCCCGACTGCTCACATCTGGTTCCTGAAATCTCTGCCGTCTCGTATCGGCCTGCTGCTCGATATGCCGCTGCGCGATATCGAACGCGTGCTGTACTTCGAATCCTATGTGGTTATCGAAGGCGGTATGACTAACCTGGAACGCCAGCAGATCCTGACTGAAGAACAGTATCTGGACGCGCTGGAAGAGTTCGGTGACGAATTCGACGCGAAGATGGGTGCGGAAGCTATTCAGGCCCTGCTGAAGAGCATGGATCTGGAGCAAGAGTGTGAAACTCTGCGCGAAGAGCTGAACGAAACCAACTCCGAAACCAAGCGTAAAAAGCTGACCAAGCGTATCAAACTGCTGGAAGCGTTCGTTCAGTCTGGTAACAAACCAGAGTGGATGATCCTGACCGTTCTGCCGGTTCTGCCGCCAGATCTGCGTCCGCTGGTTCCGCTGGATGGTGGTCGTTTCGCAACGTCGGATCTGAACGATCTGTATCGTCGCGTGATCAACCGTAACAACCGTCTGAAACGTCTGCTGGATCTGGCTGCGCCGGACATCATCGTACGTAACGAAAAACGTATGTTGCAGGAAGCGGTTGACGCCCTGCTGGATAACGGTCGTCGCGGTCGTGCGATCACCGGTTCTAACAAACGTCCTCTGAAATCTTTGGCCGACATGATCAAAGGTAAACAGGGTCGTTTCCGTCAGAACCTGCTCGGTAAGCGTGTTGACTACTCCGGTCGTTCTGTCATTACCGTAGGTCCATACCTGCGTCTGCATCAGTGCGGTCTGCCGAAGAAAATGGCGCTGGAGCTGTTCAAACCGTTCATCTACGGCAAGCTGGAACTGCGTGGTCTCGCCACCACCATCAAAGCCGCGAAGAAAATGGTTGAGCGTGAAGAAGCTGTCGTTTGGGATATCCTGGACGAAGTTATCCGCGAACACCCGGTACTGCTGAACCGTGCGCCAACACTGCACCGTTTGGGTATCCAGGCATTTGAACCGGTACTGATCGAAGGTAAAGCTATCCAGCTGCACCCGCTGGTTTGTGCGGCATATAACGCCGACTTCGATGGTGACCAGATGGCTGTTCACGTACCGCTGACGTTGGAAGCCCAGCTGGAAGCGCGTGCGCTGATGATGTCTACCAACAACATCCTGTCCCCGGCGAACGGCGAACCTATCATCGTTCCGTCTCAGGACGTTGTATTGGGTCTGTACTACATGACCCGTGACTGTGTTAACGCCAAAGGCGAAGGCATGGTGCTGACTGGCCCGAAAGAAGCTGAGCGTATTTATCGCGCTGGCCTGGCCTCTCTGCATGCGCGCGTTAAAGTGCGTATCACCGAATACGAAAAAGATGCTAACGGCGAATTCGTAGCGAAAACCAGCCTGAAAGACACGACTATCGGCCGTGCCATTCTGTGGATGATCGTACCGAAAGGTCTGCCTTTCTCCATCGTCAACCAGGCGCTGGGTAAGAAAGCCATCTCTAAAATGCTGAACACCTGCTACCGTATTCTGGGCCTGAAACCGACCGTTATTTTTGCGGACCAGACGATGTACACCGGCTTTGCTTATGCAGCGCGTTCAGGTGCATCCGTTGGTATCGACGATATGGTTATCCCGGAGAAGAAACACGAGATCATCTCCGAAGCGGAAGCCGAAGTTGCTGAGATCCAGGAACAGTTCCAGTCTGGTCTGGTAACAGCGGGCGAACGCTATAACAAAGTTATCGATATCTGGGCTGCGGCGAACGATCGTGTATCCAAGGCGATGATGGACAACCTACAGACCGAAACCGTGATTAACCGTGACGGTCAGGAAGAGCAGCAGGTTTCCTTCAACAGCATCTACATGATGGCCGACTCCGGTGCGCGTGGTTCTGCGGCACAGATTCGTCAGCTTGCTGGTATGCGTGGTCTGATGGCGAAGCCGGATGGCTCCATCATTGAAACGCCAATCACCGCGAACTTCCGTGAAGGTCTGAACGTACTCCAGTACTTCATCTCCACTCACGGTGCGCGTAAAGGTCTGGCGGATACCGCACTGAAAACAGCGAACTCCGGTTACCTGACTCGTCGTCTGGTTGACGTTGCGCAGGATCTGGTGGTGACTGAAGATGACTGCGGCACTCACGAAGGTATCCTGATGACTCCGGTTATCGAGGGTGGCGACGTTAAAGAGCCGCTGCGCGATCGCGTACTGGGTCGTGTGACTGCTGAAGACGTACTGAAGCCGGGCACCGCAGATATTCTGGTTCCGCGCAACACGCTGCTGCACGAACAGTGGTGTGACCTGCTGGAAGAGAACTCTGTTGACGCCGTTAAAGTGCGTTCCGTTGTATCCTGTGACACCGACTTTGGTGTATGTGCGCACTGCTACGGTCGTGACCTGGCGCGTGGCCACATCATCAACAAAGGTGAAGCTATCGGCGTTATCGCGGCACAGTCCATCGGTGAGCCGGGTACACAGCTGACGATGCGTACGTTCCACATCGGTGGTGCGGCATCTCGTGCGGCTGCTGAATCCAGCATCCAGGTGAAAAACAAAGGTAGCATCCGTCTGAGCAATGCGAAGTCGGTTGTGAACTCCAGCGGCAAACTGGTTATCACCTCCCGTAACACCGAGCTGAAACTGATCGACGAATTCGGTCGTACCAAAGAGAGCTATAAAGTGCCTTACGGCTCTGTTATGGCGAAAGGTGATGGCGAGCAGGTTGCCGGCGGCGAAACCGTTGCAAACTGGGACCCGCACACCATGCCGGTTATCACCGAAGTAAGTGGTTTCGTTCGCTTTACTGACATGATCGACGGCCAGACCATTACTCGTCAGACTGACGAGCTGACCGGTCTGTCTTCTCTGGTGGTCCTGGATTCCGCAGAGCGTACTACGGGTGGTAAAGACCTGCGTCCGGCGCTGAAAATCGTTGATGCTCAGGGTAACGACGTTCTGATTCCTGGCACCGATATGCCTGCGCAGTACTTCCTGCCGGGTAAAGCGATTGTTCAGCTGGAAGATGGCGTACAGATCAGTTCTGGTGACACCCTGGCGCGTGTTCCGCAGGAATCCGGCGGTACCAAGGATATTACCGGTGGTCTGCCGCGCGTTGCTGACCTGTTCGAAGCGCGTCGTCCGAAAGAGCCGGCAATCCTGGCTGAAATCAGCGGCATCATTTCCTTCGGTAAAGAAACCAAAGGTAAACGTCGTCTGGTTATCACCCCGGTAGACGGTAGCGAGCCGTACGAAGAGATGATTCCGAAATGGCGTCAGCTCAACGTGTTCGAAGGTGAACGTGTAGAACGTGGTGACGTGGTTTCCGATGGCCCGGAAGCGCCGCACGACATTCTGCGTCTGCGTGGTGTTCATGCTGTTACTCGTTACATCGTTAACGAAGTACAGGACGTATACCGTCTGCAGGGCGTTAAGATTAACGATAAACACATCGAAGTTATCGTTCGTCAGATGCTGCGTAAAGCCACCATCGAAAACGCAGGTAGCTCCGACTTCCTGGAAGGCGAGCAGGTTGAATACTCCCGCGTCAAGATCGCTAACCGCGACCTGGAAGCGAACGGCAAAGTGGGTGCAACGTTCTCCCGCGATCTGCTGGGTATCACCAAAGCGTCTCTGGCAACCGAGTCCTTCATCTCTGCGGCATCGTTCCAGGAGACCACGCGTGTCCTGACCGAAGCAGCCGTTGCGGGTAAACGCGACGAACTGCGTGGCCTGAAAGAGAACGTTATCGTGGGTCGTCTGATCCCGGCTGGTACCGGTTATGCGTACCACCAGGATCGTATGCGCCGCCGTGCTGCGGGTGAACTCCCGGCTGCACCGCAGGTGACTGCTGAGGATGCGTCTGCCAGCCTGGCAGAACTGCTGAACGCAGGCCTGGGCGGTTCTGATAACGATTAATCGTTGCTGACCATAATAAAAAACCCGCTTCGGCGGGTTTTTTTATGCCTGATGGCGCTTTGCTTATCAGGCCTACGGACACGGGGTGGACTTGTAGGCCGCCTGATGGCGCTTTGCTTATCAGGCCTACGGACACGGGGTGGACTTGTAGGCCGCCTGATGGCGCTTTGCTTATCAGGCCTACGGACACGGGGTGGACTTGTAGGCCGCCTGATGGCGCTTTGCTTATCAGGCCTACGGATACGGGTTGAACTTGTAGGCCGGATAAGGCGTAGCCGCCATCCGGCAACGGGTCTTAATTCACCAGCGGCAACCGACGATAAAGCTCAATCATATCCCCCGCCAAATCCTGAATAACCATCGCGTTCATCAGATGATCCTGGGAATGAACGGTGATCAGATTAACAGGCAGTTTTCCGGTTCCTTCATCAATCCCAATCAGCTTTGTCTGGATGCCGTGTGCCAGTTTGACAAACTCGCGCGACTCTTCCATCGCTTTCTCGGCGCCAGCAAAATCGCCTTTTCGCGCCAGTTGCAGCGCGGTCAGTGCCGAACTACGGGCTGCGCCTGCGTTGACCAGCAGCTCCATGATGATCGTCTCTAACTCTTCCATGCTATTACTCCATGAGCTTGAGGGCTTTTTCCAGCACGGCATCGCCTTTCATCATGCCGTAATCCATCATGTCGATAACCGCGACCTTTTTACCTAAGGGGTCGGCAAGCGCCTGTAATTTCGCCTGTTCATACTTGACCTGAGGGCCAAGCAAAACAATATCCGCAGTGGCGATGTTTTCTTTAAATTCAGCCACCGGAACAGCTTTGATACTGACTTCAACCCCTTTCTTCTGCGCGGCGTCTTTCATCCGTTGCACCAGCATGCTGGTGGACATCCCGGCGGCACAGCATAAAACGATATTCTTCATAATCGGCTCTCACGGTTCCCTTGGTTCTTCATCTTTAGCCTGTGGCCGGGGGGAGAACAACCGTCTTAAAGTGAATGTGTGTAAAGCATCACACAAAAACTGAAACCGGTTGCAGTAATCCGATGGGGTCTGCAAAGACCGTCTGACCAGATGTGAAGGCAGGGCGAAATGAGGAAGGAATTTTTCGCCCTGGTCAGCGTCCGCTGCCGACCATGACAACATAAAAAAACGGGAGCCTGACGACAATCTCCCGTTTTTTGTATTACGCACCGGCGCGCAAAAAAATTACGCCGTGTCACGTTCGTGCATTATGTTTGCGAAGCTCGCCCCAGATAACTATCCCAGTCTTTCCAGACGGGCTGTAACCCCTGTGCGGTCAGTGCATTAGCAACGGCTTCTGGTCGGCGATCGTCATGAGGAGAAAACTGCTCCAGCTCGGGATGATTATCGGCATAGCCGCCTGGCTGCGTTTTTGAAAATGCGCTGACGTTATTAATCGCCAAAGGAATAACGTGATCGCGAAACCACGGCGATTCGCGCGTTGAGAGCGACAGCTCAATCTCCGGCGCCAGCAGACGAAATGCGCAAATGGTTTGCACCAACTGGCGCTCATCCATGATGGAGGCGGGTTCGACGCCGCCAGTACACGGGCGCAGGCGAGGGAAGGAGATAGAGTAGCGGCTCTGCCAGTAATGCTTCTGCATCCAGAGCAGATGCTCGGCTACCATGTAGCAGTCCACACGCCAGCTATCAGACAGCCCAATCAACGCGCCGAGACCAATTTTGTCGATACCTGCCCGACCCAGCCTGTCCGGGGTTTCCAGCCGCCAGAAGAAATCCTGCTTTTTCCCTTTCAGATGGTGTTGTGCGTAAATCGCCTCATGGTAGGTCTCCTGGTAGACCATCACGCCGTCAAGCCCCAGCGTTTTTAACTCGCTATACTCTTCTTCCGCCAGCGGCTGCACTTCCATCTGGAGTGAAGAAAACTGGCGGCGGATAGCGGGCAAATGACGACGAAAATAGTCCATGCCGACTTTGGCCTGGTGCTCGCCAGTGACCAGCAGGAGATGCTCAAAACCCAGCTCGCGAATCGCCTCGCATTCACGGCCTATTTCTGTTTCATCCAGCGTCTTGCGCTTAATGCGGTTACTCATGGAAAAGCCGCAGTAAGTGCAGTCGTTGGCGCACAGATTGGAGAGATACAGCGGCACGTAAAAGCTGACGGTATTGCCAAAGCGCTGACGGGTAAGGCGCTGCGCACGTTGGGCCAACGGCTCCAGATAGTCGCTGGCGGCGGGTGAAAGCAGCGCCATCATGTCGTCGCGACTAAGTTGCGTGGCGTTAAGCGCCCGTTCCACATCGGCGGCGGTTTTGCTGTTGATGCGCAGGCGAATATCGTCCCAGTCCAGCTGTTGCCAGCGGTCGGTGAACGTTTTCATGCCGAAGCCTCCAGAAATCCGGTGAGCGGGCTGGTGGCCTGAGCGTAACTGCTGCGCGTTCCGGGTACGGCCCGACGCGCCATAACTCCGGCTTCAACCGCCAGGCGAAAAGCCTGCGCCATCATCACCGGATCATCCGCTACCGCAATCGCCGTATTCACCAGTACCGCGTCGGCGCCCATTTCCAGCGCCTGTGTGGCGTGGCTGGGAACGCCGATACCGGCATCAACCACCACCGGAACGGTGGCCTGTTGGATGATGATCTCCAGCATCGCGCGCGTCTCCAGCCCCTGATTTGAACCAATGGGCGCACCGAGCGGCATGACGGCGGCGCAGCCAACCTCCTCAAGGCGTTTGCACAACACCGGGTCGGCGCCGCAGTAGGGCAGCACGACGAATCCCTGTTTTACCAGCGCTTCTGCGGCTTTCAGCGTTTCGACAGGGTCCGGTAGCAGCCAGCGCGCGTCGGGGTGAATCTCCAGTTTCAGCCAGTGTGTGCCCAGGGCTTCCCGCGCCAGTTGCGCGGCGAAGATGGCTTCTTCCGCTGTTTTCGCACCGGAAGTATTGGGAAGCAGCGTTACCCCGGCATCAATAAGCGGCGCCAGAATCGCGTCATTGTGCTGGCGTAAATCCACGCGTTTCATCGCCAGCGTGACCAACTGGCTGCCGGAAGCGCGAATCGCCTCGACCATCAGCTGTGAAGAGGCAAATTTCCCCGTGCCAGTGAACAGATGTGAATCAAACGTTTTATCTGCAATACGTAACATATCAACCCCCTGCAATAACCTGAAAAAGCAGGATCTGGTCGCCTTCCTGCACGATTTGCTGTTCCCACTGTTCACGCGGCAGGATCTGTTGATTCAGCGCCAGCGCCGCCCCTGGTTTCAGTTGGTTAAGCTGAGTGAGCAGATCGATAACGGACAGGCCGTCAGCGCACTGCATAGGTTCATCATTGAACTGAATCTGCATGACGCCCTCCGCATACCGGGCAACCGCTGGCGCGATGCAATGCCAGACTGCGCCACTGGCTGGTTTTGGCATCGAATAACCGCAACTCGCCGCCGGGGATGTCCATCCCGCTCAGTAACTTGATGGCTTCCAGCGCCTGCAATGTTCCCATCACGCCGACAACGGGGCCGACGATCCCTGCCGTGCGGCAGTTGCGTTCCGGTTCTTCATCATCCGGCCACAGGCAGCGGTAGCAGCCCTGTTCCCAGGGCGGCGTCAGCACCATCAACTGGCCGCCAAAGCCGACGGCGCTGGCGGTAATGAGAGGAGTATCCAGCGCGACGCAGGCGGCGTTGATCTCCTGACGGGTCGCCATGTTGTCGGTACAATCGAGCACCACATCGGCGCGCTCAACCGCATGGCGGAGCGCATCGCCAGTGAGGCGCTGCTGTAACGCCAGCAGTTCAATATCCGGGTTCAGCCGAGCCAGCCGCTGCTTTGTCACCTGGGATTTAGGGCGGGCAATATCATCTGTGGTGAACAGGATTTGCCGTTGCAGATTGCTCAGATGCACTTCGTCATCGTCGGCTAAAACCAGCGTACCGATGCCAGCGCCCGCCAGATAGAGCGCCGCAGGGGAACCCAAACCGCCCAGACCGACAATCAGAACCCGGCTGGCGAGCAATTTTTGCTGCCCTTCAATGGCGATATCGCCGAGCAAAATTTGTCGGCTGTAGCGCATAAAGTCACGATCATTCATCGCCAGCCCCCGCGATTGCCAGTAACTGCGCCGTTGCTTCGCGCCAGTCTTCCGCCCGGGTAATGGCGCTGACGACGGCAATACTGCCCACGCCAGTTTTCAGCACCGGCGAGGCGCGTTCGAGGCTGATCCCGCCGATGGCAACGGTGGGGTAATCGCCAAGACGTTCAATATGGCGCGCCAGCTGCTCCAGTCCTTGCGGCGCGGACGGCATCTGTTTGGTTTGTGTCGGGAATACGTGGCCGAGTGCGATATAAGACGGTCTGGCCGCCAGCGCTATGTCGATTTCCATGTCATCGTGGGTGGAAACGCCTAAACGCAGCCCGGCAGCCTGAATCGCCTTCAGGTCGGTGGTTTCCAGATCTTCCTGACCGAGATGCACCCCGTAAGCGTTGTGTTTGATCGCCAGTCGCCAGTAGTCATTGATGAACAGGCGGGCATTGTAGCGGCGACCCAGCGTGATAGCGGCTGATACATCGTCCTCCACCTCTTCGTCGCGCTTGTCTTTGATACGTAGCTGGAGGGTGCGGACACCCGCTTCCAGCAAGCGTTCGATCCATTGCACGCTATCAACGACCGGATAAAGCCCCAGGCGGAAAGGCACCGCCGGGAAATCGGGCTGATACATTATGCCTCCTCCTTCCTGAGATAGATTTCACCGCCTTTGGCGCGGAAGTTTTCTGACATATCCGCCATTCCTACCTCGATGGTCTGCGCCGCCGCGTAGTCGCGGACTTCCTGGCTGATCTTCATTGAGCAGAATTTGGGGCCGCACATGGAACAGAAGTGCGCCACTTTACCGGATTCCTGCGGCAGGGTTTCGTCGTGGTAGGCGCGGGCGGTGAACGGGTCAAGCGCCAGGTTAAACTGGTCTTCCCAACGGAATTCAAAGCGGGCTTTCGACATGGCGTTATCGCGGATTTGCGCGCCAGGATGGCCTTTTGCCAGGTCGGCGGCATGCGCCGCGATTTTGTAGGTGATCAGCCCCTGTTTCACATCCTCTTTGTTCGGCAGGCCGAGGTGCTCTTTTGGCGTTACGTAGCAGAGCATGGCGCAGCCAAACCAGCCAATCATTGCCGCGCCAATGCCGGAGGTGAAGTGGTCGTAGCCCGGCGCAATATCGGTGGTCAGTGGCCCTAAGGTGTAGAACGGCGCTTCGTGGCAGTGTTCCAGCTCTTCGGTCATGTTACGGCGGATCATCTGCATCGGTACGTGGCCAGGGCCTTCAATCATCACCTGCACGTCGTACTCCCAGGCAATTTTGGTCAGCTCGCCCAGCGTGTGCAGCTCGGCAAACTGCGCTTCGTCGTTCGCATCCTGAATTGATCCCGGACGCAGGCCGTCGCCCAGCGACAGCGAGACATCGTAAGCGGCGCAGATTTCGCAGATTTCGCGGAAGTGCTCGTAGAGGAAGTTTTCTTGATGGTGAGAGAGGCACCATTTCGCCATGATCGAACCGCCGCGCGAGACGATACCGGTCAGACGTTTTGCGGTCATTGGCACATAGCGCAGCAGTACGCCCGCGTGGATGGTGAAGTAATCGACGCCCTGTTCCGCCTGCTCCAGCAGCGTGTCGCGGAAGGCTTCCCAGGTGAGATCTTCGGCGATCCCGTTTACTTTCTCCAGCGCCTGATAGATCGGCACGGTGCCGATCGGTACCGGGCTGTTACGCAGGATCCACTCGCGAGTTTCGTGAATATAGCGACCGGTTGAGAGGTCCATCACCGTATCTGCGCCCCAGCGCGTCGACCACACCAGTTTTTCCACCTCTTCTTCAATAGAGGAAGTGACCGCTGAGTTGCCGATATTGGCGTTGACCTTCACCAGGAAGTTGCGTCCGATGATCATCGGTTCGGATTCCGGGTGGTTGATGTTGGCCGGGATAATCGCGCGACCGGCGGCCACTTCGTCACGAACAAATTCCGGTGTGATGTTTTCCGGCAGGCGCGCGCCAAACCCAACGCCCGGATGCTGCTGGCGTAACACATCGCCGCGAATGCGCTCACGACCCATGTTTTCACGGATAGCGATGAACTCCATTTCCGGGGTTACAATCCCCTGACGCGCATAATGCAGTTGCGTTACGCATTTGCCCGCTTTGGCGCGCTTCGGCGTGAGCAGCCCCGTAAAACGCAGCTCGTCCAGTCCATCATCTGCCAGACGTTCTTTGGTGTACGCCGAGCTACGGTCGGTCAATTCTTCGCTGTCTGCACGAGCCTCAATCCAGGGCTGACGCAGTTTTGCCAGCCCCTGCTGAACGTTAATGGCGACATCAGGATCGCCATAGGGGCCAGAGGTGTCATAGACCGGGATGGCTTCGTTCTCTTCGTATTGCGGATTATCTTTGCCGCCGCCGATGAGCGTGGGGCTTAGTTGGATTTCGCGCATCGGAATGCGGATGTCCGGTTGTGAGCCGGTAATATAAATACGTTTTGAGTTCGGAAAGGCGGTGCCTTCCAGGGTGTCGATAAAGTGTTGGGCCTGGGCGCGTTGTTCGCGGCGAGTCAATTTTGTTGCAGACATAGCTCATTCCAAAAAGTGAAGGACGTGGCTTGTCAGACGACGGATGGAGTAATGGATGCGCGTTGCCCGTACAGGCTGACGCATAAAGCAGTTTACTCTTGTTCCCTTCGCAGGTATTAGCCTGATCAGGTTCCGCGGATCCCGAATTAACGGTCTCAGCCTGTGTTCTCACACACGGCACTCCGACAAGATGTAACCCCGGCGACGGGGCAATGGATGTAAATTACTCGTTACTGATTCATAACTCAAGCAGGCCGTGCAATTCCGCTTTCATCCTGGGCATTAAGCGTTAGATTATTGTCGAAGGCCAGCAGGATGAGTTTATCTTCCAGCGTAAACCGCGCTTCCAGCGCTTCGCCGATGTCGGAGAGCACTTGCTGAAATTCCGCATAATTATCGTGATCGATCGCGTTCTCCAGGCTGGAGTCGTAATATTCCATGATCTGTTGAGTATTGGCTTCCAGCAATGAATGGAGGCGCGTTGCGGTCGAACGCGGGTTTCCCTCTTCCATTTCACGGATAATGTGTTCATAAATACTGAAGTGTCCGGCGGAAAGGTAGTCGACCAGGCCCTGACAAAAATCATCCAGCGCTTTTTCATTCAGCCGCATGTACGATTCTTTGCCAGGCTTAATGCCAACCAGATTGTAGTAAGCCACGAGCAGGTGCTTACGTACATGTAGCCAGCGATCAACCAGTTTATTACTTCCTTCGACGTGTTCCGTCAGGCTTTCCAGCTGGTTTAGCATGATTGACTCCGCAAGTTTAGATTTAAAACTGCTCACCTGAAAAATGTAAATATAATGTTAACAACATGCCAGTGAAGCAAAGGTAGTGCAAGAGCTATGGATCGTATTATTGAAAAATTAGATCACGGTTGGTGGATCGTCAGTCACGAGCAAAAATTATGGTTGCCTCGTGGAGAATTGCCATATGGCGAAGCGACAAATTTCGATCTTGTGGGGCAGCGCGCACTCCTGATTGGCGAGTGGGAAGGGGAGCCTGTCTGGCTGGTGTTACAGCATCGTCGGCATGATATGGGGTCGGTACGGCAGGTCATCGATCGGGACGTTGGCCTGTTTCAACTGGCGGGGCGGGGCGTGCAGCTGGCGGAATTTTACCGTTCGCACAAATTCTGCGGTTACTGCGGCCACCCCATGTATCCGAGCAAGACCGAATGGGCGATGCTGTGCAGCCACTGCCGCGAGCGTTACTATCCGCAGATTGCTCCCTGCATTATTGTCGCCATCCGGCGCGCCGATTCCATTTTACTGGCCCAGCATACGCGCCATCGCAACGGTGTTCATACGGTGCTGGCCGGGTTTGTGGAAGTGGGGGAGACCTTAGAGCAGGCGGTCGCGCGCGAAGTGATGGAAGAGAGCGGCATCAAAGTGAAAAATTTGCGTTACGTGACCTCACAGCCCTGGCCGTTCCCGCAATCGCTGATGACGGCGTTTATGGCGGAGTATGACAGCGGCGAGATTGTCATCGACCCGAAAGAGCTGCTGGAGGCGGGCTGGTATCGCTATGACGATCTTCCGTTATTGCCGCCGCCGGGCACGGTGGCGCGTCGTTTGATCGAAGATACTGTGGCAATGTGTCGGGCTGAGTATGAGTGATGGTACACTGGCACCCTGACGCAATGAAGGAACTGCAAAATGACCGAACTGAAGAACGATCGTTATCTGCGTGCGCTGCTGCGCCAGCCCGTTGATGTTACCCCGGTATGGATGATGCGCCAGGCAGGCCGCTATCTGCCGGAGTACAAAGCCACCCGCGCACAAGCAGGCGATTTTATGTCGCTGTGCAAAAATGCTGAGCTGGCGTGCGAAGTCACGCTACAACCGCTGCGGCGCTACCCGCTTGATGCGGCGATCCTCTTCTCGGACATTCTGACCATCCCGGATGCGATGGGGCTGGGACTCTATTTTGAGGCCGGGGAAGGCCCGCGCTTTACTTCGCCAGTCGCCTGTAAAGCGGATGTCGATAAGCTACCGATTCCTGACCCGGAAGACGAACTGGGCTACGTGATGAACGCAGTGCGTACGATTCGCCGCGAGTTGAAAGGTGACGTTCCGCTGATCGGTTTTTCCGGCAGCCCGTGGACGCTGGCGACTTACATGGTGGAAGGCGGCAGCAGCAAAGCCTTTACCGTCATCAAAAAAATGATGTATGCCGATCCGCAGGCGCTGCATGCGCTGCTCGATAAGCTGGCGAAAAGCGTCACTCTGTATCTCAACGCGCAGATTAAAGCGGGCGCGCAGTCGGTCATGATTTTCGACACCTGGGGCGGCGTGCTGACGGGGCGCGATTACCAGCAGTTCTCGCTGTATTACATGCATAAAATCGTTGATGGTCTGCTGCGGGAAAACGACGGTCGCCGTGTACCGGTCACGTTATTCACCAAAGGTGGCGGCCAGTGGCTGGAGGCGATGGCGGAAACCGGGTGTGATGCGTTAGGTCTCGACTGGACAACCGATATTGCCGACGCGCGCCGTCGCGTGGGCCATAAAGTGGCGCTACAGGGCAATATGGACCCGTCCATGCTCTATGCGCCACCGGCGCGCATTGAAGAAGAAGTGGCGACGATTCTCGCCGGATTCGGCCAGGGTGAAGGCCACGTCTTTAATCTTGGACACGGCATCCACCAGGATGTGCCGCCGGAGCACGCGGGCGCATTTGTTGATGCGGTACACCGCTTGTCTGAACAGTACCACCGCTAAGGAGTCATTATGGATCTCGCGTCGCTACGCGCTCAACAAATCGAACTCGCCTCGTCGGTGATCCGCGAGGATCGCCTTGATAACGATCCGCCGGATCTGATCGCCGGGGCGGATGTTGGGTTCGAGCAGGGCGGGGAAGTGACGCGAGCGGCGATGGTGCTGTTGACGTATCCAGCGCTTGAGCTGGTGGAATACAAAGTGGCGCGTATCGCCACTACCATGCCGTATATTCCCGGCTTCCTCTCCTTTCGCGAGTATCCTGCGCTGTTGGCGGTGTGGGAACAGCTGTCGCAAAAACCGGATTTAGTCTTTGTCGATGGACACGGTATCTCCCACCCGCGTCGTCTGGGGGTGGCAAGCCACTTTGGATTGATGATGGATGTACCCACCATCGGCGTAGCGAAAAAACGGCTGTGCGGCAAGTTTGAGCCGCTTTCCGCCGAACCTGGCGCGCTGGCCCCGCTGATGGACAAAGGCGAGCAGTTAGCCTGGGTCTGGCGCAGTAAAGCGCGCTGTAACCCGCTGTTTATCGCGACCGGACATCGCGTGAGTACCGACAGCGCGTTGGCGTGGGTGCAGCGCTGTATGCAAGGCTACCGTCTGCCGGAACCGACGCGCTGGGCGGATGCGGTGGCATCAGAGCGTCCGGCGTTTATGCGCTGGCAAGCAAATCACCGCTGATTCAGGTACACTGCGGCTCATTTCTGATTTCGAGAATTCAACATGTTACAAAACCCGATTCATCTGCGTCTGGAACGCCTGGAAAGCTGGCAGCACGTCACCTTTATGGCTTGTTTGTGCGAGCGTATGTATCCGAACTATGCCATGTTCTGTCAGCAGACGGGTTTTGGCGATGGGCAGGTGTACCGCCGAATCCTGGATCTCATCTGGGAAACGCTGACGGTGAAAGATGCGAAGGTCAATTTTGACAGCCAGCTGGAAAAGTTTGAGGAAGCGATTCCGGCTGCTGACGATTTTGATCTGTACGGCGTTTACCCGGCGATTGATGCCTGCGTTGCATTAAGCGAGTTAATGCATTCTCGTCTCAGTGGCGAAACGCTGGAACATGCCATTGAGGTCAGTAAGACATCCATTACCACGGTTGCGATGCTGGAAATGACTCAGGCTGGTCGAGAAATGACCGATGAAGAGCTCAAAGAAAACCCGGCTGTTGAACAGGAATGGGACATTCAGTGGGAAATATTCCGACTTTTGGCCGACTGCGAAGAACGCGATATTGAGCTGATAAAAGGGCTTCGGGCAGACCTGCGCGAGGCCGGTGAGAGCAATATCGGTATAAATTTTGAGCAATGACACCAGAAAACGTGATTTAACGCCTGATTTGTCGTGCCTGGAGGCTTCCCTTCCGCCCCCCGTCTGGTCTACATTTGGGGGGCGAAAAAAAGTGGCTATCGGTGCGTGTATGCAGGAGAGTGCTTTTCTGGCATTTCCGTCGCACTCGATGCTTAGCAAGCGATAAACACATTGTAAGGATAACTTATGAACAAGACTCAACTGATTGATGTAATTGCAGACAAAGCAGAACTGTCCAAAACCCAGGCTAAAGCTGCTCTGGAATCCACTCTGGCTGCTATTACTGAGTCTCTGAAAGAAGGCGATGCTGTACAACTGGTTGGTTTCGGTACCTTCAAAGTGAACCACCGCGCTGAGCGTACTGGCCGCAACCCGCAGACCGGTAAAGAAATCAAAATCGCTGCAGCGAATGTACCGGCGTTTGTTTCTGGTAAAGCACTGAAAGACGCAGTTAAGTAATTCGCGTGGCAGTGAACAGTTTTAATGAAGGGGCGCTCTCGCCCCTTTTGTCTGTCTGGCGTCGTATGCTGACGTTGGCAGGCGCGCTGTTGCTGTCCGCTTGTAGCCATAACACGACGCTTCCACCGTTTACGGCCAGCGGTTATGTTGACGACCAGGGTGCGGTACGCATCTGGCGTAAAGATTCCAGCGATGGCGTCCATCTGCTCTCGGTCTTTAGCCCGTGGCGTAACGGCAGCACCACAACCAGCGAATATCGCTGGCAGGGCGACATGCTCTCCCTGATTGAACTCAATATTTACAGCAAACCTTCTGAACATATTCGCGCACGCTTCGACGATCATGGCGAGCTCAGTTTTATGCAGCATGAAGTCGACGGGCAGAAGCAGCAGCTTTCCAGCGACCAGATCGCCTTATACCGCTATCGCGCCAATCAGATCCGCCAGACCAGTGACGCATTGCGTCAGGGGCGCGTCGTGCTGCGTCAGGGACGCTGGCATGCAGACCGTACGGTAACTACCTGCGAAGGCGAAACGTTGAAACCAGACCTGGATGCATGGGCTATCAGCCACATAGAGCGACGTCAGCTGCGTTCATCGATAGAGGTGAGTGTGGCATGGCTGGAGGCGCCTGATGGCTCTCAGCTGCTGCTGGTGGCCAATGAAGACTTCTGCCATTGGCAACCTATAGAGAAGACGTTCTGATGATTGCCGGATGGCGGCTTGCGTCTTATCCGGCCTACAGTTGCTCTCCATAGGCCGGATAAGAGGTGTCAGCGTTAGTTTTGCTCGCGTTCGATCGCGCGCCAGCCGATATCTTTGCGGCTAAAGCAGTTATCCCAGTGGATATCTGCCATCAGCGCGTAGGCACGCTGCTGTGCTTCGGCAACGGTATGGCCTAGCGCAGTGGCGCACAGTACGCGACCGCCGCTTGTAACGACCCGGTCATCTTCCGCCAGTTTGGTGCCGGCATGGAATACCTTACCGTCCGCCACCTCTTCCAGCGGCAGACCGTGGATCACATCGCCTGTGCGGTAGTCGCCCGGATAACCGCCAGCTGCCATCACCACGCCGAGCGATGCGCGCTCATCCCACTCAGACGTTTTCTCGTCCAGCTTACCGTCGCAGGCAGCCAGACAAAGTTCAACCAGATCGGATTTCATACGCAGCATGATTGGCTGGGTTTCCGGGTCGCCAAAGCGGCAGTTGAATTCGATAACTTTCGGGTTGCCCTGTTTATCGATCATCAGCCCAGCGTACAGGAAGCCGGTATAAGTATTGCCTTCCGCCGCCATGCCTTTTACGGTTGGCCAAATGATGCGCTCCATCGTGCGCTGATGAACCTCGTCGGTCACCACCGGTGCCGGGGAGTAAGCGCCCATACCGCCGGTATTCAACCCGGTATCGCCATCGCCGACGCGTTTGTGATCCTGGCTGGTGGCCATTGGCAACACATGTTCGCCATCGACCATCACGATGAAGCTCGCTTCTTCACCGTCGAGGAACTCTTCGATCACGATACGGTGTCCCGCGTCGCCAAACGCGTTACCTGCCAGCATGTCATGAACGGCGGCTTCGGCCTCGCTCAGCGTCATCGCCACAATCACGCCTTTCCCGGCAGCCAGTCCGTCGGCTTTAATGACGATCGGCGCGCCTTTCTCACGCAGGTAAGCCAGCGCGGGTTCGATCTCCGTGAAGTTCTGGTATTCCGCCGTCGGAATCTGGTGACGAGCGAGGAAATCCTTGGTGAAGGCTTTGGAGCCTTCCAGCTGCGCGGCGCCTTCGGTTGGGCCAAAGATTTTCAGGCCAGCGGCGCGGAAAGTATCCACCACGCCTTTCACCAGCGGCGCTTCCGGGCCGACGATGGTCAGATCGATCTTCTCGTTCTGGGCAAAGCTCAGCAGTGCCGGAATATCCGTGACGCCAATAGCGACGTTTTGCAGCGCCGGTTCCAGCGCTGTTCCGGCGTTACCTGGCGCGACATACACGGTTTCAACCTGCGGTGATTGTGCCGCTTTCCACGCCAGGGCGTGTTCGCGCCCGCCGTTGCCGATTACTAATACTTTCATTGTCTGCTCCGTGAATTAATGGCGGAAGTGACGCATGTCGGTGAAGATCATCGCAATGCCGTGTTCGTCAGCGGCGGCAATGACTTCATCATCACGGATGGAGCCACCGGGCTGGATAACGCAGCTCACGCCAACAGCAGCCGCAGCATCAATACCGTCGCGGAACGGGAAGAACGCGTCAGAGGCCATTGCGGAACCTTTTACTTCCAGTCCTTCATCGCCCGCTTTAATACCGGCGATCTTCGCAGAATAAACGCGGCTCATCTGGCCCGCGCCAATACCGATAGTCATATTCTCTTTCGCGTACACAATCGCGTTGGATTTCACAAACTTCGCTACTTTCCAGCAGAATAGCGCGTCACGCAGTTCCTGCTCGCTCGGCTGACGTTTGGTTACCACGCGCAGTTCGCCTGCCGTTACCATACCCAGGTCACGATCCTGAACCAGCAGACCGCCGTTGACACGTTTGAAGTCCAGGCCCGGGACGCGCTCGGCCCACTGGCCGCAGGTCAGGACGCGCACGTTCTGTTTGGCAGCGGTAATCTTCAGGGCGTCTTCAGATGCGGAAGGCGCAATGATCACTTCGACGAACTGACGGGAGATGATGGCCTGTGCCGTTTCGGCATCCAGTTCGCGGTTAAACGCGATGATGCCACCGAATGCGGAGGTCGGGTCAGTCTTGTATGCGCGATCGTAGGCGTCGAGAATAGAAGTGCTTACCGCCACGCCACACGGGTTAGCGTGCTTCACGATGACGCAGGCGGGCTCGCTGAACTCTTTCACACACTCCAGCGCCGCGTCGGTATCGGCGATGTTGTTGTAGGAGAGCGCTTTGCCCTGTACCTGCTGCGCGGTCGCAACAGATGCTTCTTGCACATTCTCTTCTATATAGAAGGCTGCCTGCTGGTGGCTGTTTTCGCCGTAGCGCATATCCTGCTTCTTAATGAAGTTCAGATTCAGGGTACGCGGGAAGCGGCCAGCAGCCTCTTTGCTTTCACCGTGATATGCCGGAACCATGCTGCCGAAGTAGTTGGCAATCATGCTGTCGTAGGCGGCGGTGTGTTCGAAGGCTTTAATGGCGAGATCGAAACGGGTATCAAGGGTCAGTGAACCGTCGTTGCTATCCATCTCTTTAATAATGGCGTCGTAGTCGCTGCTCTTTACAACGATAGCGACATCTTTATGGTTCTTGGCAGCGGAGCGCACCATGGTCGGGCCGCCGATATCAATGTTCTCTACGGCATCTTCCAGCGAGCAACCTTCACGAGCGACGGTCTGGGCGAACGGGTACAGGTTAACAACAACCATATCGATTGGCGCGATACCGTGTTGTTCCATAATTCCGTCATCCTGACCACGGCGACCGAGAATACCGCCGTGTACTTTCGGATGCAGGGTCTTCACGCGTCCATCCATCATTTCCGGGAAACCGGTGTAATCGGAAACTTCGGTCACCGGCAGACCTTTATCTGCTAACAGACGGGCAGTGCCCCCTGTAGACAGCAGCTCCACACCGCGTGCGGAAAGTGCCTGGGCGAATTCGACGATACCGGCCTTGTCAGAAACACTGAGCAGAGCGCGGCGGACTGGACGACGTTGTTGCATGGTAAATCCCCTGGATTTGACTATTACAGAGAGCGTTAGCTGAATTTTTCGTGAAAAACTCAGCTAACGCCCCTTACGGGGCATCCTTGTTTTGCGGTGGCATTGTAACGAAAACGTTTGCGCAACGCTCGCGAATTTTTCTTTTTCCATTCGATACCCTTTTATTCCTGTATTGAGCGCGTCTTTATTAAGGAGAGATTCAGGAAATGATCGCCAGGATTGTGGATAACTCTGTGTGTAAAAGGGTATAAGGCGGGGTTTTGCTGGGGAATGCAGCAGTCAGTCATTTTTCTGTCATTTTTCTATTGCGGCCTGCGGAGAACTCCCTATAATGCGCCTCCATCGACACGGCGGATGTGAATCACTTCACACAAACAGCCGGTTGATTAAAGAGAAAAATCCTGAAATTCAGGGTTGACTCTGAAAGAGGAAAGCGTAATATACGCCACCTCGCGACAGAGCGCTAAAGCGCGTCG
>NZ_JAOWGE010000023.1:0-376631 GCF_030333295.1 Citrobacter sp. CK198 | reverse complement strand
TTGTTCCGTGTCAGTGGAGGCGCATTATAGGGAGTTATTCCGGCCTGACAAGGGGAAATTTAAAATTATTTTCCGACTGCTTTCTTTTTAAGCAAAACCACTATTAACATGCCATAAAATAAGCAATTTGCCGTTTTTACAACCTTAATCACACTTCCTGATGGCATACTAATGAATAAGAAAAGAGAAAGGACAAACATTTATGCCTTTAAGCGCACAACAGTTAGCTGCACAGAAAAATCTTTCCTACGTTCTGGCTGAGAAGCTGGCGCAGCGAATCTTAAAGGGTGAATACGCGCCCGGCACCATTCTTCCCGGAGAAATCGAACTGGGCGAGCAATTTGGCGTGAGTCGCACGGCGGTACGTGAGGCAGTGAAGACGCTAACAGCAAAAGGCATGGTGTTGCCCCGTCCTCGTATTGGTACGCGGGTTATGCCGCAGGCAAACTGGAACTTCCTCGATCAGGAACTGCTCACCTGGTGGATGACAGAAGAAAACTTCCATCAGGTTATTAATCATTTTCTGGTGATGCGTATCAGTCTCGAACCGCAGGCATGTTCACTGGCAGCGACGATCGGATCAGCGGAACAGAAAGCGCATCTGAATACCTTAATGGAAGAGATGGTGGCGTTGAAGAAGAACTTCAGACGCGAACGCTGGATTGAAGTCGATATGGCGTGGCATGAGCATATTTATGAAATGAGCGCGAATCCGTTCTTAATCTCTTTTGCCTCGCTGTTCCATTCGGTCTATCACACCTACTTCACCTCTATTACCTATAACGATGTGGTGAAGCTGGATTTACACCAGGCTATTGTAGATGCCATAGCCGACAGTGATGGCGATCGCGCCTTTAAAGCGTGCCAGGCATTGTTGATAGCGCCGAACGAACAACCGGACAAGTAACGGGATACCGAATGTCAGAGAAAAAAGCGCGCAGTATGGCCGGGTTGCCGTGGATAGCGGCTATGGCTTTTTTTATGCAGGCGCTGGATGCCACCATTCTTAATACCGCTCTACCCGCTATCGCGCACAGCCTCAACCGTTCTCCTCTTGCCATGCAGTCCGCTATTATCAGTTATACCCTGACGGTCGCGATGCTGATTCCGGTAAGCGGATGGCTGGCCGATCGCTTTGGCACCCGTCGCGTCTTTATTATTGCCGTCAGTCTGTTTACGCTCGGCTCGCTGGCATGCGCGCTTTCTGGCTCATTAGCTGAATTGGTTGTTTTCCGCGTGGTGCAGGGGATCGGCGGCGCAATGATGATGCCGGTCGCCCGTCTGGCATTATTACGCGCTTACCCCCGAAGTGAACTGCTTCCGGTTCTGAATTTCGTGACGATGCCAGGCCTGGTCGGCCCTATCCTCGGCCCGGTATTGGGGGGCATACTGGTGACATGGGCAAGCTGGCACTGGATCTTCCTGATTAATATTCCCATTGGCATTGTCGGTATCCTGTATGCCCGTAAGTACATGCCAAATTTCACCACACCGCGACGCCGTTTCGACATGACCGGCTTCTTCCTCTTTGGTTTGAGTCTGGTGCTGTTCTCCAGCGGAATGGAGCTTTTCGGCGAGAAGATCGTCGCAACCTGGATAGCATTAACCATTATTCTGAGCAGTATCGTGCTGCTGCTAGCCTATATTCGCCATGCGCGTCGACACCCAACGCCGTTGATTTCACTTTCGTTGTTCAAAACGCGCACGTTCTCCGTTGGGATAGCAGGAAACCTCGCCACGCGTCTGGGAACGGGATGCGTTCCCTTCCTGATGCCGCTGATGATACAGGTAGGATTTGGATACCCGGCGCTGATAGCCGGCTGCATGATGGCCCCGACGGCGCTGGGTTCTATTCTGGCGAAATCAGCGGTCACTCAGGTGCTGCGTAAACTGGGGTACAAGACGACGCTGGTCGGCATTACAGTATTTATTGGCCTGATGATTGCGCAGTTCTCTTTGCAATCCCCCGCTATGCCGGTATGGATGTTGATTCTGCCGCTGTTTGTTCTGGGTATGGCGATGTCCACGCAGTTTACCGCCATGAACACCATCACCCTTGCGGATCTGACCGATGATAACGCCAGCAGCGGCAACAGCCTGCTGGCCGTCACGCAGCAGCTTTCCATCAGTTTAGGGGTAGCGATCAGCGCCGCCGTATTGCGTCTCTATGAAGGGATTGAGGGAACCAATACGGTTGAACAGTTCCACTATACCTTTATTACGATGGGCGCTATTACGGTGGTATCCGCGCTGATGTTCATGTTGCTGAAAGCCAAAGATGGCCGCAATCTGATCAAAGAACGGCACAAACCTAAACCGACCCCCGCGCCATCAGAACAGGAGTAAGTTGCAGACGCTGCTGTTGTAGCGTGGGTTGTGCCATACGGTGAATCAACACGTCGATGGCCAACTCACCCAGTTCATCTTTCGGTTGATGAATCGTCGTCAGCGGCGGCGTCATGTAGCGCGCCAGTTCAATATCATCATAGCCAATCACCGCCATATCCTGCGGGATGCGCAACCCTACCTGATAAAGCGCCTGATACGCACCGACGGCCATTGCATCATTGCCGGCAAATACCGCCTGTGGGCGTTGTTTATGGGACAGCAGCATTTGCATGGTTTCAAATCCGCCGCCAAACTCGAAATCTCCTGTGATCTCATACCCTTCAGGAATTTCCAGCCCCGCGCGTTTCATGGCTTCCCGATACCCTTCCAGCCGCAAACGCGCGGGCGTTTTGTCCAGCGGGCCGGTAATGCAGGCTATTCGGGTAAAACCTTTATCAATCAGGTATTGCGTCGCTAAATCGCCGCCCAGAAGGGAGTTGTCCTGGATCAGATCGCAATCCCCTTCGTCATCAAAGGGTGACCAGTCCATCATCACAGTAGGAATAGAGGGATAACGCTGCATGATCTCCCGGGAGGGTTGATGCGTCTCCGTACAAAGCAGCAATAAGCCATCGACCCGCTTTTGCATCAGCGTTTCCAGATTGCGGTTCATTCGCTGCTCATCGCCTTCGGTATTACACAATACCAGGCTATAGCCCCGCTCAAAGCAGCTACGTTCAACGCCGCGCACCAGTTCTGAATAAAAAGGATTAGTACTGGCGGTGATCAGCATGCCGATTGTGCGGGTCTGATTTAATTTCAGGCTACGCGCCAACGCTGAAGGCGCGTAGTTTAACTCTTTAATCGCCGCTTCCACTTTCCCGGTGATAGCTTCACTGACAAAGCGATCTTTATTAATAACGTGCGAAACAGTTGAAGTGGAAACGCCCGCCAGACGGGCAACATCCTTCATTGTAGCCAAACGTTACCTCTGCTGACCTAAAAACGCCTCTATCTCTTCACGCCACGGAACAGAAGGTTGCGCACCTTTGCGTGTCACCGCAATCGCAGCAGCGGCATGGGCAAAGCGAATGGCCTCCGGCAGCGGCGTCTCTTCCAGTAAGGCGGTAACTAACGCACCATTAAAAGTATCCCCGGCGGCTATCGTATCAACGGCGTTCACTTTAAACCCCGGCACACGACGGCCTTCGCCCTTCACGCTGGCCCACACGCCGCGGCTGCCTAACGTAATCAGTACGGTATGAATGCCTTTATCATGCAGCACCTGCGATGCTTTAGCGGCATCTTCATCACTTTCGACGCGAATCCCCGTGAGCTTTTCCGCTTCGGTTTCATTTGGCGTAATGATGTCCACCAGCGCCAGCAGCTCATCAGACAGTTCACGCGCCGGAGCCGGGTTAAGCGCAACGGTAGTGTTGTTCTGATGCGCAATTTTTGCCGCCGCCAGCACGCTTTCAATCGGCGACTCGAGCTGCATCAATAGCGCAGAAGCCCCGGCGATACGCTCGCGTTGCGCTTCCACCAGCGCAGGCGACAATGCGGCATTGGCGCCAGCATGAATGCCGATGACATTTTCCCCTTCGCCATTAACAAAAATCAGCGCGACTCCGGTAGATTCCCCGTTAATCACGCTGACCGGAGCAATATCAATGTTATCGCTGGCTAACTGTTTACGCACGCTCTCGCCAATATCGTCATCGCCAGTACAGGCAATAAACGCGATATTTGCGCCGCTGCGCCCTGCGGCCACCGCCTGATTCGCGCCTTTACCGCCGAATGCCACCTGATATTGGGTGCCCGTTACGGTTTCGCCTGGCGCAGGAAAAGATTCGAGGTTGAGGATGTGATCGGCATTAATACTGCCAAGGACGACAAGGTTGCCTGCGGTTTTCATGTTCGGGATGTCCAGTAAAGTGCGCCACCGGGTTAGGGTGGCGCGTGCCCTGCTTTTCTTTTTACGCTTTCATCTTCAAACAACTCTCTGAGGATGGCGTATTTATGTCGCCATCAGACCGCGAACGGCCTGAGCCGTTATTACTGCTTGATGACAAGTTTCAGGTCAACCGGATATTTGGCCTGAACTTTCTCGCCTTTCAGTACTTTATCAGCGGTTTCAACGCCTTTAGCGCCAATCTGATCCGGCAACTGAGCGATAGTCGCAGCCAGTTTGCCATCATTTACCGCCTTCTCGCCATCCGGCGTACCATCAAATCCAACCACCATCACATCAGATTTACCTGCGGTTTGCAGAGCGCGCAGCGCACCCAGCGCCATTTCGTCGTTCTGTGCGAATACCGCCTGCACATCAGGATGCGCAGTCAGCAGGTTCTGCATGACGTTCAGACCTTTGGTGCGGTCAAAGTCAGCAGGCTGGCTGGCCAGTACATTAAATTTGTGTGCCGCAACGGCCTGCTGGAAGCCTTCGCCACGCTCACGCGCTGCGGATGTTCCGGCGATGCCTTGCAGTTCAATCACTTTCGCGCCTTCACCTGCTTTCTTCGCGATGTAATCACCGGCGATTTTGCCGCCCAGCACGTTATCGGAAGCAATGTGGCTGACAACGTCGCCTTTGGTTGCCTGGCGATCAAGGGTGATAACCGGAATCTTCGCCTGGTTAGCCATCTTAACCGCGTTGCCTACCGCGTCGGAATCGGTTGGGTTGATCAGCAGAATTTTAGTGCCGCGAACGGTTAAATCCTGAACGTTAGCCAGCTCTTTCGCCGGGTTGTTCTGGGAGTCCAGCACGACCAGGTTATAGCCCAGTTTATCCGCTTCTTTCTGCGCCCCCTCTTTCAGGGTGACAAAGAACGGGTTGTTGAGCGTGGAGATCACCAGAGCAATGGTGTCTTTCGCCATCGCATTCGCGCTCACGGTGGCGCTCAGCGCAACAGCAGAAACCAGGGTAGCCAGTTTTTTCATGTTCATATTTAAGATGTCCTGTAGTCGTTGTTACTGCTTTTTGTTGTCTACCAGTACCGCCAGCAAAATCACCACCGCTTTGACGATCATCTGGTAATAGGAGGAAACACCTAACAAATTCAAACCATTATTAAGGAAACCGAGAATCAATGCGCCGATCAATGTCCCAACAATGCGCCCTTTACCGCCCGCCAGGCTGGTGCCGCCTAACACGACCGCTGCGATGGCATCCAGCTCATAACCCGTACCCGCCGTTGGCTGCGCGGAGGAGAGACGAGCCACTTCGATGATGCCCGCCAGCGAGGCCAGCAGACCACAAAGCGAATAGACGATGATTTTGACTTTACTGACGCTGATACCCGACAGACGCGTTGCCGCTTCGTTGCCGCCCAGCGCATAGATATAGCGGCCCAGGCGAGTATGATGCAGCATGTACCACGCCGCCAGGAAGACGATGCCCATAATCCAGACCGGCGTCGGAACGCCCAGCGGGCGGCCAATCCCGAACCAGCCGAAGAGATCGGCGTTATCCGTAAAGCCGGTATTCACCGGGCTTCCGTTGGTGTACACCATCGTGACGCCGCGCAGCAGAAGCATCATTACCAGCGTGGCGATAAACGCCTGCACGCGACCTTTTGCCACGATCACGCCGGTCACCGCGCCAATGGCGGCGCCTAACGCCAGCGCCGCCGCAACGGCCACCAGCGCATTCACTTCAATCCCTACAATTGAAGCGGCAACCGCGCCGGTAAGCGCCAGCAGGGAACCAACGGAAAGATCGATGCCTGACGTCAGGATAACCAGCGTCATCCCGACGGCCATGATAGCGTTGACGGACGTTTGCTGGAGAATGTTAAACAGGTTATTAACGGTAAAAAAGTTGGGACTCATGGTAGAAACAATCGCGATCAGCACCAGCAGAGCGATGAGCGATTTCTGCTCCATCAGCCACGCTTTAGTGAAATAACGGCGACCAGAAACAGCCTGGATAGTCATCTTTTTTACTCCTGATTCACGCGATTAAGCTTGCCCACAGCGGCAGCCATTAACACTTCCTGGGTGGCCTGCTCGCGAGTGAATTCACCGCCGAGATGCCCTTCATGCATGACGATAATGCGATCGCTCATACCCAATACTTCTGGCATCTCAGATGAGACCAGAATGATGCTCAGGCCATCGGCCTTAAACTGGTTGATAAGCTGATAAATTTCTTTTTTCGCGCCAACGTCCACACCGCGGGTTGGCTCATCGAGGATCAGCACTTTGGGGCGGGTCATCAGTCCACGCGCAATGGCGACTTTCTGCTGATTGCCGCCAGAGAGCAACCCGATAGCCTGCTCCATCGACGGCGTTTTCACATTGAACAGACGGATAAAGTCACTCACCGCCTGCTGTTCATCTTTATGTTTCAGGTTGCCGCCAGCGCGGCTGAAATAACGCAGCGCGGTGAGCGACATATTCTCTTTTACCGACATGCCGAGCACTAAGCCGTCACGTTTACGGTCTTCAGAGATATAAACAATACCGTTAGCCAGGCCATCCTGCGGTGAACGGGTAACCACTTCATGCCCGTCGAGCGTGACGTAACCGCTGGTGCGCGGCAGCGCGCCGTACAGCACTTTCATCAGTTCCGTACGCCCGGCGCCCATCAAACCGGAGATTCCCAAAATTTCCCCTTTGCGCAGAGTAAAGGAGACATTATTAACGCCGGGACCGCACAGGTTATCGACTTTCAGGCGTACCTCGCCTGGCGCTTTATCCAGACGCGGGTACTGATCTTCAAGCTTACGTCCGACCATCATTTCAATCAGCGAATCTTCGGTCAGCGACGCCACTTCACGCTCGGCAATAAACTGCCCGTCGCGGAAAACCGTCACGTCATCGCAAATTTCGAAGATCTCTTTCATGCGGTGGGAGATATAGACAATGCCGCGCCCCTGCGATTTCAACTCGCGGATGACGCGGAACAGCGATTCCGTTTCGGTATCAGTGAGCGCATCCGTGGGTTCATCCATAATGATGACTCTGGATTCGAAGCTCAGTACCTTGGCGATTTCGACCATCTGCTGATCGCCGATAGAGAGTTCGCCCACCAGCCTGTCGCTTTTGAAGCGCAGATTGAGTCTGGCAAGCAGAACATCCGCTTCGGCATACATCTTTTTCCAGTCGATTTTGCCAAAGCGATTTACAAACTCACGCCCCAGAAAGATATTCTCGGCAATCGTGAGCTGCGGGATCAGGTTCAGTTCCTGGTGAATGATGCCAATCCCGGCTTCCTGCGAGGATTTTGGGCCATTGAAGGTCGTTTCTTTACCCAGCCACAATAACGATCCCGCATCACGGGTATAGATACCGGTCAGGACTTTCATCATGGTGGATTTGCCCGCGCCATTTTCGCCCACCAGCGCCATTACGCGACCTGGATAGACATTTAACGCGGCGCCAGATAGCGCTTTCACGCCCGGGAACGCTTTATCGATCCCTTTGAGTTGCAGTAATGCGTCCATGATGGCCTCAGAACGTGACGCCGGCACAGAGAATAATATTCGCATACGGGGAGCACTCCCCGCTGCGAATCACCGCCTGACTGTCTGCGGTTAGTTTTTTAAAATGTTCATGCGTGGTGTAACGAATTTCTATGGTGTTTCCCTGGTGTTGTTGCAGTTGCTCAATATGGCTGAGCAACGTTTCGTGGAGTTGCGGATTATGTTCTTTGATTTCCGTCGCGAGAATAGCCGCCTCAACCTGCATTTCACGGGTCACGACATCCAGTACCTGCATAAAAGAAGGTACGCCCTGGGTTAACGCCATATCGATACGCGTTGTACTGGATGGAACAGGTAAACCTGCGTCACACACTACCAGCGTATCAGTATGCCCCAGACGGGAGATGACCGATGAAATATCAGAATTAAGTACCGCGCCTTTCTTCATTTTCTTTCCCCACTAGCGAAACGTTTCGCTGGTAATAAGTTTACTCCCGGAAGTGAGCAGAAAACCATCATGACGTAACGGAATTGTGATCGGGGTCGAAACGTTTCGCTAAGTGAAATACGGCGGGGGATAATTGCCCGGCGGCGCAGCGCCGCCCGGCATTTTAAAAGGCTTAAATCTCGACCTGCGTTCCCAGTTCGATAACCCGGTTCGGTGGGATTTCAAACTGATCCGGCGCACGTAGCGCATTACGCTGCAACAGCAGATAGAGCTTGCCGCGCAGACGCAAATACCACGGGCGTTTGCCGAGGATCAGCGATTCATGCGACATAAAGAAAGAGGTTTCCATCATCCGGCAGCTCAGCCCTTCCAGACCGCATCGATGGAACACTTCCTCAACGTTCGGCGTTTCGCGCCAGCCGTAGCTGGCCACCACACGCCAGAAGGTTGGCGACAGTTGCTCAATCTGCACCCGGCGAACATTGTGTACGTATGGCGCGTCTTCCGTGCGTAGCGTCAGCAGAATCACGCGTTCATGCAGCACCTTGTTGTGCTTGAGGTTATGCAGCAACGCAAACGGAATGACGTTCAGCGCGCGGGACATATACACCGCCGTACCGGGGACGCGTACCGGAGGCGATTTCTCCAGCGAGGCGATCAGGGCTTCCAGGGAGTTACCGTGCTCATGCATACGACGCAGCAGACGGAAACGCTCGCTCTTCCAGGTCGTCATAATGATGAACATCACGATCCCCAGCGTCAGCGGCAACCAGCCGCCCGACAGCAGCTTGTCGAGGTTTGCCGAGAACAGCGGAACATCAACGCACAAGAACGCCACCAGAATCAGCGCGACAAAATACTTATTCCAGTGCCAGTTTTTACGCGCCACGGTGGTAGAAAGAATCGAGGTCAGCACCATCGTACCGGTAACGGCAATACCGTATGCCGCCGCCAGGTTGCTGGAACGCTCAAAGCTGACAATAACAATAACCACCGCAAAATAGAGCATCCAGTTCACGAACGGAATATAGATCTGCCCGGACTCCATTTCGGAGGTGTGGATAATGCGCATGGGCGACAAATATCCCAGCCGCACCGCCTGGCGCGTCAGCGAGAAGACACCGGAAATCACCGCCTGAGAGGCGATAACCGTCGCCAGCGCGGCAAGAATCAGCAGCGGGATCAGCGCCCACTCTGGCGCCAACAGGAAGAACGGGTTCTTAATCGCTTCCGGGTGTTTGAGCAGCAATGCGCCCTGACCAAAGTAGTTTAACGTTAATGAAGGAAGAACAACCGAGAACCAGGCCAGACGAATCGGCAGCTTGCCGAAATGCCCCATATCCGCATACAGCGCCTCAACCCCGGTAATCGAAAGCACCACGGCGCCCAGCGCAATAAACGACACCGTTTTGTACTCAAGGAAGAACTTCGCCGCCCACATGGGATTGAGGGCATGAAGCACATCCGGGTTAGCGATGATACTGCGCAGGCCGAGTCCGGCCAGAATCAAAAACCACGTCAGCATAATCGGCGCAAACAGCTTACCGACCATCCCCGTCCCGTGTTTCTGAATCATAAACAGCAGAGTAAGCACAATAATAGAAAGCGGGACGACCCAGGTATCCAGTTCCGGCGCCACAATTTCCAGACCTTCAATGGCCGACATGACTGAGATCGCGGGTGTAATTACCACTTCGCCGTAGAAGAAGCTACCGCCAATTAACCCCATAATGACCAGCGTGGACGTCATTCTCGCCGACGTATTACGCCCGGCTAGCGACATTAAGGTCAGAATCCCGCCCTCGCCGGCGTTATCTGCGCGCATGACAAAAGTCAGATACTTGATGGAAACAACAAAGATCAGCAGCCAGAAAATCAGCGACAAAAAGCCAAATACGGCATCACGTTCAACACCAAAACCAAACTGACCGGACAAGCATTCACGAAGTGTATAAAGTGGGCTGGTACCAATATCACCATAGACAACCCCAATCGCTGCGAGAGTGATCGCAGACAATGATTGTTTATTATCAGTGCTCATAGACTCGTCTTTCGTTTATACATGGCATCTTTCAAACGACAAGGCTCCCGGGGATCCACTCCTTTGCCACCTTGATGCAGTTTGAATGATTTAGTGTATATATATGAAATGTGTGCGTAGTCCCTTGGCCCACAAAAAAGGCGCACAGTATGCACGATTAATCGCAAAATCGTACCCCTAATCGACGTCAGATTAACCTGGCGCAAAGAAAAAGAAACGATGCTTCAGTCTATTATTGCTTCGTGGCGAAACGTCTATACTCGCTGTTAACATGATACATCTGGCGGAAGGACGCCACCTTATTATGGCTCACCCACATTTATTAGCGGAAAGAATTTCCCGTCTGAGCAGCGCCCTGGAAAAGGGACTTTATGAACGTAGCCACGCCATTCGCCTTTGCCTGCTGGCAGCGTTGAGCGGTGAGAGCGTCTTTTTACTTGGCCCGCCAGGCATTGCCAAAAGCCTGATAGCCCGTCGTCTGAAGTTCGCCTTTCAGCACGCCCGCGCCTTTGAGTATCTGATGACGCGTTTCTCCACGCCCGAGGAGGTTTTTGGTCCTCTCTCCATTCAGGCGCTAAAAGATGAAGGTCGCTATGAGCGTCTGACCACGGGTTATCTTCCTGAAGCGGAAATCGTCTTTCTGGATGAGATCTGGAAAGCGGGCCCGGCAATCCTGAACACTCTGCTGACCGCCATTAACGAACGCCATTTCCGTAACGGCGCGCACGAAGAAAAAATTCCGATGCGCCTGCTGGTGGCGGCCTCAAACGAGCTTCCCGAAGCAGACAGCAGTCTGGAGGCGTTATACGACCGTATGCTCATTCGTCTGTGGCTGGATAAAGTACAGGATAAGGCGAATTTCCGCTCCATGCTGGTAAGCCAGCAGGACGAAAGCGATAACCCGGTGCCGGCCTCATTACAGGTGACTGATGAAGAGTATTATCAGTGGCAGAAGGATATTTCCGCCATTACGCTGCCCGATCATGTATTTGAACTGATTTTCACGCTGCGCCAGCAGCTTGATGCGCTGCCAGACGCCCCCTATGTCTCCGACCGTCGCTGGAAAAAAGCCATTCGTCTGTTACAGGCCAGCGCGTTCTTTAGCGGACGCGACGCCGTTGCGCCAATCGATCTTATCCTGCTGAAAGATTGCCTGTGGTATGACGCGCAAAGCCTGAATCTGATGCAGCAACAGCTTGAAATATTGATGACCGGGCACGCCTGGCAGCAACAGGCAATGCTGACGCGCCTCGGCGGCATTGTGCAACGTCGCCTCCAGTTGCAACAGCAGCAAAGCGATAAAACAGCCTTTACCGTTGTTCGTCAGGGAGGAATGTTCAGCCGCCGTCCCCATTACGATCTGCCGCCAGAGGCGAGCGCGCCAGTGCTAACCTTGCTTTTGCAACAACCGCTTAAACTGCATGATATGGAAGTCATTCATATCGCTTTTGAACGCAGCGCCCTTGAGCAGTGGCTGGCAAAAGGCGGAGAGATCCGCGGCAAACTCAACGGGATCGGTTTTGCCCAGACGCTGAATATGGAAGTTGATAGCGCTCAGCATCTGGTGGTGCGCGACGTCAGCCTACAGGGCAGCCGTCTGGCGCTACCGGGCAGTTCAGAAGAGGGAATGCCCGGCGAAATCAAACAGCAGCTTGAGGCGCTGGACAGCGAATGGCACCAGCAACACAGCCGGTTCAGCGAACAGCAAAAATGTCTGTTTATCCATAGCGACTGGTTAGGTCGTATTGAAGCCAGCCTACAGGATGTTGGTGCGCAGATCCGCCAGGCGCAGCAATGCTGACACTGGACACGCTGAATGTCATGCTGGCGGTCAGTGAAGAGGGGATTATCGAAGAAATTATCCTCACTTTGCTGGCCTCCCCGCAGCTGGCTATCTTCTTCGAGAAATTCCCCCGATTAAAGAGAGCCATTTCCGACGATCTTCCCCGCTGGCGCGAAGCGCTGCGCAGCCGTCTTAAAGACGCGCGCGTGCCGCCGGAACTCACGGAAGAGGTGATGTGCTATCAACAAAGCCAGCTTCTCGGAACAACGCAGTTTATTGTGCAATTGCCGCAGATATTAGCGTTGCTGCACCGACTACATTCGCCCTATGCCGGGCAAGCCCAGCAACTGGTGGACAGTAACGCCACTTTTACGCCAGCGCTGCACACGCTTTTTCTGCAACGCTGGCGTTTAAGCCTGATCGTGCAAACCACGGCCTTAAATCACCAGTTGCTGGAAGAGGAGCGCGAGCAGTTGCTGAGTGAAGTGCAGGAACGCATGACGCTCAGCGGGCAACTGGAGCCGGTCCTGGCGGAAAATGACCATGCAGCCGGCCGCCTGTGGGACATGAGCGCAGGGCAACTCAAACGCGGCGATTATCAGCTGATCATAAAATATGGCGACTTCCTGGCAGAACAACCCGAACTGAAACGCCTGGCGGAACAGTTAGGCCGCTCCAGGGAAGCCAAATCGGTGCCGCGCAAAGATGCGCCGATGGAGACATTTCGTACGCTGGTGCGCGAACCGGCGACCGTTCCAGAACAGGTTGACGGCATTCAGCAAAGCGACGACATTCTGCGCCTGCTGCCGCCTGAGCTGGCAACGCTCGGCATTACCGAACTGGAATATGAATTCTACCGACGGCTGGTGGAAAAACAGCTACTCACGTACCGTCTGCACGGCGAAGCGTGGCGTGAGAAAGTGACTGAGCGCCCGGTCGTTCATCAGGATTTTGACGAACAGCCGCGCGGGCCATTCATTGTTTGCGTGGACACCTCCGGCTCAATGGGCGGATTTAACGAGCAGTGCGCGAAAGCCTTTTGCCTGGCGCTGATGCGCGTCGCGCTGGCGGATAACCGTCGCTGCTTCATCATGCTGTTTTCCACAGAGGTCGTGCGCTATGAACTGTCTGGCCCAGAAGGCATCGAGCAGGCCATCCGCTTTTTGAGCCAGCGCTTTCACGGCGGCACGGATATCGCCAGCTGTTTTCGCGCCATTATTGAACGGATGCAGGGGCGAGAGTGGTTTGATGCGGATGCGGTAGTCATTTCAGATTTTATCGCCCAGCGCTTACCTGACGATGTTGTGAATAAAGTAGGGGAGCTACAGCGGGTACACCAGCATCGTTTTCATGCGGTGGCGATGTCGGCACACGGCAAACCCGGCATCATGCGCATTTTCGACCATATCTGGCGCTTTGATACCGGGATGGGAAGCCGCCTGCTACGACGCTGGCGGCGTTAGAGAATTACAGCAGGGAAGCGACGCTTTCACGAACCTGCGCAGGCCACACGCCGCACTGAACCTGACCAATGTGCGGCAGTTGCAGCAGCAGCATCGTCAGGCGAGACTGACCAATACCGCCGCCGATCGTTTGCGGCATCTCACCGCGCAGCAGCGCCTGGTGCCACTCCAGACTCAGGCGATCTTCATCTCCGGTCAGAGCAAGCTGGCGTTTCAGTGCATCGGCGTCGACACGGATCCCCATTGAGGAAAGCTCAAACGCATCTTCCAGTACCGGGTTCCAGACCAGGATATCGCCGTTCAGACCAGCATGGCCCAGATCAGAAGCAGAGCTCCAGTCATCATAATCCGGCGCACGCACGTCGTGACGTTTACCGTCACTCAGTTTCCCGCCGATACCGACCAGGAAAACGGCGCCAAGCTCTTTCGCGATCGCGCGTTCGCGCCCTTTCGCATCCAGATCCGGGTAACGCGCCAGCAGCTCCTGGCTGTGAACAAAGTGGATCTGCTCCGGCAGGAACGGCGCCAGACCAAATTCTTTGCTTACCGCGGCTTCGGTTGCCTTAATGCCTTCCCAGATAGCCTCTACCGTGCTTTTCAGGGTGGCGAATTGACGCTCACCGTCGCCCATAACGCGTTCCCAGTCCCACTGGTCGACATAGACGGAGTGGAGCGGGGAGAGGCGGTCTTCGTCAGGGCGAAGGGCTTTCATGTGCGTGTACAGCCCTTCACCCGCGCTGAAGTCGTGTTGTCCCAGCGTCTGGCGTTTCCACTTTGCCAGTGAATGCACCACTTCAAACTGGGCATCCGGCAACGCTTTCACTTTTACCTGTACCGCTTTTTCACAGCCCGACAAGTTATCCTGCGTGCCATCTCCTACGCGGCTAAGGATCGGCGCCTGAACTTCAATCAGACCCAGACGCTCCTCCAGTTGACGAGAGAAGTGAGATTTCACGAAGCTAATTTGACGTTGTTTGGCGATGTAAGCGGTTTTCATTTTGTATACTCCTGCGTCCTGTTGCCTATGATTAAGCAACAGATTGAGGGTGATATTCAATAATCCACAAACAAAAAGCCGACTTCACTTTTGATTCGATAAAATAAGACGCTAAAATAGAGTGAATCACTAATCTACATAAGAAAAACCTATGGAAAATTATCAGATCGACAATCTGGATCGCGGCATCCTGGAAGCGTTAATGGCAAATGCGCGTACGGCATACGCTGAACTGGCCAAACAATTTAGCGTCAGCCCGGGGACGATTCACGTTCGCGTAGAAAAAATGAAGCAGGCGGGGATCATTACCGGCGCGCGGATTGACGTCAGTCCAAAACAGCTCGGATACGACGTCTGCTGTTTTATCGGCATTATTTTAAAAAGCGCGAAAGACTACCCATCCGCGCTGGCGAAGCTCGAAAGCCTGGACGAAGTGACCGAAGCGTATTACACCACCGGCCACTACAGCATCTTTATTAAGGTTATGTGCCGATCCATCGACGCCCTGCAACAGGTACTTATCAACAAGATCCAAACAATTGATGAAATTCAGTCCACCGAGACATTGATCTCCCTGCAAAACCCGATCATGCGTACTATCCGGCCGTGATCGGCTTTTTTAATCCCACATTTTTCCACAGGTAGATCCCAGCTCGCTCACAGCGTACAATAGCCCCTCTTTATAAGGATGGGCTCGTATGGCAGACATTACTCTTATCAGCGGCAGCACCCTTGGCGGTGCCGAATATGTTGCAGAACATCTGGCTGAAAAGCTGGAAGATGCAGGTTTTTCAACCGAAACCTTGCACGGTCCGCTATTAGAGGATCTGTCAGCGTCAGGAACCTGGCTGGTTATCAGCTCCACGCATGGCGCGGGCGATATCCCGGATAACCTTGCTCCTTTCTATGAAGCGCTTCAGTCGCAGAACCCCGATCTTTCTCAGGTTCGTTTCGGCGCCATCGGCATCGGAAGTCGTGAATATGACACATTCTGCGGCGCCATCGATAAAATAGAGGCCGCGCTCAAGACATCAGGCGCAAAACCGATCGGGGAAACCCTCAAGATCAACATCCTTGAACACGATATTCCTGAAGATCCGGCAGAGGTTTGGCTGGGATCTTGGATTAATTTACTCAAAATAGTGTAAAGATCGTGCGATCGAGTGTGGATAACTCTGGTAAGAAGCTTGGATCAACCAGTAGTTATCCAAAGAACAACCGGTGTTCAGTTTTTGAGTTGTGCATAACCCTTCATTCTGATCCCAGCTTATACGGGCCAGGATCACCGATCATTCACAGCTAATGATCCTCAACAACTTGTTGATCTTATTCAGCGGATCCTGGTTATCCACAGACAATCGCGATCCTAATAAGAGATCACAATAAAACAGATCTCTAAATAAAAAGATCTTCTTTTTAATACCCAGGATCCCGGGACTTTCTCCAGCGACTAAAGTTGAGTAGAATCCACGACCCGGGCTTCAATCCACTTTCACACCGCCGTATGCGAGGCAATTACCATGTTTTATCCGGATCCTTTTGACGTCATCATCATTGGCGGGGGTCATGCAGGCACTGAGGCCGCAATGGCCGCAGCGCGTATGGGGCAACAGACCCTGCTTTTGACACACAATATCGACACGCTGGGGCAAATGAGCTGCAACCCGGCCATTGGCGGTATTGGGAAGGGACACCTGGTAAAAGAAGTGGATGCGCTCGGCGGGCTGATGGCGAAAGCGATCGACCAGGCGGGTATCCAGTTTAGGATACTTAACGCAAGCAAAGGTCCGGCCGTTCGTGCGACTCGCGCACAGGCGGATCGCGTGCTATATCGCCAGGCGGTGCGTACTGCGCTGGAGAATCAGCCCAATCTGATGATCTTCCAGCAGGCGGTTGAAGATCTGATTGTTGAAAACGATCGCGTCGTGGGCGCAGTTACCCAGATGGGCCTGAAATTCCGGGCTAAAGCGGTGGTTCTCACCGTCGGGACTTTCCTTGACGGCAAAATTCATATTGGTCTGGATAACTACAGCGGCGGCCGTGCTGGCGATCCGCCATCCATTCCACTGTCTCGTCGCCTGCGTGAACTTCCGCTGCGCGTCAGCCGCCTGAAAACCGGTACGCCGCCGCGTATTGATGCGCGCACCATTGATTTTAGCGTACTGGCGCAGCAGCACGGCGATAACCCGATGCCTGTGTTCTCGTTCATGGGCAACGCGTCCCAGCATCCGCAGCAGGTGCCGTGCTACATCACGCATACCAACGAAAAAACCCATGATGTGATCCGCAACAACCTCGATCGCAGTCCGATGTATGCCGGTGTGATCGAAGGGATCGGCCCGCGTTACTGCCCGTCGATCGAAGATAAAGTCATGCGCTTTGCCGATCGCAACCAACATCAGATCTTCCTGGAACCGGAAGGACTGACCTCTAACGAAATTTACCCGAACGGTATCTCCACCAGCCTGCCGTTCGATGTGCAGATGCAGATCGTCCGCTCAATGCAGGGGATGGAAAACGCGAAAATTGTGCGTCCAGGTTATGCCATTGAGTACGATTTCTTCGATCCGCGCGACCTGAAACCAACGCTGGAGAGCAAATTTATCCAGGGATTGTTCTTCGCCGGGCAAATCAACGGGACGACAGGTTACGAAGAAGCGGCCGCGCAAGGTTTGCTCGCCGGTCTGAACGCCGCCCGTCTGTCTGCGGACAAAGAAGGCTGGGCGCCTGCGCGTTCTCAGGCTTACCTCGGCGTGCTGGTGGACGATCTTTGCACGCTGGGCACCAAAGAACCGTACCGCATGTTTACCTCCCGCGCGGAATACCGCCTGATGTTGCGTGAAGATAACGCCGACCTGCGTCTGACGGAAATGGGCCGCGAGCTGGGTCTGGTGGATGATGAGCGCTGGGCGCGCTTCAACGAGAAGCTGGAGAATATCGAACGCGAACGTCAGCGTCTGAAATCCACCTGGGTAACCCCGTCGGCGGAATCGGCCGGCGAAGTGAACGCTCACCTGACTGCGCCGCTGTCGCGTGAAGCCAGCGGTGAAGACCTGCTGCGTCGCCCGGAAATGACCTACGCGCAGCTGACTTCGCTGACGCCGTTCGCTCCGGGTCTTAATGATGCGCAGGCCGCTGAACAGGTTGAGATTCAGGTAAAATACGAAGGCTATATCGTCCGTCAGCAGGATGAGATCGAAAAACAGCTGCGTAACGAGAACACATTGCTGCCTGCAACGCTGGATTATCGCCAGGTTTCTGGTCTGTCGAATGAAGTTATCGCCAAGCTGAACGATCACAAACCGGTCTCTATCGGTCAGGCGTCGCGCATTTCCGGCGTTACGCCCGCGGCGATTTCAATTTTGCTGGTGTGGCTGAAGAAACAGGGAATGCTGCGTCGCAGCGCTTGATAACACTAATTTGGCGGGGGCGCTTCGCTTGCCCGCCCTACAAATTTGTAGGCCCGATAAGCGAAAGCGCATCGGGCATTTGATTATTAACAGGTAACGACCGTGCTTAACAAACTCTCCCGTCTGCTGGATGAAGCAGGCATTTCGCTTACCGATCACCAGAAAAATCAGCTGATTGCGTATGTCGATATGCTGCACAAATGGAACAAAGCCTACAACCTGACGTCAGTGCGGGATCCTAACGAGATGTTGGTACGCCATATTCTGGACAGCATCGTTGTGGCGCCGCACCTGCAAGGGGAGCGTTTTATTGACGTCGGTACGGGACCGGGGCTGCCGGGGATCCCGCTCTCCATTGTCCGTCCTGAATCGCATTTCACGCTGCTGGATAGCTTGGGCAAGCGGGTACGCTTTCTGCGCCAGGTTCAGCACGAACTCAAGCTGGAAAATATTACGCCAGTGCAGAGCCGCGTTGAAGAGTTCCCTTCTGAGCCGCCGTTTGATGGCGTGATCAGCCGTGCATTCGCCTCTCTCGATGACATGTTGAGCTGGTGTCGCCACCTGCCGGGGGAAAATGGCCGCTTTTATGCGTTAAAAGGTCAACTGCCGGAAGAGGAAATCGCCTCGCTGCCTGCGGCGTTCAGCGTCGAGTCCGTGGTTAAACTGCGTGTCCCGCAGCTGGAAGGCGAACGTCATTTGGTGGTCATTAAGCCAAACAAAATTTAATTTTTATCAAAAAAAATAGAAAAAAAACGGGCGCTCGCGTGTTAACAATCGCGAGGTAACGAGTAGTTATACCTTGTTACTGTTAACCATGAGTTCACCGTTTTGTATCATTGCTACAACGTAGCTCTTTTTATTAAAAAATGAATTAATCAACATTGAAAATATCAGGTTGCTAAAAATTGAACCTAAGAATCACTCAGGTATGTTGAATTTTTATTATAAATGTCAATGAATGGTTTTTAGCTTGTAACCGGGTGTTTTTTAAATAGTGAGTGATTTTAGGCTTAAATATCAGAAAGATGAAAAGGCATCATTTGCCAAGTAAATAAATACTGCCGGGGCGAATATGCTCAATATGTGATCCGAAGCACGCTTTATCACCAGTATTTACGCGCCATTTGCAGTTTTGCATGATCGTTCACAGTTTGATGAAAAGTGATAAATGTGCACCAGGGAAAAATATTTAAACATTTATTCACCTTTTAGCTACTTATTGTTTGAAATCACGAGGGCGCACCGTATAATTTGACCGCTTTTTGATGCTTGACTCTAAGCCTTAAAGAACGTTTTATACGACACGCGGCATACCTCGAAGGGAGCAGGAGTAAAAACGTGATGTCTGTGTCGCTCTTGAGTCGAAACGTTGCTCGTAAGCTTCTGTTCATTCAGCTTCTGGCGGTAATAGCAAGTGGATTGCTGTTTAGCCTCAAAGACCCCTTCTGGGGCGCTTCCGCCTTATGCGGAGGCCTGGCAGTGTTGCTGCCTAACATGTTGTTTATGATATTTGCCTGGCGTCACCAGGCGCATACACCTGCGAAAGGCCGCGTGGCCTGGTCATTCGCCTTCGGCGAAGCCTTCAAGGTGTTAGCGATGCTGGTTCTACTGGTGGTGGCGTTGGCGGTTTTTAAGGCGGTATTTTTGCCGCTGATCGTTACGTGGGTTTTGGTGCTGGTGGTTCAGATACTGGCGCCGGCTGTAATTAACAACAAAGGGTAAAAGGCATCATGGCTTCAGAAAATATGACGCCGCAGGATTACATAGGACACCATCTGAACAACCTTCAGTTGGACCTGCGTACATTCTCGCTGGTGGATCCGCATAACCCCCCAGCCACCTTCTGGACGCTCAATATTGACTCCATGTTCTTCTCGGTGGTGCTGGGTCTGTTGTTCCTGCTTATGTTCCGCAGCGTAGCCAAAAAGGCGACCAGCGGCGTACCAGGTAAATTTCAGACCGCGATTGAGCTGGTCATCGGCTTTGTGCATGGTAGCGTGAAAGACATGTACCATGGCAAAAGCAAGCTGATTGCGCCGCTGGCCCTGACGATCTTCGTCTGGGTATTCCTGATGAACCTGATGGACTTACTGCCTATCGATCTGCTGCCGTATATCGGCGAGCATATCTTCGGTCTGCCGGCACTGCGTGTCGTTCCGTCCGCTGACGTGAACATCACCCTGTCGATGGCGCTGGGCGTATTTATCCTCATTCTGTTCTACAGCATCAAAATGAAAGGCATCGGCGGCTTCACGAAAGAGTTGACGCTACAGCCGTTCAATCACTGGGCGTTCATCCCTGTCAACTTAATCCTTGAAGGGGTAAGTCTGCTGTCCAAACCGGTATCACTCGGTCTGCGACTGTTCGGCAACATGTATGCCGGTGAGCTGATTTTCATTCTGATTGCTGGTCTGTTGCCGTGGTGGTCACAGTGGATTCTGAATGTGCCGTGGGCCATTTTCCACATCCTGATCATTACGCTGCAAGCCTTCATCTTCATGGTTCTGACGATTGTCTATCTGTCGATGGCGTCTGAAGAGCATTAATTTTACCAACACTACTACGTTTTAACTGAAACAAACTGGAGACTGTCATGGAAAACCTGAATATGGATCTGCTGTACATGGCTGCCGCTGTGATGATGGGTCTGGCGGCAATCGGTGCTGCGATCGGTATCGGCATCCTCGGGGGTAAATTCCTGGAAGGCGCAGCGCGTCAACCTGATCTGATTCCTCTGCTGCGTACTCAGTTCTTTATCGTTATGGGTCTGGTGGATGCTATCCCGATGATCGCTGTAGGTCTGGGTCTGTACGTGATGTTCGCTGTCGCGTAGTAAGCGTTGCTTGAATTAAGAGCAATATCAGAACGTTAACTAGATAGAGGCATTGTGCTGTGAATCTTAACGCAACAATCCTCGGCCAGGCCATCGCGTTTGTCCTGTTCGTTCTGTTCTGCATGAAGTACGTATGGCCGCCGTTAATGGCTGCCATCGAAAAACGTCAAAAAGAAATTGCTGACGGTCTTGCTTCCGCAGAACGAGCACATAAGGACCTTGACCTTGCAAAGGCCAGCGCGACCGACCAGCTGAAAAAAGCGAAGGCGGAAGCTCAGGTAATCATTGAGCAGGCGAACAAACGTCGCGCTCAGATCCTGGATGAAGCCAAAACTGAAGCAGAGCAGGAACGTACTAAAATCGTGGCCCAGGCGCAGGCGGAAATTGACGCCGAGCGTAAACGTGCCCGTGAAGAGCTGCGTAAGCAAGTTGCTATCCTGGCTGTTGCTGGCGCCGAGAAGATCATCGAACGTTCCGTGGATGAAGCTGCTAACAGCGACATCGTGGACAAACTTGTCGCTGAACTGTAAGGAGGGAGGGGCTGATGTCTGAATTTGTTACGGTAGCTCGCCCCTACGCCAAAGCAGCTTTTGACTTTGCCGTCGAACACCAAAGTGTAGAGCGCTGGCAGGACATGCTGGCGTTTGCCGCCGAGGTAACCAAGAACGAACAAATGGCAGAGCTTCTCTCTGGCGCGCTGGCGCCGGAAACGCTCGCTGAGTCGTTTATCGCAGTCTGCGGTGAGCAGCTGGACGAAAACGGTCAGAACCTGATTCGGGTGATGGCTGAAAATAATCGTCTGAACGCGCTCCCGGATGTTCTGGAGCAGTTTATTCACCTGCGCGCCGCGAGTGAGTCCACCTCTGAAGTTGAGGTAACTTCCGCCACCGCATTGAGTGAAGAACAGCTTGCGAAAATTAGCGCTGCGATGGAAAAACGTCTGTCACGCAAAGTTAAGCTGAATTGCAAAATCGATAAGTCTGTAATGGCAGGCGTTATCATCCGAGCGGGTGATATGGTCATTGATGGCAGCGTACGCGGCCGTCTTGAACGCCTTGCAGACGTCTTGCAGTCTTAAGGGGACTGGAGCATGCAACTGAATTCCACCGAAATCAGCGAACTGATCAAGCAGCGCATTGCTCAGTTCAATGTTGTGAGTGAAGCTCACAACGAAGGTACTATTGTTTCTGTAAGTGACGGTGTTATCCGCATTCACGGCCTGGCCGATTGTATGCAGGGTGAAATGATCTCCCTGCCGGGTAACCGTTACGCTATCGCACTGAACCTGGAGCGCGACTCTGTAGGTGCGGTTGTGATGGGTCCGTACGCTGACCTTGCCGAAGGCATGAAGGTTAAATGTACTGGCCGTATCCTGGAAGTTCCGGTTGGCCGTGGCCTGCTGGGCCGTGTGGTTAACACCCTGGGCGCGCCAATCGACGGTAAAGGTCCGGTTGAGCACGATGGCTTCTCTGCTGTTGAAGCTATCGCGCCGGGCGTAATCGAACGTCAGTCCGTTGATCAGCCAGTTCAGACGGGTTATAAAGCCGTTGACTCCATGATCCCAATCGGTCGTGGTCAGCGTGAATTGATCATCGGTGACCGTCAGACCGGTAAAACCGCTCTGGCAATCGACGCCATCATCAACCAGCGTGATTCCGGCATCAAGTGCGTCTACGTGGCTATCGGCCAGAAAGCGTCCACCATCTCTAACGTGGTTCGTAAGCTGGAAGAACACGGCGCGCTGCAAAATACCATCGTTGTGGTTGCAACCGCATCTGAATCTGCCGCACTGCAATACCTGGCGCCGTATGCCGGTTGCGCAATGGGCGAATACTTCCGCGACCGCGGCGAAGATGCGCTGATCATCTACGATGACCTGTCCAAACAGGCTGTTGCTTATCGTCAGATCTCCCTGCTGCTCCGTCGTCCGCCAGGACGTGAAGCATTCCCGGGCGACGTATTCTACCTCCACTCTCGTCTGCTGGAGCGTGCTGCGCGTGTTAACGTTGAATACGTTGAAGCCTTCACGAAAGGTGAAGTGAAAGGGAAAACCGGTTCTCTGACTGCGCTGCCGATTATCGAAACCCAGGCGGGTGACGTTTCTGCGTTCGTTCCGACCAACGTAATTTCTATTACCGATGGTCAGATCTTCCTGGAAACCAACCTGTTTAACTCTGGTATTCGTCCTGCGGTTAACCCGGGTATCTCCGTATCCCGTGTTGGTGGTGCAGCGCAGACCAAGATCATGAAGAAACTGTCCGGTGGTATCCGTACCGCGCTGGCGCAGTATCGTGAACTGGCGGCGTTCTCCCAGTTTGCATCTGACCTTGACGATGCAACCCGTAAACAGCTTGACCACGGTCAGAAAGTGACTGAACTGCTGAAACAGAAACAGTATGCGCCGATGTCCGTTGCGCAGCAGTCTCTGGTTCTGTTCGCGGCAGAACGTGGTTATCTGGCGGATGTAGAACTGGCGAAAATCGGTAGCTTCGAAGCCGCTCTGCTGGCTTACGTCGACCGTGATCACGCTCCGTTGATGCAAGAGATCAACCAGTCCGGTGGCTATAACGACGAAATCGAAGGCAAGCTGAAAGGCATCCTCGATTCCTTCAAAGCAACCCAGTCCTGGTAACGTCTGGTGGCCTGCCTTAAGGCAGGCCGCAAGGCATTGAGGAGAAGCTCATGGCCGGCGCAAAAGAGATACGTAGTAAGATCGCAAGCGTCCAGAACACGCAAAAGATCACTAAAGCGATGGAGATGGTCGCCGCTTCCAAAATGCGTAAATCGCAGGATCGCATGGCGGCCAGCCGTCCTTATGCAGATACCATGCGCAAAGTGATTGGTCACCTTGCGAACGGTAATCTGGAATATAAGCACCCCTATCTGGAAGAACGCGACGTTAAGCGCGTGGGCTACCTGGTGGTGTCGACCGACCGTGGTCTGTGCGGTGGCTTGAACATTAACCTGTTCAAGAAACTGCTGGCGGATATGAAAGCATGGTCCGATAAAGGCGTTCAGTGCGACCTCGCAATGATCGGCTCTAAAGGCGTGTCTTTCTTTAGTTCCGTAGGTGGCAATGTTGTCGCCCAGGTGACGGGTATGGGGGATAACCCATCCCTGTCCGAACTGATCGGCCCGGTAAAAGTGATGTTGCAGGCCTATGATGAAGGCCGTCTGGACAAGCTTTACATTGTCAGCAACAAATTTATTAACACCATGTCTCAGGTTCCGACTATCACTCAGCTGCTGCCGTTACCGGCTTCAGAAGATGATGAACTGAAACGTAAAACCTGGGATTACCTGTACGAACCCGATCCGAAAGCGCTGCTGGATACCCTCCTGCGTCGCTATGTGGAATCTCAGGTTTATCAGGGCGTGGTAGAAAACCTGGCCAGCGAGCAGGCCGCACGTATGGTGGCGATGAAAGCCGCGACCGACAATGGCGGTAGCCTGATTAAAGAGTTGCAGTTGGTATACAACAAAGCTCGTCAGGCCAGCATTACTCAGGAACTCACCGAAATCGTCGGTGGTGCATCCGCGGTATAACCAGGTTAATTCGTAGAGGATTCAAGATGGCTACTGGAAAAATTGTCCAGGTAATCGGCGCCGTAGTTGACGTCGAGTTCCCTCAGGATGCCGTACCGCGCGTGTACGACGCCCTTGAGGTGCAGAATGGTAATGAACATCTGGTGCTGGAAGTTCAGCAGCAGCTCGGTGGCGGTATCGTACGTACCATCGCCATGGGTTCTTCCGACGGCCTGCGTCGTGGTCTGGATGTGAAAGACCTTGAGCACCCGATCGAAGTCCCGGTAGGTAAAGCAACGCTGGGTCGTATCATGAACGTACTGGGCGAACCAGTAGACATGAAAGGCGAGATCGGTGAAGAAGAGCGTTGGGCTATCCACCGTGCGGCACCGTCCTACGAAGAGTTGTCAAACTCTCAGGAACTGTTGGAAACCGGTATCAAAGTTATCGACCTGATGTGTCCGTTCGCGAAGGGCGGTAAAGTGGGTCTGTTCGGTGGTGCGGGTGTAGGTAAAACCGTAAACATGATGGAGCTGATCCGTAACATCGCGATCGAACACTCCGGTTACTCCGTGTTTGCGGGCGTAGGTGAACGTACTCGTGAGGGTAACGACTTCTACCACGAAATGACCGACTCCAACGTTATCGACAAAGTATCCCTGGTTTACGGCCAGATGAACGAGCCGCCGGGAAACCGTCTGCGCGTTGCGCTGACCGGCCTGACCATGGCGGAGAAATTCCGTGACGAAGGTCGTGACGTTCTGCTGTTCGTCGACAACATCTACCGTTACACCCTGGCCGGTACGGAAGTATCCGCACTGCTGGGTCGTATGCCTTCAGCGGTAGGTTACCAGCCGACCCTGGCGGAAGAGATGGGTGTTTTGCAGGAACGTATCACTTCCACCAAAACCGGTTCTATCACCTCCGTACAGGCGGTATACGTACCTGCGGATGACTTGACTGACCCGTCTCCAGCCACCACCTTTGCGCACCTTGACGCAACCGTGGTACTGAGCCGTCAGATCGCGTCTCTGGGTATCTACCCGGCCGTTGACCCGCTGGATTCCACCAGCCGTCAGCTGGACCCGCTGGTTGTTGGTCAGGAGCACTACGACACCGCGCGTGGCGTACAGTCTATCCTGCAACGTTACCAGGAACTGAAAGACATCATCGCCATCCTGGGTATGGATGAACTGTCTGAAGAAGACAAACTGGTGGTAGCTCGCGCACGTAAGATTCAGCGCTTCCTGTCCCAGCCGTTCTTCGTGGCAGAAGTATTTACCGGTTCTCCGGGTAAATACGTCTCCCTGAAAGACACCATCCGTGGCTTTAAAGGCATCATGGAAGGCGAATACGATCACCTGCCGGAGCAGGCGTTCTATATGGTCGGTTCCATCGACGAAGCCGTGGAAAAAGCCAAAAAACTTTAACGCCTTAATCGGAGGGTGATATGGCAATGACTTACCACCTGGACGTCGTCAGCGCAGAGCAACAAATGTTCTCTGGTCTGGTCGAAAAAATCCAGGTAACGGGTAGTGAAGGTGAACTGGGTATTTACCCGGGCCACGCGCCGCTGCTCACCGCCATTAAGCCTGGTATGATCCGCATCGTTAAACAGTTCGGTCATGAAGAGTTTATCTACCTGTCTGGCGGCATTCTTGAAGTGCAGCCTGGCAGCGTGACCGTACTGGCTGATACCGCGATTCGCGGCCAGGATCTCGACGAAGCGCGAGCTCTGGAAGCGAAACGTAAGGCTGAAGAGCGCATTAAGAGCTCTCATGGTGACGTGGATTACGCTCAGGCATCTGCGGAACTGGCCAAAGCGATCGCCAAACTGCGCGTTATCGAGTTGACCAAAAAAGCGATGTAACACCGGCTTGAAAGCATAAAAACCAGTCTGAAATCAGGCTGGTTTTTTTTTGCCTGAATGTTATTCCGTGCTGTTTCATCTTTATTCATGGGTCAAAAAAATAGCAAAAACATTAACCTAAGCCTTTAATGAAAGGTAAGTCTTACTTTTCTGAAGACAAAAGGCAGGGCGATGAACGAAAATATCCCATTAACAAGCGGTGAAAACCCCGCGTTGAGCGTTTTCTCTTCTGCCCATTTCACGATGAAAAAAATGTAGTATTTTCAATGTGAAACGGTATAAATTCGTTCTCAAATTACAGTCAGGACGCGTATGTTGAATAGTGCTATGAGCGTAGTGATCCTTGCCGCAGGCAAAGGCACGCGTATGTATTCCGATCTTCCTAAAGTGCTGCATACCCTTGCGGGAAAAGCGATGGTTCAGCATGTCATTGATGCCGCTAATGAATTAGGCGCATCTCAGGTGCATCTGGTCTATGGTCACGGCGGCGATCTGCTTAAAAACACCCTTAAAAATGACAACCTGAACTGGGTTTTGCAGGCAGAGCAGCTGGGGACGGGTCATGCGATGCAGCAGGCGGCGCCGTTCTTTAGCGATGACGAAGACATTTTAATGCTCTATGGCGATGTGCCGCTGATCTCTGTGGAAACCTTACAGCGTCTGCGTGACGCCAAACCGCAGGGCGGCATTGGTTTGTTAACCGTGAAGCTGGACGATCCGAGCGGTTACGGTCGTATTACGCGTGAGAACGGTAAAGTGACCGGCATCGTTGAGCATAAAGATGCCACCGACGAACAGCGTCAGATCCAGGAAATCAATACCGGTATCCTGATCGCTAATGGTGCGGACATGAAGCGCTGGCTGGCGAAACTGACCAACAATAATGCTCAGGGTGAATATTACATTACCGACATCATTGCGCTGGCATATCAGGAAGGCCGCGAAATCGCTGCTGTACACCCGGATCGTTTAAGCGAAGTGGAAGGCGTAAACAACCGTCTGCAACTCTCTCGTCTGGAACGCGTTTATCAGTCCGAGCAGGCTGAAAAGCTGCTGCTGGCCGGTGTGATGCTGCGCGATCCCGCGCGTTTTGACCTGCGCGGCGCTCTCACCCACGGGCGCGATGTTGAAATTGATACTAACGTTATCATCGAAGGCAACGTCACGCTGGGTCACCGCGTGAAGATTGGCGCGGGTTGCGTTATTAAAAACAGCGTGATTGGCGATGACTGTGACATCAGCCCGTACAGCGTGGTGGAAGATGCGCACCTGGAAGCGGCCTGTACTATTGGTCCGTTTGCCCGTCTGCGCCCCGGCGCGGAGCTGCGGGAAGGCGCTCATGTCGGCAACTTCGTTGAAATGAAAAAAGCGCGTCTGGGGAAAGGTTCGAAAGCGGGCCACCTGAGCTATCTGGGTGATGCGGAAATTGGCGACAACGTGAATATCGGCGCGGGCACCATTACCTGCAACTACGATGGCGCAAATAAATTCAAAACGATTATTGGCGATGATGTGTTTGTCGGTTCTGATACTCAGTTGGTGGCGCCGGTCACCGTGGGTAAAGGTGCGACCATCGCCGCCGGCACAACCGTTACCCGCGACGTTGCGGATAACGAACTGGTGTTAAGCCGCGTGCCGCAGGTGCATAAGCAGGGCTGGCAGCGTCCGGTGAAGAAGAAGTAAGTCTTTTGCCGGATGGCGGCTTTGCCTTATCCGACCTACGTTCGATGACGTTCTGTAGGCCGGATAAGCATAAGCGCCATCCGGCAGATGAGGGATGAGGCGATAAAGATATATCGCTCGCCCAAAAGCAGTACCTATAAAAATAACCCCACTCTCTACAAGGCTCGGGGCGCCCGGAATACGGGTATACAGGTCGGCGACAACGACAGGCTTAATGCCAAAATCGGAATTAAATACTATGTGTGGAATTGTTGGCGCTATCGCGCAACGTGATGTAGCTGAAATCCTTCTCGAAGGTTTACGTCGTCTGGAATACCGTGGTTATGACTCTGCCGGTCTGGCCGTGGTTGATGCGGAAGGTCACATGACCCGTCTGCGTCGCCTTGGTAAAGTACAGATGCTGGCCCAGGCAGCGGAAGATCATCCTCTGCATGGCGGCACCGGTATTGCTCACACCCGCTGGGCGACCCACGGCGAACCTTCGGAAGCAAACGCGCATCCGCATGTTTCTGACCACATTGTGGTGGTGCATAACGGCATCATCGAAAACCATGAACCACTGCGTGAAGAACTGAAAGCGCGTGGTTATACCTTCGTTTCTGAGACCGACACCGAAGTGATTGCTCACTTAGTGCACTGGGAGCTGGAACAGGGCGGGACGCTGCGTGAAGCGGTTATGCGTGCGATTCCGCAACTGCGCGGCGCGTACGGCACGGTAATCATGGATACCCGTCACCCGGATACGCTGCTGGCGGCGCGCTCTGGCAGCCCGCTGGTTATCGGTCTGGGTATGGGCGAAAACTTTATCGCTTCCGACCAGCTGGCGCTGCTGCCGGTAACCCGTCGCTTCATCTTCCTGGAAGAAGGCGATATTGCGGAAGTGACCCGTCGTTCGGTCTCCATTTTCGATAAATCCGGCGCGGAAGTGAAACGTCAGGATATCGAATCCAGTCTGCAATATGACGCGGGCGATAAAGGTATTTACCGTCACTACATGCAGAAAGAGATCTACGAACAGCCGAATGCGATTAAAAATACGCTGACCGGGCGTATCAGCCACGGTGAAGTGGATTTAAGCGAGCTGGGGCCAAAAGCGAACGAACTGCTGTCTCAGGTTGAACATATTCAGATTATCGCCTGCGGCACGTCGTATAACTCCGGTATGGTCTCTCGCTACTGGTTTGAATCGCTGGCCGGTATTCCGTGCGACGTCGAAATCGCCTCTGAATTCCGCTATCGCAAATCTGCCGTACGTCGTAACAGCCTGATGATCACCCTGTCTCAGTCTGGCGAAACGGCGGATACCCTTGCCGGTCTGCGCCTGTCGAAAGAGCTGGGCTATCTGGGTTCTCTCGCCATCTGTAACGTTCCGGGTTCTTCCCTGGTGCGTGAATCCGATCTGGCGATGATGACCAACGCCGGGACGGAAATCGGCGTGGCCTCCACCAAAGCGTTTACCACTCAGCTGACCGTTCTGCTGATGCTGGTGGCGAAGCTGGCGCGTCTGAAAGGTCTGGATGCGTCTATCGAGCACGACATCGTTCACGGTTTGCAGGCGCTGCCGAGCCGTATTGAACAGATGCTGTCTCAGGACAAGCGTATCGAAGCGCTGGCGGAAGATTTCTCTGACAAACACCATGCCCTGTTCCTGGGCCGTGGCGATCAGTATCCGATCGCGCTGGAAGGCGCGCTGAAGCTGAAAGAGATCTCTTATATTCACGCAGAAGCGTATGCGGCAGGTGAGCTGAAACATGGCCCGCTGGCGCTGATCGACGCAGATATGCCGGTTATCGTGGTGGCGCCGAACAACGAATTGCTGGAAAAACTGAAATCCAACATCGAAGAAGTCCGCGCCCGTGGCGGCCAGTTGTACGTCTTCGCCGACCAGGATGCCGGTTTTGTCAGCAGCGACAACATGCACATCATTGAGATGCCGCATGTGGAAGAGGTGATTGCACCGATCTTCTACACCGTTCCGCTGCAACTGCTGGCGTATCACGTTGCGCTGATCAAAGGCACCGACGTGGACCAGCCGCGTAACCTGGCGAAATCAGTTACCGTTGAGTAATCGTGACGATGCCCTGCGAAAGCGGGGCATTTTTTTCTGCGCTGTTCTGTTTTTAATCAATTCTCCCGTCGTTTTAATGTGACAAACCGTCATCTTCAGCTACTGTTTTCAGTGTCATAAAAAGAAAATTTTCATGAAATCGCATTGTCATGAAGTGAATTAACTGATTGTTTATAAATTATTTTTTCTGTGATTTATTTCATCAGTTTTCGTTGTCATAAAACTGTCATATTTCGTACATTTAACTGTCACCTGTTTGTCCTATTTTGCTCATCGTAGCCACTTAACAATGATTTACGAAAATCTTGCAGGAGACATTATGAAAGTCATGCGTACCACTGTCGCAACTGTTGTCGCCGCGACCTTATCCATGAGCGCGTTCTCTGCTTTCGCAGCAGCGAGCCTGACAGGTGCAGGTGCAACTTTCCCTGCGCCGGTGTATGCCAAATGGGCTGATACCTATCAGAAAGAGACCGGTAGCAAAGTAAACTACCAGGGTATCGGCTCCTCCGGTGGTGTAAAACAAATTACGGCTAACACCGTTGATTTCGGTGCATCCGACGCTCCGCTGTCTGACGAAAAACTGGAGCAGGAAGGTCTGTTCCAGTTCCCGACCGTCATTGGCGGCGTAGTGCTGGCGGTGAATATCCCGGGTCTGAAGTCTGGCGAACTGGTGCTGGATGGGAAAACCCTGGGTGACATCTATCTGGGTAAAATTAAGAAGTGGGATGATGAAGCCATCACCAAACTGAACCCGGGTCTGAAACTGCCTTCTCAGAACATCGCCGTTGTGCGTCGTGCAGATGGTTCCGGCACCTCCTTCGTTTTCACCAGCTACCTGGCGAAAGTGAACGAAGAGTGGAAATCTAAAGTCGGCGCTGGCTCTACCGTTAACTGGCCGACCGGTCTGGGCGGTAAAGGTAACGACGGTATCGCCGCATTCGTACAGCGTCTGCCAGGCTCTATCGGCTATGTTGAATACGCTTATGCGAAGCAGAACAACCTGGCTTACACCAAATTGATTTCAGCGGATGGTAAACCCGTAAGCCCGACCGAAGAGAGCTTTGCTAACGCCGCGAAAGGCGCTGACTGGAGCACTTCTTTCGCTCAGGATCTGACGAACCAGCAAGGTGACGATGCGTGGCCAATCACTTCCACCACCTTCATCCTGGTCCACAAAGAGCAGAAGAAACCTGAGCAGGGCGCTGAAGTGCTGAAGTTCTTCGACTGGGCATACAAAAATGGCGGCAAACAGGCGAATGACCTGGATTACGCCAGCCTGCCGGACAGCGTTGTTGAGCAGGTTCGTGCAGCATGGAAGACCAATGTGAAGGACAGCAGCGGTAAAGCGCTGTACTAATAGAATATCTTTAACGAACTGGCGGATGGCGCTACGCTTATCCGCCCTACAGTTCCGACTGTAGGCCCGATTTGTAGGCCGGATAAGCGTAGCGCCATCCGGCATGGGCAACTTCGTAAACGCGTTTAATGGAAAGAGTAATTTATGGCTGCAACCAAGCCTGCTTTTAACCCGCCGGGTAAAAAGGGTGACATGATATTCAGCGCGCTGGTAAAACTGGCTGCGCTGATTGTGCTATTGATGTTGGGTGGCATTATTGTCTCGCTGATTATCTCCTCCTGGCCAAGCATTGAGAAGTTTGGCTTCTCGTTCCTGTGGACTAAAGAGTGGGATGCGCCAAACGATATCTACGGCGCGCTGGTTCCCATTTATGGCACGCTGGTTACCTCGTTTATCGCTCTGCTGATCGCCGTTCCGGTGAGCTTCGGTATTGCCCTGTTTCTGACGGAACTGGCGCCGGGCTGGCTGCGTCGCCCGCTGGGCATCGCCATCGAACTGCTGGCGGCTATCCCCAGTATCGTCTACGGCATGTGGGGCCTGTTTATCTTCGCGCCGCTGTTTGCCACCTGGTTCCAGGAACCGGTCGGGAATATTCTTTCCAACATTCCGTTTGTTGGCGCACTGTTCTCCGGCCCGGCATTTGGTATCGGTATTCTGGCGGCGGGCGTTATTCTCGCCATTATGATTATTCCTTACATCGCGGCAGTTATGCGCGATGTCTTCGAACAAACCCCGGTGATGATGAAAGAGTCGGCCTATGGCATCGGCTGCACCACCTGGGAAGTTATCTGGCGTATCGTCCTTCCGTTCACCAAAAATGGGGTGATTGGCGGCGTTATGCTGGGACTGGGTCGTGCGCTGGGAGAAACCATGGCGGTGACCTTTATCATCGGTAACACCTACCAGCTCGACAGCGTTTCGCTGTACATGCCGGGCAACAGTATCACCTCTGCGCTGGCGAACGAATTTGCCGAAGCGGAGTCTGGTCTGCACGTTGCCGCGTTGATGGAACTGGGTCTGATTCTGTTTGTGATTACCTTCATTGTGCTGGCGATTTCTAAGCTGATGATTATGCGTCTGGCGAAGAATGAGGGGGCACGCTAATGGCTACGCTTGAAATGCAAACGACCGCAGAACTGGCGGAATCCCGCCGTAAAATGCAGGCTAAGCGCCGCACGAGAAACCGCATCGCATTGACGCTCTCAATGGCGACGATGGCGTTTGGGCTGTTCTGGCTCATCTGGATCCTGATGTCCACCATTACGCGTGGTTTCGACGGCATGTCGCTGGCGCTGTTTACTGAAATGACGCCGCCGCCGAATACCGCTGGCGGTGGTCTGGCGAACGCCCTGGCGGGGAGCGGACTGTTAATTTTGTGGGCGACGGTATTTGGTACGCCGCTTGGCATCATGGCGGGGATCTACCTGGCGGAATATGGCCGTAAATCCTGGCTTGCGGAAGTGATCCGTTTCATTAACGACATCCTGCTTTCCGCGCCGTCTATCGTGGTCGGTCTGTTTGTTTACACCATCGTGGTGGCGCAAATGGAGCACTTCTCCGGTTGGGCGGGCGTGATTGCGCTGGCGCTGCTACAGGTGCCTATCGTCATTCGTACCACAGAGAACATGCTGAAACTGGTGCCGGATAGCCTGCGTGAAGCGGCTTATGCGCTGGGGACGCCGAAATGGAAAATGATCTCGGCGATTACCCTGAAAGCCTCGATTTCCGGGATTATCACCGGCGTACTGCTGGCGGTTGCCCGTATTGCGGGTGAAACCGCGCCGCTGCTCTTTACTGCGCTTTCCAACCAGTTCTGGAGCACCGACATGATGCAGCCTATCGCTAACCTGCCGGTCACTATCTTTAAATTTGCGATGAGTCCGTTCGCGGAGTGGCAGCAACTGGCCTGGGCTGGGGTGTTGATCATTACCCTGTGCGTATTGTTGCTGAATATTCTGGCGCGCATCATTTTTGCGAAGAGTAAACACGGTTAATTTCAGGTGCCGGATGGCGGCGTAAACGCCTTATCCGGCCTACAGATGTGAACAGCGGTTAATTTTTTACGGCGCGGCCAACGGCGACGCCGAATGAGGAAGAGATTGAAATGAGTATGGTTGATACTGCTCCGGGTAAGATTCAGGTTCGTGATTTGAACTTCTACTACGGCAAATTCCATGCCCTGAAGGATATCAACCTGGATATCGCGAAGAACCAGGTCACGGCGTTTATTGGGCCGTCTGGCTGTGGTAAATCCACACTGCTGCGTACCTTTAACAAAATGTATTCGTTGTATCCAGAGCAGCGCGCGGAAGGCGAGATCCTGTTGGATGGCGATAATATCCTTACCAACACCCAGGATATCGCTCTGCTGCGTGCCAAAGTGGGGATGGTGTTCCAGAAGCCGACGCCGTTCCCGATGTCTATCTATGACAACATCGCTTTTGGCGTGCGCCTGTTTGAGAAACTGTCTCGCGCCGATATGGACGAACGCGTTCAGTGGGCGTTGACCAAAGCCGCATTATGGAACGAAACCAAAGATAAATTGCACCAGAGCGGGTACTCTCTCTCGGGTGGTCAGCAGCAGCGTCTGTGCATTGCGCGTGGTATCGCCATTCGCCCGGAAGTTCTGCTGCTGGATGAGCCGTGTTCAGCGCTGGACCCGATTTCCACCGGGCGTATTGAAGAGCTGATCACTGAGCTGAAGCAGGACTACACCGTGGTGATCGTGACGCACAACATGCAGCAGGCTGCGCGTTGTTCCGACCACACGGCGTTTATGTATCTGGGCGAGTTGATTGAGTTCAGCAACACGGACGATCTGTTCACTAAGCCCGCTAAAAAGCAAACCGAAGATTATATTACTGGCCGCTACGGTTGATTTGGAGCTAACCATGGACAACCTAAACCTTAACAAACACATTTCCGGCCAGTTCAACGCAGAACTGGAAAGCATCCGCACCCAGGTGATGACTATGGGCGGCATGGTGGAGCAACAGCTTTCTGATGCGATCACCGCGATGCATAATCAGGATAGCGAACTGGCGAAGCGCGTTATTGACGGCGATAAGCACGTCAACATGATGGAAGTGGCGATCGATGAAGCGTGCGTGCGCATCATTGCCAAACGCCAGCCGACAGCGAGCGACCTGCGCCTGGTGATGGCGATCATCAAAACCATCGCTGAACTGGAGCGCATTGGCGACGTGGCGGACAAAATTTGTCGCACCGCGCTGGAGAAATTCTCCCACCAGCACCAGCCGCTGCTGGTGAGCCTGGAGTCGCTGGGGCGTCACACCGTACAGATGCTGCATGACGTGCTGGACGCGTTCGCGCGAATGGATATTGACGAAGCGGTGCGTATCTACCGTGAAGATAAGAAAGTTGACCAGGAATACGAAGGTATCGTGCGTCAGCTGATGACCTACATGATGGAAGATTCGCGCACCATTCCAAGCGTGCTGACCGCGCTGTTCTGCGCACGCTCCATTGAGCGCATTGGCGACCGTTGCCAGAATATCTGCGAGTACATCTTCTACTTCGTGAAGGGACAGGATTTCCGCCACGTCGGTGGTGACGAGCTGGATAAACTGCTGGCAGGCAAAGATCCGAAGGAATAAGCGGCTTGTTGCGTTCGCCGGGATCCCCCGGCGTCGCTATTGTAGGCCGGATAAGGCGTTACGCCGCATCCGGCATTCTGCGCCATTCGCCTGATGGCGCTTTGCTTATCAGGCCTACGGTTTAATCGACGATATTCCAACCCCGCGCCTTCCACAATCCCGGCAACTGTGCCAGATCGGTAAACGTCGTTACTTTCGGATGATCGATCGGTTTGTTGTGCGGATCGGCGCAGAAGTAGAACACCTCCATTCCCGCATCGATTCCCGACCGGGCGCCGGCACTGGAATCATCCACCAGAATGCAATTCTCCACGTCAACGTTCATGGCTTTCGCCGCGTGGAACATCAGAGCCGGATCGGGCTTCCAGCGTTGAATGTCATAGCCGCTGAACAATTTTTCTGGAAAATGATGCAACATGCCCAGCTTGCCCAGTGAATGCTGCATTTTGCTGACCGGGCCGTTAGAGACGACGCACATCGGCACCGTCATGCTGTCCAGCAGCGCATTTGCCCCTGCGATCACCTCCAGTTCTGAGTCGAACAGGCGTGCGACCTCGGCGCGGTAAACGGGTTCTAAATCCGCTTTTGCTAACGACACACCCTGCTCCTCGTTAATGATATCGATGATTTCGTAGAGTTTTACGCCTTTAAAGCGTTTGAACACCTCTTCGAGATCGAGCGTGATGCCGAATTCCTGGAACATCGCGACATACGCGCGGGAGCAAATGACTTCACTGTCGACCAGCGTACCGTCGCAGTCGAAAAATACCGCTTGAATCTGGGACATGCTTTCTTTTCTCGCTAGTTTAACGTTTTCGTAATGCCTTATTGTGCGACGCAATCGTTGCCGTATAAGCAAATTCAATGAAAAAAGTGTCTCACAACTGCCCTTATTGTCGCATTTTGGTATAGGATAGCGACGAATTTTCCCTCCTTGTTCGGAAATAGATAATGAGTCAACAACACACCACCCAGACTTCTGGTCAGGGTATGCTGGAACGCGTGTTTAAACTGCGCGAACATGGCACGACGGCACGAACCGAAGTGATCGCCGGTTTTACCACCTTCCTGACGATGGTTTACATCGTTTTTGTTAACCCGCAGATTCTTGGCGTTGCTGGCATGGACACCAGCGCCGTCTTCGTTACCACCTGTCTTATCGCGGCGTTCGGCAGCATTCTGATGGGGCTGTTTGCTAATTTACCGGTCGCGCTGGCGCCGGCTATGGGTCTGAACGCGTTTTTCGCCTTCGTGGTCGTTGGCGCGATGGGGCTGTCCTGGCAGGTTGGTATGGGCGCAATCTTCTGGGGAGCGATCGGCCTGCTGCTGCTGACCATCTTCCGCGTGCGTTACTGGATGATTGCTAACATTCCGGTCAGTCTGCGCGTGGGCATCACCAGCGGTATCGGCCTGTTTATCGGCATGATGGGGCTGAAAAACGCAGGCGTTATCGTCGCGAACCCGGAAACCCTGGTGAGCATCGGTAATCTGACCTCTCACAGCGTACTGCTCGGCGTGCTGGGCTTCTTCATCATCGCTATTCTGGCATCACGTAACATTCATGCCGCCGTGCTGGTCTCTATTATTGTAACGACGCTGCTCGGCTGGATGATGGGTGATGTGCATTACAACGGCATTGTCTCTGCGCCGCCAAGCGTTAGCTCTGTGATCGGGCATGTGGATCTGGCGGGCTCGTTTAACATTGGTCTGGCTGGCGTGATTTTCTCCTTCATGCTGGTGAACCTGTTCGACTCCTCCGGTACGCTGATTGGCGTTACCGACAAAGCCGGTCTGGCTGATGAGAAAGGTAAATTCCCGCGGATGAAGCAGGCGCTGTTTGTCGATAGCGTCTCTTCTGTGACCGGGGCGTTTATCGGAACTTCGTCGGTTACTGCCTATATCGAGTCCTCATCCGGCGTATCCGTCGGCGGGCGCACGGGCCTGACCGCCGTTGTTGTCGGTCTGCTGTTCCTGCTGGTTATCTTCCTGTCGCCGCTGGCGGGAATGGTGCCGGGTTATGCCGCTGCCGGGGCGCTGATCTATGTTGGCGTACTGATGACTTCCAGTCTGGCGCGCGTGAAATGGCAGGACCTTACCGAGTCTGTTCCGGCGTTTATTACTGCCGTGATGATGCCGTTCAGCTTCTCGATTACCGAAGGTATCGCGCTGGGCTTTATCTCTTACTGTGTGATGAAAATCGGTACCGGACGTCTGCGTGAGCTGAGCCCTTGCGTGGTGGTTGTGGCGTTGTTGTTTATGCTGAAGATTGTGTTTATCGACGCGCACTAATTGCCGCTGATACGGCGCTGCGCGAGGTGTCCTGGCCTGATAAGCGTAGCGCCATCAGGCAAATTTGATAGCCGGATGGCGGCCAAACGCCTTATCCGGCCTGCGGCCCTACGCGCGCGCTGTTATCACGCTTTAACGCGCTGAATGTAATCGCCAAACGCGGTTAGCTGGCCGGTAAGATGATCAATCGTGCTTTGATCAACCACTTCCCCGGTTTGCGGGTCAACTTTGTTCTGAATCACGCCGCCCATAAACTCCGGTTTGTTCATTACCATCGCATCAAGGAATACCAGAATCTGGCGCAGATGATACTGACAGCGAGCGCCGCCGATTGCCCCCATTGAGCTGGTCTGGATCAGCACCGGTTTCCCGGCTAACGGCTGTTCTGGCAGGCGGGACAGCCAGTCGATCGCGTTTTTCAGTCCACCTGGCACCGAGTAGTTGTATTCCGGTGTGACGATGACGACGCCGTCCGCTTTACGGATTTGCTCCGCCAGCGCTTCAACGCTCGCCGGGAACCCCTCTTCCTGTTGCACATCAGCGTCATACAGCGGAATATCGCCAATCGAAGGTAATGCGCTGACCTCCATGCCTGCCGGGGCAATTTTCGGCAGCGTGCGGGCGACCATACCGTTAAATGAACCTTTGCGCAGGCTCCCCAGTAACGTAACAACATTCAACGTTTCGGACATGATTACTCCTTTTCATCATGGCGGCCGGGACAGGGCCGAATCAGCTAAGTGTATAAGATGACTTTGCTGTGGATAATTGAGCGAATCGCATCAGGCGACCAGTGGGTTCATTCGCCCGGGTCTGGATATCGGCCAGGCTTTTCCATCCTTGCTTACTATCAAACTCCCAAACATTCAGTTTTTCAATGGCTGGCGTAACCGCCACCGACCAGACCAGAATATCTTCCGCGTCGCATATTGCCTCCACCTGCGTAACGTGGGCGCATTTCAGGCGGCCTGCGCCGGGAAGGAGCTGGAGTTCACGCGGATCGTCATTCAGTACGTCACCGGTTAGCTTTAGCACGCTCTGGCGTAAGGTGATCAGTTGCGCGCGCGCTTCGTTGGGATCGCTCTGATTGTTGATCCACAGATTTTCGTTGCTGGAGAACGCCGGGCTCTCGGCTGAGAGTGGGCTATGGAAGCCTCGCATGGCTCGCTGTAATTCCATATCCAGGCCGCATTCCCCCTCCGTTGTCAGCGCCACGCCCACCATATTCCCGGCATATGAGATGGAGAACGCGGGCAGATTTTTATCGCGAAAGACAGGCTTCCCTTTGGCCTGAGTAGCAATTTCCGGCAGCTCGCTGGTTCCGTAGAGCATAAACATCAGTTCAGCGAGTAAGCCGCGTGAAGCCAAAAAACGTGTCCGGCGGTGAGCGGGAAGGTTTCTGGCTTCGATGTGGCATGGAGAAGGCAGACGGACTGAAATCAGGTGTCCCTCCGTAAGAATCCCTCTGGCAAAATGTGTCGCCATTTTTCGCTCCGTGATTAATGGTCCGTGATTATTACGAGAGTAACATTTACGTAGACTATGGACAGGTTTTACTGGTCAAAAGTTCGACAAAAACAGCGGCGCTTACGCGACTTTTACATTTCTGACGCGGTCGTGGTTAATTTACCGTCAGGAGAGGTGGCTATAGAGCGTTTTAATGGTCTCTTTTAACCAGATAATTTTAGGGTTATGGCTGTTACGTTTATGCCAAAGGAGGGTAAAAGGCACCATCAGCTTTTCTCGCTGGGCGGCGTCAAAAGGGAGAGGACGCGCGACCAACGGGAGCTGGTGGAGCTGGTTATAACGCTGGCAGTAGAGAGGCGCGGTCGCCAGCAGCGAGTGGTTCGGCTGGGCGGCCATAAACAGCGATTGTTCAAACCCCGGTAAACTTAAGGCGATGTTGCGTTTGCGGCCCATCTCCTGCAATACATCATCCAGCGCCCAGGTGTCGCTTTGCTCCCAGCAAATGCTGATATGCGGATAGCGTAAAAATGTTTCCAGATTCCACTCTTCTTGTAGCGCCGGGTGATCTTCCCGCAGCCAGACCCAGGGGAGGTCGCTGAACAGGACTTCAAAATCGATAGACAGCGGTAGCAGGCTGAGAAGCTCCCGCGAACGGGGATGGCTCTCCCTTCCGGTAAAGCCGAGATCCACCTCGCCGCGTGTGATGGCATCCAGCGAGTCGTAATCCCAGTTACGCACCTTGATTGTGGCCTGCGGATAGCGCTGATAAATCTGCTGCGACAGAGAATTGAACATGATCATTACCAGCGGCGACTCTGCCGCCAGTTCAAATTTCAGGCCGCGTGGCGATTCGTGATGCGGTTTATCAAGCAGCTGATTGCTCATCTGCATCCAGTCCGCCAGGCTTTGTTCCATATTGACCATCAGCGGCGTCGGCGTCAGCCCCAGCGGCGTGTTCACAAACAGCGGGTCATCAAACCATGTTCGCAGCTTTGACAGCGACTTACTCACCGCCGAGGGCGTGACGTTCATCCGCTTCGCCGCTTTGGTGACGCTGCGCTCCTGCATCAGAAGCTGCAAACATAACAACAGATTAAGATCGAGACTGGTGATGGATTTTTTCATAATGCGCTGCGGGCTGTATGGTCATCAGTAACAGGATACAGACCATGCTACAGCCAATCAGAATCCCGATCAGCATATTCAGGGCGTTAAAGCCAATGACTGCCGCCAGCCATATCCACAGCGATGACCCGCAGACCTGTGCAATGCCGAGTACAGAGCTTGCGACGCCAGCACGCAGTGAGAATGGGCCTAATGCCTGGCTCATCGCCACGCCAAAGCCAACTGAAAAACCCGCGCAGATGAGCGTCAGGCCAAAGAGCGTGACGGCGTGAGAGGATGAGAGGCTGAGTACGATGCCCGCAGCCAGAAACAGCCCTTGCGACGTGAGCATCAGCGTGCGCGGTTTAAATACGCTCAGCGCAAAGGGCGTTGAGAACGACACCGCCATGCTGATGCCTGCCGTCAGCGCCATTGTGGTGGCGTATTCACCGCGATCAAAGCCCATCATTTCCATGAGCAACACCGGCGAGGTGTTTACAAATGTGAGGATCACCGACACGCTCAACGTGGTGATCGCCAGACGGCTGAGGAAAAAGCGGTTGAGCAGCGACTCTGCATTTTGCTGAGGGCGCGAGGTCGATGAGCATGTTGCCGGGCGCGTTTCTTTCAGGATAAACACCGAGAGCAGGCATACCGCGATACCCATCGCTATCATCGTGTAAAACAGACTTTGCCACGGGAATTTAAGCATAATCAAATGCCCTAACACTGGCGCTAATACCGGTACAATGCAGGTAATTCCGTTTAATAGCGATAACACTTTCGCCCGGCGGCGATCGTCCAGCGTGTCGCGCAAAATCGCAAACGCCACCACATAACAGCACCCTGCCCCGATGCCCTGAATAAAGCGCCCGGTCAGGAACAGCGACCCGTCCGTTGCTCGTGAGCAAAGCATGGAGGCGATGATGAATATCACCGCGCCCGCTATCGCCACCGGTTTGCGCCCTGACTGGTCTGCAACTTTACCCGCAAACAGCATTGCGGTGGCCATCCCGGCCAGGTATACCGAAAATGCGATGTGCAGCTGCGCCTCGCTGGCGTTCAGATCGGCGGCAATACGGGGTAAACCGACCAGATACATGTCGATACCGGCCGGGTAGAGTAAAACAAGGGCAAAACTACAGATTAGAAAGCGGGTCATAGCGTCCTCACAATAAGCGTGGCGCTAAGAATACGGGGAGGTTTTCAGTGACGCGAGTTGCCATTTGGACAACGGTGATTTCCTGTGAGGAAATTTATTATTGCCGGATGGCGGCTTTGCCTTATCCGGCCTACAGATTTAGTCGGCCCGGTAAGCGTAGCGCCACCGGGCAAAACAACATCACTTGCCAATACAGAAGCTGGAGAAAATACGGCCCAGCAGATCGTCGGAGGTAAACTCGCCGGTGATCTCACTCAGCGCCTGCTGCGCCAGACGCAGCTCCTCCGCCAGCAGTTCGCCTGCCCAGGCGCCAAGCAGCTGTGATTTACCCTGCTGGAGATGTTCTGCGGCTTCTGCCAGCGCCTGAAGATGGCGACGGCGGGCAAGGAAGCCGCCTTCCATATTGGTGTCAAAGCCCATGCTTTGCTTGAGATGGTTACGCAACACATCCACGCCTTCGCCGGTACGGGCGGAAAGACGGACAAGTGAGTGACCATTCACCTCGCTGATACCCAGCGTCTCGCCAGTGATGTCAGCTTTGTTGCGCACAACGGTGATCGGCAGTTTCGCCGGTAAACGGGCGATAAAGTCCGGCCAGATTTCCGCCGGATCAACGGCATCGGTAGTTGTGCCATCCACCATAAACAGCACGCGGTCGGCCTGTTCTATCTCCTGCCAGGCGCGCTCAATCCCAATACGTTCCACTTCATCGCTGGCATCGCGCAGACCGGCGGTATCGATGATGTGCAGCGGCATTCCGTCGATGTGAATATGCTCGCGCAGCACGTCGCGGGTGGTGCCAGCGATATCGGTGACAATGGCGGCCTCACGGCCCGCCAGGGCGTTCAGCAGGCTCGATTTCCCGGCGTTAGGGCGTCCGGCAATGACCACCTTCATCCCTTCACGCAGCAGGCTGCCCTGACGCGCTTCGGCGCGTACCGCATCGAGATCGGCGATCACGCCGTTGAGCTGGGCTTCAATTTTGCCGTCGGAGAGGAAGTCGATCTCCTCGTCCGGGAAGTCAATGGCTGCTTCCACATAGATGCGCAGGTGAGTGAGTGCTTCCACAAGATGATTCACACGCGCGGAAAATGCCCCCTGTAGCGAGTTTAGCGCCGAGCGTGCCGCCTGCTCGGAACTGGCGTCGATCAGGTCGGCAATCGCTTCTGCCTGGGCTAAGTCGAGCTTGTCATTGAGGAACGCGCGCTCGGAGAACTCGCCCGGTCTGGCAATGCGCAGGCCGGGGAGCGTCAGAATACGTTTTAACAGCAGGTCGAGAATGACCGGGCCGCCATGCCCTTGCAGTTCCAGTACGTCTTCACCAGTAAACGAGTTCGGGCCAGGAAACCACAGCGCGATCCCCTGATCCAGCGCCGTGCCATCGGCATCTTTAAACGGCAGGTAATCGGCGTAACGCGGTTTTGGTAGCTTGCCCAATACGGCTTCGGCCACCTCGCGCGCCTTGAGACCGGAAATACGCAGGATACCGACGCCACCGCGTCCCGGTGGGGTAGCCTGGGCGACGATAGTGTCGTTATGGCTCATGATCTTCTCTTTTTTGCTAATAAAAAAGGCGGTCAATTGACCGCCCTGTCATCGCTGTTCTGATTGCCGGGTGGCGCTATGCTTACCCGGCTTACATGGAATCAGGAGCTTTTCTTCTCGCGGCTATGCAGGCCACGTTTCTCCAGACCACGGTAAATCAGCTGCTGCTGGATGATGGTTACCAGGTTGCTGACGATATAGTACAGCACCAGACCTGACGGGAACCACAGGAAGAATACCGTGAAGATGACCGGCATAAAGGTCATGATCTTCTGCTGCATCGGGTCGGTCACGGTGGTCGGAGACATCTTCTGGATGAAGAACATCGTCACGCCCATCAGGATCGGCAGGATGTAGTACGGGTCCTGTGCGGACAAGTCATGGATCCACAGTGCGAACGGCGCATGACGCAGTTCAATGGAGCCCATCAGCATGTAGTACAACGCCAGGAAGATAGGCATCTGGATGATCAGCGGGAAGCAGCCGCCCAGCGGGTTAACCTTCTCAGCTTTGTACAGGGCCATCATTTCCTGGCTCTGACGCTGTTTGTCATCGCCCAGACGCTCGCGCATAGCCTGAATCTTCGGCTGTAGCATACGCATCTTCGCCATGGAGGTGTACTGCGCTTTTGTCAGCGGGTACATGATGCCACGAACGATAAAGGTGATAACGATGATAGAGAAGCCCCAGTTACCCAGGAAGCTATGAATCCATTTCAGCAGTTTGAACAGCGGCTGAGAGATGAACCACAGCCAACCGTAATCAACGGTCAGATCCAGGTGCGGTGCAACGGCCGCCATTTTATCCTGAATTTCCGGGCCAACCCACAGGGTGCTGGTCATGGCGCCAGTCTGACCCGGCTGTACCAGAACCGGCTGAGATTTATAGCCGATAGCGGCAATGCCGTTACCCAGATTAGCGGTATAGAAGTTATTGGTGCCGTCGTTACGCGGAATCCATGCCGTTGCGAAGTACTGCTGCAACATGGCGACCCAACCGCCGTTGGAGCTGACGTTCAGGTTTTCGTTATCGGCAATGGTGTCGAATTTGTATTTTTCGTACTTCTCATCCGGCGTGGAGTACGCCGCGCCACGGAAGGTATGCAGTGCAAAATTGCTGCTACCGGTGTCGCGATGAGACGGCAGATTGATGGATTGCTTCAACTGACCAAAGGTGGAGATCTCCAGCGGTTTCTCACCGGCGTTCTGCACGCTGTAGTTGACGTTGACCGCATATTCACCGCGTTTGAGGACAAACGTTTTGGTGAAGGTGTTGCCAGCGGCGTCAGTCCAGGTCATCGGAACATGCAGTTCGTTCTGGCCATCCGCGAGGACAAACGTGTCGTTATCGACGCTGTACAGCGGACGCGGGCCGTTAGCCGGGTTATCCGGGCCATCACGACCGGTCAGGCCGCTCTGCGCCTGGTAGATAAACTGCGGAGTCGTTTCCAGCAACTGGAACGGTTCTTTAGAACCCAGCTCTTTCGGGTAAGTTGGCAGCAAGGCCTGCTCAACATCACCGCCACGGGTGTTGATGGTCAGATCAAGCACGTCGGTCTTAACCGTAATCAGTTTCCCCTGGCCACTGGCCGGTACGCCCTGGTCGGCGGCGCTACCCGCTGCGGTGGTCGTTGTCTGCGTGGTCTGTTGGGTCTGAGGCTGCGGATTTTTATCCTGCTCCCAGGCTTGCCAGATCATGAAAGACACGAACAGCAAAGCGATGACTAAAAGATTGCGTTGCGAATCCATCGTTAGTGTTCTCTGGTATCAAATGGTCCGGGCGGGACGGGATCGTCACCACCAGGGTGTAAAGGGTGGCATTTTAATACGCGTTTCACCGTCAACCAACTGCCTTTTATCACTCCAAACCTGCGCAATGCCTCAATTCCGTAGCTTGAGCAGGTTGGCGTGAAACGGCAATGCGGCCCAAGCAGCGGACTGATCAGGCGTTGATAGACCCGTATAAGGGCTATCAGGACCCGCGAGCCAGGCGACAGTGGCGGCGCCATAATTTTTCCAACGCTTCCGAGAGAGCACGGTTATCGAGGTCGGCAACCCCTTTTTTCGCCACCACCACGAAATCCATTGCAGGGAGTTCATGTTGACGCAGACGGAAGCTTTCACGCGTCAGACGTTTAATCCGATTGCGTTCATGCGCGCGTCGAACGTTTTTCTTGGCGACGGTTAGACCGATGCGGGGATGCCCCAGCGAATTCAGGCGGCCGAGAATGGTGATTTGCGGCGTGCCAGCCCGTTGTGGCTGCTGGAAGACAAATGTGAAATGACTGGGAGTTAACAAACGTAACTCCCTGGGAAATGCGAGCTTAACCACTCAGGGGTTAGCTTTTATTACTTGGAAACGGTCAGACGAGCGCGGCCTTTAGCACGACGACGTGCCAGAACCTGACGACCATTTTTAGTAGCCATACGAGCACGGAAGCCGTGAGAACGGTTGCGCTTCAGTACAGACGGTTGAAAAGTGCGTTTCATGGCGATTTCTACCTAAACTTGAATAAATTCACTGACTTTTGCGTATACCCGAACGATTATCGAACGACTTACGCCTCAGCGTGGGTGATTAAAGAGGCCGGATTGTAATAATTGTACACTCCAGAGTCAATTCTCTTTCCTTAAAACCCTGCGTTTTTCCGCACCTTTTCGCGCGAAAAACAAGCAGCGCTAACGCCGTACGATGGGCATTGTACAACGGGTGGAGGATTATACGGACTGCCGGGCAAAGCGCAAGGATCGCACGGGATCTTTATTAGATCGTTTATGCAGTATCAGGCTGTGCCCTCAATTGATCGTGAACGTCGCTGGCGATTATTTTGGCCCAGGGCAAGGTGCGAACCGTGGGGTTTGGGGGCCCAAATGCGCGGAGAGCAACGCGGCAATGGGCCAAAATAGTCCCAGCCCTTCGGGACGCGTGCCAGAAACGCGTACTCTGCGTTGTCAGGCTTGAACATAGGCCCACTATGTCCAGCGCCTTCCGCCTTGACTACGCGTTTCTGGCTCAGCGTCGACGCCACGCGCAATTGAGGGCACAGCCTGGCATCTTTACTCATTAATTTTTTCAATATGCGCGCGAAATCGTGCAGCACTTCGCCTGGATCGTTTACACTTACCCGGTTCTGGATCATCCTGTGGATAAAGCGGGAAGAATCTGTGAGAAACAGAAGATCTCTTGCTCAGTTTAGGCTATGATCCGCGGTCCTGATCGTTTCAACGGATCCTGATCGGGTAAAATTGCAGATAGCAATTCGCACGTCACCCTTTTATGCACAGGGTCTTTTCGACGTGCGTCAACAATCATGAATGTTTCAGCCTTTGTCATTTATCGACTTTTGTTCGAGTGGAGTCCGCCGTGTCACTTTCGCTTTGGCAGCAGTGTCTTGCCCGATTGCAGGATGAGTTACCAGCCACAGAATTCAGTATGTGGATACGCCCGTTGCAGGCGGAACTGAGCGATAACACGCTGGCTTTGTATGCGCCAAACCGTTTTGTGCTCGATTGGGTAAGAGACAAGTACCTCAATAATATCAATGGACTGCTGAATAATTTCTGCGGAGCGGATGCCCCACAACTGCGTTTTGAGGTCGGGACGAAACCCGTCACTCAAACGCTCAAAACGCCGGTCAACAATGTTGTTGTGCCTGCGCAGGTCGCTCAGGCGCAGCCACAGCGTGCGGCGCCAGCCGCGGCGCGCCCGGGCTGGGATAACGTGCCGGCTCCGGCAGAACCGACCTACCGCTCTAACGTCAACGTGAAACACACGTTTGATAACTTCGTCGAAGGTAAATCCAACCAACTGGCGCGCGCGGCGGCTCGTCAGGTGGCGGACAACCCCGGCGGCGCCTACAATCCCTTGTTCCTCTACGGCGGCACCGGTCTGGGTAAAACTCACCTGTTGCATGCGGTGGGCAACGGCATTATGGCGCGCAAACCGAATGCGAAAGTGGTGTATATGCACTCCGAGCGCTTTGTGCAGGACATGGTTAAAGCCTTGCAAAACAACGCGATCGAAGAGTTTAAACGCTACTACCGTTCCGTTGACGCACTGCTTATTGATGACATTCAATTCTTCGCCAATAAAGAACGATCCCAGGAAGAGTTTTTCCACACCTTTAACGCCCTGTTGGAAGGTAATCAGCAGATCATTTTGACGTCGGATCGTTATCCAAAAGAGATCAACGGCGTCGAAGATCGTCTGAAATCCCGCTTCGGTTGGGGGTTGACGGTGGCGATCGAACCGCCTGAGCTGGAAACCCGCGTGGCGATCCTGATGAAAAAAGCGGACGAAAATGATATTCGTCTGCCTGGCGAGGTGGCGTTCTTTATTGCCAAGCGACTACGCTCTAACGTGCGTGAGCTGGAAGGGGCGCTGAACCGCGTGATCGCTAACGCTAACTTTACCGGACGCGCTATCACTATCGACTTTGTGCGTGAAGCGCTGCGCGATCTGCTGGCGTTGCAGGAAAAGCTGGTCACCATCGACAATATCCAGAAAACGGTGGCGGAGTATTACAAAATTAAAATTGCGGATCTGCTTTCCAAGCGTCGATCTCGCTCGGTAGCGCGCCCGCGTCAGATGGCTATGGCGCTGGCAAAGGAGCTCACCAACCACAGTCTGCCGGAAATTGGCGACGCGTTTGGTGGACGTGACCACACTACCGTACTTCATGCCTGCCGTAAGATTGAGCAGTTGCGTGAAGAAAGCCATGATATTAAAGAAGATTTCTCAAACTTAATCAGAACATTATCTTCGTGACGCTATGAAATTTACCGTTGAACGTGAACATTTATTAAAACCGCTTCAGCAGGTCAGTGGCCCGCTGGGCGGTCGTCCTACGCTGCCCATTCTCGGTAACCTGCTGTTGCAGGTGGCTGACGGTACGCTGTCGCTGACGGGCACCGATCTTGAAATGGAAATGGTGGCGCGCGTTGCGTTGATTCAGCCTCATGAACCAGGCGCAACTACCGTCCCGGCGCGGAAATTCTTTGATATCTGCCGTGGCTTGCCGGAAGGGGCTGAAATTGCCGTCCAGCTGGAAGGCGATCGGATGCTGGTGCGCTCCGGGCGTAGCCGTTTCTCGCTTTCCACGCTGCCTGCCGCCGATTTCCCTAATCTGGATGACTGGCAGAGCGAAGTCGAATTCACCCTGCCGCAGGCAACGATGAAGCGCCTGATTGAAGCCACCCAGTTCTCAATGGCGCATCAGGACGTTCGTTACTACTTAAACGGCATGCTGTTTGAGACTGAAGGTGAAGAGTTGCGTACCGTCGCGACCGACGGTCACCGTCTGGCGGTCTGCTCTATGCCGGTCGGGCAATCTCTGCCTAACCATTCGGTGATTGTGCCGCGTAAAGGCGTGATTGAGCTGATGCGTATGCTCGACGGCGGCGAAACCCCGCTGCGCGTACAGATCGGCAGTAACAACATCCGTGCCCACGTCGGTGATTTTATCTTTACGTCCAAGCTGGTTGATGGTCGTTTCCCGGATTATCGCCGCGTATTGCCGAAGAACCCGGACAAAACGCTGGAAGCGGGTTGCGATATTCTCAAGCAGGCGTTTGCCCGCGCGGCGATTCTCTCCAACGAGAAATTCCGTGGCGTACGCCTGTATGTGAGCGAAAACCAACTCAAAATCACCGCCAACAACCCGGAACAGGAAGAAGCGGAAGAAATTCTGGACGTCACCTACGGCGGTACTGAGATGGAGATCGGTTTTAACGTCAGCTACGTGCTCGATGTGCTGAACGCGCTGAAATGTGAAACCGTGCGTATTCTGCTGACAGACTCCGTTTCCAGCGTACAGATTGAAGATGCGGCGTCTCAAAGTGCTGCGTATGTTGTGATGCCAATGAGACTGTAATGTCGCTCACCCGCCTGTTGATCCGCGACTTTCGCAATATTGAAAATGCGGATCTCGCTTTATCCCCCGGCTTTAACTTCCTGGTTGGCGCAAACGGTAGCGGCAAAACCAGCGTGCTGGAAGCCATCTATACGCTCGGCCACGGCCGGGCGTTTCGCAGCTTGCAGATTGGCCGCGTCATTCGTCACGAGCAGGAGTCGTTTGTCCTCCACGGACGTTTGCAAGGGGAAGAGCGCGAAACCGCTATCGGCCTGACGAAAGACAAGCTGGGCGACAGCAAAGTGCGCATCGACGGCACCGACGGCCACAAAGTGGCGGAGCTGGCGCACCTGATGCCGATGCAGTTGATTACCCCTGAGGGGTTTACTTTACTCAACGGCGGCCCCAAATACAGAAGAGCGTTCCTTGACTGGGGATGCTTTCACAACGAAGTCGGTTTTTTTACCGCCTGGAGCAACCTGAAGCGGTTGCTCAAGCAGCGCAACGCGGCGCTGCGCCAGGTAAGCCGTTATGAACAATTGCGTCCGTGGGATAAGGAGTTGATTCCTCTCGCGGAACAAATCAGTACCTGGCGTGCTGAGTACAGTGCTGGTATTGCGCAGGATATGGCGGATACCTGCCAGCAATTTCTACCGGAGTTCTCCCTCACCTTCTCTTTTCAGCGCGGTTGGGAAAAAGAGACGGATTATGCCGAGGTGCTGGAGCGGAGCTTCGAACGCGATCGCATGTTGACCTACACTGCGCATGGCCCGCACAAAGCGGATTTCCGCATTCGTGCTGACGGTGCGCCGGTGGAAGATACCTTATCGCGTGGGCAGCTTAAACTGCTGATGTGCGCTTTACGACTGGCGCAAGGGGAGTTCCTCACCCGTGAAAGCGGGCGGCGGTGTCTCTACCTGATAGATGATTTTGCCTCTGAACTTGATGATGCGCGTCGCGGGCTGCTGGCCAGCCGCTTGAAAGCGACGCAATCACAGGTCTTTGTCAGCGCAATCAGCGCTGAACACGTTCTGGACATGTCGGACAAAAATTCGAAGATGTTCACCGTGGAAAAGGGTAAAATAACGGATTAACCCAAGATAAATTGAGCGAGAAACGTTGATGTCGAATTCTTATGACTCCTCCAGTATCAAAGTCCTGAAAGGGCTGGATGCGGTGCGTAAGCGCCCGGGTATGTATATCGGCGACACGGATGACGGCACCGGTCTGCACCACATGGTATTCGAGGTGGTAGATAACGCTATCGACGAAGCGCTCGCGGGTCACTGTAAAGACATTATCGTCACCATTCATGCCGATAACTCCGTATCCGTGCAGGATGACGGGCGTGGCATCCCGACCGGTATTCACCCGGAAGAGGGCGTTTCTGCTGCGGAAGTGATCATGACCGTGCTGCACGCGGGCGGTAAATTTGACGATAACTCCTATAAAGTGTCCGGCGGTCTGCACGGCGTGGGTGTTTCCGTGGTTAACGCCCTGTCCCAGAAACTGGAACTGGTTATCCAGCGCGATAACAAAATCCACCGTCAGATCTATGAGCATGGCGTACCGCAGGCGCCGCTGGCGGTGACTGGCGAAACTGATAAAACCGGTACGATGGTGCGTTTCTGGCCGAGCCTGGAAACCTTCACCAACGTCACCGAATTTGAATACGAAATTCTGGCTAAGCGTCTGCGTGAGCTGTCCTTCCTGAACTCCGGCGTTTCTATTCGTCTGAAAGACAAGCGCGACGGCAAAGAAGACCATTTCCACTACGAAGGCGGCATCAAAGCGTTTGTTGAGTACCTCAACAAGAACAAAACGCCGATCCACCCGAATATCTTCTACTTCTCCACCGAAAAAGACGGTATCGGCGTGGAAGTGGCATTGCAGTGGAACGATGGTTTCCAGGAAAACATCTACTGCTTTACCAACAACATTCCGCAGCGTGACGGCGGTACGCACCTTGCAGGCTTCCGTGCGGCGATGACCCGTACCCTGAACGCCTATATGGATAAAGAAGGCTACAGCAAGAAAGCCAAAGTCAGCGCCACCGGCGACGATGCGCGTGAAGGCCTGATTGCCGTGGTTTCCGTGAAGGTGCCGGACCCGAAATTCTCCTCCCAGACCAAAGATAAACTGGTCTCTTCCGAAGTGAAATCGGCGGTGGAACAGCAGATGAACGAGCTGCTGAGCGAATACCTGCTGGAAAACCCGTCCGACGCCAAAATCGTGGTCGGCAAAATTATCGATGCGGCGCGTGCGCGTGAAGCCGCGCGTCGTGCGCGTGAAATGACGCGTCGTAAAGGCGCGCTGGATCTGGCGGGTCTGCCGGGTAAACTGGCGGATTGTCAGGAACGTGACCCGGCGCTGTCTGAACTGTACCTTGTGGAAGGGGACTCCGCAGGCGGCTCTGCTAAACAGGGTCGTAACCGCAAGAACCAGGCGATTCTGCCGCTGAAGGGTAAAATCCTCAACGTGGAGAAAGCGCGTTTCGACAAGATGCTCTCTTCCCAGGAAGTGGCGACGCTGATCACCGCGCTGGGCTGCGGCATCGGTCGTGACGAGTACAACCCGGATAAACTGCGCTATCACAGCATCATCATCATGACCGATGCGGACGTCGATGGCTCGCACATCCGTACGCTGCTGTTGACCTTCTTCTATCGTCAGATGCCGGAAATCGTCGAACGCGGTCACGTCTATATTGCGCAGCCGCCGCTGTACAAAGTGAAGAAAGGCAAGCAGGAACAGTACATTAAAGACGATGAGGCGATGGATCAGTACCAGATCTCCATCGCTCTGGATGGCGCAACGCTGCACACCAATGCCAGCGCACCGGCACTGGCGGGCGAAGCGTTAGAAAAACTGGTTTCTGATTACAACGCGACGCAGAAAATGATTGGCCGTATGGAGCGTCGCTTCCCGAAAGCGCTGCTGAAAGAGCTGGTTTATCAGCCGACGCTGACGGAAGCCGATCTTAGCAACGAACAGGCTGTCACCCGTTGGGTGAACGCGCTGATTACCGAGCTGAACGAGAAAGAGCAGCACGGCAGCCAGTGGAAGTTTGACGTTCGCGAGAACGCCGAACAGCAGCAGTTCGAACCGATTGTTCGCGTGCGTACCCACGGCGTGGATACAGACTATCCGCTGGATCACGAGTTTGTTACCGGCGGCGAATACCGTCGCATCTGCACGCTCGGCGAGAAGCTGCGCGGTCTGATCGAAGACGATGCGTTCATTGAACGCGGCGAGCGCCGTCAGCCGGTTGCGAGCTTCGAGCAGGCGCTGGAGTGGCTGGTGAAAGAGTCCCGTCGTGGCCTGGCGATTCAGCGCTATAAAGGTCTGGGCGAGATGAACCCGGATCAGCTGTGGGAAACCACGATGGACCCGGAAAGCCGTCGTATGCTGCGCGTCACCGTGAAAGATGCGATTGCCGCCGACCAGCTGTTCACTACGCTGATGGGCGATGCCGTTGAACCGCGTCGCGCCTTTATCGAAGAGAACGCCCTGAAAGCGGCAAACATCGATATCTAATCAGCTTGTAGGCCTGATTAGCGAAGCGCCATCAGGCAGTTCATCAGCCTAAGCTGCCGGATGGCGGCTTAGGCCTTATCCGGCCTACAACCGATCTGCAAAAGGGGAATCCCGGTTCCCCTTTCCATCCCCCTTTTCGTTGCTGTTTTTTGAGCGGAATCGCGTTAGCATGAGGACGGACTCATTTAATCCGGGGAACTCATGGCTATCAAACTCATTGCTATCGATATGGATGGCACCCTTTTGCTGCCCGATCACACCATTTCACCTGCGGTAAAAACGGCGATTGCCGCCGCGCGCGCCCGTGGCGTTAACGTGGTGCTGACCACCGGCCGTCCGTATGCGGGTGTCCATAGCTATCTGAAAGAGCTTCACATGGAACAACCCGGCGACTACTGCATCACCTACAATGGCGCGCTGGTGCAGAAAGCGGGCGACGGCAGTACCGTTGCGCAAACGGCGCTGAGCTATGACGATTACCGCTTTCTGGAGAAGTTGTCCCGCGAAGTCGGCTCACACTTCCACGCGCTGGATCGCAACACGCTGTACACCGCAAACCGTGATATCAGCTACTACACCGTACATGAATCCTATGTCGCCACCATTCCGCTGGTGTTCTGTGAAGCGGAGAAAATGGACCCGGCAACGCAGTTCCTGAAAGTGATGATGATTGATGAACCTGTCATCCTTGATCAGGCCATTGCGCGTATTCCGGCGGAAGTAAAAGAGAAATATACCGTGTTAAAAAGTGCGCCGTACTTCCTCGAAATCCTGGATAAACGCGTCAATAAAGGCACTGGCGTGAAATCGCTGGCTGATGCGCTGGGGATCAAGCCGGAAGAAATCATGGCGATTGGCGATCAGGAAAACGACATCGCGATGATCGAATATGCAGGCATGGGTGTGGCGATGGACAACGCGATTCCGTCGGTGAAAGAGGTGGCTAATTTTGTCACCAAATCCAACCTGGAAGACGGTGTGGCATACGCAATTGAGAAATTTGTGCTGAATTAAGTGGCTGGCTTGGATTAATCCGGCAAAACAGACGTTCCGTAACCCGCCTCTGCTGCGGGTTTTTTACGCCCTCATTTTCCCTTCATAACATTTCCATTACCGATTGTCGTTTTTGTGATCTAAATTGTAGTACAACACATTTATGTTGTACTACATTATCAACACAGCAACGATGAATGACATCACGTTAGTACTACAAAGTTGAGGCGAATTTCAGCGGTAACGGTAAAGTAGAGCGGTACATACAGAGCACAAGGACTCTCCATGACCCTCAATAAAACCGACCGCATCGTCATCACGCTGGGAAAACAGATTGTCAGCGGCAAGTACGTACCGGGTTCGGCACTGCCTGCGGAAGCGGATCTGTGTGAGGAGTTTGAAACCTCGCGCAACATCATTCGCGAAGTGTTCCGTTCGCTGATGGCGAAGCGGCTCATTGAAATGAAGCGTTATCGCGGAGCGTTTGTCGCACCACGAAACCAGTGGAACTACCTCGATACCGACGTGCTGCAATGGGTGCTGGAAAACGATTATGACCCGCGGCTGATCAGCGCAATGAGTGAAGTCCGTAACCTGGTGGAACCGGCTATTGCGCGCTGGGCGGCGGAACGCGCGACGTCGAGCGATCTGGCCGAAATTGAGTCGGCGCTCAATGACATGATCGCCAACAACCAGAACCGGGATGCCTTCAACGAAGCGGATATTCGCTATCACGAGGCGGTATTGCAGTCGGTACATAACCCGGTTTTACAACAGCTTAGTGTGGCGATCAGTTCGCTACAGCGAGCGGTGTTTGAACGAACCTGGATGGGTGATGAGGCCAACATGCCAAAAACGCTCCAGGAACATAAGGCGCTATTCGATGCGATACGGCATCAGGATGGCGATGCGGCAGAGCAGGCGGCCTTAACGATGATCGCCAGCTCAACACGAAGGCTCAAGGAAATCACATGACAGCTCGCTACATCGCAATTGACTGGGGATCGACCAATTTGCGCGCCTGGCTTTACCAGGGCGACAAATGCCTGGAGAGCAGGCAATCAGAAGCAGGCGTAACGCGTCTGAAGGGTAAATCTCCTGAAGCGGTGTTAGCAGAAGTGACGCAAAACTGGCGCGACAGCGCCACTCCCGTGGTTATGGCGGGAATGGTCGGCAGCAATGTGGGCTGGAAAATCGCCCCCTATCTGCCGGTTCCTGCCCATTTCTCTGCCATAGGCGAGCAGTTAACCTCCGTTGGCGACAAGATCTGGATTATTCCCGGACTCTGTGTCTCACGCGACGATAACCATAATGTGATGCGCGGCGAAGAGACACAGTTGCTTGGCGCCCGCACGCTTTCTCCTTCTTCTGTCTATGTGATGCCCGGTACGCACTGTAAATGGGTACGGGCTGATAACGCGCAAATTCACGATTTTCGCACCGTGATGACGGGTGAATTACACCATCTGTTGCTGCGTTATTCACTGGTTGGCGCAGGGTTGCCTGAACAGGAAACCTCGCCTGTCGCCTTTACTGCTGGGCTGGAGCGTGGTCTCGCTACCCCCGCCATCCTGCCGCAACTTTTTGAGGTTCGCGCCTCGCACGTCCTGGGAACACTCCCGCGCGCGCAGGTGAGTGAATTTTTATCCGGTCTGTTGATTGGCGCTGAAGTCGCCACCCTTAGCGAAAGCTTTGACGCCCGGCAGATCACCATTGTTGCCGGAGACGCGCTGGCGGAACGCTACCAGCAGGCGTTCAGCGCCATTGGCCGTCATGCAACCGTCGTTTCCGGTGAGAAGGCATTTCAGGCAGGAATAAGGAGCATCGCTCATGCAGTGGCAAACTGATCTTCCGCTTATTGCGATATTACGTGGCGTGACGCCCGATGAAGCGCTGGCGCATGTTGGCGCGGTCATCGAGGCTGGCTTTGATGCGGTGGAAATCCCGCTTAACTCCCCGCAGTGGGAAAAAAGTATCCCGGCGATAGTGGATGCGTATGGCGATAAGGCGTTGATCGGCGCGGGCACCGTACTTCAGCCCGATCAGGTAGACCTGTTAGCGCAAATGGGCTGCAAGCTGATCGTCACGCCAAATATTCAGCCCGAGGTGATTCGTCGCGCGGTGAGTTATGGCATGACCGTATGCCCTGGATGCGCGACCGCCAGCGAGGCCTTTACCGCGCTGGATGCGGGTGCGCAGGCGCTGAAAATATTCCCCTCATCGGCATTTGGCCCGGACTACATCAAAGCGCTGAAAGCGGTGCTTCCGGCTGATGTCCCGGTGTTTGCCGTGGGGGGCGTGACGCCGGAAAACCTGGCGCAATGGATTAACGCGGGTTGCGCAGGCGCCGGGCTGGGCAGCGATCTCTATCGCGCCGGGCAGTCCGTTGAGCGTACCGCGCAGCAGGCGACGGCATTTGTTAAAGCGTATCGAGAGGCAGTGAAATGAAAATAACCAAAATCACCACGTACCGTTTACCCCCGCGCTGGATGTTCCTGAAAATCGAAACGGATGAAGGCGTGGTTGGCTGGGGCGAACCGGTTATAGAAGGGCGCGCGCGTACCGTCGAAGCGGCGGTTCATGAGTTTGGCGACTATCTGATCGGTCAGGACCCGGCGCGTATCAACGATCTGTGGCAGGTGATGTACCGCGCCGGTTTTTATCGCGGCGGCCCAATAATGATGAGCGCCATCGCCGGTATCGACCAGGCGCTGTGGGATATCAAAGGCAAAGTGCTGAACGCGCCGGTATGGCAACTGATGGGCGGTTTGGTTCGCGACAAAATTAAAGCCTACAGCTGGGTGGGCGGCGACCGTCCGGCGGAAGTGATCGACGGCATCAGGAAACTGCGCGCTATTGGCTTCGACACCTTCAAACTGAACGGTTGTGAAGAGATGGGCGTGATTGATAATTCACGCGCGGTGGATGCGGCAGTCAATACCGTAGCGCAAATCCGTGAGGCTTTTGGTAACGAAATTGAATTTGGTCTCGACTTCCACGGTCGTGTCAGCGCCCCGATGGCGAAGGTTTTAATTAAAGAGCTGGAACAATATCGTCCGCTGTTTATTGAGGAGCCGGTGCTGGCGGAGCAGGCGGAATATTATCCGAAGCTGGCGGCGCAGACGCATATTCCGATTGCCGCAGGCGAGCGCATGTTCTCACGCTTTGAGTTTAAACGCGTGCTGGAAGCGGGCGGGCTGGCGATTCTGCAACCGGATCTGTCGCACGCTGGCGGTATCACCGAATGCTACAAAATCGCCGGGATGGCGGAAGCCTACGACGTGGCGCTGGCGCCGCACTGTCCGCTGGGGCCGATTGCGCTGGCAGCCTGTCTGCATATCGACTTCGTATCGCGCAATGCGGTATTCCAGGAGCAGAGCATGGGCATTCACTACAACAAAGGCGCGGAGCTGCTCGACTTCGTGAAAAACAAGGACGATTTCAGTATGGAAGGCGGCTTCTTTAAACCGTTAACTAAACCGGGTCTTGGCGTGGACATTGACGAAGCTAAAGTCATTGAACTGAGTAAAAACGCGCCGGACTGGCGCAACCCGTTGTGGCGTCATGAAGATGGCAGCGTAGCGGAATGGTAATCGCCATCCCGTAGACCCGGTAAGCCACCGGGCAAAAACCTTACATACAAAAATATAACCCTCTGTAAATTACAGGGCATGGTGAGCGGTCTCGCTATGCCCAAAATCTGGAGACAGATTGCGATGGATATTTCAGTTACAGCTGCAAAACCAGGGCGTCGTCGTTATCTGACGCTGATTATGATCTTTATTACCGTGGTTATTTGTTATGTTGACCGCGCGAACCTCGCCGTGGCGTCGGCGCATATTCAGGAAGAATTCGGCATCACCAAAGCGGAAATGGGCTACGTCTTTTCGGCTTTTGCGTGGCTTTATACGCTATGCCAGATTCCTGGCGGCTGGTTCCTTGACCGTGTGGGATCGCGACTGACCTACTTTATCGCTATTTTGGGCTGGTCTGTTGCAACGCTATTTCAGGGGTTCGCCACCGGATTAATGTCGCTGATTGGTCTTCGCGCCATCACCGGGATTTTTGAGGCGCCCGCATTTCCGACCAATAACCGGATGGTTACCAGCTGGTTCCCGGAGCATGAGCGCGCCTCCGCTGTCGGTTTCTACACCTCCGGGCAGTTTGTCGGCCTGGCGTTTCTGACGCCGCTGCTGATTTGGATTCAGGAGATGCTGAGCTGGCACTGGGTGTTCATCGTTACCGGGGGAATCGGGATTATCTGGTCGCTAATCTGGTTCAAGGTTTATCAGCCGCCGCGCCTGACCAAAAGCATCAGCCAGGCTGAGCTGGACTATATTCGCGATGGCGGCGGTCTGGTGGACGGCGATGCGCCAGTCAAAAAAGAGGCGCGTCAGCCACTGACCAAAGCTGACTGGAAACTGGTGTTTCACCGCAAACTTGTCGGGGTCTACCTGGGGCAATTTGCGGTTACTTCTACGCTGTGGTTCTTCCTGACCTGGTTCCCGAACTATTTAACCCAGGAGAAAGGGATCACCGCCCTGAAGGCAGGTTTTATGACGACCGTACCGTTCCTTGCCGCTTTCTTTGGGGTGCTGCTCTCCGGCTGGCTGGCGGATAAGCTGGTGAAAAAAGGGTTCTCGTTGGGTGTTGCGCGTAAAACGCCTATTATCTGCGGGCTGCTGATTTCTACCTGCATCATGGGGGCGAACTACACTAACGATCCCGTATGGATTATGACTCTGATGGCGCTGGCGTTCTTCGGCAATGGTTTTGCGTCTATCACCTGGTCACTGGTCTCTTCACTCGCACCGATGCGTCTGATTGGCCTGACCGGCGGCGTGTTTAACTTTGTTGGCGGACTGGGCGGCATCACCGTGCCGCTGGTGATTGGCTACCTTGCGCAGGATTATGGCTTTGGCCCGGCGCTGGTCTATATCTCCGCTGTTGCCCTGATTGGCGCGCTCTCTTATATCCTGCTGGTCGGCGACGTTAAACGGGTAGGCTAATTTCTTCCAATGCTATACCCTGATGCGAAAACCGCGCATCAGGGTATCTCCATGAAACAAATCACTTTCGCTTCGCGTCATCATCAGCTTACGAATACCAGCACCTGGACGGCGGACAGCCAGTGGCTGGTTTTTGATGTGCGTACGTCAGGCGCCTCGTTTACCGGTGAGACGATTGAGCGCGTCAACGTACGGACTGGTGAGGTTGAGGTCATTTATCGCGCTACGCAGGGCGCGCACGTTGGCGTGGTGACCGTTCATCCACAAGACGATCGCTATGTGTTCATTCATGGCCCGGAGAACCCGGATGAGACGTGGCATTATGATTTCCACCATCGTCGCGGCGTGATAGCGGCGCAAAACCGCGTGACGAATCTGGATGCAATGGACATCACCGTGCCGTATACGCCCGGCGCGCTGCGCGGCGGCAGCCATGTGCATGTGTTCAGTCCGAACGGCGAGCGTGTCAGCTTCACCTATAACGACCATGTACTGCGTGAGCGCGATCCGGCGCTGGACTTGCGCAACGTCGGCGTTGCGGTGCCGTATGGCCCGGTTACGGTGGCGGTTCAGCATCCTCGGGAGTACAGCGGCAGCCACTGGTGCGTGTTAGTGAGCCAGACCACGCCGGCGCCACGGCCGGGCAGCGATGACATTAACCGCGCCTACGAAGAGGGTTGGGTGGGCGATCATGCGCTGGCGTTTATTGGCGATACCTTGTCGGCGAAGGGTGAAAAAGTGCCGGAGCTGTTTCTGGTGGCGTTGCCGCAGGATGAAAAAGGCTGGAAACAGGCAGGCGATATGCCGCTGACCGGAACAGAATCAACGCTGCCAGCGCCGCCTGCGGGCGTTGTTCAGCGCCGTCTGACCTTTACGCACGATCGCGCTTTCCCTGGGCTGGTAAACGTTCCGCGCCATTGGGTGCGGAGTAACCCGCAAGCCACGGACATTGCGTTTTTGATGCGCGATGATCGCGGTATTGTTCAGCTCTGGCTGATCCCGGTGCAGGGGGGAGAGCCGCGCCAGCTTACGCATAACGCGACCGATATCCAGTCAGCGTTCAACTGGCACCCGTCAGGCCAGTGGTTGGGGTTTGTGCTGGAAAACCGCATTGCCTGCTGCGACGCGCAGAGCGGGGCAATCGCCTTTTTAACGGCGAGTCATGACAGCCCGCCTTCAGCGGACGCCGTTGTTTTTTCGCCGGATGGGGCGTTAATCGCGTGGATGGAAGAGGTTGACGGTTTCCGCCAGCTTTGGGTGACGGAAACCAAACGATAAATCAGTGAGCGGACATTTTTGCCGGGGGGATAACGGCGTTGGTCATCTTCGTTTTCTCCTCGCTCTTTTCCACTCGCGACTTCACTGAGCTGTCTGTGCGGAAGAAGTCCCACGGCAAGAGTATCGTATCCATGACGGCGGTAAAGGGCATATCCAGGATTGCCAGCGATTTGGTGCCCCAGTTTGTATCACTGCTGCCGATCATTTCGGCGCTGGCGCGTGTGCCGGGGTAGGTCCCCTCTTTGCCGCCGGTATGTGACATTACGCTGGAGCAGCCACCCAGTAAAACCAATCCACTGCACATCATCAGCGTTAACAACACATTTTTTATCATGATTTATTCATCTGTTGATTATCGATGTTTGCATGATGAGTTATAGCGATCCGTCGCGAAAAATAACATCACCATCACGTCGCACTGTGGCGCTTATCGCACTTTAACAATGTGTGCTGTTCACCCAGTCTATGCGATAGACAACAAACTGCAAAAAAAGTCCCCTGCAAGCGCTTGAAAAGTTCATTTCCAGACCCATTTTTAGGGTGTAGGCAAATAAAGAGCACGCCTGATGGGTGTTCTGGCTACCTGACCTGTCCATGATGGAAGGTCAACTATTCTCGCTGATTTCAGGAGCTATTCATTATGCGTAACTTTGACTTATCCCCGCTGTACCGTTCTGCCATTGGTTTTGATCGTCTGTTTAACCTCTTAGAAAACAACCAGAGCCAGAGTAATGGCGGTTATCCTCCGTATAACGTCGAACTGGTGGATGAAAACCATTACCGCATTGCGATTGCCGTTGCAGGCTTTGCGGAAAGCGAACTGGAAATTACCGCTCAGGATAATCTGCTGGTGGTAAAAGGCGCTCACGCGGATGAGCAAAAAGAACGTACCTATCTCTACCAGGGCATCGCAGAGCGTAACTTTGAACGCAAATTCCAGTTAGCAGAGAACATTCATGTTCGCGGCGCTAACCTAGTGAACGGTCTGCTGTATATCGACCTGGAGCGCGTGATTCCAGAAGCGAACAAACCGCGCCGTATCGAAATTAACTGATTCAGTCAGGTCGCCGTCGGCGGCCTGTTATCCCTATGCTCGCCGTCAGGGAGCATATGCGAATCTGAGGATTCGCTGGCAATAATATACCCTAAATAATTTGCGTCGCAGGAAGGCGGCAAGCAAGCAAATCCCCGGGAGCGTACAAAAGTACGTGACTGGGGTGAGCGAGCGCAGACAACGCATCTGCGGCGTGAAGTATGACGGGTATTACTCGCTTCTTAGAAGGAGATGATTATCATGCGTAATTACGATTTATCCCCACTGCTGCGTCAATGGATCGGTTTTGACAAACTGGCCAACGCCCTGCAAAACACCGGCGAAAGCCAGAGCTTCCCGCCCTATAACATTGAAAAAAGCGATGACAACCACTACCGCATTACCCTCGCGTTAGCCGGTTTCCGTCAGGAAGATCTGGATATTCAGCTGGAAGGCACGCGCCTGACCGTAAAAGGCACGCCAGCGCAGCCGGAAAAAGAAACCAAATGGTTGCATCAGGGGTTGGTGACACAGCCATTCAGTCTGAGTTTTACTCTGGCAGAAAATATGGAGGTCAGCGGCGCGACCTTCACCAATGGGTTATTGCACATTGATTTAACCCGCAACGAGCCGGAAACCATCGCTCCACAGCGTATCGCCATTAGCGAACGTCCCGCATTAAATAGCTAATCCAGGACTACCTGTAGGCCGGATAAGGCGTAGCCGCCATCCGGCAAATCGCCCGGTGCGCTATGCTTACCGGGCCTACAAAGCGACGCCGAACCTGTAGGTCCGGCATCATGCTTTTCAACAAACCGCCCCGCCAGCAATGACGGGGCATTTTTGTGCTTTACCACCCATACATACCGCTTGTACTCTGCGAGAATCCATTTAATTAATAATGTTATTCACAGGGAAAAGAAGATGAGTGATATAGCATTGACGGTCAGCGTTCTGGCGTTGGTGGCGGTTGTCGGGTTGTGGATCGGCAATATCAAGGTGCGGGGTGTCGGTTTTGGCATTGGCGGCGTACTGTTCGGCGGGATTATCGTCGGCCACTTTGTCGATCAGGCCGGGATGACGCTGAGCAGTGACATGCTGCACTTTATCCAGGAATTCGGCCTGATACTCTTCGTTTACACCATTGGTATCCAGGTGGGGCCGGGGTTCTTTGCCTCTCTGCGCGTCTCAGGGTTGCGCCTTAATCTCTTTGCCATCCTGATTGTCATTATCGGTGGGCTGGTTACCGCCATTTTGCATAAAATCTTCGCTATCCCGCTACCGGTGGTGCTGGGGATTTTCTCCGGCGCGGTCACCAATACGCCTGCGCTGGGGGCCGGGCAGCAAATTCTGCGCGATCTGGGAACGCCAATGGAAGCGGTGGACCAGATGGGGATGAGCTATGCGATGGCCTATCCTTTCGGGATTTGCGGCATTTTGCTCACCATGTGGCTGATGCGGATGATTTTTCGCGTCAACGTGGAGGCGGAAGCGAAGCAGCATGAAGACACGCTTAGCAATGGACACTCGTTAATCCAGACCATGAATATCCGTGTTGAGAACCCGAATCTCAACAATATGGCGCTCCAGGATGTGCCCATCCTGAACAGCGATAAAATCATCTGTTCGCGTCTGAAACGCGACGAGACGCTGATGGTGCCTTCACCGGGAACGATCATCCAGTCGGGCGACCTGCTGCATCTGGTGGGACAGCCCGCCGATCTGCATAACGCGCAGCTGGTCATTGGTCAGGAGGTGGACACCTCGCTCTCAACGCGAGGGACGGATTTGCGCGTTGAACGCGTCGTGGTCACTAACGAAAAGGTGCTCGGAAAACGCATTCGCGACCTCCATTTTAAAGAGCGCTATGACGTGGTGATCTCCCGTCTGAACCGTGCGGGCGTAGAGCTGGTGGCCAGTAGCGACGCCAGCCTGCAATTCGGTGACATCCTCAATCTGGTTGGCCGTCCCTCTTCAATTGATGCGGTGGCCAATGTTGTGGGTAACGCCCAGCAAAAACTGCAACAGGTGCAGATGTTACCGGTGTTTATCGGTATTGGTCTGGGCGTGCTGTTGGGGTCGATTCCGTTGTTTGTCCCTGGATTCCCGGTAGCGTTAAAGCTGGGACTGGCGGGCGGGCCGCTGATCATGGCGCTGATTCTGGGACGTATCGGCAGCATTGGCAAGCTGTACTGGTTTATGCCGCCAAGCGCCAACCTGGCGCTGCGTGAGCTGGGGATCGTGCTGTTTCTCGCGGTGGTCGGGCTGAAGTCTGGCGGTGACTTTATTGATACGTTGACTCAGGGTGATGGTCTGAGCTGGATTGGTTACGGCATCTTTATTACTGCCATTCCGCTGATTACCGTCGGTCTTCTGGCGCGTATCTTTGCCAAAATGAACTACCTGACGCTATGCGGGATGCTGGCGGGGTCAATGACCGATCCGCCTGCACTGGCGTTTGCTAACAACCTGCATGCCACCAGCGGCGCGGCGGCGCTCTCCTACGCCACCGTTTATCCACTGGTAATGTTCCTGCGGATTATCACCCCACAACTGCTGGCGGTGCTTTTCTGGGGGTTAGGCTAGGTCAGGTTTGCATCCGGGTGGACGCGCCGTAAATGGTAGTCCACCTGGTATTCGCTGGCATTTCTGAACATGACCGAATAATTCAAAAACTCCCCGCTGTCGCTGTAAGAAAGCGATGTGATCCGCAGTAGCGGCGTTTGCTCGGGGACGTTCATTTGCGCGGAGAGCTGTTTATCGGCCAGTACGGGCGTCAGGCTTTCATAGTTGCCACTGATGGTGATGCCGCACTCTTTCTCAATATAATCAAATTTCGACCCTTCCAGGTGGATCAGCGAGAGGTTACGGAACAGCCTGACGGGCATATAGCTGTCCTCCAGCATCAGCGGTTTGCCATCCACATAGCGCACGCGGCGGGAAAAGTAGATACGTTCGTTGATCTGAATCCGCAACTGGCTGGCAATGGCGGGGGGCGCAGGCATCACTTCAAATACCAGCACCTGGCTGGTGACCTCTTTTCCCTGACGCCGCAGCACTTCCGCCAGTCCGGTCAGGTTGGTGGTTTCATGATGAACGTCTTTACGCGCCACGTATGTGCCGCTCCCGTGCCGCCGCACCACCAGTCCCCATCCCACCAGAATATCGACGGCTTTGCGGATGGTCATTCGTGACACAGCAAACTCTTCCGCCAGCTTTTTTTCACCAGGCAACGGGCTACCGATGTTGTAATCAGATGAGTTGAGCCGGATTCTTAGTCGTTCCGCTATCGATTTGTAGATCACTACCAGACCTCTTTTTCCCTTTAATTTCCGCGCTACGAACCTTTTGATGTCTAACTTTTATGTAAAAAGTAGACATCATTGACTGAATTAAAACCATGAATGCGATCACGAATCGAAGCGGCGCGTCATGTTCTCAGAATCGCAACTACCTATTCTCGTATCAGGCCAGCAATCACTACAAAAAAGGCCTCTCCCTACTGGTTGTTATATGAGGATGTAAAAATGCTCAGTCAAATACAACGCTTTGGCGGCGCTATGTTTACCCCGGTACTGCTGTTCCCGTTCGCCGGTATCGTCGTGGGTATCGCTATCATGCTGCGCAACCCGCTTTTTGTTGGCGAAGCGCTGACCGATCCCAACAGTTTATTCGCGCAAATCGTTCATATTATTGAAGAGGGCGGCTGGACGGTTTTCCGTAATATGCCGCTGATTTTCGCCGTCGGCTTGCCAATTGGCCTGGCTAAACAGGCGCAAGGCCGAGCTTGTCTGGCGGTGCTGGTCAGCTTCCTGACATGGAACTATTTCATTAATGCCATGGGCATGACCTGGGGGCATTTCTTCGGCGTGGACTTCAGCGTAGACCCGACGGCAGGCAGCGGTCTGACGATGATGGCCGGAATAAAAACGCTCGATACCAGCATTATCGGCGCCATTATGATTTCGGGCATCGTCACCGCGCTGCACAACCGCTATTTCGATAAGCCGTTGCCCGTGTTCCTCGGTATTTTTCAGGGCACGTCGTTTGTGGTGATTATTGCGTTCCTGGTGATGATTCCCTGCGCCTGGCTGACGCTGCTCGGCTGGCCAAAAGTGCAGATGGGCATTGAATCCCTACAGGCTTTCCTGCGTTCAGCGGGCGCGCTGGGCGTGTGGGTCTACACCTTCCTCGAACGTATTCTGATCCCGACAGGGCTGCACCACTTCGTCTATGGCCCCTTCATTTTTGGCCCTGCGGCGGTAGAAGGTGGCATTCAGGTTTACTGGGCGCAACATATGCAGGCGTTCAGCCAGAGCACGGAATCGCTGAAGACGTTATTCCCGGAAGGCGGTTTTGCCCTGCACGGTAACTCAAAAATCTTTGGCTCCGTCGGGATTGCGCTGGCGCTCTATTACACCGCATCGCCAGAAAACCGGGTGAAGGTCGCTGGTTTGCTGATCCCCGCCACGTTAACCGCTGTACTGGTGGGCATCACGGAACCGCTGGAATTCACTTTCCTGTTTATTTCTCCACTGCTGTTTGCCGTACACGCGGTGCTGGCGGCCTCAATGGCGACGGTGATGTATATCTGCGGCGTGGTAGGAAATATGGGCGGCGGACTGCTGGATCAGTTCTTACCGCAAAACTGGATCCCGATGTTCCACAACCATGCCGGAATGATGTTTACCCAGATAGGCATCGGGCTGGCATTCACCGCCCTCTATTTTGTGGTTTTCCGCACCCTGATCCTGCGCTTCAACCTGAAAACGCCGGGTCGTGAAGAGAGTGAAGTCAGACTCTACAGCAAAGCGGATTACAAGGCCGCGCGTGGACAGACAACGGCGCCCGCGCCGGACGCAAAACTTGGGCAGGCCGCCGGGTTCCTCCAGGCGCTGGGCGGCGCGGGCAATATCGAAAGCATTAATAACTGCGCCACGCGCTTACGTATCGCGCTCCACGATATGGCGCAGACCCAGAGTGATGACGTCTTTAAAGCGCTGGGCGCGCACGGCGTGGTTCGCCGTGGCAATGGCATCCAGGTGATTGTCGGCCTGCATGTGCCCCAGGTGCGTGACCAGCTTGAAACGCTAATGAAATCCCCCTTATCGACCGAACAAATCCCCATGACGGAGGCAGTATCATGAAAAAATTCTCAGTGGTTATCGCAGGCGGCGGCAGCACATTTACGCCGGGCATCGTATTGATGTTGCTGGCAAACCAGGACCGTTTTCCGCTTCGCGCACTGAAATTCTATGACAACGACGGCGCTCGCCAGGAAGTGATTGCCGAAGCGTGCAAAATCATCCTTAAAGAGCAGGCGCCGGAGATTGAGTTTAGTTACACCACCGATCCCGAAGCAGCGTTTACCGATGTTGATTTCGTGATGGCGCATATCCGCGTGGGCAAATACCCGATGCGGGAAAAAGACGAAAAAATCCCGCTGCGCCATGGCGTATTAGGCCAGGAAACCTGTGGTCCGGGCGGGATTGCGTATGGGATGCGTTCTATTGGCGGCGTACTGGAGCTGGTGGATTACATGGAGAAATACTCCCCGAACGCGTGGATGCTGAACTACTCCAACCCGGCGGCGATAGTGGCCGAGGCGACGCGCCGTCTGCGCCCGAACGCCAAAATCCTCAATATCTGTGATATGCCGATCGGCATTGAAGGGCGGATGGCGCAGATTGTCGGCCTGCAAGATCGTAAGCAAATGCGCGTGCGTTATTACGGGCTGAACCACTTTGGCTGGTGGACGTCGATTGAGGACTTGCAGGGTAACGACCTGATGCCGAAACTGCGGGAATACGTCGCGAAACACGGTTATGTTCCGCCATCTAACGATCCGCATACTGAAGCGAGCTGGAATGATACGTTCGCCAAAGCGAAGGATGTGCAGGCGCTGGACCCGGACACCATGCCGAATACCTATCTGAAATACTATCTGTTCCCGGACTATGTGGTGCAGCACTCGAACCCGGCGCGCACGCGTGCTAATGAGGTGATGGACCACCGTGAAAAACAGGTATTTGGCTCCTGCCGCGCGATTATTGAAGCAGGCCACTCCTCCGCTGGCGAGCTAGAAATTGATGAACATGCGTCTTATATCGTCGATCTGGCAACGGCAATCGCCTTTAATACGCAGGAACGGATGCTGCTGATTGTGCCAAACAACGGGGCGATTCATAACTTTGATGATGAAGCGATGGTGGAGATCCCTTGCCTGGTGGGGCATAACGGGCCGGAACCTCTGACGGTTGGCGATATTCCGCAGTTCCAGAAAGGGCTGATGAGCCAGCAGGTGGCCGTCGAGAAACTGGTGGTCGATGCCTGGGAGCATCGCTCCTATCAGCGTCTGTGGCAGGCGATTACGCTCTCCAAAACCGTGCCGAGCGCGTCTGTCGCCAAAGCGATTCTTGATGATCTGATTGAAGCCAACAAAGAATACTGGCCTGAACTGCACTAATCTTGTTGACCGGCATCCAGCGGGTGCCGGTCAGGATGTTTCAACACCGCCGACGGCGCGTAGCCAAATTTATGCTTAAATGCTTTGCTGAAATGAAATGAGTCAAAGAAGTTGAGCATATCCGCTACCTGACCCACCGAATTCCCTTCCTGTTTTAACAGCGATAATGCCAGTTCCAGCCGGGCGTCCAGATAATATTCTTTCGGTGTTTTCCCGGTATAGCGTAAAAACAGACGACGCAGCCAGGCTTCGCTACAGGGGATCGTGGCGGCCATATCCGCCACGCTCCAGCGGCGTTGCAGGCTGGCATGTAACGCTGCAATTAACTTTTCAACCTGTATGCGTTGTGGGTCTTTTTTCCCGTTTGAGTCAATAAGACAAATCCACTGATAAATAATTTTCGTGAGAAACGCGACGGCGAGATTATTTTTAATCGGTTCCGGGCGGGTAATTAATTGTGAAACTTCGGCCAGTTCCTGATTATAAACGTCACCGTTATAAATAACGCTTTGTTGTCGGATAGGAATATCCATAATACTGGTTGGGGTAAACTCCATCCAGTATTGCTCCCACAATAAACCTTCGCAATGGTAAGACTGTATATCTGTGGGTTTTAAAAAAATAATGCAGTTGCCGTTTAATGTAATTTGCTCACCGTCTTTCAGCAGGATTTTCCCGCACCCCTGTACGGTATAGACCGCGACCCATGAATTGGCAATTAGCGGCTTTTTCTTATCTCGCGGCCATATAACACGGTAATTTTCGTCAGCGTAGGTATGCCACAGCGAGATCAATGAAATTCCGCTGGAGATCACATTTTCATTAATCAGCAGGGGAATATTGTACGTAGTTTCGTTTTTTACATGCGAACTTAGCAAGTTTCCATTCATTTTATTTTCTCGCCGGAGAATGATGCCCACAACCTGAACATAACAGAAAGTGAATGCTTCAGGGAGGCGATGTTTGTAATTAAGAAATCTGACTGCCTGACCCGGCACGCTTTACCTCGTGTTGACCCTACCGCTGCCGGGACATAATGAAAAACAAGGGCTATGAGATGAATACGCTACAAATTTTGAGCTTTGTTGGTTTTACGCTACTGGTGGCGGTTATCACCTGGTGGAAGTTACGAAAAGCGGATACCGGTTCGCAGCAGGGATATTTTCTGGCGGGACGTTCGTTAAAAGCGCCGGTTATTGCCGCCTCGCTGATGTTAACTAACCTCTCAACGGAACAACTGGTGGGATTAACCGGCCAGGCTTACCGCAGCGGTATGTCGGTAATGGCATGGGAAGTCATCTCCGCAATTCCGCTTATTTTTCTGGCGCTGATCTTTCTGCCACGCTATCTGCAACGCGGCATTGCAACGATCCCGGATTTTATTGAAGAGCGCTATGACAAAACCACCCGCATCATTATCGATTGCTGTTTTTTGATTGCGACGGGAATCTGTTTTTTACCCATCATTCTGTATTCCGGCGCGCTTGCCTTTAACAGCATGTTTCATGTCACTGAAACCTTTGGTATTTCACAACATACGGCGATCTGGCTGATGGCTGTCGTGCTGGGGATTAGCGGCATCCTGTATGCTGTCGTCGGTGGGATGCGGGCGATTGCCATTGCCGATGTGATTAACGGTATCGGCCTGGTGATTGGCGGCCTGATGGTGCCGCTGTTTGGTCTGATGGCGATGGGGAAAGGCAGTCTGAGCGAAGGTATTACGCGTTTAACCCAGGATCACAGCCAGATGCTGAACTCGATTGGCGGCAGCAACGACCCGGTGCCGATTGGCGCGGCGTTGACCGGGCTTATCCTGGTCAATACGTTCTACTGGTGCACCAACCAGGGGATCGTTCAGCGTACGCTGGCATCAAAAAGTTTATCGGAAGGGCAAAAAGGGGCGCTGCTTACGGCGGTGTTGAAGATGCTGGACCCGCTGATTCTGGTGCTGCCGGGCGTTATCGCTTTTCATCTCTTTCAGGATCTACCGAAAGCAGACATGGCCTATCCGGCGCTGGTGAACAAAGTGATGCCGCTGCCGCTGATTGGCTTTTTTAGCGCGGTGCTGTTTGGCGCGATTATCAGCGCATTCTGCGGTTTTTTGAACAGTGCTTCGACCCTGTTTAGCCTCGGTATCTATCGCCGACTGATTAATGAACAGGCCAGCCCCGATAAACTGGTCACTGTTGGTCGTCGCTTTGGCTTTATTGTGGCCGTGATCTCCGTACTGGTAGCGCCGTGGATCGCCTATGCGCCGCAAGGGCTCTACAGTTGGATGAAACAGCTCAACGGGATTTATAACGTGCCGTTAGTGACCATTGTTATTATGGGCTTCTTCTTCCCGCGTATTCCGGCGCTGGCCGCGAAGGTCGCAATGGGACTCGGTATTGTCAGTTACATCACCATCAACTACCTGGTGAAATTTGATTTTCATTTCCTCTATGTGCTGGCCTGTACCTTCTGTATCAACGTCGTGGTGATGCTGCTCATTGGCGTGATTAAGCCGCGTGCAACGCCGTTTAAATTTCATGATGCGTTTGCGGTTGACATGAAACCGTGGAAAAACGTGAAGATCGCCGCCGTTGGCGTCCTGTTCGCGATGATTGGCGTCTATTCTGGTCTGGCGCAGTTTGGTGGCTATCAGACCCGGTGGCTGACCATTCTCAGCTACGCTATCACCGCTGCGGTGGTTGTTTACCTGATTTACAGCTCATGGCAGACGCGCCATTCCGCGCCTGTGGTTTATGTTTCTGACGCTAAGGATAAAGCATGACCCGTCCGAATTTTCTGTTCATTATGACCGATACACAGGCGACCAATATGGTGGGCTGCTATAGCGGTAAGCCGCTGAACACGCAGCATATTGACAGTCTGGCCGCTGAAGGGATTCGCTTTAACTCCGCGTATACCTGCTCGCCGGTGTGTACGCCAGCCCGCGCGGGGCTTTTTACCGGTATTTATGCCAATCAGTCCGGCCCGTGGACGAACAACGTCGCGCCGGGGAAGAACATCTCCACGATGGGGCGTTATTTTAAGGATGCAGGCTATCACACCTGTTATATCGGCAAATGGCACCTCGACGGGCACGATTACTTTGGCACCGGCGAGTGCCCGCCTGAGTGGGATGCCGACTACTGGTATGACGGCGCGAACTACCTTTCTGAACTGACGGAGAATGAAATCAGCCTGTGGCGTAACGGACTGAACAGTATTGAGGATTTGCAGACCAATAATATTGATGAGACCTTTACCTGGGCGTATCGCATCAGCAACCGGGCGGTTGATTTTCTCCATCAGCCAGCGAGAGATGACGAACCGTTCCTGATGGTGGTCTCTTATGATGAGCCGCATCATCCGTTTACCTGTCCGATTGAGTATCTGGAGAAGTATCAGGATTTTTATTATGACCTGGGCGCGAAGGCGCAGGATTCGCTGAGCAATAAACCTGAGCACCATCGGCTATGGGCGCAGGCGATGCCGTCTCCGGTAGGCGATGATGGCTGTTATCATCATCCGCTCTACTTTGCCTGCAATGACTTTGTTGACGATCAGATTGGGCGGGTGATCAATGCGTTAACCCCGGAACAACGTGAGAATACCTGGGTGATTTATACCTCCGATCACGGTGAAATGATGGGGGCGCACAAACTCATCAGCAAAGGGGCGGCAATGTATGATGACATTACCCGCATCCCGCTGATTATGCGCCCGCCGCAGGGAGCGCCGCAGCAGATCGATACGCCGGTCAGCCATATTGACCTGCTGCCTACGATGATGGCGCTGGCGGGGATTGATAAGCCCGATATTCTTCCGGGTGAAAACATCCTGGCCGTTGAAGCGCCGCGCGGGGTGATGGTGGAGTTCAACCGCTATGAGATCGAGCATGACAGCTTTGGCGGCTTTATTCCGGTGCGCTGCTGGGTGACGGATAACTGGAAGCTGGTGCTGAACCTGTTTACCAGCGATGAGCTGTACGACAGGCGTAATGACCCGGATGAACTGCATAATCTGATTGCTGCGCCGGAATTTGCCGGTGTTCGCAGTCAGATGCACGACGCGCTGCTGGATTACATGGATAAAATCCGCGACCCGTTCCGTACGTACCAGTGGAGCCTGCGTCCGTGGCGTAAAGATGCCCGGCCGCGCTGGATGGGGGCATTCCGCCCACGCCCGCAAGACGGTTATTCTCCGGTGGTACGTGATTACGATACCGGTTTGCCCACGCAAGGCGTGAAAGTAGAAGAGAAAAAGCAGAAGTTTTGATGCGTTATGCCCGGTGGCGCTGCGCTTACCGGGCCTACAAAAAGCGCAATACCGTAGGCCGGATAAGGCGTTTACGCCGCCATCCGGCAATAATAATGCCCGGTGGCGCTGCGCTTACCGGGCCTACAAAAAGCGCAACACCGTAGGCCGGATAAGGCGCTTACGCCGCCATCCGGCAATAATGATGCCCGGTGGCGCTGCGCTTACCGGGCCTACAAAAGCGTAATACCGTAGGCCGGATAAGGCGCTTACGCCGCCATCCGGCAATAATTTAAAGGAGCCGTCATGAAGATTTCCCGCCTCGGAGAAGCGCCGGATTACCGCTTCTCGCTGGCAAATGAGCGTACCTTTCTGGCGTGGATTCGCACCGCGCTGGGGTTTCTGGCGGCGGGCGTCGGGCTTGACCAACTCGCGCCGGACTTCGCCACGCCGGTGATTCGCGAACTGCTGGCGCTGCTGTTGTGTCTCTTTGCGGGCGGCCTGGCGATTTATGGCTATCTGCGCTGGCTACGCAACGAAAAAGCGATGCGTCTGAAAGAAGACCTGCCGTACACCCATAGCCTGCTGATAATCAGCCTGATGCTGATGATTGTTGCGGTGATTGTCATGGCGCTGGTGCTGTATGCCGGATAGCCGCAAAGCCCGCCGTCAGGTTGATCCCGGTCTACAGCCGGAGCGCACGTCGCTGGCCTGGTTTCGTACCCTGTTAGGCTATGGCGCATTGATGGCGCTGGCGCTGAAACATAACTGGCATCAGGCGGGGTTTCTGTTCTGGGTTTCTATTGGCGTGCTGGCGATTGTCGCGCTCATCCTCTGGCGCTATACCCGCAGCCGTAACCTGATGGATGTGGCGCACAGTGATTTTTCCGAATCTCGCGCCGTGCGTGACAAATTTTTGATCTCTCTCGCGGTGTTGTCCCTCGCAATACTGTTTGCTGTAACGCATATTCGTCAACTTATCGTCTTTATTAGGGATGTTGCATGACAGGATGTCAGGTCATGGCTAAACCGGCCAGCTCACGTTGTAACCTTGATTGTCATTACTGTTTTTATATCGATAAACCCTCTCAACCCGTTATGGATAACGCGACCTTAGAGGCTTTTATTTGCCAGCATATTGCCGCGCAGCCGGTTGATGATGTGCTGTTTGCCTGGCAGGGCGGAGAGCCGACGCTGTGTGGACTCGATTTTTTTCACCGCGTGGTCGCGTTGCAAAAACGCTATGGAGAGGGGAAACGCATCCAGAATACCTTCCAGACTAACGGCATTTTACTCAGTGACGAGTGGTGCCGATTCTTACGCGATAACGGCTGGCTGGTCGGTATCTCACTGGATGGCCCCGCCGATTTACATGATGCTTACCGCGTTAGCCGTAGTGGAAAACCAACGCATCATAAGGTGGTGGAAGCGATAGCAAGGCTGGTTGCCCATCGCGTGGACTTCAACCTGCTGGTGGTGGTGAATCGGCTGAACAGCCAGCAGCCTGCGCGTATGTATCGCTATCTTCGCCAGCTTGGCACGCCTTTTCTTCAGTTCATTCCGTTGGTTGAACGTGACGATAGCGGCAAACTGACCGCTGATTCCGTGACGTCGGAAGACTGGGGGCATTTTCTCAACGATGTGTTTGATCTCTGGGTTCGGGAAGATATTGGGCGCGTTTTTGTGCAACTGTTTGATTCGATGCTGGGCGTGTGGAGTGGGCATCCGGCACAAATGTGCGCGCTTAGCGAAACCTGCGGTCACGCGTTCGCCCTGGAAGCAAACGGCGATCTCTATCAGTGCGATCACTATGTCTACCCGGCGTTCCGGCTGGGTAATATCCATCAAACGCCGCTACATATGCTAAACGCCAGCCCGCAGGCGAGAGAATTTGGACAGCAGAAAAAATCAACGCTGGGGGCGGATTGCCTGGACTGCGCCTTATTGCGATTCTGCAACGGTGATTGTCCAAAGCATCGGGATTTAAGCGGGAAAAGCGTGCTGTGCGGCGGGTATAAAGCGTTTATTAACCACACGTCGCCGCATATGCGCGTCATGCGGGATCTGATAAAACAGCATCGCTCACCGATGGAGCTGATGGCGATGCTGCGTTAAGGTCAGTGACGTTTAGCGCCCTTTCGCCAGGTACTGCGCCATCTCTTCTTCCGGCACCATACCGCCGCCGGTCGCCCACACCAGATGCGTGGCGTGATTAAGCTGCTCAGGGCTGAAGGCGTGCATCTGCTGGTAATCCGTCGAACGGCAAACACGCTGCGGCCCGGCCATTCCCGCCAGTGCGGAAGGCTCCAGGCGAATACCTTCTTCCTGCGCCAGCCAACCCAGCATGTCGTACATCGTCCGATCGTCGAGGGTGTACAGCCCGTCCAACAGACGTTCCATTGCCCGCCCTACAAACCCGGATGCGCGCCCCACCGCCAGGCCGTCTGCCGCCGTCAGGTTATCGACGCCAATCTCCTGGACGGAAATGGCATCATGCAGACCGGTATATACGCCCAGTAACATGCACGGAGAGTGGGTTGGTTCGGCGAAGAAGCAGTGGACGTTGTCGCCAAATGCCAGTTTCAGACCAAAAGCCACACCGCCAGGGCCGCCGCCAACGCCGCACGGCAGGTAGACAAACAGCGGATGGTCGGCATCCACCACGCGCCCCTGCTGCGCAAACTGAGCCTTCAGGCGCTGCCCGGCCACCGCATAGCCCAAAAACAGCGTGCGGGAGTTTTCATCGTCAATAAAGAAACAGTTTGGATCGGACTGTGCCGCTTTGCGTCCTTGCTCAACCGCTACGCCGTAATCCTCTTCGTATTCCACTACCGTTACGCCGTGGCTGCGCAGTTTGGCTTTCTTCCAGGCGCGGGCGTCGGCGGACATATGCACCGTCACCTTAAAGCCGATACAGGCGCTCATAATGCCAATCGACAGCCCCAGATTACCGGTTGAACCCACGGCAATACTGTACTGGCTGAAGAACTGCCTGAACTCCGGTGAAAGCATTACGCTGTAGTCATCTTCGGTCGTCAGCAGACCCGCCTCCAGCGCCAGTTTTTCCGTGTGGGCCAGCACTTCATAAATCCCGCCACGGGCTTTTATCGAGCCGGAAATCGGTAAGTGACTGTCTTTTTTCAGCAGAAGTTCGCCGCTGATTTTCTGTCCGTACTCTTTTTCCAGCCGTTGCTGCATTGCGGTGATGATCGCCAGTTCAGACTCAATAATCCCGCCGGTTGCGGCGGTTTCCGGGAAGGCTTTTGCCAGATACGGCGCGAAACGGGCCAGGCGGGCATGCGCATCCTGTACATCCTGCGCTGTCAGACCAACATAGGGTAAACCTTCCGCAAGAGAGGTGGCGCCTGGGTTAAACCAGGTCGTTTCTTTGAGGGCGATCAGATCCTCTACCAGAGGATACTGAGCGATGAGTGAAGTCATTTTAGCGTTTTCCATAATACGTCTCTTTGCGCTTAGATGATAAAGGAAAGCAGGAATGTGCCCGCCAGAGCAACAACCGACGCGATAAATGTCGCGGTTGTATAGTACTTAAATGTTTCATTCAGGGTGGCGCCGCAGTATTGCTTCACCAGCCAGAAGAGGGAGTCGGTCACGATCGTGCAGCCAATCGCGCCGGAACCGATGGCAATGGCGATGATCTCCGGGCTGACGTTGGGGTAGAGCGGCAGCATCGGCGCGACAATCGCCGTCGCGCCCATCATCGCGACCGTTGCGGAACCCACTGCGGCGTGCAGAATCAGCGCCACCAGCCAGGCCAGCAGAATCGGGTGCATGTGCATATTGGAGAGGATCACCGCCAGCGTATCCGCCAGACCGCTGCTTTTGAGGATAGCGTTGAACGCGCCGCCTGCACCGATAATCAGCAGGATGTTAGCAATCGAGCCAAAGCCGTTTTCGGTATGGGTCAGCAACGTACCCATACCGATATGCTGACGCAGGCCGAGAATGTAATAGGCCACGAAAACGGCGATAAACATTGCGGTGATCGGGTTGCCGATAAACTCCAGCAGCGTATACAGCGTGCCGCCCTGCGTCATATTCAGTTCGGCAACGGTTTTTACCAGCATCAGGCCAATCGGCAGCAGGACGGTAAACAGCGTCGCGCGTAAAGAAGGCAGCGTATTTTCATCGCGCACTTCGAGATCCGCAAACTCCGCCGGCACCGGCTTAAACGGCAGGCGGTTGCCGAGGAACTTCAGGAATAGCGGCCCGCCGACCAGCGACGCCACCAGCCCAACCAGCAAACCGTAGACGATAACGGAACCGATATCCGCGCCCAGCTTATTCGCCACAAACAGCGCAGCCGGATGCGGCGGCACCACGCAATGCACCGCCATTAGCGCGGTACACAGCGGAATAGCCAGCTTCAGCAGCGACGTGTTGGTTTTCTTCGCTATCGAAAATGCCAGTGGGATGAGTAGTACCACACCCACTTCCACAAACAGCGTGATGCCGCAAATCAGCCCCACCAGCACCATGATCACGTCAGCGGAAAGCCAGCGGCAACGCTGGAGCGTCAGGCCGATCCGTTCTGCCGCACCGGACACTTCCATCATTTTGCCGAGAATGGTTCCGAGACCGATGACGGCGGCGAGGAAGCCTAACGTGCCGCCAATACCGCTTTCAATCGCATTGACCATCTCCAGCGGCCCCATGCCCATCATCGCGCCCACAAAGAAACTGGCCAGCAGCAGTGCCAGAAACGGGTGGAACCTGAATTTCACGATGGTCAGCACGATTAGCACGATGCTTACCAGCAGCGTGCTCACAACCCAAATTTGAGAGTGCATATCTCACCTTGCCCTGTGATTAACATAGGCGTATTGGACGAAAAAACGGCACTTGCTGACAAACGATATAAATTGCCCTTCGCATGAACCAGATTGAATCAAAAGGGTGATTTGCATCCAATAATGGTCTGTTTATGCGATATGGTTCACTTTGATTCATCTTTACGCTGATTTTCCAGGCGCATTTTTTTACACTGCAAAGCCAAAAAGAGGTCACAGAGGCGGCGATGGAACCCTTACGCGACGGCAGAAACCGTTTACTCAACGGTTGGCAATTATCAAAGCTGTACACCTTTGAAGTGGCGGCCAGGCATCAGTCTTTTGCGCTGGCGGCGGATGAGCTGTCGCTAAGTCCCAGCGCGGTCAGCCATCGAATCAATCAACTGGAAGAGGAACTGGGGATTCAGCTCTTTGTCCGTTCGCACCGCAAAGTAGAACTCACCCATGAGGGCAAGCGGGTATTCTGGGCGTTGAAATCGTCGCTGGATACGCTGAATCAGGAAATCCTCGATATTAAAAATCAGGAGTTGTCAGGGACGCTGACCGTCTACTCGCGGCCTTCGATTGCTCAGTGCTGGCTGGTGCCTGCGCTGGGAGACTTTACTCGCCGCTATCCGTCCATCTCGCTGACCATGTTGACCGGTAATGACAACGTGAATCTCCAGCGGGCAGGGATTGATTTAGCGATCTATTTTGATGATGCGCCCTCGGCGCAGCTGACGCATCACTTCCTGATGGATGAGGCCATTCTGCCGGTGTGCAGCCCCGAATATGCCCGTCATCATGACTTAACGAATGCGCGGGTTAACCTGCGCCACTGTACGCTCCTGCATGACCGACAGGCATGGAGCAACGACTCCGGCACTGATGAATGGCACAGTTGGGCGCAGCATTTTGGCGTGAATCTGCCGACATCGTCGGGCATTGGCTTCGATCGTTCCGATTTAGCCGTTATTGCGGCAATGAACCATATCGGTGTGGCGATGGGGCGTAAACGGCTGGTGCAAAAGCGTCTTGATAGCGGCGAACTGATTGCGCCTTTCGGCGAGATGACGCTGAAATGCCACCAGCACTATTATGTGACCACGCTGCCTGGCAGACAGTGGCCGAAAATCGAGGCGTTTATCGGCTGGTTGCAGGAGCAGGCGACGTAGCGTTTGCCACGCGAAGATTTATTGCATGTAAAGCCAGAAAGCGTGCTAAATACGTGATATGACTCCTGATGATTTGCTTAAGGACAATCGTGTTAAAGCCGCTTGCTTCTCTCTTCCTGCTCGTCAGCGCCACGGTGTGCGCGGCTCAGCCGCCGTTGACCGCTTCGCGCTATGCGCAGCAGCTTGGTGTGGGGATGGACGTTGACTGGGCGCGCACCGAACGGGGTATCCGGGAGTTTGATCCTCTGGTGGTGCGTGATTTTCAGGCGAAGGGATTTAAGCATGTGCGCATACGCGTCGCGGGAGAGCCGACGGAAGCGCGACTCATCCACCTGCGAAAACTGGTGGAGGCGTGTGAGCAGTATGGCGTGATTCCAATCATTGCTTATCAGGCCGATGAGTATAAAAACGACCCCAGTCCCGGCAATGAACAAGAGGTGATCAACTGGTGGGTGGCCGTCGCGCACTATTTTGCGCAACGTTCGCCGCTGCTGGGGTTTGACCTGATTTATGAACCGGCGGAGAAACTCAACCACAGCCAGGCTTCCCTGAACCGGGTATATGACAAAACCATCCGCACCCTTCACGCGATTGACCCCCAACGCATGATTTTTGTCGCGCCTCGTTTGCGCGCCGCGCCGGAAGCGTTGTCGGCCCTAAAACTGCCCCCGCAAAGCCAGAATTACGTGCTGGCGGAGTGGCATATCTTTCCGTGGGGGCCGTTGAAAAATAACGGTAAATACCCGTGGACGTCAGGCACGGCGGCGGAGAAAGCGGCGATTCGCGCGCGAATTAACGCCGCCGTGCGCTGGCAGCAAAAAACCGGCCATGTCAGTTGGGTTGGCGGCTGGGCGCCGGGTGAATCAATCAAAAATAGCCCTTCCGCTTCGCAGCTCGCGTTTGCCCGGTTTATGGCGTGCGAGTTGCAAAGGGTGAATATTCCGTATGCGATTAACGCGGATACGCAGTTTTATGACGGAGAAGAAGGGGCGTGGCGTCCGGCGCTGGAGCCGCTCCTGACCACGATGATCTCGCCGGTATGTGAAAAGCCCGGCGGGAAACCGGGCCATCATTCGATTAAATCGTCTGCCCCTGATGCGGCACACGCGACGCCAGCGGCAGCCAGCACAGTAAAATCAGCAGCCCCATAAGCGTCATCAAAAAGCCGAGGCTACCCTGCCCGGTTTGCGGCAGCATCGCGGAGAGCCACGCCAGCACGCCGGAGCCGATGTTTTGCAGGCCGCCCACCAGCGCGCCAGCCGTTCCGGCGAGGAACGGGAAAGGTTCCATCGCGCCGCTGGTCGCCAGTGGGAACAGCATTCCGGCGCCGAAAAAGAACAGCGCGGCGGGGATCAGCAGCGTCCAGACGTTCATCACGCCAAACAGACCTGGGACCCACATCATGACGCCCGCCAACAGGCAACTGAATACCGACTGCCACATCAGCGTTGCGAAGCGCTTATTCGGGCGACCCGCAAACCACGCGCCGAAAAACGCCGCCGGAATTGGCAGAATAAACAGGATGCTCACCACCATGCTGCTCAGACCCAGCACCGCTCCCATCAGCACGCCGGAGCAGGCTTCAAAGACGGCGATTCCCGCCAGTCCACCAATCAGCATCAGCAGATAACAGGTAAATGCGCCGTTGCCGAATAATGTTTTATAGCTGGCGATCAGGCGGGTACGTGGTGCGCCTGTGGGGCGCGTCTCCGGCATCCAGCGTGCCATACTGAAGGTGACGCCTGCGCAGAGAACCAGCAGGAAAACGTAACAGGCGCGCCAGTTCCAGACGGTATCCAGCAGTCCGCCAATCAGCGGCGCCAGCAACGGACTCACCAGAATCCCCATATTCAGCAGGCTGTTAGCGTGGCGTAACTGCGTACCTTCATACAGATCGCGCGGCAGCGTACGCGCCATCACGCCGCCGACGCCGGTGCCCATGCCCTGTAACGCGCTGGCGGCAATCAATACCGTCAGGCTGTGGGTGGTAATCGCGACCAGCGTAGCCAGCATAAAAATGGACATCCCGACGAGGATCACCGGGCGGCGCCCTACCCGATCGGAAAGCGGGCCGTAAAACAGTTGTGATACGCCGTAGGTGAGCAGGTAAGCGGCCATGACGCTCTGTACTGCCCCTTCACGAACGTTCAGTTCACGCGCCATATCGGCAATGGCGGGGATATAAATGGTTTGCGCCATCTGCCCGACGGCCACCAGTAATACCAACATCAACAACAAATTGACGCTTCTCTGCCTTTTCATTTCGCTGATTACTTTAAAAAAAAGAAAAAAATAAGAATAAGGTGCTACGCATTCCCATAAATGCGAGTGGAATCTACCACACTAAAAAAAGAAGGCCATATTCACGGCGGGAATAGCGCGGGAGCCGAACGGCAGGATATGTAAACAAAAAGCGGCAACAATTGTTGCCGAGAGATTATTTTACCGCAGTTTGATGGTGCCCGGCGGCTCCCGTAGGCCGGATAAGGCGTAGCCGCCATCCGGCAATCAGGATAAACGCAGTAATATCGCCCCGGCGGCAATCCCGCCAGCCGCGACCAACCGTAGCCCGGCGACTTTCTCATTGAGCAGCAGCCAGGCAATCAGCGCGCCGAACAGAATGGATGTTTCACGCAGTGCGGCCACCACGGCCAGCGGCGCCTGAGTCATCGCCCACAGCGCCAGCCCATAGGAACCCATCGTGCCGATACCGCCAAAAATGCCTTTCTTCCAGTGCTGCGCCAGATAGCGCGAGGCTTCCCGCCGCCGGGCAATCATCGCCCAGCCAAGCAGACAGGTGCCGTTCAACAAGAAGGTCCACAGCGTATAACCCAGCGCGGTTTCTGACACCCGCACGCCCGTACCGTCCACCAGCGTATAGCCAGCGATAAAGCAGGCGTTGATCAGCGCCAGCGTGATACCCCGCCGGGAGCGGGCACGACCGTTACAGGCCATGCCGAGAATCGCCAGGCAAATTACCGCGATGCCGAGCCAGGCCATTGTGGAAAGGCTATCGCCAAGAAACAGGACGCTAATTATCGCCACCAGCAGCGGTGCGGTGCCGCGCATCAGGGGATAGGTCTGGCTCATATCCGAAACCTGATAGGTTTTGGCGACCAGCACGGTATAAACCACCTGTAAGGCGATGGAGGCGGCTAAAAAAGGGATGCTGGCGGCGGGAAGGGGCGGGGCGAAGGGCAGACACGCCAGCGCCATCAACGCTGCGGAACCACTGACGCTGATTGCGGAGTAAAGTTTGTCATTTCCCGCCTTCACGATGGCGTTCCAGCTGGCATGCAGCAGCGCGGCGAACAGTAAAATGCAGAAAATGGAAAGGGTCATGGTTCAGGTATCGTCAGTGGTTGTCATAAAAACGTAACATATCGACGATGGACAAGCACCAGGCAGATGATGAAAGGGGAGCGGTTGCCCGCTCCCCTTCGGTGCGGCTTGAATCTGAATTACCGGAGGTATTTCAGAACGGCATCAAGCAGTTGCAGTGCAGCAACAATGAGTTTCAGGATAAGAATAGCGATATCCACGAGGCTCATACGCTCTCCTTCTGGTAAAAGGAGCACGGTGCTGACGTACCTCTCCGCCGCCTGTTGTCAGCACCTTTTGTTGACATAACACAGTGTGCTCACACGGGGGTTAAGGCGCTGACGGCACCACCCGTTTCAGCCAGGACTTTGTTGCGCCGGTTACGATGCGGCCCCCTATAACACATTGCGTACAGTGATATTATAGATAAATACTGTATGAATGAACAGTATTTTGTGGACGGATCGCGACTTCTGATCCATACTCAAATGCGTCAAAATTCGTGCCGAAATTGCGTGTTCTTCGCGGAACGCGTATACTTCTGATGTTGATATAACACAGTGTGCTTTGCGGCAACCAACCGCATAACGCTGATAAAAACCTCGCTCCGGCGGGGTTTTTTGTTTTGCAGGCCAGCGTCGGCATCTGGCAAAGCGTGATCGTCGACGCATTTTTGTGCAGATGAAAAATTTTCCGTTGTCATGCCTGAAAAGCTGTGCTTGTATAAAACCTGTTAATCCATAAACAGACAAGGTCCCTAATGAACCCTTCCATGCTGACTGCGACCCTACTAAAAACTGCGCAACCTGCCGCAGTGGTCGTCGTGCGTGTGGTGGTGGTCGTCGGCAATGCGCCGTAGGGACTGGAACAACACACGATTCCAAAACCCCGCCGGCGCAAACCGGGCGGGGTTTTTCGTTTAAGACACCTTCCCGGCAAGTCGGCCCAGAATAAAAGGACTGGAGCATGGCAAGTTCGGGCACAACATCAACATCCCCGCGTACGCGCTTTACGGGCGCAGAGTTTATCGTTCATTTTCTGGAACGTCAGGGCATTAACATCGTCACTGGCATTCCGGGCGGTTCGATTCTCCCCGTTTACGACGCCTTAAGCCAAAGTACGCAAATTCGCCACATCCTGGCGCGCCATGAACAGGGGGCGGGGTTTATCGCTCAGGGGATGGCGCGAACCGACGGTAAACCCGCGGTATGTATGGCCTGTAGCGGGCCGGGCGCGACTAACCTGGTCACCGCCATTGCCGACGCGCGTCTCGACTCCATTCCGTTGGTATGCATCACCGGTCAGGTTCCGGCCTCGATGATCGGCACCGATGCGTTTCAGGAAGTTGACACCTACGGCATCTCTATCCCCATCACAAAACATAACTATCTGGTCAGAGATATCAATGAGTTGCCACAGGTAATGTGCGATGCGTTTCGCCTTGCCCAGTCCGGGCGCCCTGGGCCGGTGTGGATAGACATTCCTAAGGATATACAGACGGCGGTGTTTGACATTGAAGCGTTGCCTGCTCCGGCTGAAAAAATAGCGACGCCGGAATTCAGCGCTGAGAGCATTCGTGATGCGGCGGCGATGATCAACGCCGCGAAGCGCCCGGTGCTGTATCTTGGCGGCGGCGTGATTAACGCGCCTGCGCGTGTGCGTGAACTGGCGGAAAAAGCCAGACTGCCCACCACTATGACCCTGATGGCGCTGGGCATACTGCCGAAGGCGCATCCGCTTTCTCTGGGGATGCTGGGCATGCATGGCGCGCGCAGCACAAACTATATTCTGCAAGAGGCGGATCTGCTGGTGGTTCTGGGGGCACGTTTTGATGACCGGGCGATTGGCAAAACCGAACAGTTCTGCCCGAATGCCAAAATCATCCATGTGGATATCGATCGCGCGGAGCTGGGTAAAATTAAACAACCGCACGTTGCCATTCAGGCTGATGTTGATGACGTTCTGGCGCAGTTGATTCCGCACATTGAGGCTCAGCCACGCGAAGAGTGGCATCAACTGGTGGCGGATTTGCAGCGCGAGTTCCCGTGCGCGATCCCTGAAGCCAGCGATCCGCTTAGCCATTACGGGCTGATTAATGCCGTTGCCGCCTGCGTGGATGACAGCGCGATTATCACGACCGATGTAGGCCAGCACCAGATGTGGGCCGCACAGGCTTATCCGCTCAACCGTCCGCGTCAGTGGCTGACTTCCGGCGGGCTGGGGACGATGGGTTTTGGCTTGCCTGCGGCGATTGGCGCGGCGCTGGCGAACCCGGACAAGAAAGTGTTGTGCTTCTCCGGCGACGGCAGCCTGATGATGAATATTCAGGAGATGGCGACCGCCAGCGAAAACCAACTGGATGTAAAAATTATCCTGATGAATAACGAAGCGTTGGGGCTGGTGCATCAGCAACAAAGCCTGTTCTACAAGCAGGGCGTGTTTGCTGCCACCTATCCAGGGATGATCAACTTTATGCAGATTGCTGCGGGTTTTGGTCTGGAAACCTGTGATTTAAATAATGAAGCCGATCCGCAAGCGGCGCTGCGGGAAATCATCAGCCGCCCAGGACCGGCGCTGATCCATGTACGTATTGATGCAGACGAAAAAGTTTATCCGATGGTGCCGCCGGGTGCGGCCAATACTGAGATGGTGGGGGAATAAACCATGCAGAAACAATCACATGAGAACGTTATCCTGGAACTCACCGTCCGTAACCACCCTGGCGTCATGACGCACGTTTGCGGGCTGTTCGCCCGTCGCGCTTTCAACGTGGAAGGGATTCTGTGTCTACCCATCCAGAGCAGCGACCAGAGCCGCATCTGGCTACTGGTCAACGACGATCAGCGTCTGGAGCAGATGATTAGTCAGATCGATAAACTGGAAGATGTGGTGAAAGTGGCGCGCAATCAGTCCGATCCGTCGATGTTTAATAAAATCTCGGTTTTCTTTGAGTAATAATGGCTATCTGAACAAGGGGAAACCCTTGTTCAGGTTAATTATTTGAGAGTGTTATATAACCATAAGTAATATTTTCGGACGTGACGTGTCTTTATTATCCGGTTTATGAACTGTCTTATTTGCAGTATAGAAAGTATCTTTTCGGACAAAGTGACCAATACTCGCCTGAGCGTCTGGGGCGCTTCTTTACGATGTCATATTGCAATGATATTATGCGCCGGGTTGCTGTGATTCAGAGCGAATAACTAATGGAAATCGTTGAGCATCTTTTTATTGTTTGCTCCCCGCTTCAGCTCAGAATTGTTTCTAAGATTAAAGCGAGGTATAAACACGCACGTTTTCATATCATCTACCTTAAAACAAAGGTAGAGTTAAAATCCTATATATATGAAACGGTTAATAATGAATTTTCTTCTGGCTTAGTCGCCAGTATGGATTATGGATTTATTAACATGCTGAAAATCAATCGCTTTCTTTCTCATAAAACAATCCATTATGTCTATATGGCGAATATCAGCCATCTTTCAGTGCAATACATTCTAAAAATGTTGTCTGATGACGTTAAGATTAGAACATTTGATGATGGCATTCTGAGTATCAACTCCGCAGGCTATCTTGATAAACAAATAAAACTACGAAAAGGCCCCAGTCGTAAGTTAACGCGGATGTGGCTTGGTCAGCATTATAATATCAGGGATATCGCGAAAAGAAGTGAGCTGCATTTCTCTATCGTAAAGCATAAAAGCAAAAGTAGAAATGTAGACTGCGATATTGTTTATATTGATGTTCTCTCAGAGGAGAAACAGCGCTTGCATACTGAGCGCAGTGCGCCTGTCTATGCCGGGGAGATCAATGTCTTTGTGGGCTCGAAATTTAAAGATATCCTTGATGTGAAAAATGATTCCAACCTTATTGCGTTGATTCATAAGATAAAGACGCTCGCAGCGCACTATCCTTCACTCCAGTACCTCAGGCACCCAAGAGAGTACAGCCAGCAGGTGTTTGGCATGACGGAAATTACGCTGAACGCCATTTCTGAAGATTATATTTGCCAGTTATCTTCGGCTTACCAGCGAGTGAATGTCTTTGGGTTTGCAAGCACTTGCCAGCTTAATGTGATGAAATTAGAGAATGTTTACATCACACTGCTAAAAACCACCCTGATCCGGCCCGATATTCGGGATTCCTTTGCGCTTTTTTCTGATAGCGACAAAGTGCGTATCTGCGACCTGGACAGTATGGAACCGTAACGGAGTCGTACGCCCGCCAGACGCATTGAATGCTGCTCACGGCTTGAACAGCCATGCGCTTATCGTTAAGGTAAGCGCTTTGTTGGATGGCCGGCCTACAACGGCTCCCGCCCGTAGGCCTGATAAGCGCAGCGCCATCAGGCACTTTCAAGTACCAGGACAGAACCATGATCACCATCGCCCTTATTGACGATCACCTTATCGTCCGCTCCGGCTTTGCGCAGCTGCTGGGGCTGGAACCTGATTTACAGGTTGTGGCCGAGTTTGGCTCGGGGCAGGAGGCGCTGGCGGGATTACCGGGGCGCGGCGTGCAGGTCTGCATCTGCGATATCTCCATGCCGGATATCTCCGGGCTGGAGTTATTAAGTCAGCTTCCTAAAGGGATGGCGACGATAATGCTGTCGGTACATGACAGTCCGGCGCTGGTGGAACAGGCGCTGAACGCCGGTGCGCGCGGCTTCCTTTCCAAGCGCTGTAGCCCTGACGAGCTGATTGCCGCGGTACACACGGTGGCGACGGGCGGCTGTTACCTGACGCCGGATATCGCCGTTAAACTGGCGGCCGGACGGCAGGACCCGCTGACCAGACGTGAACGCCAGGTGGCGGAAAAGCTGGCGCAGGGAATGGCGGTGAAAGAGATCGCCGCCGAGCTGGGGCTGTCGCCAAAAACGGTACACGTACATCGCGCCAATCTTCTGGAAAAACTGGGCGTCAGCAACGATGTTGAGCTGGCGCGCCGCATGTTTGATGGCTGGTGATGAAAACCATCCTCTCCCGGTTAATTACCGTTATTGCCTGCTTTTTTATCTTCTCCGCCGCGTGGTTTTGCCTGTGGAGCATCAGCCTGCACCTGGTTGAGCGCCCGGAGCTGGCGGTACTGCTGTTCCCGTTCGGTTTACGCCTGGGGCTGATGTTGCAGTGTCCGCGCAGCTACTGGCCGGTATTGCTGGGCGCGGAATGGCTGCTGGTCTGGTGGCTGGCGCAGGAAGTGGCGCTGGCGCATCTATCGCTTTTGATGATCGGAAGCCTGTTGACGCTGCTGCCTGTGGCATTAATCTCCCGCTATCGCCATCAGCGCGACTGGCGCACCCTGCTGTTACAGGGCGCGGCCTTGACGGCGGCGGCATTGTTACAGTCTCTGCCCTGGTTAGGCCAGGGGGAAGAGACGTTAAACGCGCTGCTGCTGACGCTTACTGGCGGGTTGACGCTGGCGCCCATCTGTCTGGTGTTCTGGCATTACCTGACCAGCACCACCTGGTTACCGCTCGGCCCGGCGCTGGTCTCGCAACCGGTGAACTGGCGCGGGCGGCATCTGGTCTGGTATCTGCTGCTGTTCACCGTCAGCCTGTGGCTACAGCTGGGTCTACCGGCTGAGCTGTCACGCTTTACGCCGTTCTGCCTTGCGCTGCCGATTATTGCGCTCGCCTGGCATTATGGCTGGCAAGGGGCGCTGATCGCGACGTTGATGAACGCCATTGCGCTGATTGCCAGCCAGACCTGGCACGATCATCCCGTTGATTTACTGCTTTCTCTGCTGGCGCAAAGCCTGACCGGGCTGCTGCTTGGCGCGGGGATTCAGCGCCTGCGCGAACTCAACCAGTCGCTGCAAAATGAGCTGGCGCGCAACCATCGTCTGGCGGAACGCCTGCTGGAAACGGAAGAGAGCGTGCGGCGCGACGTAGCGCGGGAACTGCATGACGACATCGGTCAGACCATCACCGCCATTCGCACTCAGGCGGGAATTGTACAGCGGCTGGCGGCGGATAATGGCGGCGTAAAACAGAGCGGGGCGCACATTGAGCAACTGTCGCTGGGCGTGTATGACGCGGTGCGTCGCCTGCTGGGGCGCTTGCGTCCACGCCAGTTGGATGACCTGACGCTGGAACAGGCTATCCGTTCGCTGATGCGGGAAATGGAGCTGGAAAGTCGCGGCATCATCAGCCATCTCGACTGGCGAATAGACGAGTCTGCGCTCAGCGAAAGCCAGCGGGTAACGCTGTTTCGCGTCTGTCAGGAAGGGCTGAACAACATTGTGAAACACGCTAATGCCAGCGCGGTTACGCTACAGGGCTGGCAGCAGGATGAGCGGCTGATGTTGGTGATTGAAGATGATGGCAGCGGCCTGCCGCCGGATTCCGGCCAGCAAGGCTTTGGTCTGACCGGGATGCGCGAGCGCGTGACGGCGCTTGGCGGCGTGCTGGCTATCTCCTGTACGCACGGCACGCGCGTTAGCGTGTCGTTGCCTCTGCGTTACGTTTAAGGAGCGGCGATGCTGACGTTTCTGAAAGCTCCGGCAAATGCGCCGTTGATAACCGATAAACACGAAGTCGATGCGCGTTACCGCTACTGGCGGCGACAGATCTTACTTACCATCTGGCTTGGCTACGCGCTGTTCTATTTCACTCGTAAAAGTTTTAATGCCGCCGTGCCGGAGATCCTCATCAGCGGCGTGCTGACCCGCAGTGATATCGGCCTGCTGGCGACGCTGTTTTACATCACTTATGGCCTGTCGAAGTTTGTCTCCGGCATCGTCAGCGACCGTTCCAACGCCCGTTATTTTATGGGCATTGGGCTGATCGCCACCGGCGTGGTGAATATCCTGTTCGGTTTCTCCACGTCGCTGTGGGCCTTTGCATTACTGTGGGCGTTGAATGCCTTCTTCCAGGGCTGGGGAGCGCCGGTGTGCGCCCGTCTGCTGACGTCCTGGTACTCGCGTAATGAGCGTGGCGGGTGGTGGGCTATCTGGAATACTGCGCATAACGTCGGTGGGGCGTTGATTCCGATCGTCATGGCTGCTGCCGCTCTGCATTACGGCTGGCGCGCCGGGATGATGATTGCCGGAACGCTGGCGATTATCGTCGGCATTTTTCTCTGCTGGCGGCTGCGTGACAGGCCACAGGCTATCGGTTTGCCAGCGGTCGGGGACTGGCGGCATGATGAGCTGGAAATCGCTCAGCAGCAGGAGGGCGCGGGGTTGACCCGCAAAGAGATCCTGACCAAATACGTGCTGTTGAATCCCTATATCTGGCTGCTCTCGCTGTGCTATGTGTTGGTGTACGTGGTACGCGCGGCGATCAACGACTGGGGCAACCTGTATATGTCGGAGACGCTGGGTGTCGATCTGGTCACCGCCAACACGGCGGTCACGATGTTCGAGCTGGGCGGGTTTATCGGCGCGCTGGTGGCGGGCTGGGGCTCAGATAAACTGTTCAACGGCAACCGTGGGCCAATGAACCTGATTTTCGCTGCCGGAATACTGCTCTCTGTCGGTTCGTTATGGCTGATGCCGTTCGCCAGTTACGTGATGCAGGCGGCGTGCTTCTTCACCACCGGCTTTTTTGTCTTTGGCCCACAGATGCTGATCGGCATGGCGGCTGCGGAATGTTCGCACAAAGAGGCGGCGGGGGCGGCAACCGGTTTTGTCGGTCTGTTTGCCTATCTTGGCGCATCGCTCTCCGGCTGGCCGCTGGCGCAGGTGATGGAAACCTGGCACTGGACCGGGTTCTTTGTGGTGATTGCCATCGCGGCGGGCATTTCCGCCCTGCTGCTGCTGCCGTTTTTGAACGCGCAGGCGCCGCGCGAGGCCAGCATTACGTGACGGACTTCACCTTTTTACCCCGAGTGGGGCAAAACTAAGAAATTTTCCCGGTTTCGCCTGGACGCTGTCTCAGGCTGGTTGGGCGGCTGATTTTTACAATGCCTGCAATAAAGCAGGCTTAAAAAATCAGGAGATACCCGTCCCATGCTGAACTTCTTAAACCAGGTGCGTAAGCCGACCCTGGATCTGCCGCTCGATGTACGGCGCAAAATGTGGTTCAAACCGTTCATGCAGTCCTATCTGGTGGTCTTTATCGGCTACCTGACCATGTACCTGATCCGCAAAAACTTCAACATCGCCCAGAACGACATGATCTCCACCTACGGGCTGAGCATGACGCAACTGGGGATGATTGGTCTGGGCTTCTCGATCACCTATGGCGTAGGCAAAACGCTGGTTTCCTACTATGCCGACGGCAAAAACACCAAGCAGTTCCTGCCGTTTATGCTGATTCTTTCCGCTATCTGTATGCTGGGCTTCAGCGCCAGCATGGGGAGCGGTTCCGTTAGCCTGTTCCTGATGATCGCCTTCTACGCGCTGAGCGGTTTCTTCCAGAGTACCGGCGGGTCGTGCAGTTACTCCACCATCACCAAATGGACGCCCCGTCGTAAGCGCGGCACCTTCCTCGGCTTCTGGAATATCTCCCACAACCTCGGCGGCGCTGGCGCGGCAGGCGTGGCGCTGTTCGGCGCGAACTACCTGTTCGACGGCCATGTGATCGGCATGTTTATCTTCCCGTCGATCATCGCGCTGATTGTGGGCTTCATCGGCCTGCGCTTTGGCAGCGACTCCCCGGAATCTTATGGTCTTGGTAAGGCGGAAGAGTTGTTCGGCGAAGAGATCAGCGAAGAGGACAAAGAGACCGAAGAAAATGAGATGACCAAGTGGCAGATCTTTGTGGAATACGTCCTGAAAAACAAAGTGATCTGGCTGCTGTGCTTCTCCAACATCTTCCTGTACGTGGTGCGTATTGGTATCGACCAGTGGTCTACCGTTTACGCATTCCAGGAACTGAAACTCTCAAAAGAAGTGGCGATTCAGGGCTTTACCCTGTTTGAAGTGGGCGCGCTGGTCGGCACGCTGCTGTGGGGCTGGCTGTCGGATCTGGCGAACGGTCGTCGCGCGCTGGTGGCCTGCGTTGCGCTGGCGCTGATTATCGCCACCCTCGGCGTTTACCAACATGCCAGCAACCAGTACGTCTACCTGGCGTCCCTGTTCGCGCTCGGTTTCCTGGTGTTTGGCCCGCAGTTGCTGATCGGCGTGGCGGCAGTCGGCTTCGTTCCGAAAAAAGCGATCGGCGCGGCGGACGGCATTAAAGGCACCTTCGCTTACCTGATCGGCGACAGCTTCGCCAAGCTGGGGCTGGGGATGATTGCCGACGGTACGCCAGTCTTTGGTCTGACCGGCTGGGCGGGCACCTTTGCCGCGCTGGATGCCGCTGCCATTAGCTGCATCTGCCTGATGGCGATGGTCGCGGTGCTGGAAGAACGTAAAATTCGCCGCGAGAAAAAAATACAGCAACTGAAAGTCGCTTAAGTGTGTATTGGTAACGTTTTGCCCGGCCTGGCGCCGGGCTTTTTTATTGCGCGCAGGGTGATGCTCCACATTGCCTGTCGAGAATTTGTCGTTATGATGGACGTCCTGTTGAGTAACGGATGTGCGCATGATTTGGATTATGCTGGCCACGCTGGTCGTGGTGTTTATTGTTGGCTTCAGGGTGCTCACCTCGGGGGCCCGGCGTGCGATTCGTCGGTTAAGCGAGCGTCTGGGCATCAGCGTGGTGCCGGTGGAATCAATGATCGACCAGATGGGCAAAGCGCCTGGAGAGGCGTTTTTACAGTACCTGCATCGTCCTGATGAATCACATCTGCAAAATGCCGCCCAGATATTGCTAATCTGGCAGATCGTGATTGTGGATGGCAGCGATCAGAACCTGCAACAGTGGTATCGTCAGCTGCAAAAAACGCGTCTGGCCGCGCCAATTACTGACGCGCAGGTACGCCTGGCGCTGGGGTTTCTGCGCGAAATAGAACCGGATATGCAAGAGATTAACGCCTTCCAGATACGCTACAACGCCCTTTTTCAACCTGAAGATGGCGTGCACTGGTTGCATTGAGAACGGTATGTGCCATTTTGCATATAACGAATGGTGTTAATTGCTTATCAGCGAGACTCATCAGGCCAGCACTTTTAGTCCGTGCTTTTGCACAATGGTAAGAAGCTTCAACGCTATACCGCCGGGGCGCTTTGCGCCGCTCTCCCATTTTTGCACTGTAGAAACGCTGGTATTCAGATAGCGCGCGAAAACGGGCTGGCTGACGTTCAGCTTCTCGCGTAGTGCTTTGATTTCAAGCGGCTGAAGATCCTCCACGCTACTGAGGCATGCTTTGTCAAAGTTGCGCATCGTTTCCTGGGGAATGGCGTCAACGCTGAATAATCCAGAAGCTGCGCTGTGAATAGCTTCAAAAGCAGGGCTTTTGAATTTATTTTTTGCAGTCATGGCAAATCTCCACCAATTCTTTACTTTTAATCAATGCCGTCATTTTATCTTCAGCGAGACCAGCATAATGCTTTGCTAACTCGCGGAACCCGGCTAATTCACCGTTGTCGATGTTTGCCATATCCTGTTTGGCATATAAAAATGTATAAAACCAATGTATACCGCCTTTTGCGAGGATGATCGCGCGATCGCGATTCTGATTGAGGCGTTTTTTGTAAACCCCACCACCGAGATCCTCCACTTTTCCCTGCATTGCTGCTGCAATAACCTTACATAACTCTTCGTCTTTGATTGCATGGGACTTTGCTTCCCTGGCAAACCATTTGGTTTTAAATACACGCATCGGGTTGACATCCTGTAACCGTAAATATAGCACTTGGTGCTATATTATGTCCTTTTCTTCCCACTGTGAATGCGAAGGCGCGCGAATATCATGGCGCATTTTTCATCATGCGATCGGGTAAGCATATTTCCCTGCAACAAAGGAAAGTTGCTAAAACGTTAAATGCGTCACACTTTAGATGTTACACTGCACGGCTTTTCTGGCAGAGAAAGACGCAGGTAACGAAATGAGTGCAAGAATCGAAGAACAATCCCATGCTGAGACGATTATCCGGCCAAACTGGTCGGCTGTTTTCGCTGTGGCGTTCTGTGTTGCCTTCCTGATCACCGTTGAGTTTTTGCCCGTCAGCCTGCTGACGCCGATGGCGCAGGACCTCGGAATCTCTGAAGGCGTCGCCGGGCAGTCGGTAACGGTAACGGCGTTTGTCGCCATGTTTGCCAGCCTGTTTATCACCCAAATTATTCAGGCGACCGATCGTCGCTATGTGGTGATCCTGTTTGCCGTTTTATTAACGCTTTCCTGTCTGCTGGTCTCGTTTGCAACTTCCTTCACGCTGCTGTTGGCCGGGCGTGCCTGCCTGGGGCTGGCGCTGGGGGGATTCTGGGCGATGTCGGCTTCGTTGACGATGCGTCTGGTGCCGCCGCGTACCGTGCCTAAAGCGTTGTCGGTTATTTTTGGCGCGGTCTCCATCGCGCTGGTGATCGCCGCGCCGCTGGGCAGTTTTTTAGGTGGGATTATTGGCTGGCGTCATGTTTTTAACGCGGCGGCGGTGATGGGCGTACTGTGTGTTATTTGGGTAGTGAAATCGTTACCTTCGCTGCCTGGCGAACCGTCTCACCAAAAACAAAATATCTTCAGTCTGTTGCAACGTCCCGGCGTAATGGCGGGGATGATCGCCATCTTTATGTCCTTTGCCGGACAGTTCGCGTTCTTTACCTACATCCGCCCGGTGTATATGAATCTGGCGGGCTTTGATGTCGATGGCCTGACGCTGGTGCTGCTGAGCTTTGGCATCGCCAGTTTTGTGGGAACGTCGCTCTCCTCTTTTATTCTTAAACGCTCGGTCAAACTGGCGCTGGCAGGCGCGCCGTTGGTTCTGGCCGTCAGCGCGCTGGTGCTGACGTTGTGGGGAAGCGAAAAAGTGGTGGCGGCAGGGATCGCGATTGTCTGGGGGCTGTCGTTTGCGCTGGTGCCGGTAGGGTGGTCAACGTGGATCACCCGTACGCTTGCCGATCAGGCGGAAAAAGCCGGGTCCGTTCAGGTTGCGGTGATCCAGCTTGCCAATACCTGCGGTGCGGCTGTTGGCGGTTATGCGCTTGATAACCTTGGTCTGCTGTCGCCGCTGGCGCTCTCCGGCAGCCTGATGTTGCTGACGGCGCTGCTGGTGACGGTAAAAGTTCGCATACAAACGACGCGATAATACATCAAAAGGGGTGACGATTCGGTCACCCATGACGTTTTACATATCCGGGCATTCGACTTTGCCGAGCGCTTCCCAGTAGTTATTCTGGTTGTTCCTTTCTATCGCCACGATGGCTTCGCGGATGTGCTGTTGATTACTCTCATTCGACATGATCATCTTCTCCCATGCCTCATCCGACAGCGATGCCTGCGGCGTACACATTTTGCGTAGCTCTTTCAGGACGGTGCTTTTTTCGTTAGCGGTCTGAAGCGAGCTATAAGGCGAGTTAGCCAACGCAATGCCTGGCAGCGCGAGAAGGGCGGTAAAGAGCAGCAGAGCGGTTTGTTTCATCGTCATCATCCAGTATTCAAAGTTTAAGCATAAGTATAGACAGAACACGACTCTCTCAGCGGTCCGCATTACTTCGCAAAACCGTCTCGTCTGTAAGTTGTAGGCGGATTCTCCCCGCTCTCTCACTTTCTTGCGCAGCAGAATAGTGTATGTTCTGAACAATCATTTATTTCTTAAGCGGTAAAGAGATGAGACGGATTGAGGTAATACTGGGGGAACTCGAACGGCTGACGCGCGGGCTGAATCTTGCCGATCTGGCGCAGGAGACGGCATTTACGGCGGAAGCCATTGGCTTTAACCTCGGGCTGGCGCGCAACTCGGTCAGTAAAGATCTCAATCAACTCTGCAATGATGGTCTGGCGATCAAAAGCCGGGGCCGCCCGGTGTTTTTCCTGCACCGTCAGGCGCTGGAAACGCTGCTGGGGCGTAAGCTGGATGACGCCGAACGTGAAGTACGTACGATTGCCGATCTGTTGCCGCGTCAGCAAGGACACACAATCGACGATCCCTTTACCGGTCTGATTGGCTACGATCGCAGCCTGCGCGATGCAGTAGAAAAAGGCCGCGCCGCAGTGCTTTACCCCCACGGGTTGCATGTGTTGCTGACCGGACCTTCCGGCGTTGGTAAAACCTTCTTTGCTGAACTGATGCACCGCTTTGCCTGCGAGCACGCCGCAGGCCCCCTGCCGCCGCTGGTCTATTTTAACTGTGCGGAATATGCCCATAACCCGGAACTGCTCTCTTCGCACCTGTTCGGTCATCGACAGGGGGCGTTTACCGGAGCAAGCGAGAATAAACCCGGCCTGGTGGAGCAGGCGGACGGCGGCTATCTGCTGCTGGATGAGGTACACCGTCTGCCATATGAAGGGCAGGAAAAGCTGTTCTCCATTCTCGATAAAGGTGAATACCGTCCGCTGGGGGCAAGCAGCAAGGCGCGTTCGATATCGGTACGCCTGATTTGCGCGACGACAGAACCGGTAAGTTCGGCGTTGTTACGTACTTTTCAGCGGCGTATTCAGGTCTGTATCGATCTGCCGGGCATTCGCCAGCGTTCAATCGAAGAACAGGTGGAGCTGATTGTCGGCTTTTTGCAACGTGAAAGTCGCAAAATTGAGCGCACGGTGAGTATCGACAAGACGCTGTTGCTCTGGCTGCTGAATAAGCCGCTGGAAGGCAACATCGGCCAGCTCAAGAGTGATATCCAGTTCCTCTGCGCTCAGGCGTGGGCGTCGGGGATGACGGAGCATAACGATACGCTGCAACTGGATAAACGGCTGGCGGAAATGCCGTTTAACGCCACGCCGGAGCAACGTCTGCTGGTGGACACGCTGTTTGATGGCAAAGAGCGCTTGAACGTTGACGCGCGCACGTTGCCCGCCTTGAAAACGTCGCTGGCGACGGGTGCCGAGATTGAAGAGAGCGATCTCTTTTACAGCTTCCTGACCCGCGAATACGTCAATCTGCGCAACAGTAACGTGCCTCCGGCGGAAACGCTGGCGATCCTGAAAAATAAGCTCAGCTCGATTTTTGAATATGGCCTCTACAGTCGCGACAATATTGCGCATCCGCCGCGTTATGGCGACCAGATTGAGGAACGCGTGACGCTGCTTATTGGCTGCGTGGAGCAGGTGCTTACGTTTACGCTGCCGGAGAACCTGGTAAATCCGCTGCGTAAACATTTTCTGGCGCTGATTGGCTACGTTCAGCGCGGCCTGATTCCGCAGCTTTATTCTTCCAGCCTGATCCTCGATCGTTGCAAAGATGAGTACGACAACGCCACATTGTTGTGCCGAAAAATCAATGAATTGCTGCATATTCAGTGTCCGGCGACGGAAGTGGTCTGGCTGTGTCTGTTCCTCAAAGAGTGTCGTCATTATCGTCAGCGTATCGACGCCAGCCCGGACTGCGGGGTGATCCTGATTGCTCACGGCGCAACGACGGCCACAAGCATGGCGCAGTATGTGAATCGGGTGCTGGAGCGCGAGTTGTTCAGTGCTATCGATATGCCGTTTGAGCAGTCGGTGCATGACACGCTGGAAACCCTGACCCAGATGATTCAGACCCGACGTTATCAGCGGCTGATCCTGATGGTGGACATCGGCTCGCTGGTACATTTTGGCAGTACGATCAGCAAATTATTCCAGATTGACGTTCTGCTGATGCCAAATATAACCCTGACCAGCCTGCTGGAGGTGGGGCTGGATTTAAGCTATGAAACCAGCGACCTGCCGCAGCTGGCGGCGTTAATGCAGGGTAAAAGCATCCCCTGCCAGCTTTGTACGCCACAGCAGGAAAACGGCGGCAAAGTGCTGGTTATCTCCTGTATTACCGGCATGGGCACGGCGGAAAAAATCAAAAAGGTGCTGGAGGAGAGTTTTGGCGAGCTGATGTCGCAGGACACGCGGATGGTGATCCTCGATTACAACGATGTTCGCAGCCTGGAGCGCGTCCAGCAGCCGCTGCATGCCAGTGAACGACTGGCGGGTATTGTTGGCACCTTCCAGCCGGGGCTGCCGGATATTCCATTCATTTCGCTGGAGGAATTGTTCTCTGAGCAGGGGCCGGAACTGGTGTTGAGCCTGTTAACGCCGGACCTCACCAGCGCTGAACGTCGCCTGGAAATGGAACGCAGCGCAATGCGCTTTATCAGCGCGCTGACGATGGAGAGCATTATCAACCATATTTCAGTGCTTAACCCGCAGCGTATTCTGAAAGAAATGGAAGGGGTGCTTAACCATCTGACCACCGCGCTTTCGCTGAAACCAAGCCGCCAGGTGACACTGCGCTTCCTGATCCACTGCTGCTGCATGGTCGAGCGTATCGTGATTAACCGAAAACCGTTACAGATGGCGCTGGAAAACAAACCGGATCTGGATGCCCGCGCTTTTAGTGTCATCAAATCGGCTTTCCTGCCGATTGAAGAGGCTTATGCCATCCGTTTATCGGACGCGGAATATTTTTATATCTACGAATTACTCTATAGCTGATCCCTTATCTGGCGTGGCGCTGCGCCTCGCCAGACCTCTCTTCTCCCCTCGCGTGACACTAATCCTGGCACAGCCTTTGCTCTTACTTTGATGAGTTTTGCCGGATGGCGTTTGCTATTCGTAGGCCCGGTTCGTAGGCCCGGTAAGCGTAGCGCCACCGGGCAATGTGTGCCGGATGGCGCTATCGGGCATTGCCAGTCTCATGTAATCGAGCCAGGAGGCCATTTTGACTACCACTGAATCCTTGCCCCAGATCCTGCTGCTGACGCATGGCGGCTGGGGACAACAGCTCTGCAACAGCCTTCGCATGGTGATGGGGGAAATTAAAGGCGTAACAGAAATTGCGCTCATGCCCGTGGATACGCTGGGCGAGTTTTATCAACGTGTCGAAGCCGTGGTGAAAACCATGCCGGAAGGCTCACTTATTCTGACCGATTTTGTTGGCGGCACGACCTCCAACGTGGCGGCACGACTGAGTGCAGATTATCCGGTAGCGGTGGTTTCCGGGCTGAACGCCTCGCTGCTGCTGGAGGCGCTGGACCGGCGCGAACACGGCCCGCTTACCGCCTGCGTGAGCGGTCTGGTGGAAGCCGGGCGCAGCAGTTGTCTGGATGTCGTCGCCCATGTTCGTCAATTACAACAATCACAATAAGGAAAATCATTATGGCAAACATCGTGTTATGTCGCATCGACAGCCGTCTGATTCATGGGCAGGTCGTGACGAAGTGGGTCGGACAATCCCAGGCGAACCGGATTGCCGTGGTCAGTGACGAACTGGATGCCGATCCGTTTATGAAAAACATCTACCTGATGGCCGCGCCGCCAAACATCAAAGTGGATTGCTACAGCAACCAGAGCTTTGCGGCATCGTGGAAAGAAAACCAACTCGGCGACGGCAATGTGCTGGTGTTGTTCCCGTCTCTGGCGGCCATTCAACAGGCCGTGCAGCAGGGATTTGATGTCACCACCATTCAGGTTGGGGGCTTAGGCGGTGGGCCAAACCGCAAAGCGGTTTTCCAGAACATTACGCTCGATGAAAAAGACGTTGGCATTCTTAACGACCTGAAAAGTCGTGGGATTCAGGTGTTCTTCCAGACTATCCCGGAAGATAAACCACAGTCGCTGGACGATATCCTGAAAAAATTCTAACCCTCTGATAATGGGATAACACTATGGATACTTTAGTCTTTGCAAGCCTGATGGGGTTGTATTACTGGTTTGCCCGATTACGCCTTGGCTACACCTTCTCCGCCATGCTGCTTCAGCCGGTGGTTGTCGCGGTCTTTGTGGGGCTGCTGCTCGGGAACATGCAGACGGCGATGATCATCGGGGCGGGTATGCAGCTCGTCTATCTGGGCGTGACCTCGACGCCGGGCGGTAACGTGCCGTCAGATCCGGCGCTGGCGGCCTGTATCTCGATCCCCATTGCGGTTAAAGCCGGAATGGACCCCAACCTGGCGATTGCGCTGGCGATTCCGTTTGGCGTGATCGGCGTATTCCTCGACCAGCTACGCCGTACGCTGAACGCCGCCTGGGTACATATGGCCGACAAACACGCGGAAACGGCAAACATGGCGGGCATTATGCGCTGCGCTTTCCTTTACCCGGCGTTACTCGGTCTGGCGCTGCGTTTCCCGGTGGTGTTCGCCGCCAACTATTTCGGCCAGAACGTAGTAGAAAGCTTCCTCAAGCTGATGCCGCACTGGCTGACCCACTCCTTTGAAATCATGGGCGGGATCCTCCCGGCGCTGGGCTTCGCCATCACCATTATGGTGATCGGCAAAAAGAGTCTGCTGCCGTGGTTTATCGGTGGATTCTTCGCGGTGCTGTACCTCAAGGTCGACATCATGGCGATGGCAATCTTCGGCACCTGTGTGGCCTTCCTGATTAAAGGCCTGGCGAAAAATGAAGGAGCAGCATGATGAGCAGCGACGTAATGCAACATGAACTGGTTGAGCGTGCGCGGGAAACCGGAGCGCTGACCAAAGCGGACATCACCAGGGCGTGGTTTATCTACTGGCTGGGTGCGGAGGTTTCTAACTCCTATGAACGTTTACAGAGCCTGATTTTCTGCGCCTCGATGACGCCGATCATCAAAAAACTCTACCCGCAAAAAGAGGAACAGGTGGAAGCGCTGAAGCGCCATCTGAACTTCTTTAACTCAGAACAGACCTTTGGCGCGGTGATCCAGGGCATCTCCATCGCTATGGAAGAGCAGAAAACGCGTGGCGAACCGATCAGCGACGCCTCCATCACCGGGATTAAAACCGGCCTGATGGGGCCGCTGGCCGGGATGGGCGATTCCATCGTCTGGGCGGCGGTGATGCCGCTGTTGATTGCGATTTTTATTCCGTTCGCCGCCAATGGCAGCGCATTCGGGGGTATTGCGCCGCTGATTCTCTATCCGGCCATTACGCTGGCGATCAGCTACGGCCTGATTCACAAAGGCTATACGCTGGGGCGTGATTCCATCGTCGGGCTGTTGCAAGGGGGGCGAATCAAGGAACTGATCTACGGCGCTAACGTGCTGGGGCTGATCATGATGGGGGCGCTGTCGGCGAGCTACGTCAAGATCACCACCCCGCTAAAAATCAGCGCCCTGAAAGGTTCTGAAGTGGTGGTTCAGCAGATCCTCGATTCGATTGCGCCTGGCCTGCTGCCGCTGGCGGCAGTATTTGCCATCTATATCTTTCTGGTGAAGAAAGGGCCGCGTTATACCACCATTCTGCTGTCGATTGTGGCGCTTAGCGTGGTCTGCTCGCTGCTGGGAGTGTTGTAAGCCATGACACAGAATATCTATCAACAGCTGGGGCTAAAGCAGGTGATTAACGCCTGCGGCAAGATGACGATTCTTGGCGTTTCCAGCGTCGCGCCGGAGGTGATGCACGCCACGGCGCGTGCGGCCTCCGCTTTTGTCGAGCTCGACAAGCTGGTGGAAAAAACCGGTGAGCGGGTCTCCCGCTATACCGGCGCTGAAGACAGTTATGTCACCTCATGCGCCTCGGCGGGAATTGCGATTGCCGTTGCCGCCGCCATTACCCGTGGCGACCCGTTCAGGGTGACACTAATGCCGGACAGTACCGGTATGGCCAATGAAGTGGTGATGCTGCGTGGGCATAATGTGGATTACGGCGCGCCGATCACCAGCGCGATCCGTCTGGGTGGCGGGCGCGTAGTGGAAGTGGGGTCGAGCAACCTGGCCGCGCGCTGGCAACTGGAGAGTGCGATTACCGATGACACCGCCGCCCTGCTGTATGTGAAATCACATCACTGCGTGCAGAAGGGGATGTTGGGCATTGAGGACTTCGTCCAGGTGGCGCAGATTCACAACCTGCCGTTAATTGTTGATGCCGCTGCCGAGGAGGATTTGCACGTCTGGGTGGCGAGCGGCGCGGATATGGTTGTCTACAGCGGCGCGAAAGCCTTCAATGCGCCAACCTCTGGATTTATCACCGGCAAGAGAACGTGGATCGCCGCCTGCAAAGCGCAGCATCACGGCATCGCCAGAGCGATGAAGATCGGTAAGGAGAATATGGTCGGGCTGGTATATGCGCTGGAGAATTATCACCAGGGGCAGACGATAGTCACCGCCGAACAGCTTCAGCCGGTAGCCGACGCCATTTCAGCGATTCGTGGGTTGAGTGCGGATATTGAGCAGGATGAGGCCGGGCGCGCGATCTGGCGTATTCGTATTCGGGTGAATGCCCGTGAACTGGGGCGGGATGCCCGCGAAGTCGAAGCTCAGCTGCGCGGCGGCGATATCGCCATTTATGCCCGTCGCTATAACCTCCACCAGGGCGTTTTCAGCCTCGATCCGCGAACGGTCGCAGAAGGGGAAATGGCGTTAATCGTGGCGCGACTGAAGGAGATTGCCGACCATGCAGCAGATTAATTTTTATCGTAATCGTGTGGCGATTAACGTACTGGCGAAAGATATCGCCAATGCCAGGGAAATCTATGATGCTGCCGAAGGCCATGCGGCGATTGGCGTCCTCTCCGCACAGTTTGCCTCAGTGGAAGACGGTGTTCAGGAGGTAAAACGCTGGATGGCGGAGGTGCCGTGCATCTCCGTGGGGCTGGGAGCGGGCGATCCGGCGCAATACTATAAGGCGGCGATGATTGCTGCAAAGGTACACCCGGCGCACGTCAACCAGACCTTTACCGGATGTGGTTTTGCCGCTGGCGCGCTGGCGGCAACGGGCGGCGAAAAAACGCATATCAACGCGCTGGTCAGCCCGACAGGCACGCCGGGCGAGGTGCTTATCTCCACTGGCGTTCGCAGCAGCCAGGGGACGCCGGCCCGCGTTTCCTGCGATGCAGCGGTACGCATGATGCAGGATATGGGGGCGCACGCGGCGAAGTTTTTTCCGATGGGCGGCGAGACGTCGTTACCGGAGCTGTATGTGCTGGCAACCAGCGCAGCCCGCAACGGGATGACGCTGATCGAACCGACCGGCGGCATTTCCCTGGAAAATTTCGGCGTTATTTTGCAAACCTGTCTGGAGGCGGGCGTGCCGCGCGTGATGCCGCATGTTTACAGCTCGATTATCGATCCGCAAACCGGAAACACCCGGCCTGACGATATCGTCAGGTTAATGGAGATCGTGAAAGCGCTGGTTTGATGGCGTAGTTTACGTAGGCCCGGCAAGCGTTCGCGCCACCGGGCTTTTTGTATATGCCTTTTTCTTCTTGCTGATGCCTTTTCGTTTTTTAAACCGCAGCGGCCTTCCCGCTATAGTCATTTCATTACCCATCAGATGGTTATTTAATAAGGATAAAAACGTGAAATTGACGATATCTCATTTACGGGCAGGGGCGGCGGTACTGTTGGCGGGCATATTGCTGGCGGGGTGCGATCAGCAAAGCAGCGACGCGAAACACATCAAAGTCGGCGTGATTAACGGCGCCGAGCAGGATGTGGCGGAAGTCGCGAAGAAAGTTGCCAAAGAGAAGTACGGTCTTGATGTGGAACTGGTAGGATTCAGCGGTTCATTGCTGCCTAACGATGCGACCAATCACGGCGAACTGGACGCCAACGTGTTCCAGCATCGACCGTTCCTCGAACAAGATAACAAAGCCCATAACTACACGCTGGTAGCGGTAGGCAACACCTTTGTTTTCCCGATGGCGGGCTACTCGAAAAAAATTAAAACGGTTGATCAACTGAAAGACGGGGCGACGATCGCCATTCCTAACGATCCGACTAACCTCGGGCGTGCGCTCCTGCTGCTGCAAAAAGAGAAGTTGATTACCCTGAAAGAGGGGAAAGGTCTGTTACCAACGGCGCTGGATATCACTGACAACCCACGTCATCTGAATATTATGGAACTGGAAGGCGCGCAGCTGCCGCGCGTACTGGACGATGCGAAAGTGGATGTGGCGATCATTAGCACCACCTACATCCAGCAAACCGGACTTTCGCCGGTGCATGACAGCGTCTTTATCGAAGATAAAAACTCGCCGTATGTGAACATACTGGTGGCGCGGGAAGACAACAAAGATGCTGAAAATGTGAAAGCGTTTTTACAGTCTTATCAGTCGCCGGAAGTTGCGAAAGCCGCAGAGACTATCTTTAACGGTGGCGCGGTGCCGGGGTGGTGATCGGTAACGCTTTAAGTTAAATGAACTTTATCGCCAGAGACTCTTTTCTGGCGATAACATGCAGCATGGTATTTCCCGCTTAACGACAATAGCGAAATTTCTCTTCTTTTTTCCCCGTTCGGAGTTTTCAACAAACTTTCCCCTTCCATTCTTTTTTGTGCTCAAAAAAGCCGATTCTAATAGTGGATTGTCCTTTTTTGTAAGGTTGTGGTAAGCAATCTTTAGATTTTTATACTGAGAAATAGTAGGTGATTAAAAGAAAAGATCGTTCCGGTAAAATTCCTGGAAATGGTATGTATTGTAACCTTAGCTTAACAATAGTTACGTTTAGAATCTAAATAGGATTATTCTTGTAAAAAATTAAAAAAATGATTTGTTTGTAATAACTCATTAATTATTAATAAATTATATAAAATACTTTAGTCGTATTGTCAGGATTATTCTCGTAATTCTAAAAGTGGTGTTTTCTGGCTAATAATGCAGCAATAAATGTAATCGTTTTGTTTTTGTTTGTTTGATATTTGGTTTTTATTGTGTTTTTTATATGTTTAAATTTCGACTGTTTTGGGTTGTGCAGTGATCTGGATCAATTTATTTGATTTATAAAATTTTATCTTTTTTTAACTGATACTGTCTTATAAAAACCTGGTTATCGATATATTTTGCATGGTGAATAGCGCAGATATTATGCGGTACTTTATTTTCCTGTAAGCATTTGGATTTGATTTCTTTTGGTTGAAAAATCCTAATATTGCGGATGAAAGTTTTGCGTATATTATGTCAATGGAACCGGAAGGTGTTATTCAGTACTCATTTTTGATAATGGGATGAGGTTTGTTTTGCCTTAATAACACATTCAATACGTCGTTCATTTATATCAACAACACCAGGGGAATTTATTATGCGTAAATATAATTATGCGTTATCCGCGTTAGCAATGGTTATCACTTCCGCATTTACTGCTTCAGCATTTGCGGTGGATGGAACTATTACAATTAACGGACAAATTACTGATACAACTTGTACTATTTCTGTCGACGGTGGCAGTAATGATGCAACGGTAACGCTGCCAACCGTTTCGTCTACTACGCTCGGCGCAGCAGGCGCAACGGCAGGTGCTACGCCGTTCACTATCTCGCTGAGTAACTGCTCAGGAACATCTTTAAATACCGCCAGCACCTACTTCGAACCTGGCGCTTATGTTGATAGCACAACCGGTCGTCTGAACATTGATTCAGCAGCGGCAGATGCAGCGACTAACGTGCAGGTTCAATTATTAAACGCCGATCGTGACGCCATTGTTGCAGGGGCTTCAGTAGCGAATGGTCAGAATGATATCCCTGTCGATATCTCTTCTGGAAACGGTACGCTGAATTACTTTGCGCAATATTATGCTACTGGCGCATCTACTGCGGGCTCTGTAACGACTCAGGTCGATTACACCATGGTTTACGAGTAATAAAGACAGGAGTAAAGGCGGCGTCCTTTACTCCTGATTATGAGGTGATGAGATGTTAAAGATATTATCTTCCGGGCTGGTATTGTTATTTTCGGCGTTCTCACTGAACGCTATGGCTGACGTTGTGATTAACGGAACACGCATTGTATTTAATGCAAAAGACAAGGAATCAACGGTACAGTTAAAAAACCGGGGGAATAATCCTTATCTTTTACAAATATGGATGGATGATGGTAACCCAAATGCAAAGCCTGGGGAGATCACGGTTCCGTTCCTCATTGCTCCTCCCGTTGTTCGTATTGATCCGGCGAAGGGGCAAGCTGTGCGAATCATGGCGACGAACCCGTCATTGCCGCAGGACAGGGAGTCCTTGTTTTGGTTCAACATGCTGGAAATTCCGCCAAAAGCACAGGATTCAACGTCGGGCAAAACGCATATGCAGTTGGCATTTCGTACCCGAATAAAATTATTCTACCGCCCGGATAATCTGCAACCAACACCATTACAGTCTTATAAAGAATTAAAAATATTCCAACAAGGGAACAACATAAAAGTAGTAAACGACTCTCCCTATTACATCACTTTCAGCAAGGTTGAGATTCGTCGAACAACAGGGTCAGCTGTATTAGCTGCTGTAGAAAACTTCCCCCAGCGTATGGTGAAGCCAAAAAGCGAAATAGTATTCCCGCTCGCTAATAAAAAATCGACGCAATTGAGCGGTGCTTCAGTTTTTTACAGTGTAATAAATGATTATGGTGGAGAAACAACAAATGAGCAAAAATTACAAAGTAGCCCATAACGTTATTTCTTGTCCTCTGAGATTAACCCGCATTGCTCAATTCGTTGTTTTATCTTTTATTTCTGTTCAGGTTGCCTTCGCTGAAAATGATGAAGTGCAATTTAATAGCGATTTTTTACGCTCAGCGATTGATGTTAGCAACTATTCTCAGGGAAACCCGGTTCCGCAGGGACAATATAATGTCGATCTGTATGTGAACGACAAATGGCGAGGGCGTGGTGAAGTTAAGTTCGAAAATGATAAAAGCAATGCCGTGGTAGCCAAACCGTGTTTTACGCTGAAGCTGATATCAACGCTGGGAATCGATATTGATAAAATTGATCCAATGCTGCGCCAGTCGTTAAAGAATAATGAAAGTTGTGTGCGTATTGGTGATATATCTTCTGATTTAACAGCTTATTACGATGTGACGACACAGCGCATCAATGTGCAGGCGCCTCAGATATGGCTGCTTCGCCAGGTTCGCGGCTATGTTAATCCTGAATTATGGGATAACGGTATTCCTGCTGCGACGTTGCAATATGATTACAACGCATGGCATGCAGAGATGTCTGGAACGGACTCTATGTCATCTCAGTATCTGAGCCTGATGGGAGGGCTCAATTGGGATGCCTGGCGCTTACGCTATCGCGGTGTTTTCAACTGGAACAACGATCAGGGTTGGCATTATGACTCAACCAGCACTTATCTTGAGCGCGGCATTATTCCGCTGCGCAGCAAACTGGTGATGGGTGATTCCACCACGGATGGCCAGGTCTTCGACAGCGTTGGTTTTCGGGGCGTAATGCTGACTTCTGACGATCGTATGTATGAGGATTCCCAGCGAGGCTATGCGCCAGTCATTACTGGTGTTGCAAACACCAACGCACTCGTCAGCGTGAGTCAGCGCGGCGCGCGTATCTATCAAACGACGGTTCCGCCTGGCGCGTTCCGTATTGATGACCTGTATCCCAATGGCACCGGCGGCGATCTGCTGGTAACGATTAAAGAGGCAGATGGGAGTGAGCACAGTTTTACCGTGACCTATGCTTCCATTGCTGAACTGCTCCGTCCGGGAACCAGTCGCTATTCGCTGATGGCGGGGCGCTATCGGAATACCTCCGTGAATGAGAAACCACAGATTGCGATGGGGACATTCCGTCATGGTTTTACTAACTTACTGACCACTTACACTGGTGCGATGGGCGGGGAGGATTATCAATCGGTCGCAGGTGGCGTCGCGCTCAATACGCTCATTGGTGCGCTTTCTGCTGACATAACGCATGCGCGAACGACGCTTGCGGATAACAGTAAGCGTGAAGGCCAGAGCATCCGCTTTTCATTTGCCAGGATTCTGCCCGTCGTTGATACCAATATCACCCTGGCGAGCTATCGCTATTCCAGCTCCGGTTATTATGATATTGACGATGCGATGTTGATGCGTGATTTAGAGCGGACAAATAAAGGGGCTTATTCCAGCAGTATTAACCGCAAGAATCGTCTGCAACTCAGCGCAACGCAAACTATTTCCGAGACGCTTGGGAGCATTAATCTCAGTGCCAGCACTCAGGATTACTGGAACAAAAGCGGGCGTGATACCGAGTATCAGTTGGGTTACACCAATGCGTTCAAGTGGTTCAATTTTAACCTCAACGCCAGCCGTACCCGCGATTTAGTGAAAGACAAATGGGATAACAAAATCGCGATAGGGATTTCCCTGCCGTTAGGGAACAGCGCGCGCTCGGCTTATCTCAGTACCACCTATGTTCAGGAAAGCGGGCATCGGGGGCTGCAAAACTCAATCGCCGGCACCTCCGGGGAGAACCGTCAGTATAACTGGGGCGCGTTCGTCAATCAGGATGACTACGACCATAGCAGCAATAAAACCACGGGTGGCGTCAGTGGTAACTGGACTTCGCCGTGGACCAGCATGGGCGGCAGTTTCTCAGCAGGCCAGGGCTACCAGCAATACGGCATGAACCTCTCTGGCGGTGTTGTCGCCTGGCAAAATGGCGTTGTGCTGACGCCGATCATGGGGGACACCATGGCGGTCATTGAAGCGGAACATGCGGGAGGCGCAAAGGTGGCAAACAACAGCAGCCTTAGCCTTAACCGCAATGGTAATGCCGCAGTGCCTTACCTCTCACCCTATCGCCAGAACACGATTGAGCTCGACCCCCGGGGGCTATCGAATGATATCTCCCTGGACGTCACCAGCCAGAACAGCGTCCCTACCGCAGGCGCCGTGGTGTTGATGAAATACGCCACGGATACAGGGTATTCCGTGCTTTTCACTCTCCGCCATGCCGGTGATGTGCTGCCTTTTGGCGCCGATGTGGTCGATGAGAGCGGCAATACTGTCGGTTACATCGCCCAGGGCGGGCAAAGTTTTGCGCGCGTTAAGAATCTGGCGGGCAAATTGCGCGTGAAATGGGGAAGTGGATCGGGTCAGGAGTGCCAGTTCAGTTACCGCTTATCAGAGCAGAAAAGCGCAGATGTCGCCGACTTACGTCGGGCTGATGCGGTATGCCAGTAATTAAGGAGTGAAAGATGAAAACTATCGTAACGGGCGTTGCCCTCTCTTTTCTGGCACTGGCGGCGATGTGTGGCGTGGCGCGAGCGGACGGGACGTGGGTGAACTGTGAGCGTACCAATGGCTACTACCAGTACTTTGACTCTACGACCGTACAGGTGGGTAAAGATGCTGCCGTCGGTGATTTGCTGGGGACCTGGGCGACCTCTTACAACCCGACGGCATGGACCTGCTCTCATCGTACCAATTATCAAAGCTACGCCATCCCGATGGCGGTACAGGGGTATCCCCCCTACACCGTTTGGGGAACTACCCAGGTCGATGGGCAAACGTATACTGTCTATAACACGACGGTAAAAACCGGGTTGGGGTATATCGCTCGCTGGCGCTATACGGTAAAAGGGCAAACCAGCGACTGGTATCCTCTTACCATTGCGACCGGAGGGCAGCAGACGCCTTCGCAGTTGTTTACGGTGACAGGCGATGGAAGTTCATGGAATCTCGGCGTGGATGTCCAAATCCGTTTTGTAAAAACCTCGACATCGTTAACCGCAGGCAGCACTTCCGTCTTTGACCCGATGTATATGCGACACTACCAGACATACGGGGGCAGTACGTCTGTTGGCAGCGGCACCTATATGATCGCTGATTTTCTGGCGGGAGGGCTGATCATATCCACCACCGGGGGAACCTGTACGACGTCGGATGTCACGGTTAATTTACCGGCTGTTAGCCGAACTGATTTTAGTGGCATAGGTTATACCGCTGCGCGTACTGATTTTAATCTGAACTTTACAAAATGCCCGGCAGGGTTATCGAGCATCAGCTATTTGTTTACGCCGACCACGGCCATTATTGATAACGCCAACGGTGTTTTTGCGCTGGCGAGCACCTCAACGGCGAGTGGCGTGGGTATCCAGTTGTTGGACGATCAGAATATCCCTCTGTCGTTTAATACGGCATATCTCCTGACGGATTATGATCCGGCTCAGGACAATGCGAATTATACCGTGCCACTGCGTGCCGGTTTATATCAGACTGCGGCAAATGTCTCTTCTGGCGATGTCAGAGGTGCAGTGACATTCACCCTTGTCTATAAATAGAGGAGGGGGCATGGCGAAACGGCTAAAATATGTTCTGAGCCACTTCCTGATTTTACTTTTATTGCCGTCATCGGCTATGTCGGCAACGTATATTAATTACACTCGAGTGATAATTAATGAAAAGGCGCGCGAAACATCATTTACTATTTACAATGAGGGGCTGAAACCTGTTTTATTGCAGTTGTGGACTGAAAAAGACAATATTTTTGATCGTCCCGAGGAGATTAAAACACCGTTTATCATTTTACCTCCGATTTTTCGGCTTGAAGGAAAAACATCCCGGGCGGTGCGGGTGCAGTTTACTGGCGACCAGCATACATTACCTGCTGACAGAGAATCTTTATTCTGGCTGAACACGCTGGAAGTCCCTCCTGTGGCTGATAGTAAAGCGGAGAAGGGCGCGCTACAGGTCGCTTTTCGTACTCGGGTGAAGTTATTCTGGCGGCCCACTGCACTGACAGCAATCACCCTTGAGGAAAGTATAAAAGAATTACACATCTCTTTATCTGATTGTGGAGGAAAACGCTGCCTGTTAGTAAAGAATAACTCACCTTTGTACGTAACATTAATGGATCTTACGTTGAATGACGGTACAGAAATAAAGCAATTACCTGATGATGGTCTTTGGGCGCCATTGTCAACTAAAACGGTTGTTTTACCCAAAAACACAAAAGGGGAGGGCACAGTCAAAACACTCTCATGGATTGATGATTATGGCGTGGTCAATACCTATAACTACTAATGCGAAGGATAACGTTATGCTTAATTTTAACCCTTCATCCTTACGTTTTAAATTTATTTACCTGACGAAAAATATTTATGATGGTATTGCCATTCATACACTTTTTGAAGATGCCCTGCATGAATCAGGATTGAAAATGGGGCTTAATGAAGATATACCCTTTCACCTGATCGATAAGTACAGTAATTTTATTCCGTTTTCATTGCGGTTTGATGCGACGTATAAACAACGCAGTCGCACGCTCGAACACGATATTACCCTCTCGGCAAAAGGGGAAGAGATAAAGCGAATGCGTTTTGATCATATACTCTTTTTTGTCGATATGTATAACCCTGACCATACCTCTTTTCTTTCGGTCGCCGGACTGCATGGCCTTACGGTGGTCAGGGAGCGCATGGATGCTTTCATGGTGCATTGTAATGCGGTGATTAATGGCAATAGAAAATGCCGTTCAAGTAGTTTCTTGTTCACGCTGCGTGAGCAGCAAATTGTGTTTCATCTCTTACAAGGCATGTCGGTTAAAGAAATTGCACTGGAATTAAATGTGAGCGATAAACTGGTTTATCGGGAGCGCTGGGCGCTGACGCGTAAGCTTATCGACCAGAAAAATTGCAGATTATACAAAAGGCTAATAAACATTAACGCGACATTATAAGCGATAAAAGAGTGGACCAGATTATTGGAGTCCACTCTTTTGCCTTATGCCGCCCGGGCGCGACGGCGGGAATCCATTGAAATCAGCACCACCGACGAGAGGATCAGCAATGTACCAAGCCAGTCCGGCAGGGTGAAGCTGATGCCCAGTAACAGCAGCGATAACAACGCGCTGCTTAGCGGTTCCGCGCAGCTCAGAATGCTCGCTTTCGGCCCGCCAATCATTTGCGCCCCTTTCAGATACAGGCTGAAAGTCAGCGATGTGCCGATGACCACCAGATAGAAAAACGCCAGAATCAGGCTGCCGCTGACCACAAAATCCGTTCCCTGCCCGGCATAGAAGGGCAGCAATATCACGCCGCCGATCAACATGCTCCAGCCAACGACAGGAAGCGTGCCGTAACGCGCGATCAGCGTAGAGGGCCAGGTCGTATAAAACGCTGCGGCAAACGCGGAGGCAATCCCCCAGAATAGCGCGGCAGGCGAGATAGACAGCGATGTCGGATTACCGTGTGTTACCAGCAAAAAGGTGCCAATAAGAGAGGTGAGAATGGCCGTCAGCACCAGAATGCCGGGGCGCGCTTTCCGTACCAGCGAGAACCACGCCACGATAATCGTCGGCGATAAAAATTGCAGCACCGTTGCGGTGGCGGCATTGGATTTCTCAATGGTGAGCAGGAAGGTGAGCTGTACGGTAAGCGCTCCCATGATGGAAAAGAACAGCAGGCTTAGGGCGTCCTGGCGGTTTTTGAAAATAGAAAATACTTTGTCGCCGTGAACAAACGAGAGCATCAGCAGAATCAACCCGGCGAATATCAGACGCGTCATGGTCAGAAACTGCGACGACATCTGGCTTTGTTCCATAATGTACTGCGCGCAAACCCCTGAACTTCCCCATAATACGGCGGCAATCAGGACGTTCAGCATCCCTCTTCTGGTGGACCCCATTTTTTCCTCAACATGGTGTTTTGTCTTTTTTATGTGCAGGCATCATAGCAGAGATGGCGGCACAAACGAGACGGGCGTTAGCATCACCCACTTTTACGACAGTCGGGTAAGCTGTGTTTCACCGTCCTCCATCGCCAGTTGATACAGCGAAAACGCGGCATGTTTCTCGATCAGATTGGCCAGTTCAGGCGAATGACTGGTGAGCCAGATTTGCGAATGGCGGCTGGCTTCGGCGATCAGTTGGGCGAGGGCGGGCAACATCTGCGGATGCAGGCTGTTTTCCGGTTCGTTGAGCGCGATAAAAGCTGGCGGTCGCGGGCTTAACAGCGCGACGGCCAGGCACAGGAAACGTAGCGTGCCATCCGAGAACTCCGCAGGTTCCAGCGGACGGGTCAACCCTTCGCGTTTCATCATCAGGCGAAAGCGGCCGCCGCTGTTATCGCTGTAGAACACGCAACCGGGAAATGCCCGATCGAGAATCCGCATCAGCAGCAGTTCATCGCCAATCTCGACGATTGTCTGGAACGCTGCCGCCAGGTTTGCTCCGTCGCTGGCCAGAACCGGTGAGCGGAATCCCACCTGCGGAATACGAATCGCAGAACCAGACGAGACTGAAAACTCATGATAAAAGCGCCAGTTGCGCAGCATTTCTCGCATCTGCGATACCTCCGGGTAGAGGTGTGGCTCTCCCAACTGGCCGAATACCGACTCGTTCTCATACAGCGTGCCGCTGTGGGTGACTTTCTCGTGATGGATATTATTGAGGAATACGACCTGGTTTTTACGTTTCATCAACTGTGAGGAGGGGCGGCGAGCGTGTCCGCTCAACCAGACAGACTCCTCTTTGATGACCGGGTCGAGATCGAACTGCGACGGGTAGGGGAGCTTCTCGACAAACCCTACCTGTAACTCGTATTCATAGGTTTCTGTTTCTACCGCCAGAGTCATGCGCCTCAGCTGGTCGCTGCGCGTTTTCCCGGCCCAGAATACCTTCAGAATACCGCCTTCGTTCGCCAGCGCCTGTGAGAACTGCCCCTGCGCCGCACTGTGCATCAGGTGAATCGCCTTATAGATATTCGACTTTCCGGTGCCGTTAGGGCCGAAGACGATATTGAGCTGTTCCAGTTCCAGAGACTGATGGCGAATCGAGCGGTAGTTTTCGATGTGCAGCGTTTTGATCATGGGCGTTAGCGGTAGAGGGGCGATGCGCCAAGCATAGCGATTTCGTCCCGGAAGAGACAACCCGTTCATATAGTTTTACGCGGCGCATAAAAAAGCAGGGGCGACTTTCTCGCCCCTGGGGGGCTTATCAGAAGCCTTCCAGCACAATCTTGCCGACGGAGCGGCCCGTTTCAAGCTGTGCGTGCGCTTTCTGAATATTCGCCGCGTTGATGGCTCCGTAATGCTCGCCCAGCGTGGTGTGAATCACCTTAGCATCAATGAGCTGCGCCACGCGGGTCAGTAGCTGATGCTGGGCGATCATGTCGTCGGTTTCAAACATTGAGCGGGTAAACATAAACTCCCAGTGCAGCGAAATACTCTTTGTTTTCAGCGGTCGTGCGTCGAGCGTTACCGGATCGTCTATCAGCGCCAGCTTACCCTGCGGCGCCAGGGCTTCGATGAGCTGCGGGTAATGCTTATCAGTGTGGGTCAGGCTGGCGATGTGCGTCACCGTGTTGATGCCGATCCGCGCCAGCTCTTCCGTCAGCGGTTTGCTATGGTCGATGACATGATGCGCACCGGCTTCGCGTACCCATTTCTGGCTTTCCGGGCGCGACGCGGTGCCGATTACCGTCAGTCGGGTGAGTTTGCGGGCCAGCTGCGTCAGGATGGAGCCCACGCCGCCTGCGGCGCCGACAATCAGCAACGTATCCCCTTCGTTGCCGCCTTCTTCAACGCCGAGGCGGTCAAACAACATTTCCCATGCGGTGATCGAGGTCAGCGGCAGCGCTGCTGCGGCGGCATTATCCAGCGTTTTGGGTTTCAACGCGACGATGCGCTCATCAACAAGCTGGAACTCGCTGTTGCTTCCCGGACGGCCCAACGCGCCGGCATACCAGACTTCATCCCCCGGTGCGAACAATGTCACCGCCTCGCCGACTGATTTCACTACGCCTGTGGCATCCCAGCCCAGCACGCGCGGGGTCTCTGCGTTAAAACCCGCGCGTACTTTGGTATCGACCGGGTTAACGGAGATGGCTTTCACCTCAACCAGCAGGTCATGTCCGGCGGCGACCGGAACAGGGAGGTCAATGTCCTGTAAAAACTCAATATTGCTGCCTTCTGGCGCGGCGCGGGTAATTGCGATGGCTTTCATAACGTCTCCGGTGTGGGAACAGGTTTATCGTTTGTATAATTCGATGGTAAACCGCCAGCAGAACGGGAAAAATAGCCTCACGACGACAGGACTTATATTCGGGGAGTGAAAATGTTCCGGCTTGAAGATCTCACGTTGTTTGTTCGCGCGGCGGCGCTAAACAGTTTTAGCGATGCCGCGCGGGAAGCCGGGGTACAGCCTGCCCAGGTCAGTTCCGCCATCAAACGGCTGGAGTCTACGTTAAACATTCGCCTGTTCGCACGCTCGACCCGCAGCTTACGGCTGACGCCGGAAGGCGAGGTCTGGTTGCCCTACGCCAGGCAGATGCTTGAGGTGATGCACGCCGGGCTGCAAAAAATTCAGACGTCGGAAGATGAGATCTCCGGTACGCTGCAAATCGCCGTGCCCTCCGATCTTGGGCGCAATTTACTGCTCCCGGTATTCCAGTCGTTTCGCCGTCGCCACCCTGCGTTGCGCCTGCGGGTGTTTTTCTCCGATCAGGTCGCCGATGTATTTAAAGATCCGGTTGATGTCGCGTTCCGTTACGGCAATACGGAAGATGCTTCTTACATCGCGCTGCCCGTCTCCCCCGATAACCGGCGTGTGCTGGTGGCTTCGCCGGACTGGGTCGCGCAACACGGCGATCCGCGTCATCCCGATGATTTAGCGAATCTGAATGCGTTAACGTTCGTGTTGCGCGGACGTCTGCATGACCGCTGGTCGTTCATCCGCAACGGTGACGTCAGCAGCGTACAGGTCAACGGCACCATGATGAGCGACGATGCTGAAGTTATCCGGCGACTGGCTATCGCCGGAGAGGGGATGGCGTATAAATCCTGGCTTGATGTCTCTGAAGATGTGCGTGACGGGCGATTGCAGCGCCTGATGCCAGATTATCAGGGAGAGAAAGTCCCGCTGAACATGATCTGCCCGCACCGCAAACAGCTTTCGACGGCAGTCCGCCTGCTGCACGAAGCGGTAAAAGCGCGCTGCGAAAGGCTGGAACTCCCACCGATATGAAGGCGATACGCGTTGCCGTTTGTATTTTGTAGGCCGGATAAGCGTAAGCGCCATCCGGCGCACAATATAACGAGGGGAATCAGCGCGTCTTTAATTTCTTTCAGCTTCTGTCGTGCTACGGGCTTATCTACAGACTATGCAGCGTTACTTTTTGGTCTCTTTTTTCCACTGTAGCAAACTGGCAATGTCCCTTTCTCCTTCAGTTTCTTTTAAGCGCCGTCGCTGTTCTGCAAACTGGATATATTCCGCCTGTGCTTTTTCCTCTGCCGTTTTCTTACTGATCTTTCCTGCGCCTTGCAGAACCTCCCGGTCATTAAATTGCAGGAACTGATCCAGCTTATCCTGCCAGTCACGCAGAAACACCTGTTGACGGCGCCGGGCCTGATCTTCGGCAAAATCCAGCCACATGTTGACCACACGGTTGAGTTCGCTGACTTCATCCTGGTTGAGGTAATTTTTTGCCACTGTTACATCGCATTTACGCACCTCTTCGCCTTTATAGCTGGTTAGCCCCATATGGGGTTTCCTGGCGTTAGCACGTTCACAAATAAGTTCAGCTGCCGTATGGCCGGTACAGGCGAAATGCAATTTGTTCTGGATGGTTTGGAAAAACTGCGTTGTCTCTTTAAGCGAGGGCTGATAGTCGGCGGCTAACGCAAAGATCTCTCTAACTCGCAAATAAACCCGACGCTCGCTGGCGCGAATATCGCGGATGCGTTCGAGCATCTCATCGAAATAATCAGGAACGGCCGATGTTCCTACGGGCGGGTTTTTCAGCCGCTCATCGTCCATCACAAAACCTTTGATCAGGTATTCCTGAAGCGTCTGGGTTGCCCACTGGCGAAATTGCGTACCTCGGGGGGAGCGGACACGAAAGCCGATGGCAAGAATGACGGGTAGGCTGTAATGAAGCATATTGCGGCTTACCTGACGATTCCCTTCCTGTTTAACTTGTAAGTAAGACTTACAGGTTGCGTTTTGTTCAAGTTCGCCTTCTTCGTAGATTGCTTTGATGTGCTGCGTTATAGCCTGGGGAGTGATTTGATAAAGGTTTGCAATGGTTGCCTGAGGTAGCCACAGTGTCTCTTGCTCAAAGCGGCATTCAACACGCACTTCACCGTCATCACTGGCAAACATAATAAATTCGCCTGCCGGGGATTGGGTCAAGTGTTTATCCGTCATGCCGCCTCCGCTTTAATCTGACTCACCGTGCCGTAATCCGCTTAGTATGCCAGAGATCCATATTGAAGCTCATTACGTCCAGGTCGTTTATTTTGCGAGTCATATTCCGGGATAACGATTTTCTCCCTTCGGGAAAGTGTGTAGGCCGGATAAGCGTAATATAACGAGGGGAATCAGCGAGCCGCTGCCAGCGCGCTCTTAATCCCTTTTAACTGCTGTTGTGCTTCTTTTAGCTCACCAGGCAATCTTTCCTCCCGTTCGCTCCAGGCCGTCAGGACGATACAGCTATGATCGATTTCTTGATAGTGAGCGAGGGCATTTAAAGATCAGGTCGCAATGAAGGAATGAATTTGGGGAATTGGCTTAAGACCCAGGGGAAGAGTGAGGAACTTTGGCGGAAGATCACAGGAGTCGAACCTGCCCGGGACCGCTGGCGGCCCCAACTGGATTTGAAGTCCAGCCGCCTCACCGGAGACGACGATCTTCCGCGCCCACATTGCTACATGGAGGCGGGGCGCATTATAGCTACTTTCTCAAGGTTTCCACATCCCCCCACTCACTTTTTTCATCAGCCTTTCGCCTTACCATGATCGGTTTCATATAAATCTTCACAAAATCCATGAGTTACCTGTTTTCATATCTTTTGGGAATTATGAGTACACATAACGTCCATGCGACGTTTCGTGAGAAAACCTGTCACAGGCCCGGTAAGCGTAGCGCCACCGGGCAAAACACACTATTGCGCAGGCTGTGGTTGCGTGACTTCCGCTCCTGACACAACGCCTGCCCGCATTATTTGCGTCACCTGCTGTTTATCGGCGTTTACCGCGTGCAACTGGCCGTTTACCGTTGGCTTCAGTGGGGCGTCCGCCTGGATATTACCGCTGGCGGTAAGCTGGATGTTGCCGTCGCCGGAAATGGGCAGCGCAGGCCATCCCCATTGCTGCAATACGTTCATTGGCACGCCGCGTCCGTTCAGGCTGACTTTTGTCTGGCGCTGGGGGAGTTGTGAAACACTGGCCGTGGCTTCTAACAGCCCCTTCTCCGTAAATGCGCTCAGCTCGTTGATGTTAACTGTGCTGCTGTTTGCCGCCAGCGCCAGAGAGGGGCGACGCACGTCCACACGGTTAAACGTCGCGGCTGCCGCGTTAAGCGTTGCGTTCCCGCTCCATACGCCCCATTGATGGTTCTGCACCAGTCCCAGATTCGCGCCATAACCATCCAGCGCGGTGAGCTGCCACGGGAAAGCCGGGTCGATATCAATCACCAGGTTGCGACTGGCGCTGAATTTTTTCAGCGTCAGGCTGTTTAACCAGCCTGGCAGAGGTTTCATCCACTGCTGCTTCCAGTTTTCCGGCAGCGTGTATTCCAGCCCGGCAATGGCGGCATCGTCGAGGATTAGCGCTTTGCCATTACGCAGCCAGTTGCCGGATGTTCTGACCATACCGCCTTCCCAGCGGGTCGTGAACTGGCGTAGCGCAATGCCCTGCGGTGAGAATTCGGCATTCAGAATGGGATCGAAGAAATGCAGAGAACCGTAGATGAACTCGCTGGCATTCATCGACAGTTTGCCCTCTTGCGTCTGCCAGTCATCTTTGCTGAACGTCAGGTTGCGCAAACTGAGATCGAGGTCGGTTACTGCCCAGTCCGGGCCTTGCAGGCGGGCATCGGTCACTTCAAGACGGCCAATTTGCAGAGACGGGATAGCGGTGAGCGGGGCAAAAAAGTTGGTCAGCGATTTATCGCTTTGCAGCCGGATGTCGTTCAGACGCAGATTTTCCACCACCCAACTGCCGTCCGCGTTGCGTCGCGCCACGCCGGTTAAGGCGCCGCGCGCAATGTCTGCGCCAATGTTGCTTAAGATTACCTGTTCCTTATCAATGCTGCCTTCAATCAGCACGTTGGTCGCGGGAACATCATTCAGCGTGAGTGAACCGGCGCTGAGCTGGATCTGCGCCTTATTCCCCAATACCTTGCCCGCTTCGGGACGCCAGGGAACCACGCCGCCGTTAACGCGCTGAGCGCTCAGGTTCCACTCACCGCCCGGGCTGTTAAGCGCCATGTTCTGTAATTGCAGGCGGTCAGCCTGAACAGGAAGCGGTGCGGTTTGCGGGGAGATATTGAGCGTGCCGTCCTGCAACAGGATGGCGTCGACGTGCAGGGGATCGGTTATCTGGCGACTGCTCAGGCCGATATCCACCGTTTTCGCGACTAACGTGGCGGGCTGGCCATCCCGGCCAAACGTGACGTTCTCAAGCAAAACGTGGGACGGTGCGGAAAAGCGGTGATCCATGACATCAAATGTCAGGCTGTACCCGCTGTTCCCTGATATCCAGGCGCTCACATGCTCCGCGCCCCAGCGGGTTTGCAGCAGAAAATAGAGGCCGAAGATCACCACCAAAAGGGCAATCAATATGTAGAGAATCAGCTTTCCAATAAATTTCATGGTCTTCCATCCCGCGAAGTGCACACATCTGAGTTATGCACGATTTACGCGCAATCCTCAAGGCGGGAATGGTGAAAGAGCGTTACAGCGGCGATGATTGTCGATCATCGCCGCATTTCGTTTACGGCTTCTCTGGCGGGAAAATCAGGTTCAGAACGATAGCGGTGATGCCCCCAGCGGCAATGCCGGAGGAGAGCAGGTTTTTCACCCAGTCTGGCGCAAATTGCAGGATCAGCGGCTGCTGAGAAACGCCCAGGCCGACAGCCAGCGACAGCGCGATAATCAGGATAGCGCGGCGGTTCAGCGGTTCACGGGAGACGATACGCACGCCGGAAGCGGCGATGGTGCCGAACATCACCAGCGTGGCGCCGCCGAGCACCGGTTCAGGAATGTGCTGCACAAAGCCGCTTACCGCCGGGAACAGGCCGAGCAGGATCAGCATCAGCGCCACCACAAAGCCGACATAGCGGCTGGCCACGCCGGTCAACTGAATCACGCCGTTATTCTGCCCGAAACAGGAGTTGGGGAAGGTATTGAACACGGCAGAAACAAAAGAGTTCAGGCCGTTAGCCAGCACGCCGCCTTTCAGACGCTTCATATACAGCGGCCCGGAGACCGGCTGCTCGGAGACATCGGAGGTGGCGGTGATATCGCCGATGGTCTCCAGTGAGGTGATCATAAAGACCAGCATCAGCGGCAGCAGCAGGTTCCAGTCAATGCCCAGACCGTAGTACAGCGGCGTGGGCACCATGATTAAGTCTTGTGTTGCCGGTGTGGTGTTTTCCGGCAGCATTCCCATAAACCAGGCCAGCAGATAGCCTGCCGCCATCGCGATCACCAGCGAGGCCACGCGCAGGTAGGGGTTGCGCTGGCGGTTAAGCAGGATGATCAGCGCCAGTACAACGCCTGCCAGCATCAGGTTTTTGGGCGCGCCAAAGGTGTTGTCGCTCATTGCAGCATAGCCGCCGCCAATGGATGTTAAACCCACCTGGATCAGCGACAGACCGATAATCATCACCACCACGCCGGAGACCAGCGGTGTGATAATGCGGCGCGCCAGATGCAGTATGCGGGAGAGAACCATCTCGGTGCAGCTTGCCAGCATCAGCGTGCCGAATAGCGCCGCCATCATGGTGGGGACGTCCGCTCCACCGGTTTTCAGCGCGGTGCCGCCCATAATCAGCGGGGCGACGAAGTTAAAACTGGTGCCCTGAATAGATAACAACCCTGAACCGACCGGACCCCATGCTTTGATTTGAATAATTGAGGCCACACCGGAGGCGAACAGCGACATACTGATAATGTGTTGAGTATCTTGTGCCGGTAAACCGAGCGCCTGGCAGATTAACAGCGCTGGCGTGATGACCGCGACGAACATTGCCAGCAGGTGCTGACAGGCGGCAAACAGGGTTTGAGGGAGCGGCGGGCGATCTTCAAGACGGTAAATCAGTTCGCTGTTTTGCGTCTGCGCAACCGGTTGCGCATTTGCCGACTCGACGGTGTTAACAGACATCAGAGGCAATCCCATGGTGGAAAAGCGGTGATTTTATCTGACCAGATGGTAAAAGCAAACGATTGCATTTATAAATTTTACAAACGGTCTCGGGCAGGGGTTATCAGGCGTTGGAATAACGCTCGGTTTCGGGCATCCAGCGTTCAATCAGGGCGGTTGCCTGTTGCGGATAATGTTCGTGAATGTGACGGGCGATGCGTTGAACATCCGGGATAATGGCCTGATCGCGCAGCAAATCCGCCACTTTGAACTCGGCGTTACCCGTCTGACGCGTACCCAGCAGTTCACCAGGGCCGCGAATCTCTAAATCCTTTTGCGCAATTACAAAGCCGTCGTTGCTGTCCCGTAAGACCTGAAGGCGCTTCTGCGCGGTTTTCGAGAGCGGTGATTTGTAGAGCAGTACGCAATGGGAGGCCACCGCGCCACGGCCCACGCGTCCACGTAACTGGTGTAATTGCGCCAGACCTAACCGTTCCGGGTTTTCGATAATCATCAGGCTGGCGTTGGGGACATCCACCCCGACTTCAATCACCGTTGTTGCGACCAGCAGGTGCAGCTCACCTTGCTTAAAGGCCGCCATCACCGCCTGCTTCTCTGTGGGTTTCATCCGCCCATGAACCAGACCAATCTTCAACTCCGGTAAGGCGAGCCTGAGCTCTTCCCATGTCGCTTCCGCAGCCTGGGCTTCTAACAAATCTGACTCTTCAATCAACGTACAGACCCAGTATGCCTGGCGGCCTTCCTGGGTACAGGCATTGCGGACGCGATCGATAATATCGCTACGACGGGTGTCCGGGATGGCAACGGTAGTGACAGGTGTGCGACCCGGCGGTAGCTCATCAATCACGGAGGTATCGAGATCGGCATAGGCGGTCATTGCCAGGGTGCGGGGGATCGGCGTTGCGGTCATGATTAACTGATGCGGGTGGAACCCCTGCTGCTGGCCTTTTTCCCACAGCGCCAGGCGTTGATGGACGCCGAAGCGGTGCTGTTCATCGATAATCACCAGCGCCAGCCCGTTAAATTGTACCTGCTCCTGGAAAATCGCGTGGGTGCCGACCACCATCTGTACCTGCCCGCTGGCGATGGCTTCCTGCTGCGCCAGGCGCGCTTTTCCCTTCTGTTTACCTGCCAGCCAACCCACTTCAATACCAAGCGGTGCAAACCAGTTGCGGAAGTTACTGGCATGCTGCTCGGCCAGTAGTTCTGTCGGCGCCATCAATGCCACCTGTTTGCCATGAGCAATGGCGCGTAGCGCAGCCAGCGCGGCGACCAGCGTTTTACCGGAACCGACGTCGCCCTGCACCAGACGCATCATTGGCACATCGAGCGCCATGTCGCGTTCTATCTCCGCCACCACGCGCGCCTGCGCACCCGTTGGTTTGAACGGCAATGCGGCCAGTAACTGATTCTTCAGTGAATCGTTCGCGCTAAGCGGCTGGGCGTGAAAACGCTGCGCGCCGGCACGCAGCGCCAGCATGCTCAGGTTATGCGCCAGTAGTTCTTCCAGAATCAGGCGTCGCTGCGCCGGATGCTGCCCGGTTTCCAGATCGCTAAGCTGTAGCGACGGTGGTGGGCGATGCAGCGTGCGCAAGGCTTCCGGCAGGCTCATCATTCCTTGCGCAAGTTCAGGCGGCAGAAGTTCGGCAATGGCGCAGGTATCAAGCAGGTCCAGCGCCTGGTCGGTGAGCTTACGCAGCGTGGCTTGCTTAATGCCTTCGGTGGTCGGATAAACGGGCGTGAGCGTTTCCTGAAGCGCCGGCGTGCTGAGATCGCCCTGCACGCGGTATTCAGGGTGAATCATCTCCGCGCCGTACTTCCCGCGTTTGGCTTCACCATAGGCCAGTACGCGCCGTCCGGTCGCCAGGCTGTTTTTCATTGCCGCGCTGAAGTTGAAAAAGCGCATGGTGAGAATGCCGGAGCCATCGCTAATCTGGCAGGTCATCATCCTGCGACCGCCGAAGGTGATATTGCAGTTCAGCACTTCGCCTTCAACAGTGGCGTAAATGCCCGGCAGCAGTTCGCCAATCGGGTAAAGATGGGTGCGATCTTCATAACGCAGGGGAAGGTGCAACAGGAGGTCCTGCACGGTGTGCAGGCCAATTTTCGCCAGTTTGCTGCTTTGCGCTGCGCCAACGCCGGTCAGGGAATTGAGCGGGATGGCATCCAGCAAACGGCCTTTCATGTGATTACCCTGCCGCCTGCATCGTGGACCACCAGGCGGCGTCGGCCTCGATCTCACCCTGCATGTTTACGTGAGGGTAGGGCAGGCCCTTGCGTTTAGCGACTTTCGCCAGCACCGGATAGCCGCCCTCAAACAGCAGGCGCTGCTGTTCGTCTTCCGGCAGCATGCTGTTTTCACGCAGGTACATGCCTGCGTTCTGCCGCTGGCGCTGTGCTTCGTAGAGAATCAGAGCGGAAGCGACGGAAACGTTAAGTGACTGCACCATGCCGATCATCGGGATGATGATGTCCTGATCCGCCAGGTCTAAGGCTTCCTGGGTGATGCCGGTTTTCTCCTGCCCCATCAGGATGCAGGTTGGGCGCGTGTAATCGATTTCGCGGAAATCAACCGCTTTATCAGAGAGATGAGTCGCCAGAACCTGCATGCCCCGGCCCTTCAAATGGCTGACTGCATCGCCGATGGTACGGTGGGTTTTCACCTGTACCCAGCTATTGCTGCCCGCTGCCGCCGACGCCATGGTGCGCATACGGCTTCCCGGCCAGACGGCGTGAACTTCGTGTACGCCTACTGCGTCGGCGGTGCGAATGATCGCCGAGACATTATGAGGTTTGTGGACCTGCTCCATGCAGACCGTCAGATCAGGCTGACGCCTGGCGAGCATCTCGCAGATACGCGCATAACGCTGTAAGTTCATAAAACTAGTTTCGGTTACGGGTGACTTTTATCACGTCCGGCATCACGCGGATTTTGCGCATGATATTCGCCAGATGCACGCGATCGCGCGCGGTGAGGCGAATAAAGGCGCTATAGACGCGACCATCCTTTTCTTCCGTATTCAGACTCTGAATATTGGAGGTCGTCGTGTTGATTGCCGCCGTCAGGTTGGCCAGCGCCCCCTGATGATTAAACATATCCACCTTAATTTCGGTGATGAACTCCTGCTCCGTCTCTTTGTCCCATTCCACAGCCATAAACTTCTCTGGCTCTTTCTGGTAACCACGGATGTTGCGGCAGGATTCATGGTGGATAACTAACCCTTTACCTGGGCTGACGTGCGCAATGATCGGGTCGCCTGGAATCGGGCGGCAGCACTTCGCAAAGGTGATCAGCACGCCATCCGCGCCTTTAATCGGCAAATGCCCATGATTGGACTGCGTTGTGGCAGGTGCTGCGGCTTCGCCTTGCTGAAGATTTTTCGCCACCACCACGCTCATCGCATTGCCCAGACCAATTTCCGCCAGCAGATCGTCCAGCGTTGCGAGCTTCATTCGCTCCAGTTCGCGCTGGATATTCTCCTGCGGGATTTCAGCCAGTTTACGGCTGCCGCCGAGGGCATGGTTGAGCAGACGGCGCCCCAGGCTGACGGAATCATCACGCTTGAGGTTCTTCAGCAACTGGCGAATTTTGGCGCGAGCTTTTGAGCTGACGACAAAGTTAAGCCATGCCGCATTCGGGCGTGCGCCAGGGGCGGTAATAATTTCGACGGTCTGACCGCTGGTAAGCGGCTGTGACAGCGGGTATGGCTGCCTGTCGACGCGCGCGCCTACGCAGGCATGACCGATATCGGTATGTACGGCATAGGCGAAGTCGACCGGCGTGGCACCGGCAGGCAGCTCAACAATGCGCCCTTCCGGTGTGAAAACGTAAATCTCATCCGGGAAGAGATCGGATTTAACGCTCTCGATAAATTCAAACGAGCTACCGGCGCTCTGTTGCAGCTCCAGCAGGCTTTGCATCCAGCGCTGGGCGCGGATTTGCGCGGTGGTGCTGGTTTCACCGTGCTCTTTATAAGCCCAGTGCGCCGCAACCCCCATTTCCGCCATCTGGTCCATGTCTTCGGTACGGATTTGTACCTCAACCGGAACGCCGTGCGGGCCGATCATCGAAGTGTGTAAAGACTGATAGCCGTTCGCTTTTGGAATGGCGATATAGTCTTTTACGCGCCCCGGACGCGGCTTATACAGGCTGTGCATCTGGCCGAGTACGCGATAGCAGGTATCGGCATCATGCACGATCACGCGAAAGGCGTAGATGTCCATGATGGAGTGAAAACGCTGCTCTTTGAGCACCATTTTGCAGTAGATAGAGTACAAATGCTTTTCACGCCCGCTCACGCGACACGGAATGCCTGCTTCCTGCAAACGCCCTTCGATCTCAGAGAGGATTTTTTGAATCATCTCTTTGCGGTTGCCGCGAGCGGCTTTTACCACTTCTTTAATCACGCGATAGCGGTTTGGGTACAGCGCTTCAAAACCCAGCTCTTCCAGCTCGGTTTTAATGTGATGAATACCTAAACGGTGCGCCAGCGGACTGTAGATCTCAAGGGTTTCACGGGCGATGCGGCGACGTTTATCCGGGCGTAATGAGCCCAGCGTGCGCATGTTGTGAGTGCGGTCGGCAAGTTTGATGAGAATGACGCGGATATCCTGCACCATCGCCATAATCATCTTGCGAAAGTTTTCAGCCTGCGCTTCTTTCTTATCGCGAAACTTAAGCTTATCAAGCTTGGATACCCCTTCTACCAGCTCTGCAACGCTTTTACCAAAAAGCTGTTCCATGTCCTGGTAGGTCGCAGGAGTATCTTCAATCACGTCATGCAGCAGCGCAGCCATCAGCGTTTCATAGTCGAGTTTCATCTCGGCCAGAATACAGGCTACCGCAACCGGGTGCGTGATATAGGGTTCACCGCTTGAACGTGTCTGACCCTCGTGAGCGTCACGTGCAACGAGATACGCCTGCTGAAGACGTTTTATCTGGTCTTCAGGCAGGTAGTTTTGAATCAGTTGATTCAGGCTTTCAAACAGATACAAGGGCGACCCGCTTTGTGATTAACGACGGCCTTCAGCAATAGCGGTAACGGCTTGTAATTCAGCGGCTTCCTGCTCTTGCTGTTCCTGGCGCTCACGGACGTCGAGGATCTGGTTGTTGATCAGACCTTCTTCGATTTCGCGCAGCGCGATTACGGTAGTTTTATCGTTTTCTTCCGGTACAAGCGGATCCTTGCCGCCTACCTGCATCTGACGAGCGCGACGCGCGGCGACCAGTACCAGGTCAAAACGGTTACCAATTTTCTCTACAGCGTCCTGAACAGTTACGCGTGCCATATTTAAAATGCTCCACAGGTGAAGAAATGACTGGGCATGATACTGAAAGTGGGTTCAGTCTGCCAACAGTTTGCTGATTAAAGCGTCATGACGCTGCTTTTGGCGGCTCATGCGCAGACGTTCGGCGCGAATAATGGTTTTCAGATCGCCCAGGGCGGTGTCGAAATCATCATTCACAATAAGGTAATCATATTCGGCGTAATGGCTCATTTCTGCAACAGCTTGCGCCATACGTTTTGCGATTACGTCTTCGCTATCCTGACCGCGCCCGCGAAGGCGGCGGTCCAGCTCAATTTTGGACGGCGGTAAAATAAAGATACTGCGCGCTTGCGGCATCTTCTCACGAATTTGCTGCGCGCCCTGCCAGTCGATATCCAGAAAAACATCCACACCCGTTGCCAGCACTTGCTCAATGGTTTCACGCGATGTGCCGTAATAGTTACCAAACACTTCAGCGTGCTCCAGAAACGCATCTCTGCCAATCATGGTTTTGAACTCATGATGATCGACAAAGAAATAATGCTCGCCATGCACTTCACCCGGACGCGGTGCGCGCGTGGTGTGTGAAACAGAAACCTGGGTGTCATACAACGGTTGGGTTTTTAACAACGCCTGAATCAGGCTGGATTTACCCGCGCCACTGGGGGCAGAAACAATATAAAGCGTGCCTTGAGCCATGAGTATCTTATGTATGTGATTATCGAAAGAGAGCCTACATACGAGCTTATTATACACGTCGCCGCTATGTGACGTAGCCTTTGTCACACTTTTTGCGTCAGTTTATTGCGTTTTGCGTACCTGTTTCCTGATTTACCGTGTAGTTACTGCAATCAATGAAAATGTCTGGAAGCGTGTTCGCACGATCGCTTTTTGCCTCTCGGTTTTGATGACGCCCCGCGTTATACCTGGCCCGCAATCTACAGCGGAGGTACTGATGAGAAGAGGGAAAAGTATCGTGCTGAGTCTGTTGCTGTGGCATTTCCCGGTATGGGCGGCTTGCCCTGACTGGTTGCCAGCCAGAGCGAATGACGAAATCGCCCGGCTACAGCAGCAGCTCGCCCAGTGGAACGACAGTTACTGGCAGCAGGGGGTTAGTGCGGTAGAAGATGGTGTCTACGATCAGCTCAGCGCGCAATTGGTGCAGTGGCAACGCTGCTTTGGCGGTGATACCGGGGCAGAACTGGCGCCGCCAGTGAGCGGCTCATTGCCCCATCCTGTTCCGCATACGGGTGTGCGAAAGCTTGCGGACAAACAGGCGGTGCAGCAGTGGATGCGTAAGCACAGCGATTTGTGGGTGCAACCGAAAGTGGATGGAGTGGCGGTTACTCTCGTATACCGGGATGGGCGTCTGGTCAGCGCGATTAGCCGGGGGAACGGGCTTAAAGGCGAGGACTGGACGCAGAAGGTGCGTTTAATACCCGCAGTCCCGCAAAGCACAAAAGGCGCGCTTGCCAATAGCACGTTGCAGGGTGAGATTTTTTTGCTGCGCGACAACCATATTCAGCGACAAATGGGAGGAATGAATGCCCGCTCGAAGGTCGCCGGAATGATGATGCGCCAGAATAACTCCTCGTCGCTCCAGTCGCTGTCTGTTTTCATCTGGGCATGGCCTGATGGCCCGGCAACGATGCCTGAGCGCTTGCGTCAACTGTCCGGGGCAGGATTTGGCTTTGCACAACAATATTCTCAACCGGTGAAAAGCGCTGATGATGTTGAACGTGTGCGTACAGCATGGTGGACAACGGGATTACCGTTCGTTACTGATGGAGTCGTGGTAAGAACGGGTAAAGAACCTGAGGCCAGACACTGGATGCCCGGTCAGGGTGACTGGCTGGTTGCCTGGAAGTATCCTCCGGTCGCGAAAGTGGCTGAAGTCACCGGGGTTCAGTTCGCTGTCGGCAAGAGCGGGAAAATCTCGGTTGTGGCGTCGCTTGCGCCAGTGATGCTGGATGATAAACGGGTGAAGCGCGTAAATGTAGGGTCTGTCAGGCGCTGGGAGGAGTGGGACATTGCGCCAGGTGACCACATTCTTGTCAGCCTTGCCGGACAGGGGATTCCGCGTATTGATAAGGTTGTCTGGCGTAGCACTCAACGGGATAAGCCCGCACCGCCGGGGAATCGCTATCACGCATTAACCTGTTTTTATGCGACTGAGGTATGCCAGGAGCAGTTCATCGCCAGGCTGGTCTGGCTGGGGTCGAAGGAGGCGCTGGAGGTTGACGGGATGGGGGAGGCAGGATGGCGTGTGCTTCACCAGTCGCATCGTTTCGAGCATATTTTCTCCTGGCTCGCGTTAACGCAGGAACAACTACAGGCGACACCTGGGTTTAGTAAAGAAAAAAGCAAGCAGTTGTGGCATCAGTTTAACCTGGTGCGGCATCGGCCATTTATCCGCTGGGTGATGGCGATGGGCATACCGTTAACGCAGGCGGCGCTTAAGGCCAGCGGCGATCGTTCATGGGGGCAGTTACTGGCACGCACGGCAGAATACTGGCAACAGCTTCCGACGACAGGGGAGGGGCGCGCCAGGCGGGTCATCCAGTGGCGGGATAACCCGGAAATACGGGCGCTGGGCAACTGGCTGGCTGCCCGGCATATTAACGGCTTTAGCCCTTAGTGACCTTCGTGGCGATAGTAAAACACCGGCAGGCCAAGTTTGAGACGCAGCGCCAGCAAGCGAGCGGTAAAGCCAAAAACCAGCGTGGAGATAACCACGACGTCTTGGTTGGATACGTAGTGTTGTAGCGCGATGTACAACACGGCAGACGCAAAGGAAACACCAGCATACAGCTCTTTCTGGAAGACCAGCGGAATACGTTTGCAGAACATGTCACGCAATACGCCGCCAAATACGCCGGTAATGACAGCCGCCACAATGGCGATGACCGGGCTATGCCCCATATCCAGCGCAACCTGAGCGCCGATAATAGAAAAGACCACTAAGCCCAGCGCATCAAGTACAAGGAACAGTTTGCGTAGGTAAGGCATTACAGGGGCGACGATCGTCGTCAGAACCGCAGCAGAAGCGACAATAATCACGTACTCAGGGTGCTGTACCCAACCGAGCGGATAGTGACCGAGCAGAATATCGCGAACGGAACCGCCGCCAATTGCTGTCGCGGTGGCAATGATAATAACGCCAAATGTATCCATGCGGCGTCGACCCGCAGCGAGCGCCCCGGTCATGGCTTCGGCAGTAATGCCAATTAAGTAGAGAACGTGTAACAGCATGTCTTCCCCCTGGTTTACTGAGGGCAGAGACTAACGATTTGTGCGTAATATCACGATTGAGATTTTCTAAGGTGAAGCAATTTTGATAACTATAGTTTATGTGGATATTGCGATTTATCCGCTATTTATGCGTTATTCATTTTTAATGGATTAGAAAATGGATAAGAAAAAATAATCCGAAAGTGGCGAGAGCAGTACGGAGTGTAAAGGAAGCACGTAGCACCATCGCATCGCGACGGTGCTACGTGGGTGGATCTGAATGTTGAGTGGTGCTATATATTCTTTGATTTACAAGTGTTTTATCTAATCGTCTTTTCGATTAGCTACACCCTTAAGTACACCGTAAGCAGATGCTATGTTGTATATGCTGCTTAATTGCTCAACGCAGCGTGGCCACAGATTCCAGATCTCACGTTCATCGAAAAGCACTGTTTTATGTCTGGTAAGCATGGCAGTCAAGCGTGAACGCCCTGGCTGTTGCTTAAGAGCACTCTTCAAAGCTATGACGCTGGGCTCTTTGGGCAGGGCATGAAGGTATCCTTTGTTAAGCAGCTCCTTCCCTAAGTTCTTAGAGTAGACCTGGAGTCGTTTGAAGGGGTTTCTCATCTCCAGAAGTTGGGACAGCATCAAGGCATCCTTTTTCTTACTGGTTGGTTTAGCACCCGGCATGTATCGAGCTTCGATACGCAAGAAACGCTTATGTTCATCCAGGTTGATATTAATGTATTTGGCACGATTCTTCAGAATGAGTTTTCTGTCGCGGCGCGCATTAACTTTTTCATAGCAATGGATATGTAATATGGAGCGATGGCTACCTATTCTGACTCCTGGTAAACCATTTTCAGTATCGTAATACTTAGTTATTCCTGAACGCTTTAATCCCCATATATAATCATCTAGCTTGCAGTTATACACGTCAAGAGCTACGTCTACTCGCGTGATCCAAGCTCGAACGCGTAGCTGATAGAATGTCTCGCCTAATACACTATTCACCCATGATAGTAGATGATCTATTCTTTCTGTTGTCATATGCTGAGGATGAAAATCAAAACGTACTTCTCCAGTATTAGGATGTATCGGTACATAATCGATATGCAATAGAGCTGGAGTTTGTTTCTTCCTTCTGTAAATGTTTAATGATTTTCGATAAGGTTTTTTTTCTTTGTTTCTAATGTACTTCACCCGATACTTTTCATGTATTCCTTGCCTCATTTCTTCGAATCTATTATATACCTCCTCTTTTTCTTCTATGGTTGAAAAATAACTAACTATAGTTAACTTATCAATCCTTATCTTTAGAGCGTGTCCATGCTTATCTTTTCCGAGCTTTAAAGAACGACACAAATCTATATTTTTTCTATGTAGTAACATAACTATTCCTGTTCAGAATAGTGAGAGTTATTGGCTAATGTGAGATCATGATTAATATATGTATTCACTATCAGTTATTACTCTCACTATTCATATCTATGTGCATATAACGTGCTATTAGAGGGATGGGGATTTCTAATCCATAAGCGTCATCAAATTTTGTTTTCTGCTAACGACACTTTTTGACGATTGGCAATCCATTGCAGTATTTCCTCTTCTCGCCATGCAACAGCACGCGAGGATTCGTTTGTAGCAGCGATTCCACCTGTCAGGCGTACAGGCTCAGGGAAGTGGCCTGCTTTTACCTGGCGATAGACAGTTGCTCGTGAGATGGCACAGTATTCAAGGACTGTTTTCAGTTTGATTAGGCGTGAGGTATGCATGGTAAAGCCTGTTTGTTTAACGCATCCAATTGATGCGACATGGCTTTACAGATTTTAAGATCAATTAATTTTTTGCATTAATATCAGTTGATTACCATCTATTCATGATTGCAAATCTCTCTGAGCTAAGACTTTTTAATCTGAAGATCAGATTTTTCACTTGAATACCATTGGGTTGTTGTTAATCTGATGATCAGATATGGAAGTATGTTGAGTCAGACGGGAGGTATTGTGGTTAAGAAGGTAAAAAAGCGAGAGGAATCTGAGCTGATTCATCGCCGTGAAAAATACATTGAATATCAAAACAGACGTAAGGAAAAATTGGATAAGCTTGGGGAATATAAGCTTTCACTGAGACTGGAAAGATCGGACTACGATAAACTTGCAGATTTATGTGAGAATTTGGGTTATCGACGTCCAGTGTCAGGAAAATATAACCTCGTTGAGACATATTCTGAGGTTATGAAATATTTATTACGAATCTCCGAGAGCTTAATCAGCTATCAGCCAAAATCAGAAGAAGCAATTGGATTACTTCACTTACACCAATTTGTCACTCATTTAAAGCATGATAAAAATTCGGATGATGAAAATATCTTGCAAGAACTAAAAACCAGAGGTGTTAAAATCCCACTTTCATCCCTAAGAAATGAAGTGAAGGAGACAATCAGTGATGAACTTCAGCCTTTGGATAACAAAGTGACCAGTTATGATCACGAAAAGTTTATTGAATATCTTTTGAGTGAAAAATTAGTGGTTAAAAAAATCATGGAAATAGATAAAAAATTTACCATTAGCTCGAAAAAAAATGGCTGAAACAGCTATTGATTGTTATTTGCGCCTATTGTATTTATATCCGATAGGCGCATTTATTTATACACTAAGTAAATCTATATTCAGGAGAGCTTGCAAGATCGTATTTTAAATAAAACAAGATTGTATTATGTTAATAGCCTTAACTATATCTTAAGGTAAACAATAAAATATTTTATCAAGATGATGGATTATTACAAGGTTCACAGTGCAACTGGCTTATAGCTTTGGACGTACAAGTGAGCAGCATATTATCGAAAGTTTCTCACTGTGTGGAAGGTCTTCTATAGGCTTCATGTTTAAGCTTGCTTCGCGTTGATTGACTGCACTTACTGCCGGATGCTTTCTAAATCAAATGATCGATTTTACTTATCAAACACAGGCAATCGATCGATTATTCCTATAGATTATACCGATCGATTTGACTGCTATCGATCGGTTTTAACAATTTTACTGTGCCGCTACTTCCTGAAAAAATCGTTAACCCTACTCTTCATAGAACTTCTTTCTGCTACGCAGGCTAAGTTATAGATAGCCGAACAAAAGACGTCTTCATTAACATTTGAAGCAATCAGGAGCTGCGTTTGAGCCAATATCTGTTTCTTTCAATGATCTCGTTAGCCTCTATCTCAACGCTGGAGTCTGCCTCTGTTGCATGTTTACCTAGTATGTCTGTTGTGAAGCGTGACGTGATTTGTATACGGTATTAGTAATGAGAGCACAAAAAATACTGATTATTGAATCCCGTAGTGATTTGGATATTTATGAGGAAAGAAATGAAGGAAGCACACTAAAGCAAATTTTGGAGTTACAAGGAGTCTATGCAAAAAATTTTGAAGTAGTAAACAGGTCTATGTTTGCTAAAGCATTAAAAATAGCTCAACGAGAACACATAAAGTATGTGCACATCAGTGCTCATGGTACAGATAAGGGGATTATATTAACAGACGAGGGATTTATTACCTGGAAGGATTTCGATCAAATAGCATGGCCAATTTTGCGAGGGAAATGTATTTGCTTTTCAAGTTGTTCTGTTGGGAGTGGAGTTTCGGAGTTATTTGATCTTCATAAATCATTTTGCAATGCAATTGTTGCACCAACAAGAGATATTACATGGAGTGAAGGCCTTGTCGCATATTCAGCGTTCTACCATCGCGCTCAATTATCTGAAAAATCCTCTTACCAGGATGTTCGGGTAATGAATCACATTGTTGGTGCAAGTACATTTAGGCTTATTCAATCTCCATATGTATCTTCAACCTATACGATAGATGGATTAAGAAAGCTCAGCATATAACTTTTATTTAAAATAAAGGAAAATAATTATGACTACCTCATTCAAGAAAATGCTTCTACTTTTGCCATTCACAATCAGTTGTACAAGTTATGCTGCTTCATTTGATTGCACACAAGCAAACTCTGGTGCTGAGAAAATGGTCTGTGCTGATTATAAATTAAATAGGCTTGATGATTTTATGGCTCAAAATTATAAGATCGCTATGAACTCTGTAATGCCAGATAATGTCAAATCGAAGATTAAAAAAAGTCAGATTGAATGGCTTGAAAAGCGAGACTCATGCGGCAATACCCAATGCATTAAGGATATGTACTCGAAGCGTATAGATTATCTCTGGAATGAGTGCTTCGATTATGTTCGCGGAAAAATGGAATATGTTAAATATACCGAAGCAATGGATGTGATTAATAAAGAGGAGAATGCGAAAAACAATAAATCTACAGAAGATATTATTAAGGAGTTTTCTGTTAAGCATAGCGGTCAGGTCCATGATTTAGGATATACAGAATCACAGTTAAAATCTACTATATTTATCAATCTTGCTGGTTATGTGAAATATTCTACTTTAGAAAATTACTTGTCACTAATGTATGAATTACCTGGTTTTAAATCGTTAGATAAAATTGACTATAAAGATTACCTGGGATTTAGGATAAAAATATCAGGACAACCATACACTGGATTTGTGTTAAAAGAAGAAGGTGATGAGCTTTTTTTATCTGGACTTATATCAGGTGATGAAGTCATTGAACCTGTTACAGCAAGAGATGTAAGAGGCCTTTCCAGTGTATTTATGAGTTATGCCAGTTACGCTATCAATAGAGATAAATTCAACCCATAAAACCTTATAAATATAAAAAATAGAAATATAGATTATTAAATATTCACAAAAAGCAAAGGGAATTATTACTAATGAAGAAAGCAATTGTAACTTTTCTGCTGATCGCCAGCTTACCTGTGGCTCATGCTGACGAATATGTAAAGCGTAATGGTGCGTTATCCATATTTCAACACAATGAGGGCATAGAATTTAATATTAATGCATCTCATGGTAATTCTTCAGGTGTTTGTAATATGGACGGTGTTGCAAGAGATGTTGGCGTAGGTGCAGGACAGCGAAATCGCTGGGCATACAGCGACCCAACAAGCGCATGTGTGGCAGTGATTAGCGAATTGAACGATGGTTCTGTTAGTGTGATGACCCATAGTTGCGAAAACTATTGTGGTGTGTCTGCTATTGGTTCTATGGACGGGAAGTATCGGAAGGAATAGTTAGTCTGGCAAGCATCCAGAGCAATGGTGATGCTTGCCTGTATTGAGACATAAATAATAATGCTCTAAGTGGCGTAATTGGTAATCCCTTCAATATCTGCTACTCTAGAGTTACTACGTCAATATTCAAATAAGAGTATCTACAATGAACAAGCATTAGTACATCAATGAAGATTATTTCATCAGATGTTCAGCATAAAGCGGTATATTTTCCTCTTAAAAATCTGAGATTGAACTGTTAATTGCAGATGAGAAGGAAACAGGCCCCATGGTATCACCTGGAACGATACATGTTGGATCATTTAAAATTCAAAATCCGTAACCATTTAAGTTCTAAAATGAAAAAGAAAAGTAGAGATCCTGAAAAATTTGACACATTTGAATTATTTTCATCGCTTTCATTGAAGCATCATTATAGCGTTAATGATCCATTAGCATTAAATGATTTCATATCGAGAATTAAAAAATCCCTTGAAGGAACTGTTAAAAATAAGACGTTAGCTTACGGGAAAAGAACTGAGGCTCTTTTTGCTTACGTTGTTGGAGCATTAGGAGAAGTTGAATTTATTAAGCAAGAGGATTCCGGGGAACTGTTTTTTTCTGGGGAAGAAATACAGGCCCCTGATTATAGATTGATACTGAAGAACCAGGAAAAGATTCTTGTGGAGGTAAAGAATTGTCATAATAAATCCCCAGATCAGAAATTTAAGCTGAAGAAGGATTATCTTGCAAAACTTAAAAGATATGCTGACATTAATGGACTTCCGCTCAGAATTGCCATCTATTTTTCAGAATGGAAAATGTGGTGTCTTGTCCCTTTGCAGGTTTTCAAAGAAAAAGATGATAGCTATCTTATTGATTATAAAACAGCTGGGATCCATTCTCAAATGAATATGCTAGGTGATGCATTCATTTTTATGCACAAGAATAATATTGAATTGCATTTATATTCGGAGGATCTAAGGACTGTTATAGCTATCGGTAAGTTAGAAGGTAAAATAACTTGGGATATAGAGAGGTTTCGGATATTTTCAAATGGAGTTGAAATTACAAATGAAAAAGAGAAAATTGTTTCTTATTATTTGCTGACTCATGGGAAATGGAAGAGTACGTTAATGGAGGGAATGGTTGAGAATGATGTTACATCTGGTTTAAAAATAACTTATCTAAGTAATTTTGGAGAGGTTAATAACTGTGGTCCATATAGTAGGATAATATCATCTGTTTTTAATCAATTCACAACTGATAAAGCGGGAGATATATCTAATCTCGGCTTGGATATTGACCCTGTATTATTTAGTATTTTTGCTCCCAAAGACTATGAAAGTGAAATACTTCCAATTACAAGATTACATATCTCTCTTGAATAGCGATAGGTGTTGCCATTGACTTACTCCCCTAAATCTACATAGTACAATATTAGCGATGCCCGCTTCTACCACAGGACGGACGAACAATAGACCTGAAGGTCCGCTGTGAGCGAAGAGCGGACATTGCTAACAGCGTTCTGTTTGACAATGGGGAGAGCAGGTCAGCGCCTACAGCTACGCAGCCTCCCCTGATACCACATATAGTGGATGCTGGAGTCGGACGCGCCAACACCAGTGCAGAACGAGCCGATTTCACTGCTGCGCTTTAATGATGCCAACAATTGCGCTAAATTTAACGTTTTATGGGGGGACACATATGGACCAAGAAAGTTTGAAGAGACTCACTGAAAAATATCAATCAAAATATGAAAAACATCTAACTCCTGAACTCGATATGACGTCATTAGTATTAAAGGCCCACCTTTTCTTGGAAGAGATTTTGTCCGAAATTGTCTTGCTTCACTGTAAGGTTCCTAAAGCTTTAGAGGGTATTCAGTTCTCATTTCATCACAAATTGAAATTAGCTGAAGCGCTTTACGGAGTTCATATGTATAAGATAGAGTTCCCCAGGGGTATCTGGCCCGTACTTGATGCGCTAAACAAACTCAGAAATGAGTTGGCACATAGAATAGATAGTCCAAAGCTTGAAGATAAGATTGTGAATTTCTTAAGAGCTTCAGAAGAAAACATGATGAAAGAAAAACCATCACGGCATTTTAATGAAATATTATGCGACCCTAAGCTTTTAACGGAAAAAATGCTCAATGTATTATTGTACGTGCTTGGATGGCTTGGTTATATGCATGGTATAATATACTTAAATCCGCCCGAAAAATTTTTATCACCTCTATTTTCAGGAGTTAATAATAAAAGTTAGTTTTTGCTACAGTCCGCTTTTAGTACAAAGCAAAAAAGCTAATTGGGCTGAATCTCCGCTATGTGTGAGGAACGGAAGCGGTTGCTCTGTAGTAGCCCAAGTTTAAACAGTAGACTTCATCGGTAAGGCATGAGTATAAATAGATGCCGGCCTTTGTATTGCCCGATAAAATATACTATAAGACTTTTCTCTCTATGGTGTTTGTAATGACCAATACGTCATCAGGAATATTTCTCTTCCCCTCCATACGCATTGTGAATACAAAAAGAATAATCGCTGATTTCACAATTTTCATAAGTTGTAACAGATGCTTCTCAAATGTTTCTTTTTCAATAAATTTCACTTCATCAAAAAAACCATAAGAATTATATAAATCTGTTAACATACCTTTCTCGTAGATAACTAATAACTTATGCTCTAAATCATTCCTCCAATCTCTATAAAAAGCAAGCTCACCATTTTTATCATTCAAATCCATTGCAATACTAAACAGACCTAACAGCCCTTTATTATTTATTTTGTTTATTTTATCCTTTCTTCTTTCATCACGAACCTGCCAGAAGTTATGAAAGTATATATTCCCTCTATCTGGTTTTAAATCATACAACTTACATAGAGCAACTGCTATTTTATCTAAGACGCCAAAACACGATCTAAATGCTATCCTTAACTTCTCAACATTTTCATATAATATCTCACCGTTATACAACTCAGAAAAACACATCTCAGAATCCTCATAAAAGAACTCACTACCAACCTTATATTCGAAGAACATTTTTCTTGCTAAAGAGTACTCAGCTTTAAGCCTGTTTAACACCATCTCCATTGGCACAATAAAATCCCCAAAGACGCCTTTCTCGGTGGTCGCAATAGTTATATTATCTTTAGATGATGCATAACAATTGCAATATAGAGAATGATCAGACAACATTATATTATTATCTATACAAAACCTCTGATAGTGAGATAAAGCATCATACTCCTCCTGCGTGAGCCTTTCATCTGTAATTATATCCTCAACGGTATCTATACATGACTCACTCAACATATCTTTGTTGTACTTTATTTTTCTTTGATAAGTAGCAATCCATGAAGGAATACATTTCCCTGATTTTATTGCACATTCATAACCTCGAATAACTTCCCTAATCATTGTATATGTATATGTGGTAGATAACTCATTAAGCAACTCTAATGCTTCAGATCTGTTGACCCATGCTTGGGGAATTGAGTCATCAATAGATATGGCTTGTTCATAATAATCCATTGATTCAGATATACGATATTGTCTTTTTAATGCATTAGCTAGGTTTACCATTAACTCTGGATGAGCCCCCCCATCTTCTAAGGAGTATTTATACGATTTCCAGTAATTATTTTTTACTTCATTCAGTTTAATGAAACTATCAATATCTGCATCGCCATGAGGATTAAAATCAAGGACTGCGCCCATGCCATTTGCCACGTTATAGTAATATGATGATTTTGTCATTATGGTCAAAATATCATCTTTGTTATTTATAAATAGACTCAAACCTTCTTCTGCTATGCTTTTTATGTTACTAAAGCTTCCAATATCAATAAGATTCCCAGCCAAATTAGATAAAATAATTATTCTATTTGCATTGATAGTATTTATATCATCTATGACTTTCAGTAGTTCCTTTACATTTTTATGGGCAGAATCAAATTTTCCTGTATTTATAAGATCATTTATATATCCCATTTTTGAAACTACATAGTTGATATCCATTCAATCCTCCAAAAACTAAGCCAACGATGGCTCTCATGACCTGCTCCCTTCAAATTAATGCAGATCGAACTTAGAAACTTCCGCCTCCGGCACTAAACGAGCAGCCTGAAGCACCCGCGGTCTGCTATGAGTGACTTGTGATCGTTAAGGACTCAATAACCGACACAATTTATTGACTTGTTAAATGCTATGTCTGCCGACACACGAATTGACAAAGCCTCGACCAAAACCTGTAAAACTATATTGCCCGCTTTTATAAGAAACTCTATCTAGATGCGAATTCACTCTGCATATTTCTTTTACTTTATCTGATGAGAAAATTCTTTCATGCTCTTCCTTTGGGAAAGATGTTCCTGATGTTGTAGCTAGCAGGCCCAACCGTTTTAAGTTGACGAAATACATAAATGAGTTTTCGGGGGTAACACAACCAGCATCTTCACAAATTAGGTTTACTTCTGGTGTAGTTGATGTGGTTCTTATATTACTATCCTCCGAATCTTGTTGAATTATATCAATCGTTGGTGCATGACCTTTTCTATGGTTTTCTTTATTAAACATAAACCGAAGTATTCTAGCTTCATCCGGCAGGAGCTGCTTGATAATTTCGATGTACGCCGGATGAACACTTTCCGAAGTTTTCTTGTCTAGGCTTGCTGATATTAGATTTGAAAAAAGGCGCTGTATTTCATCTTCATTTATTGCAAATCTGGCCTCATTCAGAGCCTGGAGAGCAACCCTTGGTCGATCGAATGAAATTTGCTTAGGGGGCAATAATGCCAGATTTTCAGCAGTCATCCGCAAGACGTTTGTTACCGCACATACACTGTCTTCCATTAGGAAAACTCCAGAATTTACCATTCTGGCAATAGAGACTAATCCCTTTGATAGCTCTTTAGCAAAAGGGCTCAGTGCATCTTCATAAACCGGAACAGCGAGCTTTTCGGCTACCGCTTTCACGCTCTCATCTATCATATTGTCTCCATTGCACAATGCCTGATTTCACCTGAATTTGATACGCTACCTGTTTTTGCTGCAACTAAAATTGTCCGCAGGTCAAATGCCCAGCGCAACGATTAGTTGAGCACCGCACACTATAACCCCAAGAATTTGAAAACGTCTTGATCAAACGGATATCCTGCTGCAATCGACTCATTCATCTCTTCTATTGGCACATAGCCTCGAATATGTGCCAACAAACTTCACGCTATGCTCTTTCTCAACGGCATCACGTTATAGCCCTCGCCTCTTTCTAATTCTAAGGAAACGAGCAAGTCAGCCCAAAGCTCAAGCGCTTGCTTCCTCTCATCGAAGTACTGATAACGGTTATATATCCCCTCTACACCCTTGATTCTGTGATTCAGGCAGCGCTCTGCAACTACCGGATCAATACCTAATGCCGCCAGATGCGATCGCGCGGTACGTCGAAAATCATGAATAGTAAAATTAGGCACGTCGGGGAGGTTACCCTTCACCTTGCTCAATGCTACAGGCAGCGTGCTTTCCTGAATGTGGGGGATCATGCGGTGCTGCATCTTTCTGGCTGGAAGCACCCACTGGCTATTGCAGGACATCTGGTGCAGTTCTTTCAGCCATTCAAGAGCTACTGCCGGGATAGGTATATCAATCGCATCACCATTCTTAACTCGTTCAGCGGGCAAGTGCCAAACCGCTTCATCAAGATCGAATTCCTCCCATCGGGCACCGCAAAGCTCCATCTTGCGGCAGCAAAACACCAGCAGAAGCTTCATTGTCAGCTCGTTTTGACGTGAGAAGCCTTTTGTCATGGGCATAGCCTGGAAGAGCTTCATTAATTCTTCACGGCTGAGCCAGCGTTCTCTGCTTTGCTCCTGTCCGCCAGCATCTGAGATTTCAAAAGCACTAGTAGGATTGCTTTCAAGCATATGTCGCTTGATACCGAAATCAAAAATACGGCGAGTCCAGCGAAGAACGTCATTAGCAACTGTAGGCGCTCCACGTTGGACGATTTTTTGCAGCATATCGTCGATATGCCAGGCTTTAACCTCTTCGATTCTGAGATGCCCGATATTAGGGTTGATGTCTTTGTCTATGCGACGACGCAGAATGTCAGGGTGCTTCCACCGGTTGAGGATCTGACGCTCAAAGTATTCCGCAGCTAGTTCTGAAACACGGAGCGCATGTTTCTCTTCTTCCATTTTCTTCAACGCTTCAGCTTTGCGTTCTTGCTTCTCTCCTGCTACGTCATGTCCCAGAGCGACACGAGCTGAAAGCTCTTTAGCGATTTCCCGCGCTTTAGCGAGAGAAATGGCGGGGTAGTAGCCAATGAGCATCACTCTGGATTTTCCTGTGATTTTGTAACGAAATCGCCAGAACATCTCTTTATATTTCTCTGGAAAACAAAGATATAGCCCATTGCCATCAGAACGTCCTGCGAAGCGCTCGTTGTTTCTTTTCCATGTGCGGATTTGTATGTCGGTCAGATTTCCCATATGTCTCTCATCATCAGAGGGGGTGTACTTAAATGAGTGTACTTAAGGCTGAGTAAGTACACCGCTAAGTACACGTTAAACACGCGCTGTAGTGATACAATATGAGACTATATAAAACAAAAAAGGCCATGATTTACAATGGCCTTTTTATCCTGACGAGACTTAGTGAGACTACGCGAGATCGCGTGAAACTTTACTCGATATTCTGGATCTGCTCGCGCATTTGCTCGATCAATACTTTCAGCTCAATTGCAGAATTGGTGACATCAGCATTGATGGATTTGGAGGCCAGCGTGTTCGACTCGCGGTTGAACTCCTGCATCATAAAGTCCAGACGACGGCCAACCGCCTCTTTTTTCTTCAGGATGTTGTAGGTTTCTTTGACGTGCGCGTCCAGACGATCCAGCTCTTCCGCCACGTCAATGCGCTGTGCCATCAGCACCAGCTCTTGCTCCAGACGGTTATTTTCCAGTTGTACCTGTGCGTCTTCCAGTTTTGCTACCAGACGTTCGCGCTGCCATTGCAGGATTTCCGGCATATGGGCGCGGACTTTCACTACCTCAGCGCTGACGCCTTCCAGACGCTGCTCAATTAGCGCTTTCAAAGCCTGACCTTCGGTTTCCCGGGCGACAATGAAGTCATCCAGCGTCCCGTCCAGCGCGGCGAGGATCTCTGCGGCAATCGCGTCCAGATCCTGTTCCTGGGCGGCCATGACGCCCGGCCAACGCAGGATATCTACCGGGTTGATTTCCCCTTCATCGCTCTGCATTTTGACCCAGTTCGCAGAGGCAACGAGCTGCTTTGCCAGCTTCTCATTCAGAATGAGTTCGCCTTGCGCGCTGGCATCGGGTTCAAAGCGTAAAGTACATTCGATTTTTCCGCGCGTCAGGCGTGTACGAATGCGTTCGCGTACAACAGGTTCAAGGCTACGGAACTGTTCCGGCAGACGAAAATACGTTTCCAGATAACGCTGGTTTACCGAGCGCATTTCCCAGGTAGCGCTACCCCATTCACCCTTGATTTCACGCCGGGCGTAGGCGGTCATACTGCGGATCATAGACGTTCCTGTTTTTAAAGGAGAGATGGAAGGATTATAGCCATCCATGCCTTGTCAGGATAGGAATAACCGCCGGAAGTCCGTATAATGCGCAGCCACATTCGTTTCAAGCCGGAGATCTCAATATGCGTCCAGCAGGCCGTAGCGCTAATCAGGTGCGTCCCGTAACCCTGACCCGTAACTATACAAAACACGCTGAAGGCTCGGTGCTGGTCGAATTTGGAGATACCAAAGTGCTGTGCACGGCATCCATCGAAGAAGGCGTACCGCGCTTTTTGAAAGGGCAGGGCCAGGGGTGGATCACCGCAGAATATGGCATGTTGCCACGCGCTACGCATACCCGTAACGCGCGTGAAGCGGCGAAAGGCAAGCAGGGCGGCCGCACGATGGAAATCCAGCGTCTGATCGCCCGCGCGCTGCGTGCTGCTGTCGATCTTAAAACGCTTGGCGAGTTTACTATCACTCTGGATTGCGATGTGATCCAGGCGGACGGCGGTACGCGTACTGCATCTATCTCCGGGGCTTGTGTTGCGCTGGCCGATGCGCTGAACAAGCTGGTCGCGAACGGTAAGCTGAAAACCAACCCGATGAAAGGGATGGTGGCTGCGGTTTCCGTCGGCATCGTGAATGGTGAAGCGCTCTGCGATCTGGAGTACGTTGAAGACTCCGCAGCTGAAACCGATATGAACGTGGTAATGACCGAAGACGGTCGAATTATTGAAGTGCAGGGAACGGCAGAAGGCGAGCCGTTCAGTCACGAAGAACTCCTCACCTTGTTGGCGTTAGCCCGAGGGGGAATCGAATCCATTGTAGCGACGCAGAAAGCGGCGTTAGAAAATTGATTTTAAGGCGACCAGCGAGTCGCCTTTTTTTTGTCTGTAATAAAGTGAAATGAGGAGCGAATCCATGAAACCGTATCAGCGCCAGTTTATTGAGTTTGCGCTTAACAAGCAGGTACTAAAGTTTGGCGAATTTACGCTGAAATCCGGGCGCAAAAGCCCCTATTTCTTCAACGCCGGGCTGTTTAATACCGGGCGCGATCTGGCTCTGCTGGGACGTTTTTATGCCGAAGCGTTGGTGGATTCGGGTATCGATTTCGATCTGCTGTTTGGTCCGGCCTATAAAGGTATTCCGATTGCGACGACCACCGCTGTTGCACTGGCGGAACACCATGACAAAGACCTGCCGTACTGCTTTAACCGTAAGGAAGCCAAAGACCACGGTGAAGGCGGAAGTCTGGTCGGGAGCCCATTACAGGGACGCGTGATGCTGGTGGATGATGTGATCACTGCGGGTACTGCGATTCGTGAATCGATGGAGATTATTCAGGCGAATGGCGCAAGTCTGGCGGGGGTGCTGATTTCTTTGGATCGTCAGGAGCGTGGCCGTGGCGAGATTTCCGCAATTCAGGAAGTGGAACGCGATTACGGGTGTCAGGTGATCTCGATTATCACGCTGAAAGACCTGATTGCGTATCTGGAAGAGAAACCAGAGATGGCGGAGCATCTGGCGGCAGTGCGCGCGTATCGGGAAGCGTACGGGGTTTAAGTGAATTGCCCGGCGGCGTAGCGCTTACCGGGCCTGTAAGGCCGGATAAGGCATCGCCGCCATCCGGCTACGCTGTTACTGCAATTGCGCAGCAACCAACGGCCAGCGGGCGTCGAAATCGTCCGTTGGGCGGTATTTGAACTCGCTGCGTACAAAGCGGGACAACATCCCTTCACAAAACGCCAGCAACTGACTTGCCAGCAGGGTTTCATCCGTGGCGTACCCTTCGCCTTCGCGCATTCTTTTTTCCCGCAGAACCTGACGCAGCTGCGCTTCAATGCGCTCAAACAGCTGGTTAATTCGTCCTTGCAGGCGATCTTGTTCAAACATTAACGCATGACCGGTGAGGATACGCGTCAGGCCTGGGTTGCGTTCGCCGAAGCCCAGAATCAACAACACGATTAAACGCAGACGCGCGCTGGTGTCTTTCTCATCTTTTAAGATCAGATTGATACGGGTAATCAGACTGTCTTCGATAAACTCAATCAGACTATCGAACATGCGAGTCTTACTGGGAAAATGGCGATACAGCGCCGCTTCAGAAACGCCGACGGAGGCTGCCAGTTTCGCTGTTGTGATGCGTTGGCTTCCATCGCTGGATTCCAGCATCAGCGCCAGAGACTGAAGTATTTCTTCGCGACGATTCCTTTTCGCAGTTTGTTTTTCTGCCATGTTACAAAATACCCCTGAAAATAAGCACTTGCCAGGCGAGCATCCACACTATGACCGCAAACTCAGCGTTTGCGGCGATGTTATGTCGTTATCAGGATGCGTAAATGTCTTACTTGCGACCAGAATGGCCGAAGCCGCCTTCACCACGGTCGGTGGCTTCAAACTCTTCCACCAGATTAAATTCGGCCTGTACAACCGGTACGAAAACCATCTGAGCAATACGTTCGCCCGGCTCAATGGTAAAGCTGTCCTGGCCACGGTTCCAGATGGAAACCATTAACTGACCCTGATAGTCAGAGTCGATCAGGCCGACCAGATTGCCGAGCACAATACCATGCTTATGGCCCAGGCCGGAACGTGGCAGCATTACCGCCGCCAGAGACGGATCGGCAATATGAATCGCCAGACCGGTCGGCACCAGCGTTGTTGCGCCAGGCGCCAGTTCTACGGCGTCATCGAGACAGGCGCGCAGGTCAAGTCCGGCGGAGCCGGAGGTGGCATAAGTTGGAAGCGGAAATTGCTGCCCAACGCGCGGGTCCAGAATCTTAACGTCGATTTTTTTCATCATAACGGGTCACGATCTCGTCGAGTAATAATTGGCCCAGGAGCGCTTTCCGTTCGAGCGGTAAGGCTTTATCTCCATCCTGCCAGAAAAGGTGTAATGCGTTGCTGTCGCTATTAAATCCTTGAGTTGAAAGCGAAACATCGTTCGCGCAGATCAGATCAAGGTTTTTGCGGATACGTTTTTGCCGGGCGTATTCTTCCACATTATTTGTTTCCGCGGCAAACCCAACGACATAAGGACGCTTGTCTTTGAGTGCGGCGACCCCGGCGACAATATCAGGGTTCTTGACCATTTTTACTGTTAATTCATCGCCCTGCGTCGCTTGTTTTTTAATTTTTTCGCTGGCGACGGCGGCTGCACGGTAGTCAGCAACCGCAGCACAGCCGATGAAAATATGCTGCTTCTGAACCGCAGCCTGGACTGCCGCTTCCATTTCCAGCGCGGTCATCACATCAATGCGCTGAACAAAAGGTGGCGTGGGCAGCGCAACGGGGCCGGAAACCAGCGTAACGTTGGCGCCGCGTCGTGCGGCGGCGGCGGCAATGGCAAATCCCATCTTACCGGAGCTGTGGTTAGAGATATAACGCACCGGATCGAGCGGCTCGCGTGTCGGGCCCGCCGTAATCATGATGTTGAGATGTTGCAGATCGTTGACAGGGGAGAAATGCGCTGCCGCCATATCCACAATGGTCAACGGGTCGAGCATGCGTCCTGGCCCCACGTCTCCACACGCCTGGCTGCCGCTGTCCGGCCCCCAGATAAGCATTCCGCGTGACGCGAGTACATCCAGATTATGTTGCGTGGCGGCGGCGCGATACATTTGCTGGTTCATGGCCGGAAGTACGGCAATCGGGGCGGATGTCGCCAGACAAATCGTTGAAACCAGATCGTTGGCCATACCGGCAGCAACGCGAGCGATCAGATCTGCCGTGGCTGGCGCGAGGATAACTAAATCCGCCCATTTCCCCAGCTCAATATGGCCCATCGCGGCTTCTGCGGCAGGGTCAAGCAGACTGTCAGAAACGGGATAACCCGACACCGCCTGTAGGCTCAGGGGCGTGATAAAGGCTTTTGCCGCTTCGGTCATCGCCACGCGGACGTCGGCGCCGCGTTCGCGTAAACGACGCACCAGTTCAGGGGTTTTATAGGCAGCAATGCCGCCGCTCACGCCGAGAACGATTTTTTTGCCAGCCAGGCTCATCATGATCTTTCCTGTTGGATTGCACCAGAAGGCGGACATTTTATCACAATCCTGAATCCCGTCGTGCAGTTGCCCGTAATTCACTTTGCGAGGCGCTACGCAGGAGTGAAATACGGGCGTCGATTCACCCCAGGAGCTATGCCACCATGAGGCGTGCTTAAGGAGGTGAACGTATGGATGCGCCGGAACGTTTAATGCCCCGGGAAAAAATGTTGAAGTCAGGAATTGGTTCGCTGACGGATGTTGAACTGCTGGCGCTCTTTTTACGTACAGGAGTGCCAGGAAAAGATGTGATGGCTCTGGCGCATGAAACGCTGCAACGCAGTGGGTCGCTCTATGGGTTGCTGTCTGCGGATTTCGCGCAATTTCGCGGTACAGGTATCGGTATCGCTAAGTATGCGCAGCTTAAGGGGATTGCCGAACTGGCAAGGCGCTATTACAAGGTGCGCATGATGAAGGAAAACGCGTTGTTGAGCCCGGAAATGACGCGTGAGTTTCTGCAAAGCCAGTTGACGGGGGAAGAGCGGGAGATCTTCCTGGTGATCTTTCTGGATGCCCGGCACCGGGTGATTAAACACAGCCGTCTTTTTTCCGGCACGCTGAATCATGTCGAGGTGCATCCGCGCGAGATTATCCGCGAGGCGATAAAATTAAATGCTTCTGCGGTGATCCTTGCGCATAATCACCCCTCGGGGTGTGCAGAACCGAGCAAAGCGGATAAACTCATCACCGAACGTGTCGTAAAATGTTGTCAGTTCATGGATATACGAGTACTGGATCACCTTGTGATTGGGCGCGGAGAGTACGTTTCTTTTGCCGAACGTGGTTGGATTTAGAACACTTCGCGCGATCCATCGGGATCTTTGTCTGTTCGGGACTTGAGCACATCGCTTACACAGCGTATACTACGCCACCTTTGAGAATCTCGGGTTTGGCATTTGGGCCTGGCAATCGAGAGTTCACAATGAACTGCGATAACCAGGCTGAGAAGCCTGACGAGGCGCCAATACCCCATACGAAGCTCGAGCTAATTTGATTTTTGGAGAATAGACATGTCCCGAGTCTGCCAAGTTACTGGCAAGCGTCCGGTGACCGGTAACAACCGTTCCCACGCACTGAACGCGACTAAACGCCGTTTCCTGCCTAACCTGCACTCTCACCGTTTCTGGGTTGAGAGCGAGAAGCGTTTTGTCACCCTGCGTGTATCTGCTAAAGGTATGCGTGTAATTGATAAGAAAGGCATCGAAACAGTTCTGTCCGAACTGCGTGCCCGTGGCGAAAAGTACTAAGTACTTAGAGGAAATAAATCATGGCTAAAGGTATTCGTGAGAAAATCAAGCTGGTTTCTTCTGCTGGTACTGGTCACTTCTATACCACCACGAAGAACAAACGTACTAAGCCGGAAAAACTGGAACTGAAAAAGTTCGATCCAGTTGTCCGTCAGCACGTTATCTACAAAGAAGCGAAAATCAAATAATTCTCGCTTTGATGTAGTGAAAAACCTCGCTTCGGCGGGGTTTTTTGTTTTCTGGCCGTCCCCATATTAATGAGACCTGAAACAGAGCCGGAGACGTTATGCCTGAATTACCTGAAGTTGAAACCAGCCGACGCGGCATTGAACCGCATCTGGTTGGGGCAACCATTCTGCATGCCAATGTGCGCAATGGACGTCTGCGCTGGCCGGTATCGGAAGAGATCTACCGCCTGAGCGATAAACCCGTACTCAGCGTTCAACGCCGCGCGAAATATTTGCTGCTGGAGTTACCGGATGGCTGGATCATCATTCATCTGGGAATGTCGGGCAGTTTGCGTATCCTTCCTGAAGAACTTCCCGCTGAAAAACATGACCACGTTGATCTGGTGATGAGCAATGGCAAAGTCCTGCGCTACACCGATCCTCGCCGCTTTGGCGCCTGGCTGTGGACGAAAGAGCTGGAAGGGCATAACGTGCTGGCGCATCTCGGCCCGGAGCCGCTGAGCGACGATTTTAACGGGGCCTATTTGCAGCAGAAATGTGCGAAGAAGAAAACGGCAATTAAACCCTGGCTGATGGATAACAAACTGGTGGTGGGCGTGGGAAATATCTACGCCAGTGAGTCGTTGTTTGCGGCTGGCATCCATCCTGACCGTCTGGCGTCGTCATTATCGCAGGTCGAGTGTGAGCTGCTGGCCCGCGTGATTAAGGCCGTTTTACTGCGTTCCATCGAGCAGGGTGGTACAACGTTGAAAGATTTTCTGCAAAGCGACGGTAAGCCGGGCTATTTTGCTCAGGAGTTGCAGGTTTACGGACGTAAAGGGGAACCGTGCCGGGTTTGCGGTACGCCGATCGTTGCGGCTAAACACGCGCAACGGGCGACGTTCTACTGCCGTCAGTGTCAGAAATAAGATGGATTGCAGGCCGGATAACGCGCTGACGCGCCATCCGGTAAAAGCGTTTTACTTCAGCTTATCCATCAGGGCCTGATGAACGTTCTCCGGTAAGAAGTGGGTAACGTCGCCCTGATGGCGCGCCACTTCTTTTACCAGCGAAGAAGAGATAAAAGACCACTCTTTTGAAGGCATCAGGAAGACGCTTTCAAGCTGCGGCATTAAATGGCGATTCATGTGCGCCAGCTGCATTTCATATTCAAAATCAGCCACGGCGCGCAAGCCGCGAATCAAAATATTGGCCTGCTGAATGCGCGCGAAGTTGGCCATTAAATCGCTGAATCCCATGACTTCCACGTTGCCGAGGTGCGCCGTCGCCTGTTGCGCCAGCGCTACACGCTCTTCAAGGGTAAACATCGGTTTTTTGCTGGGGCTGGCGGCAATGGCGAGGATAACGTGATCAAACATCTGCGTCGCGCGCGTCACGATATCAATATGGCCGTTGGTGATCGGATCGAAGGTTCCTGGGTAAATCGCCCGTTTTTGCATGACAGCCCTCAATGCGTTTTCGGTGGCAGGTAAGGTTCCAGCAGTTGTAACAGACGCTGTAGCGCACCCTGGTTTTGGTACAGCACTTCAACGGCGTGTCGACCGTAGAAATTACGATAATCCGCGTCGGTCAGTAAAGACGAAACCTCTTTTACCAGCGTTGTGGCATCGGTTACGGTAATCAGCCCGCTTGCCTGCTCCAGTCGGGCGCAAATATCTTTGAAGTTAAAGGTATGAGGGCCCATCAATACCGGTATCGCGTGTGCGGCAGCTTCCAGCGGGTTATGTCCTCCGCGTTCAACCAGCGAACCGCCGACAAATGCGAGATCCGCAATACCATACAGTAGCATTAATTCGCCCATTGTATCGCCAATAACAACCTGGGTACTGGCGGACGGCACCTCTCCTGAAGAACGCGTGGTATAGCTGAGCCCTGCCTGGCGCACGAGGTTAATCGCATCCGGGAACCGCTCTGGATGGCGAGGAACCAGAATCAGCAGCAGGTTAGGGAATTGATGCAGCAATGCCTGATGGGCGGCGATAACAATACTCTCTTCGCCGTCATGCGTACTGGTGGCGATCCACACCGGGCGGTGCGGCGCCCACTGGCGACGTAGCGTAACCGCTTTTGCTGCAAGCTGCGGCGTCACGGAAATATCAAATTTCAGACTGCCGGTGACGGTGAGCTGGTTATTTTTCGCACCCAACGCGATAAAACGCGCGCCATCTTCTTCATTTTGCGCAGCGATTAGCGTAATGCGGCGCAGCAGTCTGCGAACAAATTTCCCCAGCTTTGTATAGCCAGCAGCCGACCGGGCGGAAAGGCGCGCGTTGGCGATAACCAACGGAATATGACGTTTATGCAGCGCGGCAATCAGGTTCGGCCAGAGCTCGGTTTCCATAATCAACACCAGTTTAGGGTCAACTTTATTCAGGAAACGGTTGAGCGCATCGGGCAAATCATAAGGAAGATAGACGTGCTGAACATCGCTGCCAAATGCGGACTGTACGCGCTCTGAGCCGGTAGGCGTCATGGTGGTGACGGTAATCGGCAAATCAGGATAACGGTGTCGCAGGGCGCGAACTAAAGGAATTGCCGCCAGTGTTTCACCCACAGAGACGGAATGCAGCATGATCCCGCCAGGTTTAAGCGGATGACGGTAAAAACCGTAACGTTCGCCCCAGCGTTTACGGTAGGCTGGCGCTTTACGTCCACGCACCCAAAGCCGTATCCAGATCAAGGGCTGAATAAGGTAGAGAAGGGCGGTGTAAAGCAATTCGAGCATAGTAAATAGCTGACTGATGGATGTGCTGGGGATTCTATGTATTTAGCCTGGGCTTTACCATCATTTTTATCCTTGTTGCACTAAAACACCTGAATTGACAATACATTATTTGCGGTAGGTGTTTTTCTCCAGATACATCAAAACAGGCTGTTAACGCCGAATAACGCGTGAAATCGTACTCTGTCCTTCAATAGTAATGGTTTACATCTTATTGTTTTGAAATTAAAAATTAACTTTTTGCTTAAAAAACATTCATTTCGGTTCGGGAGCTAATCAATGGTATACTACTGCGCAAATTCAGGCAGCCATCAGCCTTCAGGGCGCCGGGAATATGGAGGGTAGTCTTTGTTTGCAGACAAAGATTACGGCGCTTTTACCTGCCTGGCCTGGGATGTTTGGCGACGTAACGCGGATATTATTGCATGACCATTGCTTTTTGTTTGTACAAATATTTTCCCTATGGCGGGTTGCAGCGTGATTTCCTGCGAATAGCGCATACGGTTGCGGCGCGTGGCCATCATGTTCAGGTATTGACTCAACAGTGGCAGGGCGAACGTCCCTCCGACCTTGAAATTATCCTTGTTCCGGTGACTGCCAGAACTAATCATGGAAAAAATGAGCAGTATTATCAGTGGGTTCAGAGTTACCTGAGCCAACATCCCGTCGATCGCGTCGTTGGGTTTAATAAAATGCCCGGGCTTGATGTCTATTATGCGGCAGATGTGTGCTACGCGGAAAAAGTCGCCCGTGAAAAGGGTTTCTTTTATAAGCTGACCAGTCGTTATAAGCACTATGCAGCTTTTGAAAAAGCGACCTTCCAGCAAGGTGCTCATACCGAGCTTTTAATGTTAACAAATAAGCAAATCGGTGACTTTAAGCATCATTATCATACTGAGGATCGCCGTTTTCATATTTTGCCGCCAGGGATATACCCGGACAGGAAATACAGCCAGCAACCTGAAAACAGCAGACAGATTGTCAGAGAAAAAAATGGCATTGGGTTAGATCAGTTCCTGCTTTTGCAGGTAGGTTCGGATTTTAAACGCAAAGGCGTACCAAGAACGTTACTGGCGGTAGCTTCTTTACCTGAAGCAATACGTCAACGTACGCGATTGATGGTTGTCGGGCAAGACAAGGCCGACCGGTATCAGGCCCAGGCGCGTCAATTAGGGATTGAGAAGCAGGTGCAGTTTTTTTCAGGGCGCGATGATATTTCAGCGCTGATGTCTGCTGCTGATTTGCTGCTTCATCCTGCCGTTCAGGAAGCGGCCGGAATCGTATTATTAGAGGCGATTGTCGCCGGGCTACCCGTGCTGACCACCGAAGTTTGTGGATATGCGCACTATATCAATGCTGCGCAGTGTGGCGTTGTTATACCGGAGCCTTTTGCACAGGAAGTCCTGAATGCTTCCCTCTGCGATGCGCTGGAGAAAGGTGAGCAGCGAAGTGAATGGGCAAGTCATGCAAGACACTTTGCCGATACAGAAGATCTCTACAGTCTGGCTGATAAAGCGGCTGATATCATTTTAGGTTTTGAGAATGATTGAATTAAAAGAGCCATTCACTACGCAGTGGCAAGGTAAAGATCCGTTTGTCGAAGTAACGAAACTGGACGGAGAGGTTTTCCGCGCTCTGGAGACCCGGAGGACGCTGCGTTTTGAGATGATGGGTAAAGGGTATTTCCTGAAATACCATCACGGAACCACGCTGAAAGAAGTGCTAAAAAACCTCATTTCCTTGCGTATGCCCGTTCTTGGCGCGGATCGTGAGTGGCTGGCTATTCACCGTCTGCAATCACTGAATGTTGATACCATGACCGGCGTCGCGTTTGGGCAAAAAGGGTTTAATCCGTTGCAGCGGACATCGTTTATCATCACGGAAGACCTCTCGCCGGCAATAAGCCTTGAAGACTTTTGCGCCAGGTGGAGTGAAGAACGTCCTGACCTCACCTTAAAACGAACCATTATCACCCGACTGGCGGAGATGGTGGGGAAAATGCATCGTGGTGGGGTGAATCATCGGGATTGTTATATTTGCCATTTTTTACTACAGCAACCGTTACCGGCTGATGTGGCTGATATAAAACTTTCCGTGATTGATCTGCATCGCGCGCAAATTCGTCGCCGGGTGCCGCGTCGCTGGCGTGATAAGGATCTGATTGGACTCTATTTCTCCTCACTCGAAATTGGCCTGACCTCGAGAGATATTTATCGTTTTTTACGCGTTTATTTCTCGATGCCACTGCGTGAAATTCTTCGCAAGGAAGCCAGTTTGCTTGAACAAGCGGCGGCGAAAGCACAAAAAATCAAACAAAGAACGATAAGAAAAGCGTTATAAAATCACATACAGGGTTTGAGGTGATCTCATCATGAACATTGATTTTGAAAACGTAATAATTCAAAAAAAGGTTATCGACAACGCTACACACCAGAAAAGCAAAAAGTTGAATATTGCATATGGTGTAGATCGAAATTTTTTATTTGGCTCTGGAATTTCAATGACATCAGTGTTGGTGAACAACCCTGATATTGATATCCATTTCTATGTTGTGACGGACTATGTTGATGATGAGTACCTGGAAAGCGTGGAACGACTCACGCAAATGTATGGTACAACGGTAACGGTCTTAGTTTTTGATAATGAGGCGTTTCGCAAGTTGCCGAGTACTAAAGCATGGACCTATGCGATGTACTATCGCTATTTTGCGTTCGAGTATTTAAGTCGTGAACTGGATTCTGTGCTGTATCTGGATGCCGATATCGTTTGTAAAAATTCGCTGCGGGAACTGACGGATATTCATTTTGCCGGAGAATATGCGGCTGTTGTTAATGATATTGATCGAGTACGTTTAAAATCCGGGCAGAGGCTGGGTATTCCTGAGTTAGCTCGTGACTATTTTAATTCAGGGGTGGTATTCGCTAATCTCCATGTCTGGAGAGAAAAAAAACTGTTATCCAAAGCCTTTGAAGTTTTGCATGAGCGTCAGAAAGAACTGCTTTATTTTGACCAGGATATCCTGAATATCTTATTTGTTGGGCATGTGATCCTGCTGAGGCGTGATTTTAATTGTATTTATGGCGTAGACCAGGAACTGAAGAATAAAAATGAATATCGTTATCAGGACTTTATCACTGAGAGTACGGTATTAATTCATTATGTCGGCGTGACAAAACCGTGGCATACGTGGGCTAACTATCCGGTTTCTAAGTACTTTATTGAGGCTTATAAAAAATCGGCATGGGCCGAAAAATCGTTACTCAATGCAAATACGGCAAAATTATATAAGCGTAAGTCACGCCATGAAAGGATACAGCGAAAATATATTCGTTCTATATTTAGCCATATAATGTATATTAAAAATAAGCTACACGGCGCTAAAGTGCATTGAGTGGCTTGTTGAAAATAAATTTAAATAGGTGTAGTGAATGATTTTTGATTGCCATCAGTCTATAAAAAAGATACTTGATTTTAATCAAGCACCAGCCGGGGAGAGTCCACAGCTCAATATCGCCTGGGGTGTTGATAAAAACTTCATGTTTGGCGCCGCGATTTCGATGACATCAGTGTTGATACATAATAAAGACATCAATATCCATTTCCATCTTTTTACTGATTATGTGGATGATGATTATCAACAGAAAATAAGTATGCTGGCGCAGCAATTCTCTACTAACATCTCAATATATGTTATGGATGCCGAGGGGCTAAAGGTATTGCCCAGCGGTAATGCCTGGTCTCATGCGATGTATTTCCGCTTTATCGCATTTGAATATTTAGGCGAAAAAGTTGATTCACTCCTGTACATTGATGCAGACGTGATATGTAAAGGCTCACTTGTTGAATTGAGTCATCTCAACCTTGATGAGCATGTTGCTGCGGTAGTAAGGGACGTCGATGATAGTCCTGCCAGAGATATTGAGAAAAATAGTGATTATTTTAACTCTGGTGTGATCTATGCGAATCTTAAAAAGTGGAAAGAGCAGAACTTTATTGGTGCTGCATTTGATATCCTCCTGGATAAAAATCAGAAACTCTCTTTCCCCGATCAGGATGTTTTAAATATTCTTTTCTTAAATAAGGTGATCTTTTTACCGCGTATCTACAATGCGATATATGGTATAAAACAAGAGTTAAAAAGCAAAGATATATCACGCTATAAAGAATATATAACGGCGGATACCATTCTTATTCACTATATTGGGGTAACTAAACCCTGGAATTCCTGGGCAAATTATCCGTCTGCACAGTATTTTGTGGAGGCATGGAAGGCTTCACCATGGGCGAATGTGCCGTTGTTGCCTGCCAGAACGCCAAAGCAGTATAAGAAGAAGTCACGTCATGAAAGGCTACAGGGTAAATATATTGCTTCAATTATCAGCTACATAGGCTATCTGGCCGAAAAAGTCAAAGGTAAGTAAAAAAGCTCCCCTCGGGGAGCTTTTTTTAATGAATCTTGGTTTTGAGGTACTTTGCGTACCATTTTATGGAGGTAAAATAATTACCTTTTTTTGCCGCCTGACGGGAGTACACCCGATAATCGGTAGGCCTCATACGAGGGGCATAAGAGCGTAACTCTGCATTCCGCCAGGGCGTGAAATGGTGGTAGAAAACATAAAGCTGTTGCGACAGCCCCGTATGTTCTTTATACCACGGTTTTCTTCCGCCCGTAAAATGAATGATTCTTGGCAGCGTGTCACTGTGATAGAAGAAATTTTCTTTCTGTTCGTCAGTAAACCAGTTAAACAGGAAATTCCAGCGGTTATCAATAAACGTAATATTGCCGTTTATTGCAATGTTGAGGGCATCCTGATCAAAGTAAGGCAATGATTTTCCTTGCTCAAATAACACGGTATTTGCCTTATGTTCAATGTCATGCTTAATCCAGTTCGCGACATTAATATAGAGGAAACCAGCGTTAAAATAGTGATCGATGCTCAGCCCTAATCGCCGGGCGTGTTTATTATCATGAATGTTGAGAGAGTCATGGCTGACGGCGCAAACAACATTATCAATATCAACGCTGTTAATCTCACTGAGTGAATCAAAGCATAGCGTATCGGCATCAAGATAGATAAAACGCTCTACTTTGTCTTTAAGTAAACGGGGCACAGCCAGACGCATATAAGTTGAGCGATTGAGATGTTTTATCGCAAAATCATTGTTATATTTTTCAATATCAGCCTTATCGATCGTGATAACCTGAATTTTATTACTGGTCGACTGTAGCTTTGCAATGTCTTCATCACTGACATCATAGACAAAGACAAAAAATGCGAGAGATTGCTCAGGGTTATTCATTATGACAGACATAATGGATACGGCAACATACTCCAGATAATTAGCATCTGTGCAGTAGGCAATATTAATTACGTTAGTTTTGTTATCCATTTACGCTGTCTCATTTCCTTCAACCGGGTTGCTATCATGGAGCACAGTGTCGATAGCGTCAATAACTGCGTGTTCTGGTATCCAGGTCAGGTATTTCCGGGATCTGTCCAGTTCTGCCCGGGTCGGCATTGGATGATAATCGCCTGCCCAGATCAGCGCAGCTTTATCTGACCAGGGTTTCCACTGTTGATAATTTGTGGCGCCAAACAAACATACCTGCGGCGTACCTAATGCGGCAGCCATATGCATGGGGGCGGAGTCCACGCCGATATACAGTACTGCATGATCGATTAACGCCGCCAGTTGCAGGAAGGTCGTTTTACCTGCCACCGTCAGGTCTGGTGGTGATTGACACAGTCCGGCGATACGCGCTACCTGCTGCTGTTCTTGTACTGCGGGCCCACAGGTCAGGTAAACATGCAGACCGCGTTGCTGCAAATAATCTATGACATGTGCAAATTTCTCGTCATCCCAGCACTTAAAGGACTGTCTTGCAGTGGGTTGAATCACAACGTATTTTTGCGTGGGAAGCGCGGGGAGTTGGGTCAGTAAATATTGATAGTCACTCTCGCGATAGCAGAGCAACATCTCTTTTTTGAGCTCGCTTTCACTAAAGTCGAGGCCTTTTAGAATGGATAAGTTTTGCTCAACAATATGAGTTCCGGTTGTTGGTGTGACTTTTGTAAAAAGGCAATTCCACTGCTTCTTGTCCCTTTTAAAGGCAATAGAGGGGCGGCGTAGGGAAGCGATAAGTGCGCCAATAGGCCATTGCTCGGTTAAGTTGACAATAAGGTCATAGTGGTTTTTTTTCAGCTGGCGGCGTACCGATATATAATTTTTAATGGTTTCCAGCAGACCTTTCTTTTTTTCAATAAGGTAAAAGTTGTTGATTCTCTCATCAGCAGCCAAAATTGCCCTGGTGTCTTTATAAAGAAGAAGATCAATTTTTGCGTGCGGATAACGTGCCTGGAGACTGGCAATAACAGGGGTAATGAGCAGAACATCGCCATAAAACTTAAGCTTGCAAATAAGAATTCTTTCTACTTTATCAAACATATTAACTTTCCTTGCTAACAAATAACATTTTGCAAGCGTTTATGGCTTTAAATCGTATTTTTGAAATAAAACGATCAATGTGTGGGTACTTCATTTTATAAATAACTTTTCTTTTAACGATGCTTGTATCACAGCATGTTAGTGCATCTTGAATGTCACTGATCATATCTTCTTCGTAGCGATAATAACCTTTCTTCTTGCGCAGCAACTTGCGTCCCTCAAGGAAGCAGTTAATGATCATTAATGTGGCTACAGTTCGTTTTTCATCATTTTCTTTTATATAGTCACACATTTTACGCATGGCGAAGAAAATATATTGCGCATCATTTTCAAGAATATTCTCGGTAATGCTCCGATCGTTTATTCGATAATAATATAGCTTGTTATCTATTTTTAAGATCTTATGGCATTTAAAGTATTGAAATGGACAAAAAATAATGTCCTCATAACGATGATGTTCTTCGAAGCGGTCTTGCCCAATAATGTCACGGCGAAAGAATTTTGTTACAAGGTGCCATTGACCCGCACGGAAAGTGGGTAATAACTGCGTTAAATTTTCATCAGTTAACGTAATTTCACTCTGTTTTACCGCATCCGGCTTATCTTTTTTGCATTGATAGAGATTATTAATGTCACGGGTTAAGTTGAATTCAACGATATCATATTTCTCTTCTCTTAATTTAGGGAGAAGAACCGAAAAATAATCCGGGCTAATAATGTCATCGCTGTCAACAAAGCCAATATACTTCCCTGTCGCATGTGACAACCCGACGTTGCGGGCAATCGCAACACCATGATTTTCCTGGTAGATGTATTTCACGTTATTGCAATGATGTTCGCGATAAAACGCATTTATGCGTTCTTCAGTCAAATCCGTTGAGCCATCATTAATAATGATTACTTCTACCTCATTAGTGATGCCCTGATGTAAAGACGCCAGCGTATCCGTAATGAATTCGGCATTGTTGTATGCCGGTATAATAATGCTCAGCAAATAATCTGAAGCGTTAATCATGGCATAACTCTCTCATCGTGCCTGGTGTCAGCATCATCGCCGCGCATAATGCCAGCATACTGCTCAGAGTTTCACCTTTGGCGTATAATAATAAGTCGCTTAAACCATAGATAACTATAGCACTGGAAATGATGAATAACAGAGGGCTACGTTGTGTATAAGCTTTTAAAAACATCGCCAGATACAAAAAGAGCAGAGCGATGACGCCAGAAATCCCTTTAAGAGAAAAAGTATCAATGAATTCGTTATGCAAATGGATGTCGACGAACCCAAGTGCTCCTCTTAACGAGGTATCCTGTCGGGCAAAATCCCGCATTCCAGCATCGCGTTGTTCAAGTGATTGGCCCCAGTAGTGGTTTTTTCCAGCATCAATACCCGCTCGTTGCATCGCGAGTCGGGCGCCAATCGAGGTATTACTGTTATTCTTACTGTAAGAATGCATATCGGTTACGAAGCTGTTATAGCGCTTTTCAATCACCGATTTTAAAGGGATTGCTGCCAGCCCCGCGAGAACAATAAAGGCCAGTAACGTACGCAGCAAAACGGTGCGGTTATGCCGATAGTGTAAGAAAAATAGCCCTATGCTCAGAACCGGATAGACCAGAATGGCGGCGCGGGTTTGCGTTATAGTGATAACCGCCAGTGATACCAAAAAGTGTAATAAATAGAGCAGGATTGTATGCTTCAGCCGCAAGTTGATGATGGCCTGTGACGCGAGCAATGCGACAAACGTCAACGCATAAGCCGCTCCTGTCGGATGTTCAAAACCCAGTTCGACACGGTAGTTAAGCGGATCTGGTGAGGTGAGGAGTTGATAACCCGCAAAAAGATACAAACCAACAGCCGTCGCAATCACCCAGTAGCGGGTTATACGATCTTTCATCGCACATGCGATTGGCGATTGCAGGGCTGTGACAATCAGTGCGGCAAAGATCATCACCTTACCGCCGTTCTGATATGAGCGATAAGCGCCAGTAAAGGATGAGCCCGGTTCTTTAAAGATCTCAACCCAAATAATTTGTACTAAACCGAAGAGCAGCAGCATCACGGGTAACAGCAGGTTTTTCTTATCACTCAGAAGTGACTTGCTGTGTTTACCGATAATCGGTAGCGACAGAACCGCACATGCAATAAAAACTTTTAAAGCTTCGTCTGGATTGATCAGCAGCATCGCCAGGGTCGTCAGGCACCCGGCATAAAATAAAAAATAGATAACGTTAAACGGATTATTTTGCGTGCTGCGGATAAAGCGAGAAAACGTGTGTCCACGAAGCATGATTAATCTCTTTAAAAGTTATAGCAAATTAAAATCAAGCAATGATACTTTGACGGCATCCGCACTCAGAGTTGACATCTTCCCTGAATGACTCTTTTGCGCGCACTGATTCTTCCCATATCCCCCAATCAGTCCCGGATCGGTCGGGCCATACAGCGTGATATTAGGTCGATCAAGGGCGGCGGTTAAATGGCTAAGTCCGGTATCAACGGACACTACAAATTTTGCCCCCGCCAACTCGCGTGCGACCTCTTCCAGACTCATTCGTGGTAAAACATCCACATAATCAAATCCTTCCGCTAATCTTTTTGCCCGTGCTTCTTCATGGGGCGCACCCCAGGGCAGCTTAATGCGTACACCCGCATCACGCAGTTGGCCGATCAGATCTCGCCAGTTTGCTTCCGGCCAGTGCTTATCGTCTCGGGTGGTCGCGTGTAAAAATACCGCATATTGCCCTGCGTCTGCATTCAGATTGCTCAGGAAATGTTGCGCAATCGCATAATCGCCCTGGGACTGTGGCTTGCTGTACCCCAGGCTTTTGGCGAACAGCTCGCGGGTGCGTTCAACAGCATGCTGCGCTTTAGCGATGTGATGCTTTCGGTTGTAAAACAGGCTGGCCAGGGGCTCCCGGGCCGTACTCCAGTCCATGCCGTGCTTTACGCCGCGTCCCAGTCTTGTGACCAGCGCCGCGCTTTTTACCAGCCCCTGGGCATCAATAATCGCATCGTATTGCTGTGCCTGTACGGCATCGCGAAAGGCTTTACGTTCAGCTTTGATGGGCGCGGAAAACCAGGCCTTACGCCAACGGCGAATAGCGACGGGAATCACGCGATCGACAGCATCGTGCCAGGATGGAATTTGCGCGAATCCTTCTTCTACCACCCAATCAAACTGAATACCCGGGATGACTTGCTGTGCGTCAGTCAGTGCGGGCAATGTGTGTAACACATCCCCCATTGATGATGTTTTGACTATCAGAACCCGCATCCGTCAGGCTTCCTCTTGTAATAACAGACTATTGAGTTCTTCCAGGACACGCGTCGGCGTGATGTCAATCAGGCTCTGATGATACCCCTCCGCAGCATCCCCTTTGCGCACCTTGTGATAACCCGTAATCAGACGGATAACCCGCGATTTATGCGAAAGTGGAGGAGTAAAGTCCGGGCTGCTGGGGCCGTACAGCGCGACCAGCGGACGGTTCAGCGCAGCGGCGACGTGCATTAAACCAGAGTCATTCGTGACAACGGCTTTGCAGGCAGATAGAAGGATAACAGCTTGTTCCAGCTGCGTTTCTCCCGCCAGATTGCGGCACCAGGCCTGCTGCTCAGTATTCAGTGTAGCCAGAATTTCATTTCCGGCGTCATGATCTTTTGCTGAGCCAAACAAGACGATCTGGTGGCCTTCATCGATGAGCTGCTTTGCCAGTTCCGCATAGTGATAATGCGGCCAGCGTTTCGCCGGGCCAAATTCCGCGCCGGGGCAAAAACCGATCATCGGACGTTCAGCGGAAAGAGAAAATTCGTTGCAGATGAGGGACTTTTCGCCCTCGCTCACCTGTAGCTGCGGCCATAACAGAGGCTGCGGCAGATCCTGGGCAGTACGCATAACGCCTTTGTCGTAGGCCAGCGCCACATAGCGTTCCACCATTAATGGCCAGGCCTCTTTATCTAATACGCGCGCGTCGTTGAGCAGGCCGTAGCGCATCTCGCCGCGCCAGCCGGTGCGATGCGGAATGCCGGCAAAGAAAGGAACGAGTGCGGATTTAAACGAATTCGGCAAAACATAGGCGCGGTCATAGCGCTTTTCACGCAGACGATGACCGAGCTTGCGCCGCTCGCCAATTTCCAGCGCTCCGTGGCCAAGCGGCATGGGGATCGCGTCGCTGACCTCCGGCATACGCGACAATAACGGGCGGCACCACGCGGGCGCCATCACGTCGATTATCGCCTGGGGATAGCGCGCCTTGAGCGTGCGATAGAGACTTTGCGACATCATCATGTCGCCTACCCAGGACGGACCAATCACCAGTATTTTCATGTTTCTTCTTACGCGTCGCGATTCAGCCAGGCCATATACTCCGTTACGCCTTCGGCAACGGTCTTGAACGGTTTGTCATAGCCTGCGGCGCGCAGATTGGTCAGATCCGCCTGCGTGAACGCCTGGTAACGGCCTTTCAGTTTTTCCGGGAACGGAATGTACTCAAGGTCGCTTTTCTTGTGATAAGCCAGCGCGGCATCCGCCACGGCCTGGAAGGATTCCGCGCGCCCGGTGCCCAGGTTAAAGATGCCGGACACGCCGTTTTCCCAGAACCACAGGTTTACATCAGCCACGTCGCCGACGTAGACAAAATCGCGTTTGAAGTTTTCGCTGCCTTCAAACAGTTTCGGCGTTTCACCGTTGTTGAGCTGAGTATTCAGATGGAAAGCGACGCTCGCCATGCTGCCTTTATGGCCTTCACGCGGTCCGTAAACGTTGAAATAGCGGAAACCTACAATCTGCGAGCTGGCTTCAGGCAGGATCTGGCGTACATACTCGTCGAACAGGAATTTAGAGTAGCCGTAAACGTTTAGCGGTTTCTCATATTCACGAGACTCAATGAAGTCAGAGGTGCGACCGCCGTAAGTTGCCGCAGAGGAGGCATACAGGAACGGAATGTCACGTTCCAGGCAGTAGTGCAGCAGCTCTTTGGAGTATTGATAGTTGTTGTCCATCATATACTTGCCGTCCCACTCGGTGGTGGAAGAGCAGGCGCCTTCGTGGAAAACCGCTTCGATATCGCCGAACTCTTCTCCGGCCATAATCTGGATCAGGAAGTCTTCCTTATCCATATAGTCAGCAATATTCAGGTCCACCAGGTTGACGAACTTGGTGCCGTCTTTCAGGTTGTCTACCACCAGAATATCGGTGATGCCTTTATCATTCATGGACTTAACGATGTTGCTGCCGATAAAGCCCGCGCCGCCGGTAACGATGATCATAACTGTAACCTTCGAATTATGGAGTCAGAGACAATCTCAGACACGAATACTTCTTATCATATCACTACACGGCCCAGGCTTCAGCCATTCACCGATAAGCTGTGCGGGTACGCGTGATTTATGCTGCATTTTCAAGAAGTGATGATGCGTCATCTCGTATCAATGTATAGCTTTGGGTAATATGTGCTGAAATTTGCCCAGTCTGGAGAATCGCAATGCGTGGGGATTTTTATAAGCAGTTAACCAACGATCTGGAAACCGCCCGTGCGGAAGGATTGTTTAAAGAAGAGCGCATTATCACGTCTGCGCAGCAGGCGGACATCACCGTGGCAGACGGAAGCCACGTCATCAACTTTTGCGCCAACAACTATCTGGGGCTAGCTAACCATCCCGAACTGATTGCGGCAGCAAAAGCGGGAATGGATTCTCACGGGTTTGGCATGGCTTCAGTGCGCTTTATCTGCGGCACTCAGGACAGCCATAAACAGCTGGAGCAAAAACTGGCGGACTTCCTCGGTATGGAGGACGCTATTCTGTACTCTTCCTGCTTCGACGCCAACGGCGGCTTGTTCGAAACCCTGCTGGGCGCAGAAGATGCGATTATCTCGGATGCGTTAAACCACGCCTCGATTATTGATGGCGTTCGCCTGTGTAAAGCGAAGCGTTTTCGCTATGCCAACAACGATATGCAGGAGCTGGAAGCGCGTCTGAAAGAGGCCCGTGAAGCTGGCGCTCGTCATGTGCTGATCGCCACCGACGGCGTGTTCTCGATGGACGGCGTTATCGCCAACCTGAAAGGCGTCTGTGACCTGGCAGACCTTTACGGCGCGCTGGTGATGGTTGATGACTCCCATGCTGTCGGTTTTGTCGGGGAGAACGGTCGCGGTTCTCACGAATACTGTGACGTAATGGGACGCGTGGACATCATTACCGGTACGTTAGGCAAAGCGCTGGGTGGGGCATCTGGCGGTTATACGGCGGCGCGTAAAGAGGTGGTGGAGTGGCTGCGTCAGCGTTCCCGTCCGTATCTGTTTTCTAACTCCCTGGCGCCTGCCATTGTTGCGGCCTCCCTTAAAGTGCTGGAGATGGTTGAGGCGGGGAGCGAGCTGCGCGATCGCCTGTGGGCGAATGCGCGTCAGTTCCGTGAGCAAATGTCCGCTGCGGGCTTCACGCTGGCTGGCGCCGATCACGCTATTATTCCAGTGATGCTGGGTGATGCGGTGGTTGCGCAGCAATTTGCCCGCGAGCTGCAAAAAGAGGGGATTTACGTGACCGGATTCTTCTATCCGGTTGTACCGAAAGGTCAGGCGCGTATTCGTACCCAGATGTCTGCGGCGCATACCCCTGAGCAAATCACGCGTGCGGTTGAGGCGTTCACACGTATTGGTAAACAACTGGGCGTTATTGCCTGAGGATGTGAGATGAAAGCGTTATCCAAACTGAAAGCGGAAGAGGGCATCTGGATGACTGACGTTCCGGTACCGGAAGTCGGGCATAACGATCTGCTGATTAAAATCCGTAAAACAGCCATCTGCGGCACTGACGTTCACATCTATAACTGGGATGAATGGTCGCAAAAAACCATCCCGGTTCCGATGGTGGTAGGGCATGAATATGTCGGCGAGGTGGTCGGTATCGGTCAGGAAGTTAAAGGCTTCAGGATTGGCGATCGCGTTTCCGGCGAAGGCCATATTACCTGCGGCCATTGTCGTAACTGTCGCGGTGGCCGTACGCATTTGTGCCGCAATACTCTGGGTGTCGGTGTTAACCGTCCCGGTTGTTTTGCGGAATATCTGGTACTTCCGGCGTTTAACGCCTTTAAGATCCCGGATAACATCTCCGATGATTTAGCCTCTATCTTCGACCCCTTCGGCAATGCTGTACACACGGCGCTGTCGTTCGATCTGGTCGGTGAAGATGTGCTGGTTTCCGGTGCCGGCCCGATCGGCATCATGGCGGCGGCGGTAGCGAAACATGTGGGCGCGCGTCATGTCGTGATCACGGATGTGAATGAGTACCGTCTGGAACTGGCGCGTAAAATGGGCATCATCCACACGGTGAACGTCGCGAAAGAGAACCTGACCGACGTGATGGCTAATCTGGGCATGACCGAAGGGTTTGATGTCGGCCTGGAGATGTCCGGTGCGCCGCCTGCGTTTCGCGCCATGCTGGATACCATGAACCACGGCGGTCGTATCGCGATGCTGGGGATTCCGCCTTCGGATATGTCTATCGACTGGACGAAGGTGATCTTCAAGGGGCTGTTTATTAAAGGTATTTACGGTCGTGAGATGTTTGAAACCTGGTATAAGATGGCGGCGCTGATTCAGTCTGGCCTGGATCTGTCTCCGATCATCACCCACCGTTTCTCCATCGATGAGTTCCAGAAAGGCTTTGATGCAATGCGTTCAGGCCAGTCAGGAAAAGTGATTCTGAGCTGGGACTGACAGCATCCTGCTGGCGGCCAGGTTTTCCCGAACCTGGCCGTAAAATGGCGTTTTTATTTTCCGCGCATCTTGCGGGATAAGCGTCTGAATTTCTCTTTAAGCTGAATAAGTTTATAAACCAGACCCTGACCTTCAATATTCATATGGTATTTATTTTGTAATACTAAAATATCATTTGCCTGGCAAATTTTTAGACTTCCTTTGCAGGATAAGTCGATGATGCGCAATTCCCCGGAAGGTGTGCGGATAAAGTTTCCGGCATGAATATCATTGGAGGCCAGACCTGCCCGGTGCAGTTGCTGAATACACGCCTTAATATCTTCTTTATTGCTTTCATTAATATCATTTAATGGCTCCCCTTCAATATATTCATGAAGGGTATACACATCATAGCACTGGCGAAAACGTGTTTTCTCGGCCACACAGTAGAGATCGGCGGTACAGGCACGCACTTGTGGCGCCAGTCTGTCCAGTTTTTGGATCAGCTGAGAATAAAAAGGCCCGGAGAGAAAATTCTGAATCTTTTTCTCAAATCGTGGGTCTATTTCGCGATCGTTTTTGATGATGAACTTCCGTGACTGGTATTCAACAAGTTCTACGCTGCGGAATTCGTTGCCGCTGTTCAGCGGTTTGCCACTGATTTCGTTATTCATATACTTATCCATCAGGGACTTAAGGTCTTTATTTTCCTCTTTGTAATAGACCGTATAGCCCTTTTCATGTGTCTTACTGATGGTCATCACTTCCCTCAAGATAAGTATTCTAAATACGTATAATACGAAGGCGTAGTATACATGGTGAGGCTTCTCATCTGTAGGGTGTTTTGTGCGCCTTAACCATCATCTCCACTGGACTTAATAATTTCTTAATGAAAGCACGGTAGAAAGGGCCAATGTATTAAAGACTGACGGGCCATTCTATGAAAAGCAGCACAAGTACACTGAGTGTTATTATTCCGTTATACAATGCGGGTAATAGCTTCCAGGCATGCATGGAATCTTTGATTGCACAAACATGGAATGCGCTGGAGATCATCATTGTTAACGACGGGTCTACCGACAACTCCGTTGATATCGCAAGGCATTTTGCCGATACCCATTCACATGTTCACCTGTTGCATCAGGATAATGCAGGCGCGTCCGTGGCCCGCAACCGGGGGTTGGCCGCGGCGACCGGCGACTACGTTGCTTTTGTCGATGCCGATGATTTGGTGTATCCGAACATGTATGAAACGCTGATGACCATGGCGCTACAGGATGACCTGGATGTGGCGCAGTGTAATGCAGACTGGTGCATTCTTGAGACGGGGCATACCTGGCCATCCATCCCCACGGATCGCATTCGGTCGACAGGGGTATTAACCGGCCCGGACTGGCTGCGTATGGGGCTGGCTTCACGCCGCTGGACGCATGTTGTCTGGATGGGCGTTTATCGGCGCGCCCTTATTGAAAAACACGCGATTAGCTTTGTTCCAGGATTACATCATCAGGATATCCTGTGGACCACGGAAGTGATGTTCAATGCCACGCGCGTACGCTATACCGAACAGGTGTTGTATAAATATTTTCTTCACGATCAGTCTGTTAGCCGCCTGAAACGACAAGGTGAGCGTAATCTGCATTACCAGCGACACTACATTAAAATCACGCGTTTATTAGAAAAGTTGAATAGTGATTATGCGGATCGCATTCCCGTCTATCCTGAATTTAAGCAACAAATTACCTGGGAAGCGCTGCGGGTGTGTCATGCGGTGCGTAAGGAGCAGGACACGCTTATTCGCCAGCGGATGATCGCCGAAATATTTGCCTCCGGCATGTATAAGCGCATGATGCTTAACATACGAAGCGCGAAGGCGGCTTATCAGGCGCTGTTGTGGTCGGGTCGGTTATACCGGTGGCGTGATAAAACGGCCTCGCACCACCGCGTTGCCCGTAAAGCGATTAATCCGCGTTAGCGTTCTGGGGGGCAGCGATCTTGCCCCAGCCTTGCCACTGATGCCGGAAGTAGTTCACCATCGTGCTCTGCGTAATGCTTTCGCTTAACACGCTAAAGAACCGGCTGGCGTAGACAGGTTCTAACGGTTTCTTCGATTTACACACCTTCACGCCGCGGAACGGATTTCGCGGCGCATCCGGCGTACCGTTTTTCGGCGGCGTCAGATTTGGCGTAGAGGTATCTGTCTGCGGCTCGTCGAGCAGACTGCTCGGACGCACCAGAGTAATATCCGCAGGCAGGTTATAGACCATCTGCTGAAGGACTCGCACCGTTGATGGATGTGGGTGCCCAATCGCGATAGCTGACCCGTTGCGACGGGCTAACTCAATGGCGCGATTAAACTGGCGACGAATATCCGCTTCGTTCTGCGTATCATCAAGGAACACTTTGCGCTTAATCACCTTCACGCCCGTCCCGGAGGCGGCACGCATCGCCTGACTGTTGCCAATGGTCATGCTGTCGAGGAAGTAAAGATTATAACGCTCCAGCGCCTGCATCACTTTTTGCATACCAAACAGGCTGGAGGTCATCGCGCTGCCCATGTGGTTGTTGAGACCCACGGCATACGGCACCTTATTCACCGCATCGCGAATAATGCGTTCAATTTCGTCGCTGCTCATCTCCGGGCGCAGCGTATCTTTCTCCAGCGGCTGCTTGCTCAGCGGCGCCATCGGCAGATGGATCAGCACCTCATGCCCGCTGTTGTGCGCTTTGGTTGCCATTTCACGGGCATGTGGGGCATTGGGCAGGACGGCAACGGAGAGGGCGGACGGCATCGCCAGCACCTGATTTTCATTGTGCGGACGATAACCAAAATCGTCGATTACGATGGCGAGTTTGCCAGCAAAAACAGGGGAGGCGAATGCCAGCAGGCTGGCGAGTGAGAGTATTGTGCGACGAAAGTGAGGCAAAACTTATCTTCCCAACCACGGCTGTGGATTGACGGCCTGACCCTGGCGACGAATTTCGAAATAGAGTGACGGTCGGCCCTGACCGCCGCTGCTGCCTACAAGCGCAATAGGCTGGCCTGCGCGAACCTGTGTGCCAACGCTGACCAGTGCGCTCTGGTTATACCCGTAAAGGCTCATATCGCCTTTACCGTGTTCCACGACGACGACCAGACCGTAGCCCTGCAACCAGTCCGCCAGAATCACCCTGCCGTCCGCAATTGCTTTGACTTCAGTACCTTCAGACGCACCGATAACCATCCCTTTCCAACGTAGCTCACCTTGCAGCTGTTCGCCATAACGATGCAGCGTTGGGCCGCGAACGGGCCAGAATGCCTGACCGCGCGGTGAACCCAGACCGCCGGTACGGGACATCAACGATTTTTCGCTTTCGGTTGGTTTGTAGGTTGTGCCTTTGCGGGTGGCTTCCTGCTGACGATTGCGCACCGCCTGCGCTTCGCGGGCTTCTCGCTCCGCCCGGGCTTTGGCGGCCGCCTCTGCGCGCGCGATGCTGTTGCGCAGGCGGGATTCGTTCGCTCGCAATTCACTTAACTGCTGTTGCCCCTGCTGGATTGACGACTCAAGACCGGCGATCGTTTTCTGACGCTCATTACGCGCCTGCTCCAGCTTCGCCTGTTGGGCGCGTTGTTCATACAGCAGCGTCTGTTGCTGGCTCTGTTTCTCTTCCAGCGCCGCCTTCTGAGACGCCACCTCTTCACGCGTTTGTTTCAGTTCGGCAATGGTGTCCTGGCGCGCCTGGTTCAGATAACCGAAATAGGCCTGTAAACGCTGCCCGCGCTGGCTCTCTTCACCGCTAAGAATGAGCTGAATCCCCGTATGCTCGCCCTGGCGAAACGCCGCATCCAGCTGCGCGGCAAGGCTGCGTTCCTGAATGGCTTTTTGTTGTTCCAGCTTCGCGATAGACGCGTTCATTGCGTCGATCTGCTTATTCAACTGGGCAAGGGTATTCTGGGTTTCACGCAGTTTACGCGCGGCGGCGGAGATGGCCTCTTCCTGCGTTTTGAGCTGTGCGAGCAAACTGGAGCGTTGCTGCTGTTGCTGGCGTACGGCGCGCTCTTTGGCGGCGATATCCGCCTGGATGGATTTGAGCTGATCGCGGTCATCCGCATGGGCGGAAAAGGCGCACAACAATACGCCAGCGCTCAACACGCTGGCGTAAATCATGGGCCTGACTGAAAACCTGCGTGGTTTCACGGCCCGTGTAATGGAATTAAACGCCTTTCCCCTCATGGGGAAGGATTATTCCACGATGAACAGCGGCTTACCAGTCATCTCTTTCGGGATTTCCATACCCATCAGCGTCAACATCGTCGGTGCGATATCAGAAAGTTTGCCGCCTTCGACCGCTTTTACGCTTTTCGCGCCGACATAAATCAGCGGAACCGGCAGGTTGGTATGCGCGGTGTGCGCCTGGCCGGTGGATGGATCGCGCATCTGCTCGGCGTTGCCGTGGTCTGCGGTGATCAGCAGTTGGCCGCCAACGGACTCAACCGCTTTAGCAACCTGCTCAACGCAGTGATCCAGCGCTTCAACCGCTTTAACCGCCGCTTCCATCACGCCAGTGTGACCGACCATATCACCGTTCGGGTAGTTACAGATGATGGTGTCATACTTGCCGCTCCCGATAGCCGCAACCAGTTTTTCGGTCAGTTCTGCGGAACTCATTTCCGGCTGTAGATCGTAGGTAGCCACTTTAGGCGAGTTGATCAGGATGCGTTCTTCGCCTGCAAACGGTTCTTCTACGCCGCCGTTGAAGAAGAAGGTGACGTGGGCGTATTTTTCCGTTTCGGAAATGCGCAGTTGGGTTTTGTCGTTCTTCGCCATCCACTCGCCGAAAGTGTTTGCCAGCGATGCCGGTGGGTAAGCCACGGCAGTTTTGATATCAGCGGCGTACTCGGTCAGCATGACGAAGTTCAGATTAACCACTTTCTTACGGGCGAAGCCGTCGAAATCAGCATTAACGAACGCACGGGTAATTTCGCGGGCGCGGTCAGCACGGAAGTTCATGAAAATCAGCGTGTCGCCGTCTTCCATCGCGGCATCGGCCTGACCTTCCGCGCGAATGACGGTCGCTTTCACAAATTCGTCGTTTTCGTCGCGCGCGTAAGCGGCCTGCAGGCCAGCAACGGCGGTATCGGCCTGGAATTCACCCTGCGCCAGTGTCATCAGGTCATAGGCCTGCTCAACGCGATCCCAGCGGTTGTCGCGGTCCATTGCATAGTAACGACCAATAATGGACGCTACGCGGCCTTTGCCCAGCGCGGCAAACTTGTCTTCGAATTTTTTCAGCGAGGATTCCGCGCTGCGTGGCGGGGTATCGCGGCCATCAAGGAAGGCGTGCAGATAAATTTTCTCTGCGCCGCGTTCTGCGGCCAGTTCGACCATCGCCATGATGTGATCTTCGTGGCTGTGCACGCCGCCCGCAGACAGCAGGCCCATAATGTGCACGGCTTTACCGGTATTTTTCGCCTGATCGACCGCCGCCGTCAGTACCGGGTTAGCGAAGAAGGTACGTTCTTTAATTTCAACATCCAGGCGCGTCAGATCCTGATACACGATACGGCCCGCGCCCAGGTTAACGTGACCCACTTCGGAGTTGCCCATCTGACGGTCCGGCAGACCCACTTCCAGACCGGAAGCGTCGATCAGGGTATGCGGACGTTTTGCCCACAGAGCATCCATTACCGGGGTTTTGGCATTCAAAATGGCGTTATCCTGGCTGTCTTCACGGTAGCCATAGCCATCCAGAATCACCAGTACCATAGGTTTTTTAGAAACCGACATTGCGACAACCTCACACTCAATAGACAAAATAATTGCGTAATTTTACTACAGCTGAATCGATAAAATAGCCTCAGAAGATCAAAGAATGGGGCAGAGAGCGAGCCGGGGACGGCGCGGATCGACGTTTTTTTTCCGTAGCGCCCCGCAAAAATGCAATCCATTGCACGCTCTGGCTGTATTTGCGCCAACGCGCAGGTATACTCCTTTCCTGGTTTTTTAATCACTGAGTCGGGAGTTGTTACCCCCCATGCAAGAAATTATGCAATTTGTTGGCCGCCATCCCATACTGAGTATCGCCTGGATTGCGTTACTGGTGGCGGTGTTGTTCACCACTTTCAAAGGCCTGATGTCTAAAGTTAAGGTTATTACTCGCGGCGAAGCGACGCGTCTTATCAACAAAGAAGACGCCGTTGTGGTGGATTTACGTCAGCGTGACGACTTCCGCAAAGGCCATATCGCGGGCGCGACTAACCTGCTGCCGAGCGAAATCAAGGCCAACAACGTTGGCGAGCTTGAAAAGCATAAAGATAAGCCTCTGATCGTGGTTGATGGTTCCGGTATGCAGTGTCAGGAATCCGCAAACGCACTGATCAAAGCGGGCTTTGAGAAGGTTTTTGTGCTGAAAGAAGGCGTTGCGGGCTGGAGCGGTGAGAACCTGCCATTAGTGCGCGGGAAATAACGCGTTACTCAACACGGGAGATAAGTCATGGCCAACATCGAGATCTACACCAAAGCAACCTGCCCGTTTTGCCATCGTGCAAAAGCGCTGTTGAGCAGTAAGGGTGTGAGTTTCCAGGAACTTCCGATTGACGGCGATGCCGTAAAACGTGAAGAGATGATCAAGCGTAGTGGCCGCACGACGGTTCCGCAGATTTTTATTGATGCACAGCACATTGGCGGCTGTGACGACTTGTATGCGTTGGATGCGCGTGGTGGACTGGATCCCCTGCTGCGTTAAAACATGCCGCAAGTATTTTAAGGACAACACTAAAGGGTTTTCTACACATGTCAGAACAAAATAACACCGAAATGGCTTTCCAGATCCAACGTATCTACACCAAGGATGTGTCTTTCGAAGCGCCAAATGCGCCGCATGTTTTCCAGAAAGATTGGCAGCCAGAGGTTAAACTTGATCTTGATACGGCGTCTACTCAACTGGCAGATGACGTATACGAAGTGGTACTGCGTGTTACCGTAACGGCTTCCCTGGGCGAAGAGACCGCTTTCCTGTGCGAAGTTCAGCAGGGCGGCATTTTCTCCATCAGTGGTATTGAAGGAACTCAGATGGCGCATTGCCTGGGTGCATACTGCCCGAACATTCTGTTCCCGTATGCCCGCGAATGCATCACCAGCCTGGTTTCACGCGGCACGTTCCCGCAACTGAATCTTGCGCCGGTTAACTTCGATGCGCTGTTCATGAACTATTTACAGCAGCAGGCTGGCGAAGGTACTGAAGAACATCAGGATGCCTGATGAACCAAAGTAATGCTTCAATGACTGTGATCGGTGCTGGCTCGTACGGCACCGCTCTTGCCATCACCCTGGCGAGAAACGGCCACCAGGTTGTCCTGTGGGGCCACGATCCTAAACATGTCGCGACCCTTGAGCGAGACCGCTGCAACGTCGCGTTCCTCCCTGATGTGCCTTTTCCCGATACGCTACGCCTTGAAAGCGACTTAGCCACCGCGCTGGCGGCCAGCCGTAACATTCTGGTGGTGGTGCCAAGCCATGTCTTTGGCGAGGTGCTGCGACAGATTAAACCGCTGATGCGTCCTGATGCGCGCCTGGTCTGGGCGACCAAAGGTCTGGAAGCGGAAACGGGGCGCCTGTTGCAGGATGTCGCCCGTGAAGCGCTGGGCGATGACATCCCGCTGGCGGTGATATCCGGCCCGACGTTCGCTAAAGAACTGGCGGCGGGTTTGCCGACGGCAATTTCTCTGGCGTCGACGGACGAAACCTTCGCGGATGATTTGCAGGAACTTTTGCACTGCGGTAAGAGTTTTCGCGTCTACAGCAACCCCGATTTCATCGGCGTGCAGCTGGGCGGTGCGGTGAAAAACGTGATTGCGATTGGCGCAGGCATGTCTGACGGCATCGGTTTTGGCGCAAACGCACGTACCGCGCTGATCACGCGTGGGCTGACGGAAATGTCGCGTCTTGGCGCGGCGCTGGGGGCCGATCCGACCACCTTTATGGGAATGGCGGGTCTGGGCGACCTGGTTCTGACCTGTACTGACAACCAGTCGCGTAACCGCCGTTTTGGCATGATGCTCGGTCAGGGCATGGATGTTCAGAGCGCGCAGGACAAAATTGGTCAGGTGGTTGAAGGCTACCGTAATACAAAAGAAGTTCGTGAGTTGGCGCACCGTTTTGGTGTCGAAATGCCAATAACCGAGGAAATTTATCAAGTATTGTATTGCGGAAAAAACGCGCGCGAGGCAGCATTGACGTTATTAGGTCGTGCACGCAAGGACGAGCGTAGTCGCCACTAGCCGTAAGGATCTGTTTTATTAAATGACCCGGCCCGCGAAGAACGGGCCGGTCGTTAGCCTGATACCTGGAGTCAGCAATGTCATGTGAAGAACTGGATATCGTCTGGAACAATATTAAAGCCGAAGCCCGGGCTCTGGCGGACTGTGAGCCGATGCTGGCCAGTTTCTACCACGCGACGCTACTCAAGCATGAAAACCTGGGCAGTGCGCTGAGCTATATGCTGGCGAACAAACTCGCATCTCCGATTATGCCTGCCATCGCCATCCGTGAAGTGGTGGAAGAGGCCTACGCCGCCGACCCGGAAATGATCGCCTCTGCTGCCTGTGATATTCAGGCGGTACGCACCCGCGACCCGGCGGTAGACAAATACTCGACGCCGCTTCTGTATCTGAAAGGCTTCCATGCTCTCCAGGCCTACCGTATCGGCCACTGGTTATGGAATGAAGGCCGCCGCGCGCTGGCGATATTCCTGCAAAATCAGGTTTCTGTCACCTTCCAGGTCGATATTCACCCGGCGGCGAAAATTGGACGCGGCATTATGCTCGATCACGCGACGGGGATTGTGGTCGGTGAAACGGCGGTAATCGAAAACGATGTCTCGATCCTGCAATCCGTCACGCTTGGCGGGACCGGGAAAACCAGCGGCGATCGTCATCCCAAAATTCGTGAAGGCGTGATGATTGGCGCCGGGGCGAAGATCCTTGGCAATATCGAAGTGGGGCGCGGCGCGAAGATTGGCGCGGGCTCCGTGGTCTTACAGCCCGTACCGCCACACACCACCGCAGCGGGCGTTCCGGCGCGGATTGTCGGCAAGCCCGACAGCGATAAGCCGTCAATGGATATGGATCAGCATTTTAACGGGATTCACCATACGTTCGAATACGGCGACGGCATCTGACTTTATGCCCGGTGGCGCTACCGCTTACCGGGTCTACCAGTTCCGTAGGTCGGATAAGGCGTCAGCCGCCATCCGACAAAAATCAACGACGCAATACCGCGCCAGGATACCCCAACTGGCGCCATGCCTCATACACCACGACCGACACCGCGTTCGACAGGTTCATGCTGCGGCTGTCCGGCATCATTGGAATACGAATTTTTTGTTCTGCGGGCAGAGCGTCGAGAATGGTCCCCGGTAAACCGCGCGTTTCCGGGCCAAACATCAGGTAGTCCCCATCCTGATAGCTCACCGCGCTATGGGCAGGGGTGCCTTTGGTGGTCAGAGCAAACAGACGCTGTGGGTTTTCGGCGGCGACAAAGGCGGCGTAATCGTGATGGCGCTGTACGGCGGCAAACTCATGATAGTCCAGCCCCGCACGGCGCAGACGTTTATCATCCCATGTGAAGCCCATCGGCTCGATAATATGCAGACGAAAACCGGTATTGGCGCAAAGACGAATAATATTGCCGGTGTTTGGTGGGATTTCTGGTTCGAATAATACGATATTCAACATGCTTAACTGCCCCCTTAAGTGCGGGGGGCAGAATAGCAGAAAATACGTTCACCCTCACCCTGTAGGCCTGATAAGCGTAGCGCCATCAGGCTCCCCGATGCACATTACATTGCCGGATGGCGGCTGACGCCTTATCCAGCCTACGCCGCATCACCCTGCGATAGTGGCGCCAGCGCAGCCGGAACAGACTTACCGAGTTCCTGCACCAGCGAATCACGGCTGATCTCGCTGATTGATTTTGCGCCGGTCAGCGTCATGGCGACCTTCATCTCTTTTTCGATCAGATCCAGCAGGTTCGCCACGCCAGCCTGACCCGCCGTCGCCAGCGCGTACAGATACGCACGGCCAAGCAGTACGCTATCGGCCCCAAGCGCAATCATGCGTACCACGTCCAGACCATTACGAATTCCGCTGTCCGCCAGAATGGCGATATCGCCTTTCACCGCGTCGGCAATGGCGGGCAGGGCGCGGGCGGAGGAGAGTACGCCGTCGAGCTGGCGGCCGCCGTGGTTAGAGACCACGATGCCATCAGCGCCAAAGCGTACCGCGTCGCGGGCGTCTTCGGGATCGAGGATCCCTTTGATCACCATTGGGCCGTCCCAGAATTCACGGATCCACTCCAGGTCTTTCCAGGAAATCGACGGATCGAAGTTGTTCGCCAGCCAGCCGATGTAATCTTCCAGCCCGGTCGGTTTGCCAAGGTAGGCGGAGATATTGCCCAGATCGTGCGGACGACCGTTCAGGCCGACATCCCAGGCCCATTGCGGATGGGTTGCAGCCTGCCAGTAGCGGCGCAGGGCGGCATTCGGGCCGCTCATCCCGGAGTGGGCGTCACGGTAACGCGCGCCAGGCGTTGGCATATCGACGGTAAAGACCAGCGTGGAGCAGCCCGCCGCTTTGGCGCGCTCCAGCGCGTTACGCATAAAACCGCGATCGCGCAGGACGTACAGCTGGAACCACATCGGGCGTTTAATCGTCGGCGCGACTTCCTCGATAGGGCAGACAGAAACGGTGGAGAGGGTAAACGGAATCCCTTTCGCATCGGCGGCGGCGGCGGCCTGAACTTCACCGCGACGCGCATACATTCCGCACAGGCCAACCGGAGCCAGTGCAACCGGCATCGACAGCTTTTCGTTAAACAGGGTGGTTTCCAGGCTCAGGTCGGACATATTCTTCAGCACGCGCTGGCGGAGCGCCACCTCTGACAAGTCTTCCACGTTACGACGCAGGGTGTATTCCGCATAGGCGCCGCCGTCGATGTAGTGGAACAAGAAAGGGGGCAGAATGCGTTGGGCTGCGGCGCGATAATCGCTGGCTGCTGAAATGATCATGCTTTGTTCTCCCTGGAAATCTCATTATGGTCACCGGGCAGGCGGGTAATACGCGCCTGGCGGGCCTGGTCTTCATCAAATCGTTTAATGGTGGTGTGGACGAAACTGAGGTGCGCCATCATGGCTTTACGTGCGCCGTCGGCATCACCGGCCAGAATGGCGTCCATCACCGCCTGATGTTGTTCCGTCAGTTTTGAAAACACCGGCGGAACGAGATACATACGCTGGCGGCTCTGCTTCACGGATGATTGCAGGACATCAAAGAAGCCGCGCATGGTCTGCAACAGCACGACGTTGTGCGAGGCCTCCGCAATCGCGAGATGGAAGCGAACATCCGCCTGAGAGGCGAGGTCCGGGTCTTCACTGAGCGTGGCGTCAAAGCAGAGCTTAATTTTCTCTTTATCAGCGGGTGTGGCGCGCATTGCAGCGTGCCACGCGGTGCTGGCTTCAATGGCGTGGCGGGCTTCCAGAATGTCGAAGCTGTAGTCCGGGTCGTCCGCCATCAGCGTTTTCAACGGCTGAACGATATTCTGTTCGGACCAGGTTTCATGCTGCCAGCGAACGAACGTTCCGCCGCCCCGGCGGCTGATCAGCACGCCTTCACTGACCAGTTTCGCCAGCGCCTCGCGCAGAGAATTGCGCGACACGCCCAGTTGTACGGCCAGCTGGCGCTCGGCGGGCAACTTCATGCCCGCCTCCAGCTGTTGTTCTTCAATCAGCGCCCGCACACGAGAAGCGACCTCGTCTGACAGGCGTTTTGGCATCACAATCACGGAATCATCCAGGTTAAGACATAGGCCTGAAGTGTGGTAATCACACCCACCATGCAGGTGAAAATCAGGCTGTGTTTAACGGTAAAGCGGAACAGGTCGGACTCTTTCCCTACCAGACCCACTGCCGCACAGGCAATGGCGATAGACTGCGGAGAGATCATCTTACCGGTTACGCCGCCGGTGGTATTCGCCGCCACCATCAGCACGTCAGAGACGCCGATTTGCTGGGCGGCCGTCGCCTGCAGGGCGGCAAACAGCGCGTTTGATGAGGTATCAGACCCCGTCAGGAATACGCCCAGCCAGCCAAGGAACGGCGAGAAGAAGGTAAAGGCGCTGCCCGTATGCGCCAGCGCTAACGCCAGCGTAGAGGAGAGCCCGGAGTAGTTAGAGATAAACGCGAATGCCAGCACCATCCCGATGGAGTAAATCGGCAGCGCTAACTCTTTCAGCGTGCTGCCGAATGTCTGGATTGCGGCAGATGGTTTCATTTTCAGCCAGACGACGGACAGCAGCGCAGCGAACAGAATGGCCGTACCGGTAGCGGAGAACCAGTCGAACTTATAGACCGCAGCGTAGGCGGTTGCCTCATGCACCACTGGCGGCATACGGGCAACCAGCTTATCGAGATGCGGAACCGGAATATTAATCACCCAGTCGTACAGCGCGCCGCCTGGGGCAAACATCGCTTTAAACGGCGGAACGCTCCAGAGGGTAACGGTCGCTGTCAGGAACAGGAACGGCGACCATGCGCGAACGATTTGACCAACCGTGTAATGGGTGCGGTCCAGCGTCTGATCGACCTGTGAAGCGCCCATATCGCCAAAGCGGAAAATACGTACCGGCTGCCAGCGTTTCAGGAACAGCGTCAGACAGACCAGCGAGACCAGCGACGAGATGATGTCCGGCAGTTCCGGGCCGATAAAGTTAGAGCTGAGGTACTGGGCGATAGCAAATGAACCACCCGCCACCATCACCGCAGGCCAGGTCTCTTTCACGCCGCGCCAGCCGTCCATAATCGCCATGATCCAGAACAGTACGATAATGGTCAGGAACGGCAGTTGACGGCCGACCATCTGGCCGATCTCAAAGCTGTCCAGCCCGGTGACCTGACCGGCCACCAGAATCGGAATCCCCATCGCGCCAAACGCGACCGGCGCGGTGTTGACGATCAGGCACAAACCCGCCGCATACAGCGGATTAAAGCCCAGGCCGACTAGCAGAGCCGCAGTAATCGCCACTGGCGCGCCAAAGCCCGCTGCCCCTTCAAGGAATGCCCCGAAGGAAAAGCCGACGATCAGCATTTGCAGACGCTGGTCAGGGGTAATCGACAATATTGATGACCGGATGATGTCGAATTGCCCGGTTCTGACAGAGATTTTATAGACAAAGACGGCGGCGATAATGATCCAGGCAATCGGCCACAGACCATAGAAGAAGCCATACACCACCGCAGCCAGAGCGTTATCCACCGGCATTTTGTAAAACAGCAGCGCGACAGCCAGCGCGATTGCGACCGTCCAGGAGGCGGCGATGTAGCCTTTCAGCTTGAGCTTAATCAGCGCGAAGAAAAAGAACAGGATCGGAAGCGATGCGATCAGGCTGGAAATCCAGATGTTACCGGCCGGATCGTAGTTTTGTTGCCAGAGATTCATTGCAGGTCTCCTGAGGGCCACACGCATAATGCAATGAGTCTTTTGCTCATCTCTTTGTCACATTATGTGTAAAAGTGGCCCTGCCAATATTGTGATGTAGGGGTAATGACAATGAATGGTTAATCAAATGTTGCTTATTGGCAACGCTAGTGTAGGTGAATTTTAATGAACTGTGAACCAGTGATCGGATTAAGGGATAATTGGTTGGGCCAATTGAGGGGGGGGGAGGGAAAGGGCGGGCCGGGCAAGCGTGCGCGTACCCGGCAGAAGGTTAAAACTCGGTTTTTGCGAAACCGGTCATCTCTTTCAGGCCCATTTCACGGCCTAACGCCGTCATTGGGTGGACGACAACCAGACCGCGCACGCTTTTCTTCAGCTTGCCCATATCGGCCTGTTCTTTTTTGGTAATCGCGCGGCGAAACGGCAGGTTCATCAGCTTTTGCGCTTCTTTACTCAGCTTCTGGCTGTGAACGTCACGCAGGCGCACGATCTCGGCTTCCAGCGTGGCTTTCTCTTTTTCCAGCTCGGCATATTTGTCAGCGGCATCAACAAGGGATAGCGAGGCCTGCTGGTGGCGGATGGCGTCCAGGCGATCGCTCAGACGTTTAATTTCGTTTTTTTCGACTTCTTTCATGGGATAGCTTCTGATGGAACCAGGATGAATTTTCTATAGTATGCGCGCAGAGCGGGATTATTCACAACTAATGGGATAAAAATAATCAAATAAGGCAAGTATTATAATGCTAATTGATTGTGTAACGTCTTGATTTAATACTTATTTAATAAACAAAACGTGATGTTAACGGTTTCTGCATGGCGGTTTGCGATTAAGCACGTTTTCCCCAATAGAAAACCCTGTCTGAGCCTAAACTAAAATTAGCGGCCGCGCATTCCCCGACGCGGAGAATACATGGAGATATCATCATGGTCAAAATAGGTGACAACGTTCCGCTTCTTATTGATAAGGCTGTAGATTTTATGGCTTCGAGTCAGGCATTTCGGGAGTATCTGAATAAAACGCCGCCGCGCGATATGGTTCCTGATGAGGTGCCGAAGGCAAATGCGCAGATGTACCTGCAACGTCTGGAATATTATCGCCAGCTCTATCAGCCGCAGCCGGAAGAAAAACAGTAAGTGGTTGACGGTCTATTTTTGAAAGGCTTTTTTTAAGCTGATTTTAGAAATCAGCTCGGTCAGGGAAAGCACCATCGTTGAGCGTACCGCTTGCTGGTAGCGCTGAATTTGCATGGCGTATAAACCCGGGTCAGAGGTCTCAAAATGCGGCGGCGGCGGTAACGCCGTCACGCAGTGCAGTTCGCCAAACGGCCCGAGAATTTCGTCGTCGGTGAACGCATATTCATTACCGTCGTGATTCAGTTCTTCACGCAACGCCATCAGCAGTTCCGCATCTTCGTATTCAGGGCGACTGAGTACTCCCAGACCGTAGATCAGTTTCAGACGTACCGAGAGATCGCCCAGCGGTCCATCGCCGTCGAGCAACGGTTCCACTGCGTATTTCACCGCATAATCGTCTTTGCGAAACACCTGAAGTACCAGAATATTCACCGCCTCGGTGAGTAACTCTACGGCGGTGATGAGGAAACTTCGTACGGTTTTGCCAGCATTCAGACGCTCAAGCACGCGGTTTTCAAAGGCCTGGGTTTGTTCCATTATTGCCTGCATATCTGACAATCTGTCATTCGGGCGCAGGATGACCTGCGCCGTATTTTGCCTCATTTGGTCGCGTTGTATGCGTTAACCGCCTCCGCTACCACTTCGCTGTTTACATCCAGCCCGGAAATTTGCGCCAGCGCTTCCTGCGGCCCTTTCTCTGCGATCAGCGCAGCCAGTTCCTGGGCCTGCGGATCGTCTTCGCTGGTAAAGTGCATCGCGGCAGCGATACCGTTGACCAGGTTAACGTGCGGCAGGCCGTATTCCAGCGTGCCCAGCAGCGGTTTGATCAGACGGTCGCCCGCACTCAGTTTACGCAGCGGCTGGCGGCCAACGCGCTCAACGTCATCTTTCAGATACGGGTTTTCAAAACGACCGAGGATTTTCTGAATGTATGCCGCATGTTTGTCGGCATCAAAACCGTAGCGTTTGATCAGTACCGCGCCGCTCTCTTCCATCGCCCCTTTTACCACAGCGCGGATTTTCTCATCGAGAATCGCGTCACGGATGGTCTGATGACCGGTTAATTTTCCGAGGTACGCGGTTATAGCATGCCCGGTGTTCAGCGTGAAGAGTTTACGTTCGACAAATGCCATCAGGTTATCGGTTAATTCCATACCTGGAATATCTGGCAGCGCGCCTTTGAACTGCGTTTTATCGACAATCCACTCGCTGAAGGTTTCCACGGTGACTTCCAGCGGGTCGTTCGTGGCGGAGGCGGAAGGCGGCACGATACGGTCGACGGCGGAATCGACAAAACCGACATGCTGTTCAACCCAGGCTTTGTCTTCATCCGCCAGGGCGTTCATCACATGACCTTTCAATTGCGTGGTGCCGCGCACCATGTTTTCGCAGGCAATGATGTTAAGCGGCGCTTCAATTCCTTGCGTTTTACGTTTAACCAGGCCTTTGGCGATGGCCGGAGCAATGCGTTCCAGTACTACTGGCCCAACGGCGGTCGTGACCAAATCGACATGCGCAATCAGCTCAACCACGTCATCGCTGATGCTGCTCACGGCATTAACGCCGGAAACCGTATCAACCTGCTCATTTTCACCCACCACATGAACCTGATAGCTATGACGGGCATTCAGGGCGTCGAGCACGACCTGGTTTACATCCGCGAACGTCAGTTGTATCCCCGCGTCAGCCAGCAGTTTGCCGATAAATCCACGACCGATATTACCTGCGCCAAAATGTAATGCTTTCATAGTGTTAACCTTCATTAATGTTTTTACCCGAGAGGGCTGGGGTGAGGGACCGCATGGCTTCCCCCCTCACCCAAACCCTCTCCCTTGCGGGAGAGGAAACCGTACACCGCAGGCCCGGTAGCAGCGCCACCGGGCAACGGACTTACTTACGACCGGCCAGCAGTTCCAGCACTTCATCCACGCTGGTGGTATGCGCCAGACGCTCGATCACGGACTCATCATCCAGCGCGTTAGTCAGGCTGGTGATGACCTGGATGTGCTCGTTGTTACGCGCCGCGATACCAATGACCAGGCGGGCGATATCGTCTTCTTCTTCACCGAAGCGAACGCCTTCCGGGTACTGGCAGAAGACCACACCGGTTTTCAGCACACGGTCTTTGGCTTCCACGGTGCCGTGCGGTACGGCGATAGACTCACCCAGATAAGTCGGGGTCAGTTTTTCACGTTCCAGCATGGCGTCGATGTATTCTGGCTCAACATAACCGCCTTTCACCAGTTGCTCGCCCGCAAAGCGAATGGCTTCTTCTTTAGTGGCGGCTTTACGACCCAGGAAGATGTTTTCTGCGCCCAGCTTGAACAGGTTGTTATCCCCTTCATCAAAGCTGTCTTTCAGATGGTCGCGTACTTTCTCTTCGTTGGTGTTGTGGCGCTGTGCGGCAACCAGACGTTCGGTCAGGCTGGTGTACAGCCCGCTATCCAGGAAGTTGGTCAGCGAAATGTGCTGCGCTTGCGGAACCTGGCGCATGGCGCGCTCGGTCAGGTCACGGTGAGTGATGACCAGGTCGACATCCGGCGGCAGGTTGTTGATCGCGCTGTTGGTGACGGAAATCTGGCTCAGACCCGCATCCTGAACTTTTTTACGCAGTACGCCCGCACCCATTGCGCTGGAACCCATACCGGCATCACAGGCAACGATGATTTTACGTACATGGCTCAGGTCGTTGGTCACATCGCCAGCGGACAGCGCGGATGCGCCTTTAGATTCCGCTTTCATGTCCTGCACGCGACGGGTTGCCGCGTCGATATCATCATCTTCTTTCACTTTGCTGGTTTTCAGCAGAATGGAGGCAATGATGAAAGAGACCGCCATAGCAGCGATAATCGCCGTGATGTTAGCGAAGTAGGCGCCTTTTGGCGTCATCGCCAGTACCGCCAGGATAGAACCCGGAGACGCCGGAGAAACCAGACCGCCGTTCAGGATGGTCAGCGTAAACACGCCAGTCATACCGCCGAGGATAACGGCCAGGATCAGACGCGGGTTCATCAGCACGTACGGGAAGTAAATTTCGTGGATACCGCCCAGGAAGTGGATGATTGCCGCACCGCCAGCAGACTGTTTTGCGCTGCCGCGACCGAAGAACATGTACGCCATCAGGATGCCCATACCCGGGCCTGGGTTAGCTTCGATCAGGAAGAAGATGGATTTACCCAGCTCATGGGACTGCTGAATACCCAGCGGCGAGAAGATACCGTGGTTGATCGCGTTGTTAAGGAACAGGATTTTCGCCGGTTCAACGAAGATAGACGCCAGCGGCAGCATGTCATGGACAACCATGAAGTTAACGCCGGCTGCCAGCAGTTTAGACAGGACTTCAACCGCCGGGCCAATGCCGAGGAATGCCAGAATCGCGAGGATCATCCCGATGATGCCAGCGGAGAAGTTATTCACCAGCATTTCGAAACCGGATTTGATCTTACCGTCTACCCAGCTATCGAATTTCTTGATGCAGTAGCCGCCCAGCGGGCCTGCGATCATTGAGCCGAGGAACATCGGCATATCCGCACCGACGATAACGCCCATCGTGGTGATAGCACCGACCACGCCGCCGCGCCCGCCGCCTACCAGCTTACCACCGGTATAACCGATCAGCAGCGGCAGGAGGTAGGTGATCATCGGACCAACGAGCTTTGCCAGCGTTTCGTTAGGCAACCACCCTGTTGGAATAAATAATGCGGTGATAATACCCCACGCGATAAACGCGCCGATATTTGGCATCACCATATTGCTGAGGAAACGACCAAAGCTTTGCACTTTGATCTTAATATCGGATGACATAAAAACACCCCTTCTTATGTTTGCTGTCGCGCAGGCTCGAAGCCCGAGGTTTGTTAATGTAGCGGCAGAGGTAGCCGGACCCTGTAGATAGTGCGAAATCTGGCACTGAATCGTTCAACTGTCCAGTTGCTGGCTTGTTGTGTGATTTAGATCACATGAATATAGGGTAGATGGTGGTTATTGATGTGATATTGATCACAAAACAGCTGTGTAAAAAAACAACAAACCCGGAATCACCGATGGAAATAGCGTTTAAATGTGAACTGTTTCACATTTTTGATTTGAGGGTTTGTTGAATTTTTGTGATCTAAATCACAAGATATTTTCATCCGAAACCTGTGTGGTGTGATCTTAAGCAGATTCCGTCTCATGCTTCATTCTGATGTGTAATTGAGCAACCTCTCGCCGTGCAAAATTATCTTTTGGTTTGATGGCGAAAATGGCGGACTCGAATTATGTTCAAAATATCGGTGGAATCGTAATACGCCGCCTGTCATTTAACACTCTTATTAGCGTGAAGCCGGAGCAGGTATGTTTCTAAATTATTTCGCGTTAGGGGTATTGATCTTTGTTTTTCTGGTGATTTTTTATGGAATCATCATGATTCATGACATCCCTTATCTGATCGCTAAAAAACGAAACCACCCCCATGCTGATGCTATTCATACTGCTGGTTGGGTCAGTCTGTTTACGCTTCATGTTATTTGGCCGTTTCTGTGGATTTGGGCCACGCTTTATCAGCCTGAACGGGGCTGGGGCATGCAAGCGCATGTTTCACCACAGGAAAAGGAGCCTGAGCCGGGGTCAGAACCGGAGCCTGACCCGGAACTTATCGCCTTGTCGAAACGTGTGGAAGCGCTGGAGCGAAAGCTGGCTGAGGTACAGTCCCCTGATATTCCCCCGTCGGAGAGCTAATCATGGATCTGTTGATTGTTTTGACCTACGTAGCATTAGCCTGGGCGGTATTTAAAATATTCAGGATTCCGGTGAATCAATGGACACTTTCCACGGCGGCATTAGGCGGGGTATTTTTAGTTAGCGGACTTATATTATTAATGAACTATAACCACCCCTATACTTTTACGGCGCAGAAAGCGGTTATTTCTATTCCCATTACGCCGCAGGTAACAGGTATTGTGAGTGAGGTAACGGATAAAAATAATCAGCTGATTAAAAAAGGCGATGTTTTATTCAAAATCGATCCCGTGCGGTATCAGGCGCGGGTCGACAGGTTACAGGCTGACCTGGTCACGGCCACGCATAATATACATACCCTGAAGGCGCAATTAGCGGAGGCTCAGGCCAATACCACGCGGGTGTCCGCAGAACGCGACCGCCTCTATAAGGATTATCAGCGCTATCTGAAAGGCAGTCAGGCGAGGGTGAATCCGTTTTCTGAAAGCGATATCGATAACGCGCGGCAAAACTATTTAGCGCAGGATGCGATGGTAAAAGGTTCTGTTGCTGAGCAAACGCAGATCCAGAGCCAACTGGACAGCATGGTCGATGGCGAGCAGTCGCAAATCGTCAGCCTGCGGGCGCAGCTGGCCGAGGCGAAATACAATCTTGAACAGACGGTTATTCGCGCGCCGAGCAATGGCTATGTGACCCAGGTGCTCATCCGGCCCGGTAGCTATGCCGCCGCGCTGCCGCTGCGCCCGGTAATGGTTTTTATTCCCGAACAAAAACGGCAAATTGTCGCCCAGTTCCGGCAGAACTCATTATTACGTCTTGAGGCGGGAGATGAGGCAGAAGTGGTGTTCAATGCGCTGCCCGGCCAGGTATTCCAGGGCAAGTTGTTGAGTATTTTACCGGTTGTGCCCGGCGGTTCTTACCAGGCGCAGGGAACATTACAGTCCTTAAGCGTAACGCCGGGGATGGACGGCGTGCTTGCGTTGATTGAGCTGGAGCCGAATAGTGATGTGGATGCCCTGCCTGACGGCATTTACGCCCAGGTTGCGGTTTACTCCGATCACTTCGCCCATGTCTCCGTGATGCGTAAGGTGCTACTGCGCATGACCAGCTGGATGCACTATCTTTATTTGGATCATTAAGCGGGTCGCCACCTGCTTTTTAGTAAAAATGCCTGATGGCGCTATGCTTATCAGACCGACAGGAACAATGTCTGCAATGTGTAGACCGGATAAGGCGCTTGCGCCGCCATCCGGCAAAACTAAGGCAGGATTTATTGATACCACTTTATTTTTTGTTGGCAAAAAGGACACGGCATGAAACTCATCGGCAGCTATACCAGCCCTTTTGTGCGAAAGATTTCGGTTTTATTGCTGGAAAAGGGCATCACTTTCGAATTTGTGAATGAACTTCCCTACAACGCGGAAAACGGCGTGGCGCAGTACAACCCGCTTGGCAAAGTCCCCGCGCTGGTGACGGATAAGGGAGAGTGCTGGTTCGATTCCCCGATAATCGCCGAATATATTGAGTTACTGGATATTGCTCCGGTGATGATTCCGCGTGAACCGCTGGCCTCACTGAAAGTACGGCAGATTGAAGCGCTGGCGGACGGCATTATGGATGCCGGTCTGGTTTCCGTGCGTGAACAGGCGCGCCCGGCGGCGCAGCAGTCTGAAACGGAACTGTTGCGCCAGCGCGAGAAAATCAACCGTAGTCTGGACGCGCTGGAAGGTTATCTGGTGGACGGGACGATTAAGACCGATACCGTGAATCTGGCAACCATCGCCATTGCCTGCGCCGTGGGCTACCTCAATTTCCGCCGCGTGGCGCCGGGCTGGTGTGTGGACAGACCGCACTTAGTCAAACTGGTGGAAACGCTCTTTCAACGCGAAAGCTTTGCCCGCACGGAACCGCCAAAGGCTTGATGCGCATTATGTCCGCCTGAGCAAACTCACGGTACAATCCCCCTCATGTCGATATCCCTCTCCGCACCGGAGGGGGCCACCAACAGCCAGGCCTTTTTCATGACAACCGAAACGCGTTCACTCTACAGCCAGCTTCCTGCTATCGATCGCTTACTGCGTGACAGCACTTTTCTCTCTTTACGTGATACCCACGGGCATACCAGGGTGGTGGATCTGCTTCGCCAGATGTTGGATGAAGCAAGGGAAGCGATTCGCGATACGCAGGCGCTGCCCGCGTGGTGCGAGAACTGGGCGCAAGAGGTGAATATCCGGCTGGCGAAAGAGGCGCAAAGCGCGCTGCGTCCGGTGATTAACCTGACGGGAACGGTGCTGCACACCAATCTGGGGCGTGCGCAGCAGGCGGAAGAGGCGATTGACGCGGTGGCGCAGGCAATGCGCGCTCCGGTCACACTGGAATATGATCTGGATGGCGCCGGGCGCGGGCACCGCGATCGGGCGCTGGCGGATCTGTTATGTCGCATTACCGGGGCGGAAGACGCCTGTATTGTGAACAACAACGCGGCGGCCGTGTTGCTGATGCTGGCGGCGACGGCGAACGGTAAAGAGGTGGTGGTATCGCGTGGTGAACTGGTGGAGATTGGCGGCGCGTTTCGTATTCCTGATGTGATGCGTCAGGCGGGCTGTACGCTGCATGAAGTAGGCACCACCAACCGGACTCACGCGAAAGATTATCGTCAGGCGGTGAATGAAAACACCGGCCTGTTGATGAAAGTGCATACCAGTAATTACAGTATTGAAGGCTTCACCAAAGCGGTGGATGAGGCAGAGCTGGCCGCTATTGGGCTGGAGCTGGATATCCCGGTGGTGGCGGATCTGGGCAGCGGTTCGCTGGTGGATCTCAGTCAGTACGGCTTGCCGAAAGAACCGATGCCGCAGCAGCTGATTGCCGCAGGCGTCAGCCTGGTCAGCTTCTCTGGCGACAAGCTGCTGGGCGGGCCGCAGGCCGGGATCATTGTCGGCAAGAAAGAGATGATTGCGCAACTGCAAAGCCACCCGCTGAAGCGGGCCCTGCGTGCCGACAAAATGACGCTGGCGGCGCTGGAGGCAACACTGCAACTTTATCTGCACCCGGAAGCGCTGGCGGAGAAACTGCCGACGCTGCGGCTGTTAACCCGCAGTGAAGCGGCGATTCAGGCGCAGGCGCAGCGGCTACAGACGGCGCTTGCCGCACGCTTTAGCGCGGAGTTCGCGGTAAACGTGATGCCTTGCCTGTCGCAGATCGGCAGCGGTTCGCTGCCGGTTGATCGGCTGCCCAGCGTGGCGCTGACCTTTACGCCGCATGACGGGCGCGGAAGCCGTCTTGAGGCGCTGGCGGCTCGCTGGCGCGCGCTGCCGGTCCCGATCATTGGCCGAATTTACGATGGTCGCCTGTGGCTGGATATCCGCTGCCTTGAAGACGAGACCCGGTTTATGGAGATGATGTTGAAATGATTATTGCAACCGCCGGACACGTTGACCACGGAAAAACAACGCTATTACAGGCGATTACCGGCGTGAATGCCGATCGCCTGCCGGAAGAAAAAAAACGCGGCATGACTATCGATCTGGGGTATGCCTACTGGCCGCAGCCGGATGGCCGCGTACTGGGATTTATCGACGTTCCCGGTCATGAAAAGTTTCTCTCCAACATGCTGGCGGGCGTGGGCGGTATCGATCATGCGCTGTTGGTTGTCGCCTGTGATGACGGCGTGATGGCGCAGACCCGCGAGCATCTGCAAATTTTACAACTGACGGGTAATCCGCAGCTTACGGTTGCGCTGACCAAAGCCGACCGCGTGGACGACGCGCGAATCGAAGAGGTGCGGGAAGAGATTCTGGCGACGCTGGGCCATTACGGGTTTGCCGACGCGACGCTGTTTGTCACCGCCGCGAATGAAGGGCGTGGTATTGAGGCATTGCGCGAGCATTTACGGCAGTTGACGGGTCGCGCGCATCCCGGCCATCAGAGCTTTCGCCTGGCGATCGATCGCGCGTTTACGGTGAAAGGCGCAGGGCTGGTGGTGACCGGTACGGCGCTCAGCGGCGAAGTGAACGTCGGTGATACGCTGTGGCTTACCGGTGTGAATAAGCCCATGCGCGTGCGCAGCCTGCATGCGCAGAATCAGGCGACTGAACACGCTCATGCCGGACAGCGTATTGCGCTGAATATCGCGGGTGATGCGGAAAAAGAGCAGCTTAACCGTGGCGACTGGCTTCTCTCTGACGTACCGCCGGATGCCTTTTCACGCGTCATCGTTTCGTTAGAACATGCTGCGCCGCTCGTGCAATGGCAACCGCTGCATATTCACCACGCCGCCAGCCATGTCACCGGACGTATTTCCCTGCTGGAGGGCACGCTGGCGGAACTGGTGTTCGATACGCCGCTATGGCTTGCCGATAACGACCGGCTGGTATTACGCGATATTTCTGCCCGAACCACGCTTGCTGGCGCACGCGTGGTGACGCTCAACTCGCCGCGTCGCGGTAAACGTAAACCGGAATATCTGCAATGGCTGTCGGCGCTGGAAAACGCCAGGGATGACAGCGCCGCGCTGGCGACGCATCTCGAACGCGGCGCGGTGAATATTCCTGATTTCGTGTGGGCACGGCAGCTCAACGGCGACGGTATGCGCCAGCTTATTGAACAGCATGGTTTTATTCAGGCGGGTTACAGCCTGTTGAATGCCCCTGTCGCCGCGCGCTGGCAGCGTAAGATTCTGGATACGCTCGCGATGTACCACGAACATCATCGCGATGAACCCGGCCCAGGGCGCGAGCGTTTGCGGCGCATGGTGCTCCCGATGGAAGACGAAGCGCTGGTGCTGCTGCTCATCGACCGTATGCGTGAAAGCGGCGTGATTCACAGCCACCATGGCTGGTTGCATTTACCGGATCACAAAGCCGGTTTCAGCGACGAGCAGCAGGCCGTCTGGCAAAACATTGAGCCGCTGTTTGGCGACGACCCCTGGTGGGTGCGCGATCTGGCGAAAGAAAAGGGCGTGGACGAGCAGGTTATGCGGCAGGTGCTGCGACAGGCGGCACAGCAGGGCATGATTACCGCGATCGTGAAAGATCGTTATTACCGTAACGATCGGATTGTCGCTTTTGCGAACCTGATCCGCGAACTGGATCAGGAGAGAGGCTCGACCTGCGCCGCTGATTTTCGCGATCGGCTGAATGTTGGACGAAAACTCGCCATTCAGATTCTGGAGTATTTTGACCGGACAGGATTCACGCGCCGTCGCGGAAACGATCATTTATTACGCGATGCGTTATTATTTCCGGCAAAAGAATGATACGAATTATTAAAATAGAAAATGAATTAATACAATTATTTTCTTGAATTATATAAAGCACAGCAGGCGATGAACCTAATGTGCTTTTTTATATTTTATAATGGGAAAATAACAACAGCGATCATATTTTCACGACAGGTTCATCCGTATGCTGCCAGCCTTATTTCAGTAATTAAGGATGGTACAATGGCTGCTTCAACATTTTTTATTCCTTCCGTGAATGTAATCGGCGCTGGTGCATTAAAAGAAGCAATGAATACCATGGCGGAATATGGTTTTCGCCGTACATTAATTGTCACGGATAGCATGTTAACAACATTAGGCATGGCTGGAGATATTCAGAAAGCGTTGCAGGAACGCGATATTTTCAGCGTTATTTATGATGGCACGCAGCCGAACCCGACCACCGAAAACGTGGCTGCCGGGCTGAAACTCCTGAAAGAACACGGGTGCGATAGCGTAATTTCGCTGGGCGGCGGCTCTCCGCACGACTGCGCGAAAGGCATCGCGCTGGTGGCGGCGAACGGCGGCGACATCCGCGACTATGAAGGTGTGGATCGCTCCGCGAAACCTCAGCTACCGATGATTGCCATCAACACGACGGCGGGAACGGCATCAGAAATGACCCGCTTCTGCATCATTACGGATGAGGCGCGCCATATTAAGATGGCGATTGTGGATAAACACGTTACGCCGCTGCTCTCCGTGAATGACTCTTCGTTGATGATGGGGATGCCAAAATCGCTGACCGCCGCGACCGGCATGGATGCGTTAACCCACGCCATTGAAGCCTATGTTTCTATTGCCGCAACGCCGATTACTGATGCGTGCGCGCTGAAAGCCATCTCTATGATTGCGGAAAACCTGGCGATTGCCGTGGAAGAGGGCAGCAACGCGCAGGCGCGCGAAGCGATGGCCTATGCGCAATTCCTGGCTGGTATGGCGTTTAACAATGCTTCTCTGGGCTATGTCCACGCGATGGCGCACCAGCTCGGCGGCTTCTACAATCTGCCGCACGGCGTATGTAATGCGGTGCTGTTGCCGCACGTTCAGGTATTTAACAGCCAGGTCGCGGCAGGCCGTCTGCGCGACTGTGCGGCTGCGATGGGCGCTAATGTAACCGGGATGAGTGAAGCCGACGGTGCGAAAGCGTGCATTGACGCTATCCGTCAGCTGGCGCAGCAGGTCAACATTCCGGCGGGTCTGCGCGACCTGAATGTGAAAGAAGAAGATATTTCGGTGCTGGCGACCAATGCACTGAAAGACGCCTGTGGCCTGACCAACCCTATTCAGGCGACCCACGACGAGATCATGGCGATTTACCACGCGGCGATGTAATTGAGTGATTGCCGGATATACGCATCGTGTCATTCCGGCGTCATGCCCGATGGCGCTGTGCTTATCGGGCCTACACTGTGCGGTAAGGTGAAACGGCTTAAACATCCGCTTGTCTATATCGTGACCGCAGTCGTAAAGCAGTAAAAGGCTGGCGAAGATTTCGCCAGTCCCGTCTAACCTTTGTAGTACCCCTACAGTAAGGAGACGGTCATGACCAATAATCCCCCTTCAACGCGTATTCAGCCCGGCGAGTATGGTTTTCCTCTGAAATTAAAAGCCCGCTACGACAACTTTATCGGCGGAGACTGGGTCGCACCGGTAGACGGCGAGTATTACCAGAATCTGACGCCGGTGACCGGGCAACTGCTGTGTGAAGTCGCCTCTTCCGGCAAAAAAGATATCGATCTGGCGCTGGATGCCGCGCATAACGTGAAAGAACAGTGGGCGCATACGTCCGTGCAGGATCGCGCCGCGATTCTGTTTAAGATTGCCGATCGCATGGAGCAAAACCTGGAACTGCTGGCAACGGCGGAAACCTGGGATAACGGCAAACCCATCCGTGAAACCAGCGCCGCCGACGTGCCGCTGGCGATCGACCATTTCCGCTATTTTGCGTCCTGTATCCGCGCACAAGAGGGCGGTATCAGCGAAGTTGACAGCGAAACAGTGGCCTATCACTTCCATGAACCTCTGGGCGTGGTGGGGCAGATCATCCCGTGGAACTTCCCGCTGCTGATGGCGAGCTGGAAAATGGCCCCGGCGCTGGCGGCGGGGAACTGCGTGGTGCTCAAACCTGCGCGTCTGACGCCGCTTTCGGTTCTGTTGCTGATGGAAATCGTTGGCGACCTGCTCCCGCCGGGCGTGGTCAACGTCGTGAACGGCGCGGGCGGATAGATCGGCGAATATCTGGCGACGTCGAAGCGGATCGCGAAGGTGGCGTTTACCGGTTCGACGGAAGTCGGGCAACAGATCATGCAGTACGCGACACAAAACATTATCCCGGTAACGCTGGAGCTGGGCGGTAAGTCCCCCAATATTTTCTTCGCCGATGTGATGGATGAAGAGGATGCGTTTTTCGACAAGGCGCTGGAGGGCTTTGCGCTGTTTGCCTTTAACCAGGGCGAAGTTTGTACCTGCCCGAGCCGCGCGCTGGTACAGGAGTCCATTTATGAGCGCTTTATGGAGCGGGCCATTCGTCGCGTCGAAAGCATTCGCAGCGGTAACCCGCTCGACAGCGTTACGCAGATGGGCGCGCAGGTCTCCCAGGGTCAACTGGAAACCATCCTCAACTACATTGATATCGGTAAGAAAGAAGGCGCGGATGTGTTAACCGGCGGACGGCGCAAGCAGCTGGAAGGAGAGCTGAAAGAGGGCTATTACCTCGAACCGACCATCCTGTTTGGTAAGAACAATATGCGCGTCTTCCAGGAGGAGATTTTTGGCCCGGTGCTGGCGGTGACGACCTTCAGGACGATGGAGGAAGCGCTGGAACTGGCTAACGACACCCAGTACGGGCTTGGCGCCGGAGTCTGGAGTCGTAACGGCAACCTGGCGTACAAAATGGGGCGCGGTATTCAGGCGGGACGCGTATGGACCAACTGCTATCATGCTTACCCGGCGCATGCTGCGTTCGGCGGCTATAAGCAGTCGGGGATTGGCCGCGAAACCCACAAAATGATGCTGGAGCATTATCAGCAAACCAAATGTCTGCTGGTGAGCTATTCCGATAAACCGCTGGGGCTGTTTTAAGCGCCGTATAACCACGTTGCCGGATGGCGGCTTCGCCTTATCCGGCCTACGGGAAATCGCACATGTAGGCCCGATAAGCATAGCGCCATCGGGCATGAGGTTCGCCTTATCCGGCCTACGGGAAACCGCACATGTAGGCCCGATAAGCATAGCGCCATCGGGCATGAGGTTCGCCTTATCCGGCCTACGGGAAACCGCACTTGTAGGCCCGATAAGCGTAGCGCCATCGGGCAGATTTGCCGGGGAGAGTGAAGCCGCTGTTCGGTCGTTGGGAACCCGGCGCAGCATTATTAACTGTAATTTGAGATAAATATATAATATTTAATTGTCACATGCACCGGCCCTGTCTATTTAGCTTATACTGCTAATCGTTTGTCTTTAGTAATTACATTAATTTATACAAATATGTTTTTCAGCTATTAAACCTATACCCCATCAGAAAGGTGTGGGAAAAGAGTTGTGTCGGTTAACTATTGAAAATAAATTGCTTTTTTTTACACTTGAGGCTTACACAATAATCAAGGAGGAGGTGAACATGAGCAGGTATCTCTGGTTTAGCTCAACGTGAGTATCTAAAGTATGGAATATCAGTTACATGGATTTATGATTGGTAGGGAAATATTCCTTGATATTAACGAAGCTCGAATTTTCCGGCTGCCGGTTAATAAAATGGATAGCGTCATCTCTTTCTGTGGAGTGTTTTTTAATCGGACAATGCTCCATCTGTTTGTTTACCTTTTGGTCAATGCACGTTCTCAATATGTCTCAAAGGATGAATTACTCATCAACGTTTGGGAAAAAAATGAATTATGTGCTTCCACGCAGCGTTTATCTAAAGTCGTCAAAAATCTAAATAATAAATTAAGTCTGCTGGGGCTACCGAAGAATTCAATTGTCTGCGTGAAAGGAAGTGGATACATACTGGCACTGGATGATATTCAACCGCTTTATAGTGTGGTGGACAATGTAGATTATCAATACCGATATCGCTGAGGTCAGTAACCGTTTATTCCGTAGCGTGATGTCGCCTTCGGATTCTTACCCTGGACGTTTTACGCCCAGGGATTTTTTTATTGTCTTACTGCCCGTAATAGGCGTTCGCGCCGTGTTTACGCAGATAATGTTTGTCGAGCAATTCTGGCTGCATATCCGGTAGCTGTGGCGTGAGCTGGCGCGAAAACAGCCCCATATAGGCGCACTCCTCAAGCACCACGGCGTTATGCACGGCGTCAGCGGCGTCTTTCCCCCAGGCGAATGGCCCGTGTGAGTGGACTAATACCGCCGGGATTTGCATTGGGTTCAGACCGCGTTCTTCAAAGGTTTTGATGATTACCTCGCCCGTCTGGTATTCGTATTCCCCTTTAATTTCCTCCACGGTCATCAGCCGGGTACAGGGGATTGCGCCATAGAAATAGTCGGCATGCGTGGTGCCCCAGGCGGGCAGGTCAAGACCCGCCTGTGACCAGATCGTTGCATGGCGGGAATGGGTATGCACAATTCCGCCGATCTGCGGATAACGACGATAGAGCGCCAGATGCGTCGGCGTATCGGATGAGGGCTTTTTGCTGCCTTCAACGACCTTGCCGCTGGCGATCTCCACCACCACCATATCGTCGGCGGTCATGACGTCATATTCAACGCCGGAAGGTTTAATGACCATCAGTTTTCGCGTTTCATCTACGGCGCTGACGTTACCCCAGGTGAATGTCACCAGATGGTGTGCCGGAAGCGCCAGATTGGCTGCCAGCACCTCGGCTTTTAACTGCTCTAACATGTGAATCCTCCTTCCTGCATACGCGCTTCTATCCAGCGCCGCGCCTGGATAATTTCCAGCACCGGCTCTTTGGCCTTTTCCGTCCACATCTCAATCAAAAACGCGCCACGGTAGTTCAGCTCATGCAGCGTTTTGAAGATGCCTACAAAATCCACGCACCCTTCGCCGAACGGCACGTCGCGGAACTGACCGGGGCTGTTCTCTGTCACCGGCTGCGTGTCTTTCAGGTGGATGGCGGCGATGCGGTCAATACCGAGCTTCAGCTCAGCGGCGACGTCGTTGCCCCAGGCGCTGAGATTGCCGACATCCGGGTAAACGCTAAACCACGGCGAGGCGAGCAGCGCGTCCCATTTTTTCCATTTGCTGATGGAGTTCATAAAGGCGGTGTCCATGATCTCCACCGCCAGCATCACCTGCGCCGCTGCGGCTTGCTCCACCGCCCACGCCAGCCCTTCGGCAAAGCGTTGTTGCGTACCTTCGTCATGTTCTTCGTAATAGACGTCATAACCCGCCAGTTGAATGGTGCGGATACCCAGATCGCGCGCCAGGTGAATCGCTTTGGTCATGATGTCGCGCGCCCGCTGGCGTACGGCCTCATCGCGACTGCCGAAGGGAAAGCGACGATGCGCGGACAGGCACATTGACGGGATGGCCACGCCGGTTTCCAGCATGGCGGTCACCAGCGACGCCCGCTGCGTGGGGCTCCAGTCCAGGCGCGACAGGCGTTCGTCGGTCTCATCCACCGACATTTCGACAAAGTCAAAGCCGCAGCTTTTCGCCAGCACCAGGCGCTCCGGCCAACTGAGGTCTTTTGCCAGCGCTTTTTCATAGATACCTAACGGATGATTACGCATGCTGCTCTCCCCAGATGGCGTTAATTTGCGCGTGGAACCCGGCAGCAACCTGTGCCGGATGCGCCGCCCCTGCCAGCGCGCGTCCGGCGATAAATGCTTTGACGCGAATATCTTTAAACAACGGCAGATCGGCAGGCGTAATGCCGCCGGTAATCGACAGCTCCAGGCCAATATCAGAAAGCGCCTTCATCCGTGCCAGATCCGCGTCTCCCCACTGCTGTCCGCTGGCCTGCGCGTCGCGCCCACGGTGGTAAATCGCCTGGCGCACACCGGTGCGATACCAGGCGCGGGCATCGTCCAGCGTCCAGTTGCCGAACAGCTCCATCTGAATTTCACCGCCGCAGGATTGCGCGACGGCATGGCCTTTTTCCACCGTGGCGAGCGGCGCCGCACAGATAATCGTCATCCAGTTGGCGCCGGCGGCAAAAGCCTGCTGCGCGAGCGTTTCACCCGCATCGGCCACCTTCCAGTCGGCAACGATGATTTTATCCGGGCACTGGGCGCGCAGCGCTTTCACCGCGCCAAGCCCCTCGGTTAAACAGAGGATGGTGCCAGCCTCAACGATATCGACGTGGTCCTGTAACAGGGCGACATCGTGAAGCGCCGCCTGAAGGTTGGTGTGGTCGAGCGCCAGTTGCAGTAATGGTCGGCTCATAATGCGTGCTCCTTAATGCGGGCGTGGTAGCCCTGTAATGCCTGAATCAAATCCTGGTATTGGTGGTATTTGCGCTGATAAAGACGGTGCGCGGCCATGTCGGGCATCAGCGTGCGTACCGGGTGCCGTAAGGCGTGCTGAGCCTCGCTGAAACTGCGATATACGCCGGTGCCGACGCGGGCGGCGAGCGCGGCGCCAAAGCAGCCGGTCTCTTCAACCTGCGGCAGTTCGATGCGCAGGCCGCTGACATCCGCCAGCATCTGCATCCAGACGTCGGAGTGCGCCGGGCCGCCGGTTACGCGCAGGGTGTGAGCCTCAGTAAAGCGTTCGCGCATACGGTTGAGATGGGTCATGTGGCTGAACACCACCCCTTCGTAAATGGCCTGTAGCAGATGCGCTCGGGTATGCAGCGCCTGCATGCCGTAAAAGCCGCAGGTCATCTCCAGCCCGGCATTGCTGCCGTACAGAAACGGTAGGAAAAAGAGTTCGCCGCTCGCTTTCGGCAGACTGGCGACGGCCTGGTTGATCTCGTCAAAAGAGAGTTCGCCCCACTGGGCGGTAAACCATTCAAGATTGCCGGATGAGGTAGGGCTGGCTTCGTGAACGATGTACTGCCCGTCGTTGACGTAGCGGCCATAGACATAAGGGTGCGCTTCGTGGTCGCGCAACCCCTCGGTGATCCCGCTGGTCACCGCCCAGGTGCCCATCACCGCGTTGAGGGTGAATTCATCTTCAATACCGGCGCAGAGCGCGGTGGAAACCACGTCAAACAGACCGCCGACGACGGGCGTGCCCGCCTTCAGACCGGTGATGGCGGCTGCCTGAGCAGTGATCTCCCCGCATATTTCGGCTGACCCCATAATGGGGGGCAGCGCATCGTCGATTTCACTGATGCCCAACCATTGGGTCAGGCGCGGGTCATACTGCCCGCTGCTCATGTTGTAGAGGTTGGACTCAGAAATGTTGCTCTCTTCGCACCCTTTTATGCCGGTTAAGCGCCAGCGCAGATAGTCATGCCCCATCATCACGCAGCCAATTTGTGCGTAACGTTGAGGGTCGTTCTCTTTAATCCAGCGCAGCAGAGAGGCGGGATGCCCGGTCCACAGCGTCTGACGGGTAACGGGGTAAAGCTGTTCAGGAATGCCGTCCTGCTGCCAGCGCTGGACAATCTTCAGCGCCCGGCGGTCGGAAGAGAGAATGGCGCTGCCCAGCGGCTGATCCTGCCTGTCGAGCAGAAACAGTCCTTTACCCTGAGCGGAGATACCGACGCCTTTAATTTGCTCGCCGGAGATGCCTGTACGCTGCAAAAGCCCGGCAATGGTGGCTGCACACTGTTGCCAGAGCTGGTGCATGTCGCGTTCGGCGTAACCCGGCAGTGGCGTTGCCGTCTGTAACGACTGCCGGTTGATCCCATGCTCATGACCTTTGGCGTCATACAAACCGGCTTTCAGATAAGTACCGCCACAATCGATGCCCAGCCAGAAGGCCTCTTTCTCTCTCATCTTTCATGTCTCATTTTTGCCGGATGGCGCCACGCTTATCCGGCCTACGGGTTTTGTAGGCCCGGTAAGCGCTGCGCCCCGGGCATGGTGTTACGCGGCGTGTTTACGCTGACTCATTGTCTTTGCCGGTGTCGAACCCGCATCGCATTTCGCGGGCAGCAACAACGCCAGCAGCGCGGCCAGCGCCAGGGAGATTGCCAGGCAATAGACGCCCGCATCTTTGCTGTACAACGTGATCAGTACGCCAACCGCGTAGGGGCCGCAGAAGCCGCCGAGGTTGCCAAGCGCGTTGATAACGCCGCGTGCGCCGCCCGCCATCTCGGCGCTGAACAGACGTGCCGGGATCGTCCAGAAAACGCCCGCCGCCGATTGCAGGAAGAAGCCGCAGCCGACCAGCGCGGCATAGGCCAGCCAGATTTGGTTTTTCAGCGCCACCGACAGGAACATGCACAGGGCGAAGCCAATCAGCGGCAGGCAGACAAACAGTTTGCGTTTACCCGTGCGGTCGGAAAGGAAAGAGAACAGGAACATCCCGGCGATCGCGCCGACGTATGGCAAAATGGCGAGCATGCCGACTTGCCCCATGCTGCTGTGGGTCAGCTCTTTGAGAATGGTTGGCAGCCAGAGGGTGTAACCGTAAATCCCGGTCTGATAGAAGAAGTTCAGGGCGATAAGTTGCCACATGGTTTTGTCGGAAAGGACCGCGCTGAGAGAGGCGTTTTTAACTTCGCTTCCGGCAATGGCTTTCTGTTCTGCGGCGAGGGTTTCCACCAGATAGTTTTTTTCCGCCCCGGAGATCCAGCGGGCTTCCTGCGGCCGGTCATAAATGGTGTACGCCCACAGCACCAGCACGACGAGAGAGAGCAGACCTTCAATAATGAACAGCCAGCGCCAGTCGAGTACGGTGATTATCCAGCCGGAGAGCGGGGCGGTGATAATCCCGGCAATCGGCACAAACATAATCACAATGGCGTTCGCACGACCGCGTTCAGCATCCGGGAACCAGTTGCTGATCATCGTCAGTACGACGGGCAGCATGCCGCCTTCCGCCACACCCAGTAAGAAACGCAGGGCAAGCAATTGATACTGGTTGGTGATTAAGCCTGTGAGGACGGAAATAACCGCCCAGGCAACCAGCGACCAGCCGATAAATTTCTTGCCGCTGCCGTGAACGGCGATTTTGCCGCCGGGAACCTGTAAGAACAGATAGCCGATGAAGAAAATCCCGCCAGCCAGACCGGCCATAGTGGCGGAAATACCTAATTCGGCATCCATTCCGCCGGGCATCGCGAAAGCAATATTCACGCGGTCCATATAAGAAATAATACAGGTAATCAGAATGGGCGGAATAATTCGCAGCCAACGCTGACGAGGTATATCTTTTTCTGTAGGGCGAGAGGTCATATTCATCTTCGTATTCTCGTAAAGTAAGTATTCTGGCGATGAAAAGTAAATTATTTAATGCCTGATGACGTTTTGCTTATCAGACCTACGCCGCCATCCGGCAACGTCTTATTATTTGGCGTTATTTAATGCCGTAATGCCGTCGCGTAATATCGCTACGCGGTGACTGACGTCGGCATTAGCGTTAATTTCCAGTAACTTAATACCCATGAATTGCAGAACGTCTGTTCCTGCGCAGGTCAGTAATTCACGGGCATGTTCTTGCGTCATCATGCTGTCAGGGCAGAAAGGCGCGAAAGGCGCATGTAAATCCTGCCATTCGCCGTATTCACCGCTTTGCGTTGTACCGGAGAACATCAGCGCGCCGAGTTTACCGGCCTGTTTTACCTGCTGCGTATGGGTTAGTGGCAGGGTGGTGTTGCGTCCTTCAATGGCGGAACGCGCCCAGTTAATGCAAACGCTGATGTCGTAGTCGGCAATTACCTCCAGCACGTTGTCCAGAGGCAGGAATCCTTTGCGCGGCGCGGCGCTGGTCATCGCGTCGCAGTGTTCCAGCACCAGGTCGCACGGCCAGTCCCAGCCAGCGATCTCTTTCACTGAACGGGCAAATGCGTCCGTTGCCTGCGCGACGTTTGGGTTATCGGCCAGCGGTGCGGCGTGCAGCTCAAGCGCGATCACTTTCCCGGCGCTTGCCGCGTTGATTGTCGTGATCTTCTGGTAAAGGTGGCGATAGTACGCCACACAGGCCTGACGCTGATCTTCATTGCTGGAGGCCAGCCCAAAGCCGCGGTTTTCACCGCGACGGCGCATGGTTTCCATAATCGCCGTCACGACGATTTGCCAGTTGCCTGGCGTATGGCGCAATAACCACGCGTCGCCGAGTGGGTGAAGATGTTCAAGGCAGGGTTGCTCCAGCCCACGAATATCAGGAGTATCGGAGAGTTGCCGCCAGAATTCCTTCTCTTCCTCTTCACTCTTTTGGTGAAATGAGGGTGCACAGGGATACGCACCGATAATATAACCGGTATTGTTCGTTTTCATGTTGTGCTCCAAAGATAACGTTTTATAAAGCGGATATTGCCACTTTAACGACGATTTTCCGTATGGGTGTCGCGACCGTTTTATTGCAGCCAGGGCGATGAACATCCTGCGGGAAAAAAATAGCGTAGCTTCCCGGAACCATTTCAAAGAAAGATTCATGTTCACTGTCGTGATAGAAAATAATATCGCGCTGTTCTAATAACGATTCGCTGATTTGGTTATTACCGGTGTCGATGGCAACCCCTATTTTTTCTTCACCCCAGGCGAGAAACTGAATATCCAGATAACGGCGATGAACTTCTGGACGGTTTTCAGCCGTAGTGCGGGTGGTTAAATCAATTATCTGGGCAAAAATATTTTTGCCGTCGATTTCCACCACCCCAGGGTCCAGCGTGCGAAAGTCGGTGGTGCGTAAGAAATCGAGCGCCTTTTCAATCGCGTCTGGCAGACGACACGGATTGGGCTGTGCGATATGTCCAAATATCATGCTATGCCTCCTTACAGCGCCTGGATTTTGGCCCATACGCTGTCATCGACGGTGATGCCGTTGCGGCGATTTTCATCCCGCAGCCGGGTAAATTCGTGGCCTGGCAGACGGATTGCCACGTTCTCATCGGCGCGCTCAGCGGTGGTGACGAAATCCATAATGCGCTGGAGTTTGGCATCGCGCGTGGCGCCATCAATCAGCTTATCGACCTCAATAGCGATGAAGATCTGCGAAACGCCGTATTCGTCGCTGTTTTCCTGGGTAACTTCGGCAACGGAAGCGCCGTCGGAAAGCAGGGTGGCGATCATATCCAGCACAATCGACAGACCTGACCCTTTCCAGTAGCCCATCGGCAAAATGCGGCGATTTTTTTCGATCACGCCAGGTTCTTTGGTTAAATTGCCTTCATCGTCGAACCCGCCGTCTACTGGCAGCTCACGTCCCGCCAGCCGGTTCACCTCTAACATGCCGTAGGAGAACATCGACATCGACATATCGATCATGGTGATTGGCGATGAAGGGATGGCGACGATCAGCGGGTTCGTGCCAATGCGGCACTCTTTTGACCCCCACGGCGGCATCACGGCGATAGAGTTGGTCCAGCAGATGCCGATGTAGCCTTTTTCCGCCGCCTGCCAGCCGTAGCTGCCGCCGCGCATCCAGTGGTTGGCATTGCGTAACGCCACCAGGCCGATGCCGTGGTCGGAAGCCAGTTCAATGGCGCGATCCATCATTTTTTTCGCCGTCAGATTGCCGATGGATCGCTGAGCATCCCACTGCTCGATGGCGCCAAGGCTGGTGATGCGCTGCGGTCTGGCATCAGGAATGATGTCGCCATTATCCAGTTGCTGAATGAAACGGGGAAAGCGATTAACGCCATGCGAATAGACGCCGGATTCTGTAGTACGGGCAAACATCTCTGCACAGGCGTCAGCCGTTTCCGCCGCAACGCCGCGCGCCAGCAGCACCCGATTGAACGCCTCTTTTAACTGCTCAAAAGTCACTTTCATTCCTGCTTCTCCCGTTTATTTTTGACCGCTTTTTTATCTTTAAATTTCACTATGCGAAATCTGATTTCAAATATAGCGATCAAATTTTGACAGATCAACGGGGTGGTCTATTTTTTAAAATCATCAAAATCAAATAGTTGTGTTTTTTCGGTTCAGATCGTGAACTGAAACACACTTTGCGCTACCATCAGAGCGCGACGAAAAGGGGAGCGGAAGCGATGGGCATAAAAGAGAGCGAAATGACGCAAGAAAAAGAGAGGCCAGCCGGTAGTCAGAGCCTGTTCCGTGGTTTGATGCTGATTGAGATCCTCAGTAACTACCCGAACGGATGCCCGCTGGCGCACTTGTCTGAACTGGCCGGGCTGAACAAAAGTACCGTGCATCGACTGCTACAGGGATTGCAGTCCTGCGGGTATGTCACCCCCGCGCCTGCCGCCGGAAGCTATCGTCTGACCACTAAATTTATCGCGGTCGGGCAGAAAGCCCTGTCATCGCTGAATATCATTCATGTGGCTGCGCCGCATCTTGAGACGCTGAATATCGCCACTGGCGAGACCGTCAACTTCTCCAGCCGTGAAGACGATCATGCCATCCTGATCTATAAGCTGGAGCCGACCACCGGCATGCTGCGCACCCGCGCCTATATCGGTCAGCATATGCCGCTGTATTGCTCTGCGATGGGGAAGATTTACATGGCGTTCGGCCATCCTGACTATGTGGAAACCTATTGGGAAAGCCACAGGGATCAGATCCAGCCGTTGACCCGTAACACCATTACCGGGTTGCCGGCAATGTATGACGAGCTGGCGCAAATTCGTGAAAGCGGTATGGCGATGGATCGCGAAGAGAATGAGCTGGGCGTTTCCTGCATTGCCGTGCCGGTGTTTGATATTCATCATCGGGTGCCATACGCCATCTCTATTTCGCTTTCGACGTCCCGGCTCAAGCAAATCGGCGAGAAGAATCTGCTCAAGCCCCTGCGTGACACCGCGCAGGCGATCTCGAATGAGTTGGGTTTTACCGTGCGCGATTAAGGCAGGCGCCCGGAAGATGATGGGCATCTGACAAAATTTAATCGTTTCCCTCGTCGGATCAAAGCAGCGATCGCGCCCTCTCTGGCACTCTGGGGTTTTACGCAGGTGGAGAGGGCAATGAACCGATTTATCATGGCGGATGCGGCGAAATGTATCGGCTGTCGTACCTGTGAGGTTGCCTGCGTAGTGGCGCATCAGGAGAACCAGGACTGTGCGGCGGTGTCGTCCGGGGAATTTGTCTCCCGCATCCGGGTCATTAAAGACGATGCGTTTACCACGGCGGCGGCATGTCGCCAGTGTGAAGATGCCCCCTGCGCGAACGTGTGCCCAACGCAGGCAATTCGTCGCGATCATGGGCACATCTTCGTGGAACAAGCGCGCTGTATCGGGTGTAAAAGCTGTATGCTGGCGTGCCCGTTCGGCGCGATGAACGTTGTGTCGCGAACCTCACGCGTACAGGCGATTAAATGCGATCTCTGCTGGCACCGTGAAACGGGCCCGGCATGTGTGGAGGCCTGCCCGACTGACGCGTTGCAGTGCCTTGATGTGGAAAACGTGCAGCGACAACGACTGCACGCGCAACCCGCCTGAGTGTCACCCCGGTCAGGCGATGACCGGGGGGGCTGTCAGCCTTCGCGCCAGGCGCGCTCAACCTCTTCAGCAAGAATTTTCACCCCTGCCTCAATTTTTTGCGGATCGGGAACGTAGTTCATCCGCATGCACTGATGCGTATGCGGCCAGGGTTTGTCCAGCCCCGGGAAGAAGTAGTCGCCGGGAACCATCAATACGCCGCGCGCTTTCAGACGCTGGTACAGCAATTCAGTTGAAATCGGCAAATCTTTGAACCACAGCCAGAGGAAAATAGCGCCTTCCGGCTTATGGATCAGGCAGCGATTTTCCGGTAAATACCGGCGAATGGTCGCGATTGTCTCCAGTACGCGTTGGTAGTAGAACGGTTTTATTACCGTTTCCGACAGGCGCAGCAGGTCGTTACGCTTGATCATTTCGCACATCATTGCCGGGCCAATACCGCCAGGCGACAGGCTGATAATGCCGTTCATATTGGTGATGGCGGTGATGATTTTTTCATTGGCGATAATGATGCCGCAGCGGCTGCCGGGCAGCCCCAGTTTGGAGAGGCTCATGCACAGGATGATATTCGGATTCCACAGCGGGCGTGCTTCGCTGAAAATAATGCCCGGGAAGGGAACGCCGTAGGCGTTATCGATCACCAGCGGGATGCCGTGCTGATTGGCAAGGGTATCCAGCTTCATCAGCTCTTCGTCGGTAATCACATTGCCTGTTGGGTTAGTCGGGCGCGACACGCAGATCATGCCGGTCTCTTCCCCGATGCGCAGATGTTCAAAATCAACGTGGTATTTGAACTGACCTTCCGGCAATAGCTCGATATTCGGGCGAGCGGAAACGAAAAGATCCTCTTCCAGCCCGGAATCGGCATAACCAATGTATTCCGGCGCCAGCGGGAACAGCACTTTTTTAGTCGTCCCGTCGGCGCGGCGTCCGGCGAAGAGATTAAACAAGTAGAAAAACGCGCTCTGACTGCCGTTTGTTAGTGCAATATTCTGTGGTTCGATATCCCAACCCAGATTCTCACGCAGCAGCGACGCGAGCGCTGTCAGTAGCTCCGTTTTTCCCTGCGGACCGTCATAATTACAAAGCGCATCAGTGGCTTTGCCGTTTTCCAGCATTTCGCCCAGTAGCGAATGGAAGTAATTCTGCATTTCCGGGATTTGCGCTGGATTACCCCCGCCGAGCATGATTGCGCCGGGCGTGCGTAAGCCGTCATTGAGGTCTTCCATCAGGCGGGTAATGCCTGAATGGCGGGTAAATTTGTCGCCAAAAAGTGAGAATGTCATAGCAGGTGGTCTGTCGAACTCATTATCAAAGTGGCTAACCATAGCGCTACCTATGACAGGGTGCAAATCAGGCGTTAACGCCGAGGTTGATGCTTTATGCTGAAGATTTTTATCTGGCTGGTGTTTTGTTTTGATGAGCCGTCCGGCGGATGGGCACGCCGGACGTCAGGCAGGATTAAGGGCGACCCGCCCAGACGACCATGACCTTATCGTCGTCGTGCTCGCGCACAAAACCGTACCCCTGCTTCAGTGAGAGCGTGGTTTGCTTACCGGCGCCGATGGCAGGGTGTCTGGCGCGGAACTGGCTGATTCGCTGCCAGTGGGCGACGGTGGCGGCGGATTTACCGTTGATATCCTGCCAGTTCATGTCAGAACGGGTGCCTTGCAGCGGATCGGAACCCGTCGGGCCAAAGGGGCGTGCGGATTCGTCGCCATAAAAGATCTGCACGGCGCCGGGCGCCAGCAGCAGAAGCTCTGCGGCCTTATCGCCGCCTTCCCGAAAGAGGCGCGTGTCGTGCGAGGAGAGATAACTCAGCACGTTGAAATCCTGTAATTTCTCTGCCATTTGCTGCCAGGTGGCGTCCATATCCGCCAGGCAATTGACCGCTTTTGCCGCCTGCTCCTGGTAGTCAAAGTTGATCATCGCATCAAAGCCGTGGCGGTAATAATCACTCTGCATGACACCGTGGCCCCAGGCTTCACCGGTCATCCAGAAAGGCGTGTCGTCCAGCGTCTTCTCCGGGTTGGCCTGTTTCCACTCGGTCAACGCCGCGCTGGCCTGGGTTTTCAACTGCTGCCAGGCAGGAAGTTCGACGTGTTTGGCGGTATCTACGCGGAACCCGTCGATACCGTAATCACGCACCCACTGACTGAGCCAGTGGGTCAGATAATCCCGCGGCGTGTAGCCCTCAATGGCTTTTGCACGGGTATCCGGTTTGTTTTTATAGAACACCGGCAGGCCGGAAGGGGTTGTGGATTCCGTTTTAATATCGGGCAGGAAGGCCAGCGACATGGTCAAATCGTCAAAGCCTGGATTGTCATAATCGCCAATATCCGTGCGAATCCATTCTTTCCCCCACCATGCTTCCCATGCCGCTTTGTCGCTGAAGTTGATGTAGTCATTAAAGCTGTGCCAGCTTTGCCCGGCGGCGGGCTTCCAGTCGGTCCAGCGTTCGCCCAGCGTCTTTTTCAGCTCATCGCCTTGCAGATACAGCGCGCCAAACCGGAATGTCTGCATGTCTGCCAGCGTGGCGTAGCCCGTGTGGTTCATCACCACATCAAACAGAATACGGATGCCGCGCTGGTGTGCGCCATCGACTAACGCGCGAAGGTCGTCCTCGCTGCCCATATTGGCGTCCAGCGTGGTCCAGTCCTGGGTGTAATAGCCGTGGTAGGCATAATGCGGGAAATCCCCTTTCGTACCGCCGCCGACCCAGCCGTGGATTTGCTCGAACGGCGCGCTGATCCACAGGGCATTCACCCCCAGGTGTTGCAGATAGTCCAGCTTGTCTGCCAGCCCGCGTAAATCGCCGCCATGAAAGGTGCCAATCTCCTCCATGCCGTCTTTGTGGCGGCCATAGCTTTGGTCATTCGTCGGATCGCCGTTCTGGAAACGGTCTGTCAGCACAAAGTAGACCGTCGCGTTATGCCAGTTGAATGCGGCGGGCGCGTTGGTTTCCGCGCGTTCAAGCAACAAAAGCCCGTTGCTGGTCGCGCCGGGTTGTAGCGTAATCTGACCGTTTTTAACGGTAGCGGTTTGCTGGCTGTAGTAATCGCGCACGACAGCGCCTTCCGGGAAGGTGTGACTCACCTCCAGGGTCAGCGGCGAGCCGTTCCACGTCGGGCACTGGCGCACCGTGCTGGCGACGGGATCGGCGGTGCTTTTTATCGACAGCGTCAGCGTTGGCGTACCGGAGCGGGTATCAATCTCCAGCGAGTAGTCGCCGTCTTTAAACAGTCGCCACTGTGGCGGCGTGCCTTCACACGGTTTGAGCGACAGCATCTGATTGAGTTTTATGGCATCAGCAGGTTGCCAGCACTGTTGGTCAATATGCAGCGTCAAAGGGCGCGTACCTTTCGTCAACGCGGCATGGCTGACAAACTTACCTGTACCTTCCGCCGTAAAGGGCGGGAATCCCTGAGATGTCCATGATGAGGCGAATACGATGCCGGGCATAAGCGCCAGTGCAAAAGCGGTAAGTTTCATTACGCTTTCCTTATTGCTGCGATTTTAGCCAGTATGCCGTTGAAAGATAGCGGATAACTCATCCCTCTGGCGTATTCCGCCAGGCTGAGGCGCGAGGGTGAGCGATCGTGCGCAGAAAATAGCCATGTTTTGCGATAACCACCACATTTTCTTCGTATTAATAGCGTTCTTCGCCATTATTGCGTGACAGGGTTTCGGAATTGGACTATTCCTTGGGGTGCTCTTGACGGTTATTTTTGATATGATTTGAGATTCATCTCTCATTTTTTTGAAAAATATAAGGCGTTGGAATGTATAAATCCGACCAGGAGACCTAATGATATTGACGCCCATACGACGATATGGGGCAATGATTCTTATGTTACTCACCGTAGTATTTTCGGGTGAGGTGCTGGCGAAGGCGCACACGACAACAACGAGTCAAAAGTCCCACGTAACCAAGACAGGTCATAAACAGGTAAGCAGTAAACAAGAGTATTCTCGCAATAGTGCAAAGAGTAGTTCACTTCCTGATTTGCGAAAATACCCTTCCGGAACACCAAGGAAAAAAGCGTTTCTCCGGACGGTTATGCCTTTTATCACCAGTCAAAATGCTGCGATTACTGCGGATCGTAACTGGCTGATTTCAAAACAGTATCAGAACCGCTGGTCGCCTTCTGAGCGTACGCGTATGAAAGATATCGCGGCGCGCTACAAGGTAAAGTGGTCTGGCAACACGCGTAACATTCCGTGGAATACCTTGCTGGAACGCGTAGACATCATCCCGACCAGTATGGTGGCGACGATGGCGGCGGCGGAAAGCGGCTGGGGAACCTCTAAACTGGCGCGCAACAACAATAACCTGTTCGGCATGAAATGCGGAAAAGGGCGTTGTACCAATGCGCCGGGTAAAGTGAAAGGTTACTCGCAGTTCGGCTCGGTTAAAGAGTCGGTTAACGCGTACGTGATTAACCTGAACACGCATCCTGCTTACTCGTCTTTCCGTAAGTCTCGCGCCCAGTTGCGTAAGGCGGATCAGGAAGTTACCGCAAGCGCGATGATTCATAAGCTGAAGGGTTATTCGACGAAAGGGCAGAGCTACAACAACTATCTGTTCGCGATGTATCAGGATAACCAGCGTTTAATCGCCGCGCATATGTAATGACCCAATTTTGTAGGCCGGATAAGACGCTTGCGCCGCCATCCGGCACAAACGCCCGGTGGCGCTTCGCTTACCGGGCCTACAAACGACCACCTGCCACCGCTACAACAACACTTCACTGTACCGATCGCGGTACTCTTTTGGCGTCGTGTCATACTCCTTTTTGAAAACAGAATAGAAATATTGCAGGGATGGGTAGCCGCACATCTGTGATATTTCGTTAATCGGCAGCGTGGTTGAAATTAACAGGCTGCGCGCTTTTTCCAGTTTTTCAGCATGAATAACGGCGTGAATGGTCTCCCCGACGTCTTCTTTAAACCGTTTCTCCAGGTTCGAGCGGGAGATACCGACCGCGTCCAGCACCTGATCGACTTTAATACCTTTGCAGGCATGGTTACGGATGAAATGCATCGCCTGTATGACGGCCGGGTCGGTCAATGAGCGGTAGTCCGTCGAGCGACGCTCAACGACGCGCACAGGCGGAACCAGAATACGTTGCAGCGGCAGCACTTCCTTATCCAGCAGGCGGTGTAGCAGTTTTGCCGCCTGATAGCCCATCTGCCTGGCTCCCTGAGCGACCGATGACAGCGCGACCCGCGACAGATAGCGGGTCAGTTCTTCGTTATCAATACCGATGACGCACAGCTTTTCGGGAACCGGGATATGCAGATGCTCGCAAACTTGCAGCACATGTCTTGCCCGGGCGTCGGTAACGGCGATAATCCCGGTTTGCGGCGGCAGGGTTTGCAGCCAGTCCGCCAGCCGGTTTTGCGCGTGCTGCCAGTTTTCCGGTGCGGTTTCCAGCCCCTGATAGACCACGCCACGGTATTTTTCTTGCGCAACCAGTTGGCAGAACGCGTATTCACGCTCAGCCGCCCAGCGCTTGCCGCTGGAGGCGGGCAGGCCATAAAAGGCGAAGCGATTGATCCCTTTTTCTTTCAGGTGCAGAAAGGCGCTTTCCACCAGAGCGTAGTTATCGGTGGCGATATAATGGACGGATGGATAGTGTGCAGCAAGGTGGTAAGAACCGCCGACGCCGATAATGGGCACATCCACATCGGCAAGCGCCTGAGCAATGTCATCGTCATCGTAGTCGGCAATGACGCCATCGCCCAACCACTCTTTGATGTTATCAATTCGCGCGCGGAAGTCTTCTTCAATGAAGATATCCCATTCCGATTGCGATGCCTGTAAATATTCACCCACGCCTTCCACTACCTGACGGTCGTAGGCTTTATTTGCATTAAATAACAGTGTGATACGGTGGCGTTTCTCAAACATAGTTCTTTCCCTGCTGAATCAGTCATAAAGGACAATGCCGGTACGTGTTGACCGGCATTGAGCATGACCCCTTTTCTGGAATTCAGGAACGACGTTTAGTTGCTGAGTCCATCCATACTGCCAGTAACAAGATCGCACCTTTCACGATGTACTGCCAGAATGTGGGCACGTCCATCATACTCATTCCGTTATCAAGAGAGGCCATAATAAACGCCCCCATGACGGCGCCCGCGACGCTACCCACGCCACCCGCCAGGCTGGTTCCGCCGATCACGCAGGCGGCAATCGCGTCCAGTTCGGCAATGTTCCCGGCGGAAGGCGATCCGGCGCCGAGGCGCGAACTGAGTATCAGCCCTGCAATCGCCACCATCAGGCCGTTGATGGCGAAAACCGCCAGTTTGGTTCGCTCAACGTTAATGCCGGAGAGACGAGCGGCTTCCAGATTGCCGCCAATCGCATAAATTCTCCGGCCAAACGCCGTTCGCGTCGCCATAAACATACCGCCAAGCAGCAGGAATACCAGCAGCAGTACGGGCGTTGGAACGCCGCGATAATCGTTCAGCAGCCAGATTGCGCCCAGGACAATGACGGCGGTCAGCGCCTGGCGACCAACGACCGCAGTAGAAGCCGGGGTGCTAAGCGCCAGAGCCTGCCGACGCATACGCCCGCGCCATTGCCAGCCGATAAACGCCATTAAGCTGATGGCGCCTATTGTGAAGCCCAGACCGTTGGATAAGTAGCTCTGACCAATCTGCGACATCGCCGAGCTGGTGGGCGAGACGGTCGTACCATTCGTGATGCCAATGAGAATGCCACGGAAAGCCAGCATCCCGGCCAGGGTGACGATAAACGAAGGGACTTTCCGGTAGGCGACCCACCACCCGTTCCAGGCGCCGAGCAGTAAACCCAGCGCCAGCGTGACAACAATCGTAAGCGGCAATGGCCAGCCCAGCCAGACGTCGCAGATTGCCGCGACGCCGCCTAATAGCCCCATCATTGAGCCAACGGAGAGGTCGATTTCCGCAGAGATAATCACGAAAACCATCCCCACGGCCAGAATACCGGTGATCGCCGTCTGACGAAGCAGGTTGGAGACGTTGCGCGCGCTCAGGTATGCGCCTTCCGTGGTCCAGGTAAAGAACAGCATGATCACAATAATCGCCGCGATCATGACGAACACCTGTAGGTTCAGTGATTTTAACCCAGGAAAACCGCCCGTCAGAGGGGCTGAGAGTTTCACTTCAGACGGATTGTTTTTCGACATGATATTCGCTCCTTAATGCGGCTTCCATCACCTGTTCTTGAGTCAGGTTATGATTCACCAGGTTGGCTTTCAGTTTTCCTTCGTGCATCACCAGGATGCGATCGCTTAATCCAAGAACCTCGGGGAGTTCCGACGAGATGACGATGACAGCAATACCTTGCTGAACAAGCTGGTTAATGAGTTTGTAGATTTCATATTTCGCGCCGATATCGATTCCTCGGGTGGGTTCATCGAGGATGAGAATGCGCGGGTTCAGCAGGAGACAGCGCGCCAGTATGGCCTTTTGTTGGTTCCCGCCGCTAAGGCGCCCAATCGCTAAATCAGGCGAGGATGTTTTCACTTTCAGGCGTTGTAGCGATTCCAGAATGCATTTTTGCTCTGCGGCATCGTCAAGATGGCTTATCTTCCCGGTGAACCGATCGAGCGCCGCCAGCGTGATATTTTTCCCGACGGCCATAACCGGCACAATGCCGTCGCGTTTCCTGTCTTCAGGCACCATTGCAATGCCATGAGCGATCGCTTGCTGGCAATGACGAATATCCACGGCCTGATTATCGATCATAACCTTTCCTTCCCAGCGCCCGGGCCAGACGCCGAACAGGCATTGCACTAACTCCGTGCGGCCCGCGCCGACCAGTCCTGCAATGCCGAGAATCTCGCCCCGTTTCAGCGAAAAGGAGACATCATTGACGCGTTTGATGTGACGGTTGACGGGATGCCAGGCGGTAAGGCGCTCAACGCGCAAAATCTCCTCCCCGGTAGCATGTGGTTCATTAGGATAGAGCGCCGTCAGCTCGCGACCGACCATCATGGTGATGATATCGTCTTCTTCCATTCCGGCGGCTGCGCGGGTGCCAATATGTTGGCCGTCGCGGATCACGCAGATTGTGTCCGAGATAGCTTTAACTTCATTGAGCTTGTGTGAGATATAAATACACGCAATATCATGCTGTTGCAGATCGCGAATAATTTCCAGCAGCACGGTGGTTTCTTGTTCCGTGAGGGAGGCCGTCGGCTCATCAAGAATCAGCAGCCGAACTTGTTTATTAAGCGCTTTGGCAATTTCTACCAGCTGTTGTTGCCCCAGGCCCAGGTCGCCCACGCGGGTATCCGGTGAGATAGACAAGCTGACCTGGTCTAACAGCTTCTGGCAGCGTAGCGTCATCATGTCGTAATCAAGAATGCCGTTACGGGTGATTTCGCTGCCCAGGAAGATATTTTCCAGCACGGTTAAGTGCTTAACCAGCGCTAACTCCTGGTGAATAATAGCAATGCCCTTACGTTCGGTATCACGAATATGACCGGCTTGCAGTGTTTCTCCCGCAAACAGAATTTCACCTTCATAAGAGCCATGAGGGTAAATACCGCACAGCACTTTCATTAACGTTGATTTACCCGAACCATTTTCACCGCACAATGAAACGATTTCCCCGGCATTAAGCCTGAGGCTGACGTTATCAACTGCCTTCACTGCGCCGAAGGTCTTGGTAATGTTTTTCATTTCAAGTAGATAGGGCATAACTACTCCACATAAGCCAATGCGAGAACCCGGCATGGAGGGTTTGACGCCCTCCGCTGTTGTAGAGGGCGCAACGTTTACAGATCACTCTTTTTGTGGAACCCGTCTTTAATCACGGTTTCGTCAATATTGGTTTTATTAACATCAATTGGAGTAAGCAGGCGGGAAGGGACATCTTTCAGACCGTTATTCAGCGTGGCGTCGGCCTTAGGTTGTTGCCCGTTACCCAGCTCGACGGCGATCTCGGCGGCGGTATTCGCCAGTAGCGTGATGGGTTTATAAACCGTCATGGTCTGCGTGCCTGCGACAATACGTTTAATGCCCGCAAGGTCGGCATCCTGACCGGAAATAGCGACTTTTCCTGATAATCCCTGAGCGCTGAGCGCCTGAATCGCACCGCCTGCGGTCGCGTCATTGGAAGCGACAACCGCGTCAATTTTGTTATTGTTTGCGGTCAGCGCATTTTCCATAATTTTCAGCGCATTTTCAGGCAACCATCCGTCTACCCATTGATCGCCAACGACGTTAATTTTTCCTGAGTCGATATAAGGTTTTAATACTTTCATTTGCCCGGCGCGGAACAATTTTGCATTATTATCTACCGGCGAACCGCCCATCAGGAAATAATTCCCTTCAGGCACTTTATCGACCAACGCCTGAGCCTGTAATTCACCGACTTTTTCGTTATCAAAAGAAATATAAAAATCGATGTCGGCATCATTTATCATACGGTCGTACGCTAATACTTTTATTCCTTCTTGTTTCGCTTCTTTTACGACATTGCTTAATACTTGTCCGTTATAAGGAATAATGACCAGAACATCAACGCCACGGTTGATCATGTTTTCAATCTGCGACATTTGGGTTTCTTCATTACCATTGGCAGATTGTACAAATACTTTTGCGCCGAGGGATTCGGCCTTGCTCACGAAAATATCGCGATCTTTTTGCCAGCGTTCCAGACGTAAGTCATCGATAGCCATACCAATTTTAACTTCTTTGGCATGTCCCGTTATGCTGGTGAGCAGGAGTGAAGTGCAGACGGTGAGTAAGATGTTTTTTATCTTCATAATCGTGATGCCTTTTGTTAGAGGGAACAGCGGTAAAAGTAACAATCACAGCGTGAGACGTAGCAGATTTTTAGCAGTTAATACGCGGAAGGCAATTATAGATTTTTATCTTGCAGTTACGATTTTTGGTTTATTTCGGGAATTATGACCGAGATCGTACTTTTAATGACGCATTACGCCCGTTACATTTCGTTGTTGATGAATAACCATTTTTTGCAGACGGTTACTTTTATTTTGCGAGGCAGCGCACACTTACGAATTATCTAAATAGCAGAGTGAAATAACATAATTGAGCAATGTGAATCGAGTAACCAATATTACGCCATTACCCATCCCTCGCCGTATTACCTGATTATGGAGTTCATTATGCAGGCTTATTTTGACCAACTCGATCGTGTTCGTTATGAAGGCCCTAAAAGCACTAATCCGTTAGCTTTCCGCCATTATAATCCAGATGAAATCGTACTGGGTAAACGCATGGAAGATCATCTGCGTTTTGCGGCCTGCTACTGGCATACCTTCTGCTGGAACGGCGCGGATATGTTTGGCGTAGGCGCGTTCAGCCGTCCGTGGCAACAGCCCGGCGATGCGCTGGAGCTGGCGAAGCGCAAGGCGGATGTGGCGTTTGAATTTTTCCATAAGCTGAACGTGCCTTACTACTGCTTCCACGATGTGGATGTTTCGCCGGAAGGCGCCTCGCTGAAAGAGTATAAAAACAACTTTGCGCAGATGGTCGATGTGCTGGAGTCGAAGCAAGAACAGAGCGGCGTGAAGCTGTTATGGGGCACCGCGAACTGCTTTACCAACCCGCGTTACGGCGCCGGGGCGGCGACGAACCCGGACCCGGAAGTCTTCAGTTGGGCGGCGACGCAGGTGGTGAACGCGATGAACGCCACGCACAAACTGGGCGGCGAAAACTACGTTCTGTGGGGGGGCCGTGAAGGGTATGAAACCCTGCTGAATACCGATCTGCGCCAGGAACGCGAGCAGATTGGCCGCTTTATGCAGATGGTGGTGGAGCATAAACATAAAACAGGTTTCCAGGGCACGCTGCTGATCGAGCCAAAACCGCAGGAGCCGACAAAACACCAGTATGACTACGATGTGGCAACGGTTTACGGCTTCCTCAAGCAGTTCGGCCTGGAAAAAGAGATCAAGGTGAACATTGAAGCCAACCACGCTACGCTGGCGGGCCACTCTTTCCATCATGAGATTGCGTCCGCCATTGCGCTGGGCATTTTTGGTTCTGTGGATGCCAACCGTGGCGATGCGCAGCTGGGCTGGGATACCGACCAGTTCCCGGTAAGCGTCGAAGAGAACGCGCTGGTGATGTATGAAATCCTGAAAGCGGGCGGTTTCACGACCGGCGGGCTGAACTTTGACGCGAAGGTTCGTCGCCAGAGCACCGACAAATACGATCTGTTCTATGGTCATATTGGCGCGATGGACACGATGGCGCTGTCATTAAAAGTGGCAGCGCGCATGATTGAAGATGGCGAACTGGATAAACGCGTGGCGAAACGTTATTCCGGCTGGAATAGCGAACTGGGCCAGCAAATTTTGAAAGGCCAGTTATCCCTGAGCGACGTCGCGCACTATGCTGAACAGCGTAATCTGGCGCCGGTGCATCAAAGCGGCCATCAGGAACTGCTGGAAAATCTGGTGAATCATTATCTGTTCGACAAGTAATCGCCATTGCGCCGCGTTTAGCCAACGCGGCGCATCGATAAAGGAGTGGTCACGATGTATATCGGGATAGATCTGGGCACGTCCGGTGTGAAAGCCATCCTGCTGAATGAGCAGGGAGACGTGCTGGCCTCGCAGACGGAGAAACTGTCCGTCTCTCGCCCGCATCCATTATGGTCGGAGCAGGATCCCGAACAGTGGTGGCTGGCGACGGATCGCGCCGTAAAAGCGCTGGGGCGAGAGCATTCATTGCGTGATGTAAAGGCGCTGGGGATTGCCGGGCAGATGCACGGCGCCACGTTGCTTGATAAACACCAGAAGGTGCTACGCCCGGCGATTTTATGGAATGACGGACGCTGTGGTGAAGAGTGCGCGCTGCTTGAGCAGCAGGTTCCGCAGTCTCGCGCCATTACCGGCAATCTGATGATGCCCGGCTTTACCGCGCCAAAACTGCTGTGGGTTCAGCGCCATGAGCCGGATATTTTCCGCCAGGTTGCAAAGGTGCTGCTACCTAAAGATTACCTGCGTCTGCGTATGACGGGGGATTTTGCCAGCGATATGTCGGACGCGGCGGGAACGATGTGGCTGGATGTCGCAGCGCGTGACTGGAGCGACATCATGCTCAACGCTTGTCAGCTAACCCGTGAGCACATGCCCGCTTTGTACGAAGGCAGCGACATCACCGGTACGGTGTTGCCTGAGGTGGCGCACTCCTGGGGGATGCCTGCGGTGCCTGTTGTTGCAGGGGGCGGAGATAACGCGGCGGGCGCGGTGGGCGTGGGGATGATCAATGCGGGTCAGGCCATGCTGTCGCTGGGAACATCAGGCGTCTATTTTGCGGTGAGCGACGGTTTTCTCAGTAAACCAGAAAGTGCGGTACACAGTTTTTGCCACGCATTGCCTGAACGCTGGCATTTGATGTCCGTCATGCTGAGCGCGGCATCCTGCCTGGACTGGGCGGCGAAATTAACCGGTCAGGCGTCTGTCCCCGCGCTGATTGACGCGGCACGCCAGGCGGATGATAACGCGGATGCCGTCTGGTTCCTGCCTTATCTTTCCGGCGAACGCACGCCGCATAATAATCCGCAGGCGAAGGGCGTATTCTTTGGCCTTACGCATCAGCATGGCCCCGCAGAGCTGGCGCGGGCGGTGCTGGAAGGCGTCGGTTATGCGCTGGCGGATGGCATGGATGTTGTGCATGCCTGTGGCGTGAAACCCGGCAGCGTGACGCTGATCGGCGGCGGGGCGCGCAGTGAATACTGGCGACAAATGCTGGCGGACATCAGCGGGCTACAGCTTGATTACCGTACCGGCGGCGATGTAGGCCCGGCATTGGGCGCCGCGCGTCTGGCGCAAATTGCGATGAATAAAGAGCAACCATTATCTGATTTATTACCGCAGCTTCCGCTGGAGCAGGCGCATTTCCCTGATGCTGAACGCCATGCGCGTTACCTTGAACGTCGCGAAACGTTCCGCCGCATTTACCAGCAGTTATTACCGCTCATGTCTTAATCCGCTATTCCTTCCGGCAGTGGCCGGAAGGAATTCTTATTTCCTATTGATTGCCTCGATATATATCGAAATCAATATGTGTGTTTTCTGATTTTCACGTTATTGTCCGGTTATCGTCTTTTCCATTCTTATTTCTTGTCTTAATGTGAATCGGCAAAGCATAAGGAGAGTGATATGGACGATAAGGTTGCGCGCAGGAAGCGTCTGGCCGGTTTAATCATGCTGGCGGGCGGTGCGCTGGTCTATCTGACAGGGCTGTGGCCTGCTTGCCACTCGTTGAGCGACAAGGGCTATTTTTTTGCGATAATGGTGATGAGTGGCTTTCCCCTGTTAATACGCCAGGAGCCGACGGGAAATGAGCGTCTGCTCACCCGGTGCAAATATCTGTTACTTCTCGCCGCAGGTATGCTTTTTGTCGGTCTATGGAATATTGATTTACCGGTCGCCGTCAAAGTGATGTGCCTTCTGGGGCTGGGCGTGAGTCTGTTGGGTACGGATATGTACGCCACGTATTCTGATGACGAATAAGGGCCGGTCAACTGACCAGCCTGCGCGTATCAATCTTCTGTAGCAATATCGACAGCAGCAAACTTCCGGCCAGGGTGAGGGTAAAAATCCATACGATATCCAGCGGCGGCCAGCGTTTAAACTCCACGCCATTCGTCCGTAGCGCATGGATTATCAGCGCGTGAAACCCGTAAATACCGAGTGAGTGGCGGGAAATCAGCGCCAGCCCGGGAACCGTGCGCGTATTCAGGGTATTTTTGACCAGCGTGAGCAGCGACGCGGCGCAAATAAACACCATTGGGCCGCAATAGACGTACCAGGTATCGGCAAAATTTCCGCGCCAGTTGAGTTCATGTAACGTTCCGCGCGAAATAATCAATACCGCCGTAATGAAAAGCGCGGCGCTTATCCAGGTCAGTGAATGTTTTTGTGTCTCCATCATGCCAATCGCCCGGCCCAGCATGCCATAGAGGATGTAGTAAAACGTGTCGCCGGTGATATACAGGTTAACGGGGAGCCACTCAAATCCGCCGATTTTTTGCGACACGGTATTGGGGTTGGCGACAACGCCAATGACGATCATCAGCACCAGCAGCATTTTGCCGCTGATATTTTTAACCTGTATTAACGGCGATACCAGGTAGATCACCGCGATCGCGAAGAAAAACCACAGGTGGTAGAACACCGGTTTTTGCAGCAGGTTTTGCAGCGATAGCTCTGCGTTAATCGATGTAAAAAGGGTGATATATACCAACGCGACGGCGCTATAGAACAGCAGGCAGAGCGCAATGCGCAGGAAATGTCGCGGCTGGGCGCTACGTTCGCCAAAAAAGAGATAGCCCGAGATCATAAAAAACAGCGGTACGCTGACGCGTGAGGCGGAGTTCAGGACATTGGCAAAATCCCAGCTAAACGGATTGATGCTTTGCGCATTGGTGACGTACCAGGTGGTGGCGTGGATCATCACGACCATTAAACAGGCGATCCCTCGCAAATTATCAATCCAGTATATTTTGGGTTGCATCAGTGCCTCTGCTTCCGTTTTAAATAGGGTCTGACTTGTTTATTGGCGCGGTATCTCACTGGAATATTCTGAGTTTTTACGCTAAAGCTTGTGATGGCCCAGCGAGATTCGCAAAATGCGCCTGTCTTTTGGGCTAAACCCTAACCTTAATAATAATAAGAGCGACCGGCAAATAAGGCGGTAATAAAAATGATGATGAAGTCTGTTTTTCCGGCGCTGTTAACCCTCCTGCTGGTGGGATGCGCGACGACGGCGCAGCCGGTTCAGAAGGCGCAGAAAGTCAACGTGAACCCGGAACGCTCACTGGATATGGAAGCATTGTGCAAAGCACAGGCGGCGCGGCGTTATAACACCGGCACGCAGAAAATTGATGTGACCGGTTTTGAGCAATACCAGGGTAGCTATGAGATGCGCGGCAATACTTTCCGCAAAGAGAGTTTTGTTTGCTCTTTTGACGCAGAAGGGCAGTTTTTACATCTTTCCATGCGCTAAGTTCCCCCTTTTTCCCGTTTCGTACTGTATATCTTGCGGTCAGCGGGTATACTGATCCCTTCCTTTAAATCCACACGTATCCAGCACGAAATAATATGCAAAAGTTTGATACCAGGACCTTCCAGGGCTTGATCCTGACCTTACAGGATTACTGGGCTCGCCAGGGCTGCACCATTGTTCAACCATTGGACATGGAAGTCGGCGCGGGGACTTCTCACCCAATGACCTGTCTGCGCGCGCTGGGGCCAGAGCCGATGGCGGCTGCCTATGTGCAGCCTTCTCGTCGTCCGACCGATGGTCGCTATGGCGAAAACCCGAACCGTTTACAGCACTACTATCAGTTCCAGGTGGTGATTAAGCCATCGCCGGATAACATCCAGGAGCTGTATCTCGGTTCTCTGAAAGAGCTGGGGATGGACCCGACTATCCACGATATCCGTTTCGTGGAAGATAACTGGGAAAACCCGACGCTGGGCGCCTGGGGGCTGGGTTGGGAAGTGTGGCTGAACGGCATGGAAGTGACTCAGTTCACCTACTTCCAGCAGGTTGGCGGTCTGGAGTGTAAGCCGGTTACCGGTGAGATCACCTACGGCCTGGAACGTCTGGCTATGTACATTCAGGGCGTAGACAGCGTTTACGACCTGGTCTGGAGCGACGGCCCGCTGGGTAAAACCACCTATGGCGACGTGTTCCATCAGAACGAAGTGGAGCAATCCACCTACAACTTCGAATACGCCGATGTGGATTTCCTGTTCACCTGTTTCGAACAGTATGAGAAAGAAGCACAGCAACTGCTGGCGCTGGAAAACCCGCTGCCGCTGCCTGCTTACGAGCGTATTCTGAAAGCCGCCCATAGCTTTAACCTGCTGGATGCGCGTAAAGCCATCTCCGTTACCGAGCGTCAGCGCTACATCCTGCGCATTCGCACCCTGACCAAAGCAGTGGCAGAAGCTTACTACGCTTCCCGTGAAGCCCTTGGCTTCCCGATGTGCAACAAAGACAAATAAGAGGCGGCCATGTCTGAGAAAACTTTTCTGGTGGAAATCGGCACTGAAGAGCTGCCACCAAAAGCCCTGCGCAGCCTGGCGGAGTCCTTTGCTGCGAACGTTACTGCGGAGCTGGATAACGCTGGCCTCGCACACGGCAACGTAGAGTGGTTCGCCGCACCGCGCCGTCTGGCGCTGAAAGTGGCGAATCTTGCTGCTTCTCAACCCGATCGCGAAGTTGAAAAACGCGGCCCGGCGATTGCTCAGGCGTTTGACGCGGAAGGCAAACCGAGCAAAGCGGCGGAAGGCTGGGCGCGTGGTTGCGGCATCACCGTGGACCAGGCTGAACGTCTGACCACTGACAAAGGCGAATGGCTGCTGTATCGCGCGCATGTGAAAGGCGAAAGCGCAGAAGCGCTGCTGCCGAACATGATTGCCACCTCTCTGGCGAAACTGCCGATCCCGAAACTGATGCGCTGGGGCGCGTCTGACGTTCACTTCGTGCGTCCGGTACACACCGTAACGCTGCTGCTGGGCGACAAGCTCATTCCGGCAACGATTCTGGGTATCCAGTCCGATCGCGTCATTCGCGGCCATCGTTTTATGGGCGAGCCGGAAATCACCATCGACACTGCTGACCAGTATCCGCAAATCCTGCTGGAGCGCGGTAAAGTTGTTGCTGATTACGAAGCGCGTAAAGCGAAAATCAAAGCCGATGCAGAAGAAGCGGCGCGTCAGATTGGCGGTAACGCTGACCTGAGCGAGAGCCTGCTGGAAGAGGTCACTTCGCTGGTGGAATGGCCGGTGGTGCTGACGGCGAAATTCGAAGAGAAATTCCTCGCGGTGCCGTCTGAAGCGCTGGTTTACACCATGAAGGGCGACCAGAAATACTTCCCGGTTTACGCCGCAGACGGCAAACTGCTGCCGAACTTTATCTTCGTGGCGAACATCGAATCTAAAGATCCGCAGCAAATCATCTCCGGTAACGAGAAGGTGGTGCGTCCGCGTCTGGCAGATGCCGAGTTCTTCTTCAATACCGACCGTAAAAAACGTCTGGAAGATAACCTGCCGCGTCTGCAAACCGTGCTGTTCCAGCAACAGTTGGGTACGCTGCGCGACAAGACCGACCGTATTCAGGCGCTGGCGGGCTGGATTGCTGAACAAATTGGCGCGGATGTTAACCACGCTACCCGTGCGGGCCTGCTGTCGAAATGTGACCTGATGACCAACATGGTCTTTGAGTTCACCGACACGCAGGGCGTCATGGGGATGCACTACGCGCGCCATGACGGCGAAGCGGAAGATGTGGCTGTCGCGCTGAACGAGCAGTATCAGCCGCGCTTTGCCGGTGACGACCTGCCGTCTAACCCGGTTGCCTGCGCGCTGGCGATTGCCGACAAGATGGACACGCTGGCGGGTATCTTCGGTATCGGTCAGCATCCGAAAGGCGATAAAGACCCGTTCGCGCTGCGTCGTGCCGCGCTGGGCGTGCTGCGTATCATCGTTGAGAAGAACCTGAATCTGGATCTGCAAACGCTGACCGAAGAAGCGGCGCGTCTGTACGGCGACAAGCTGACCAACGCGAATGTGGTTGATGACGTTATCGACTTTATGCTCGGTCGTTTCCGCGCCTGGTATCAGGATGAAGGTTACACCGTGGACACCATTCAGGCGGTTCTGGCGCGTCGTCCGACCCGTCCGGCGGATTTCGATGCCCGTATGAAGGCCGTGTCGCACTTCCGCACGCTGGAAGAAGCCTCCGCGCTGGCGGCGGCGAACAAACGTGTGTCCAACATTCTGGCGAAGTCCGACGAAGTGCTGAACGATCGTGTCAATGCGGCAACGTTGAAGGAACCAGAGGAAATTGCTTTGGCTCTGCAAGTTGTGGTTCTGCGTGACAAACTTGAACCCGTGTTTGCTGAAGGTCGTTACCAGGAAGCGTTAGTCGAACTGGCTGAGCTGCGTGAACCGGTCGATACGTTCTTTGAAAAAGTGATGGTGATGGTTGATGACAAAGATCTGCGCATCAACCGCCTCTCTATGCTGGCGAAACTGCGTGAGCTGTTCCTGCAGGTAGCGGATATTTCCCTGTTGCAGTAAGTTTGTCGCAATAAAATAAAACCTGCCATCTGGCAGGTTTTTTTATGGGGAAAAAGGTAAAAAAAATCCCCGCCGATTGGCAGGGATCTTCAATTCTGAGCTTATAAAGCTAAGATTACAGGCTGGTTACGTTACCAGCTGCCGGGCCTTTAGCGCCGCTTTCGATGGTGAAGGAAACTTTCTGACCTTCATCCAGGGATTTGTAACCGTCGTTCTGGATAGCAGAGAAGTGTACGAACACGTCTTTGGAGCCATCGTCAGGAGTGATGAAGCCGAAGCCTTTATCAGCGTTGAACCATTTTACGATACCAGTCATTTTACCGGACATAGTGTATTACCTTTTAAAAAATAAGTGTGCCTTTCGGCGATATGGCGTGCTTTACAGATTTTTTAAGCGTTAAGGAAATGCGCACTACGAGGGGTATCAACGGATAACTCTTGAAGGGGACTGCCTTACTAAACTGCTTTAATGGTCTGTACGTCAAACCGTTGGACGCATTAACTCATGTAACGCTTGTGGATGCAACTTTTATTTTACTTCTTTCGGGTAAGTCTGTCGGGAAACGGCCCCTTAACAGGACCGTTAAACGAAAAAATCAGGCAATAATCTATTTCATCAACTGCTTACTTAAACCTGGGTTGGCCTGGATCAGGCGCATCAGATTTAACTCGGTACTCGACGGTTTTACCCGTCTGGATTCCCATTCCTGCACCATGGCAACGGTTACGCCCATCGCCCGGGCAAAATCATCTGTTTTTAGCCCGGTTCCTCTTCGTAACTGTTCAAACTCTGTAAAAGGGTTGGGCTTGTTTGTCAGGATAATCGTCTGCGATACATCTTTAAAAACAATTTGTTCCAGACTGCTCAGCAGTTCAAACATAGGATCTTTGTATTCCATTGAGAACTCCTATAAATCACACAGCGGGATCGTGAATTTCATCGAAGCTCATTAAGAATAGTCGGGAAACGTGAAGCCGGTTGGAAGCGGCAAAGAAGTGGATTCGTTTCAGCGCATTCCGGTCAGGATCGCGCGTTGGCTAAGGATCTGAAAAAGGCCGACATATCGGATCGACGGCGCGCAATTGTAAAGATAACAAAAATTTTATCACGTAAAAAAGCTGGCCGTTTCTTCGTATAATATTCCACGGCAAGATTACGCAGAAAGGGTATCTTGCAAGGCTGTCCTGGACTATCCTTGTCAGCGTCAGGCACGCGGCATCGTTGTGCGCATTTTTGGGTGAAAGGAGTATTAAAATGGCGACAGGTAAGTCCTGCTCTCGCTGGTTTGCGCCTGTTATGGCGTTATTAATGGTAGTTAGCCTGAGCGGGTGTTTTGATAAAGAAGGTGATCAGCGTAAAGCGTTTATTGATTTCCTGCAGAATACTGCGATGCGTAGCGGGGAGCGTCTGCCGACGTTGACCGCCGATCAGAAAAAACAATTTGGTCCGTTCGTGTCTGATTATGCGATTCTGTATGGCTATTCGCAGCAGGTGAATCAGGCGATGGATTCCGGTCTGCGTCCGGTTGTGGATAGCGTCAATGCGATCCGCGTTCCTCAGGACTATGTCACTCAGCGCGAGCCGCTGCGTCAGGCAAATGGTTCTCTGGGCGTGCTGGGCCAGCAGTTGCAGAATGCGAAATTGCAGGCAGATGCCGCGCACAGCGCGCTGAAACAGTCCGACGACCTGAAACCGGTCTTTGATCAGGTTTACAGTAAAGTGGTGACGGCGCCTTCGGAGGCGTTACAGCCGCTGATTCCGGCTGCGCAAATTTTCACGCAGCAACTGGTGCAGGTCGGCGACTTTGTGGCGCAGCAGGATACGCAGGTGAGCTTTGTCGCGAACGGCATTCAGTTCCCGACGTCACAGCAGGCCAGCCAGTACAACACGCTGATTGGGCCGCTGGCGTCTCAGCACCAGGCATTTAATCAGGCCTGGACCACTGCGGTAAACGCGATCCAGTAACGCTGTTAATGCCCGATGGCGCTGGCGTCGATCGGGCATACGGCTAAGCAACGTTGTAGGCCGGGCAGGGCAACGCCGCCGCCCGGCCATTTATTATCCTGCGACCTGCGGGTTCACGCAGTTCTTCTCCACCTTGCCTTGTAACGCATCAATTAAGTTATCCACCGCGCAGGCGGCCATGTTGTAGCGCGTCTCATGGGTGGCGGAGCCGATGTGCGGCAGCGCCACAACGTTCGGCAGCGACAGCAGCGGCGAATCGACCGGCAGCGGTTCTTGTTCAAACACATCCAGACCCGCCGCATGAATTTCACCGCTTTGCAGGGCGGCAATCAGCGCGTTTTCATCCACGACCGGGCCGCGCCCTGCGTTAATGAAAATGGCGGAGGACTTCATTTTGGCAAACTGCGCCGCGCCAAACAGGTGATGCGTCTCTTCCGTCAGCGGCAGGATCAGGCAGACAAAATCCGCCGCCTGTAACAGGGTGTCCAGATCGCAGTACCGGGCGTTGAAGCGTTCTTCCGCCTCAGGATGATGGCGGCGGGCGTTGTAGAGAATCGGCATGTTAAAGCCGAAGTGAGCGCGTTGCGCCAGCGCAAGACCAATGCGCCCCATCCCGACAATCCCCAGCGTTTTGTGGTGTACATCAGTGCCAAACCAGTCTGGCCCGATGCTTTTTGTCCATTCCCCCACTTTGACGCGTTCGGCCACTTCCACCACGCGGCGGGCGGTGCTCAGCACCAGCGCCATTACCGTATCCGCAACGGTTTCCGTCAGCACGGTCGGCGTGTGCATCAGCAATACGCTGCGCGCGTTGAGGGCAGCCACATCAAAATTGTCATAACCCACGGAGACGGTCGATGCCGCGCGTAGTTTCGGCATCTTCTCCAGCAGCGCGCTATTGACGGTTTCGCTGGAGCCCAACAAACCTTCCGCGCTGGCGAAAGCCTGGGCGTGTTGTTCTACCGTTTCCGGGCGAAGATTTGGCACCTGCGTGACGGTGAAATGCTCTTCCAGGCGATGCAGTAAATCGTCAGGTAACGCTTTGTAGAGAATAATGGACGGCTTCATGCGGATCTCCGTGATTAAGGTTTAAGCGTGGCGTGCGCCAATCGGTAATTGCTGACTGTTAGCAGGCTTAACAATTAAAGTTAGCCATACTGAGGCGAAAAGCGCCACCCCCATAAAAATGTACGAGGCGGCCGGGCTGCCGGTTGCGCCGTTGAGATAGCCGACGAACCATGAACCAAAGAAAGAGCCCAGAGCGCCCATACTGTTGATCAGCGCCATTGCGCCGCCCGCGACGTTACGCGGCAGCATTTCAGGAATAATGGCGAAGAACGGGCCATAAGGGGCATACATCGCCGCACCGGCGATAACCAGCAGGGTATAAGAGAGCCAGAAGTTGTTCGCGCCAACGGCCCATGAGCCGATAAAGGCAAAGGCGGCAATCAACAGCAGCGGCCAGACGAACAGTTTACGGTTTTGCAGTTTATCGGATGCCCAGGAGACAACGATCATCGCGATTGTCGCCGCCAGGTACGGCACTGAAGAGAGCCAGCCGACTTCCACCATACCCATATTCGCGCTGCCGCTACGGATGATGGACGGCAGCCACAGAACAAACCCGTACACTCCGATACTCCAGGTGAAATACTGCATGCACAGCAGGATGACGTTGCGTGAGCGGAATGCCTCGCTGTAATTGCGTACCGCTTTGATGCCCTGCTGCTCTTTTTCCAACTGCGCCTGAAGCGCGGCTTTTTCTGACTCCGTCAGCCATCCAGCTTGTGACGGTTTGTCTTTCACCAGCACCCACCAGAAGAACGCCCAGATGATGGCGGGGAAACCTTCAATAATGAACATTTCACGCCAGCCGAGCGCCTGAATCAGGTAGCCTGAAACTACGGACATCCACAGCACCGTCACCGGGTTGCCGAGAATCAGGAACGTATTGGCGCGCGAACGCTCTGACTTCGTGAACCAGTTGCTGATGTAAATCAGCATGGCGGGCATAACGGCCGCTTCCACGACGCCGAGAATAAAGCGGATGGCGGCAAGCATTGGGATATTACTCACCATCCCGGTCAGCGATGCGCATGCTCCCCATAAAATCAGGCAGATGAAGATCAGCTTACGTACGCTGCGACGCTCGGCGTACACCGCGCCTGGGATCTGGAAGAAGAAATAGCCGAGGAAGAACAGGGCGCCCAGCAGGGAGGAGATCCCTTTCGTGATGCCGAGGTCTTCGTTAATCCCCGCTGCGGAAGCGAAGCTGAAGTTTGCGCGATCCAGGTACGCCAGGCTGTACGTGATGAACACGATAGGCATGATGTACCACCAGCGTTTTGCTGCATTTGTTGAGCTTGTCATAGGCCTGCCTCTGTCACTATGCCGCCGCTGTATGTAGGGTACAGGGGGCTGTTATCATTGCGTGAAGTTTATTCGCCTAACGCTTCACGTGTGGGTAATCCTTCGCTGTCGCCCTGAACCTGAATCGCCAGCGCGCCAATTTTATTGCCTCGCGTCACTGCCTGATGCAGCGTGCGGCCTTCCAGCAGGGCGCTGATCACGCCCACGGCAAAGCCATCGCCCGCACCAACCGTATCGACCACGTTGTCCACTTTCACCGGTGCGACGCAGCCTTGCTCGCCCTCAGCGGTTTTGTACCAGGCGCCATCCGCGCCGGTTTTCAGCACCACCGCTTTCACGCCGTGGCGCAGATAAAAATCGGCAATGCCCTCAGGCGTTTGCTGTCCGGTTAATATCATTCCCTCTTTCAGACCGGGCAGCACCCAGTCGGCCTGGAAGGCGAGGCGGTTAAGTTTTTCCACCATTTCGGCTTCGCTTTTCCACAGCACCGGGCGCAGATTCGGATCGAATGAAATCGTTTTGCCCTGCGCTTTCATGGTGCGGGCGGTATGCGCCAGCAGTTCATAAGAGCTGGCGGAAAGCGCCGCCGCAACGCCGCTTAAGTGCAGATGACGCGCGCCGGAGAAGTACGCATCGTGGTAATCGTCCACGGAAAGGTGGCTTGCAGCGGAACCTTTACGGAAATATTCCACAATGGGATCGGTTCCATTTTCGACTTTAGATTTAAGCTGAAAGCCGGTGGCGTAACGTCCGTCCAGCGTGACGCCCTGCGCATCAATCCCTTCTTTTTCAAGCGACTTAAGGACAAAACGGCCAAAACTGTCATCACCGACGCGGCTTACCCAGCCGACGTTTAACCCCAGGCGCGCCAGGCCGGTCGCTACGTTAAGTTCGGCCCCGGCGACGCGTTTGATAAACGCGTCTACGTCTGCGAGATCGCCCGTTTGCGTGGCGACGAACATCGCCATTGCTTCACCAATCGTGATGACATCCAGAGAATTTTTCATGCGTTACTCCTCACGTAACAAATCGACGTAGCGACGAGTCACCGCCGTCAAATCTTGCCCTTCCAGTGGGAACTCAATACCGCGCGGTACATCAACAGGCAGCGCGTTCAGCAGCGCCAGCCAGCGGGGATCGGCGTCATCCGGCTCAACGGCGCGGAAACTGTCGTGATGGGGCGTGGCGGCTTTAACGTGGATATAGCCGACGGCGGGCGCCAGGTAGCGTGCGGCGTCTTCCGGCGAGTCGCCTACCCACAGCCAGTTCCCCATATCAAACGTCAGTCTGATGGGCAGGTTCTGTACCTGACAGGCGGCATTGAAGCGTTGCATCGGGCGCAATTTCCCGCAGGCGGTTTGATCATTTTCCACCACCAGCGCCATGCCGCTGCTCTCCAGCCAGTCACGCAGGGTGTCGAGCTGATCCTGGCGTTCAAAATGACCCAGCGACACTTTCAGCCACAGCGCTTGCAGCGTACAGGCTTCCTGTAACAGGTCGGGAAGGTGGGGGTTGAGGCTGCCATCCTCCAGGAACAGCGGTTCCGGCGCGGAATAGCAGGCCAGCAGGCCGAAAATGTCAATGGCGGCCGCCAGCAGCGGGAGCGCGTTAAGCTCGGCGTCAGTGAACATTTCACGGCGAATCTCGACGCCATCCGCCCCCGCTCCGGCAATGATGGGCAGCATCGCGGTTTGCCCGCCTGCGGCACGCACCTGGTCGTAGCCATAGGCGGCGGTGACCACCATAATTTTTCTTTGCATGGGAACTCCAAATCTATCGCTCTTGCTATTACGCTAGATGGAACCGGTTCCAAAGAAAAGTGCAGTGTGTCGAAATTATGATCACCATCACGAAGGAAAATTAGCGGGCGGTGGAGCCGCGAACGATCAGCTCGCCGGAGAAAACCTGCTCGTGAATCGCGTCGCTGCCCCCTTCAATGCGGCGTACAACCTGCTCGACAGCGGCAAAACCAATTTGCCAGGTCGGCTGTTTCAGCGTGGTGATGCCGACGCCTGCCAGTTCTGCCCATTCCAGTTCGTCAAAACCGAGCAGGCCGATGTCGCTGCCCCAGTTAAGACCAATGCGTTTGAGCGAACGGGCGACCTGCAATGTGAGCGCGCCGTTAGCGGAGATCACGGCTTTGCGCATCCCCCGGTGCTGCTGGTGAAACTGGCGCAGGGTGTTATCCAGTTGCGTATTTTCCGCCAGCGGCACCTCGGCGTTTTCCGCCACCACGCCAGGGTAACGCGCCAGCGTCGCACGAAATGCGTTCAGGCGCTCGCGGCGGGTATTGACCATACCGAGCGGTTCGCTGAGAAACAGGATCGCCTCGAACCCTTGCTCAATGAGATGTTCGGTGGCGGTTGTTGCCGCCTGGGTGTTATCCAGACCGACGACATCGCAGGCGAAATCAGGGATTTTACGGTCAATCAGAACCATCGGCAGCGCCGACTGTTGCAGGCGGTTCAGCCCCTCCTCGCGCATCCCGACGGCGTTCACCACGATGCCTTCCACCTGGTAGCTGCGCAGCAGATCCAGATAGTGCAGTTCCTGATCCACCTCATTGTTGGTGTTACAGACCAGGGGAGTGAACCCTTTCTCGCGGCAGGCGGCTTCAATGCCGCTCAACACGTTAACGGAATAGGGGTTGGTAATATCGGCGATGATCAGGCCAATCAGGCGGGTACGGCCGCGTTTCAGACCTCTGGCCATCAGGCTTGGGCGATAGTCGAGTTCGGCAATGGCTTTTTCAATGCGCGCCAGCAGGGCATCGGACAGCAAATGCTTCTCACCGTTGAGATAGCGTGAAATGCTGGTTTTTCCGGTTTTAGCGGCTTTCGCCACATCGCTGATGGTTGCCCGTGTTGATTTGCTCATCGCTGATTTCCCTGAATTTGGTGACAACACCTTAACGCGAAAATCAACGATGGCAAGCGCTTCATGCCGGATAAGAATGTAGGCCGGATAAGGCGAAGCCGCCACCCGGCACAACGATTACTGCAACGGACTTAAGGTGATTTCCACGCGGCGGTTTTGCGCTTTACCTTCGGCGGTGCTGTTGCTGGCGATCGGGTTCGCCGGGCCCATGCCGCTGGTGCGGATGCGGTTGGCGGCAACGCCCTGGGTGATCAGCGCGCTGGCCACGGAGTCCGCGCGCTGCTGCGACAGACGCATGTTCAGATCCTGCCCGCCGGTACTGTCGGTGTAGCCCACTACGTTAACGGCGGTTTTGTTGTACTCTTTCAGCACCATCGCCACGCCGGTCAGCGTGTTGGCGCCTGCCGGTTTCAGGGTTGCGCTGCTGCTGTCGAAGGTGACGTTATTCGGCATATTCAGGATGATGTTATCGCCACTTCGCGTCACGCTCACGCCCGTTCCCTGCATTTTGTCACGCAGTTTCGCTTCCTGTACGTCCATGTAATAGCCAACGCCGCCGCCCAGCGCCGCGCCTGCCGCTGCGCCAATCAGCGCGCCTTTGCCGCGATCTTTCTTGGAAGAGGAGAGTGCGCCGACGCCTGCGCCGACCAGAGAACCAATGCCCGCGCCAATGCCGGATTTACCCGCTTCGCGCTCGCCGGTGTAAGGGTTTGTTGTGCAGCCAGATACTGCCAGGGCGCCGCTCACGATAGCAGCAATGACCAAAACACGTTTTTTCATCTTAGTTCCTTAATGACTTTTTTATTTTTTCGCCACAGCGACGGTGGCGGTTGATTATGACGTGCGAACATGAAGAAAATTCCAGGGAAGACTCTTAAATTTGTAAGTAACATTGAGCGGCATAATAAATAAGCCGTCACACCTGCATCGCATTCAGGAGCGCATTTTGATCAACGCACCATCGCACTATTCGGTATTAACCGCCGCCCACTGGGGACCTGTCCGGGTCGACACTGACGGCGAGACGATTCTCGCGTCTCGCGGGGCGCTGCCCACTTCGCATCTCAATTCCCTGCAAACCGTCGTACGCGACCAGGTTCACAGCCCTACCCGGGTGCGTTTCCCGATGGTGCGTAAAGGATTTCTCGCCTCGCCAGAGAAGCCACAGGGCGTGCGCGGTCAGGATGAATTTGTGCGGGTGAGTTGGGATGAGGCGTTGGATCTGATCCATACCCAGCACAAACGTATTCGTGAAACATATGGGCCGTCCTCGATTTTTGCCGGTTCTTATGGCTGGCGCTCGAATGGCGTACTGCATAAAGCTTCCACCCTGTTGCAGCGTTATATGGCGCTGGCGGGCGGGTATACCGGGCATCTGGGGGATTACTCTACGGGGGCGGCGCAGGCCATCATGCCGTATGTGGTGGGCGGAAACGAAGTTTACCAGCAGCAGACCAGCTGGCCGGTTGTGCTGGAACACAGTGACGTGGTGGTGCTATGGAGCGCCAACCCTTTGAATACGCTAAAAATTGCCTGGAATGCGTCGGATGAGCAGGGCATTGCTTACTTTGCCGCGCTGCGCAACAGCGGGAAACGACTGATCTGCATCGATCCAATGCGATCGGAAAGCGCGGCGTTCTTTGGCGATAAGATGGAGTGGATCGCCCCGCATATGGGGACTGACGTGGCGCTGATGCTGGGGATTGCGCATACGCTGGTGAAAAACGGCTGGCATGATGACGCGTTTCTGGCGCGCTGCACGACCGGTTACGAGACATTCGCCGACTATCTGCTGGGCGTGAGCGACGGCGTGGCGAAAACGGCGGAATGGGCCGCAGATATTTGCGGCGTATCCGCCGCTAAAATTCACGAACTGGCGGAACTCTTCCATAAAAACACCACTATGTTGATGTCTGGCTGGGGGATGCAGCGTCAGCAGTTCGGCGAGCAAAAACACTGGATGCTGGTAACGCTTGCCGCCATGTTAGGGCAAATTGGCACGCCCGGCGGCGGTTTTGGCCTCTCGTACCATTTCGCCAACGGGGGAAACCCGACGCGCCGCGCCGCTGTACTGGCTTCAATGCAGGGCAGTCTGCCAGGCGGCACCGATGCGGTAGATAAAATTCCGGTGGCGCGTATTGTCGAGGCGCTGGAGAATCCCGGCGCGCCCTATCAGCACAACGGTATGAACCGCCATTTCCCGGATATCCGCTTCGTCTGGTGGGCCGGTGGCGCGAACTTTACGCATCATCAGGATACCAACCGTCTGATTCGCGCCTGGCAAAAGCCGGAACTGGTGGTGATCTCCGAATGTTTCTGGACCGCTGCGGCGAAACATGCCGATATCGTGTTACCTGCCACGACCTCTTATGAACGTAACGATTTAACCATGACCGGCGACTACAGCAACCAGCATCTGGTGCCGATGAAGCAGGTTGTGCCGCCGCGTGATGAGGCCCGTAATGACTTTGACGTGTTTGCCGAACTGAGCGAGTGCTGGGAAACGGGCGGCCATGCGCGCTTCACCGAAGGGAAAAGCGAACTTGAGTGGCTGGAAACCTTCTACAACATCGCCGGGCAACGCGGCGCCAGCCAGCAGGTGACGCTGCCGCCGTTTGCACAGTTCTGGGAAGCCAACGATCTGATTGAAATGCCGGAGAATGCGGCCAACGCGCAGTTTATCCGCTTTGCGGATTTCCGCCGCGACCCCGACGCGCATCCACTGAAAACGGACAGCGGCAAGATAGAGATCTACTCCCGGCGAATTGCGGACTACGGCTATGCGGACTGCCCAGGACACCCAATGTGGCTGGAGCCAGACGAATGGCACGGCAATGCCGAACCCGGTCAGCTACAGGTGCTGTCCGCCCATCCGGCGCATCGTCTGCACAGCCAGCTTAACTACAGCCAGCTTCGTGAACAGTATGCGGTGGCGGGGCGCGAACCGGTTACTCTGCATCCGCAGGATGCGCAGACGCGGGGCATTGCCGACGGCGACACGGTGCGGGTCTGGAATCACCGAGGACAAATTCTGGCGGGCGCGGTGGTGACGGAGGGCATTAGACCCGGCGTTATCTGCATTCATGAAGGGGCATGGCCGGATTTAGAGGTGTCGGCTGGCGGCATCTGTAAAAATGGCGCGGTAAACGTGTTGACCAAAGATCTCCCCAGTTCGCGACTGGGGAACGGCTGTGCGGGCAACACCGCGCTGGCGTGGATTGAAAAGTATACCGGCCCTTCGCTGACGCTTACGGCGTTTAATCCGCCTGCCAGCCCATAATCCATGTCGGATGCTGTGTATCTTCCTGCCATGCGCTGTCTTCGATACGAAAACCCAGCGCATGGTAGAAATTCACCGCCGACTGATTTTTCTGGTAAACCTCCAGGCTGAGCGCGGTAAAGCGCTGCTGAACATGCTGCACCAGCGCCTTGCCAATCCCGCTGCGGATCGCGTCCGGCGTGACAAACAGCGCGCCCAAAAAGCGCGCTTCCATCACGCTGGCAAAGCCCTTCAGTGAACCTGCTTCTTCCCACACCCAGGTCTGCGCGGCGGGCAGGTACACGTCACGCACTATCGGTTCGCTTTCGCGCCAGTAGCGCGCTTCGATAAACGGGTGGGCATAGATCGTGCTTTCCATCCAGAGCGTCAAAATTGACGCCATATCGTCAGTCCGGGATTCGCGAATCATGCTGACCTCCAGGATGGCAGAAACAGCCCGTGATATGGTCGTTGACCAGCCCGCACGCCTGCATAAAGGAGTAGCAAATGGTGGTGCCGACGAACTTGAAGCCGCGTTTTTTCAGCGCTTTTGCCAGCGCATCCGACGCGGGGGTTGAGGTGGGGATCTCGCTCAGGCTGGCGGCGCGCGTTACCTGCGGCTGGTTTTCGACAAAAGACCAGACGAATTCAGCAAACGGTTCGCCATTTTGCGCCATTGCGAGATATGCCCTGGCATTGCCGATGATGGCCTGAATTTTCCCCCGATGGCGAATAATGCCCGCATCCTGCAACAGACGCTCAACGTCGTCTTCCTGCATCGCCGCGACGCGGACGGGATCAAAGTGGTGGAAGTTTGCGCGATAGTTTTCCCGTTTCTTCAGCACGGTGATCCAGGAAAGCCCCGCCTGCTGGCCTTCAAGGCAGATCATCTCAAACAGCTTTTTGCCGTCGGTTTCGGGAATGCCCCACTCCTTGTCGTGATAGGCGATGTATAGTGGGTCCTGACTGACCCATCCGCAACGCTGCATACTCTTCCTCGCTGTTTTGACTACCGCAAAAATTTCATTCGGCCCGCCTTGACGCGCCAGCTAAAAAGACAATATTTAATACAGGGCTAATAAGCCCTGGAACCGCCAAACAATGACAATAATATCGCCGAATTCGGCTCTTCTCTGGAGTCGCGTTGATGATTATAAAAAAATGCAGTGGTCGCCAGGTGTGGTGCTGCCTGGCGAGCGTTATCGTCTGTGCAATTTTCACTAACACAGCATATGCCTGGCAACAAGAATATATCGCTGATGCCGTATCGGGTCATACGACAGAACGCTATACATGGGACAGCGATCACCAACCAAGTTACAACGATATTCTGGCGGAGCGGATTCGGTCCAGCCAGAATGCGCCTGGCCCTGTGCTGAGTCTGGCCGATCAAACGCCACTGGATGCGACCAGCGGCATGAGCATGGGCTGGAATTTTCCGCTTGCCGGGCGCGTGACGACCGGGCCGGTCGCCAGCCTGCATTACGACGGCTCAACCACCTCGATGTTTAATGAATTTGGCGACAGCGTGACGGCGCAGGCGCTGACCGACCCTCTGTGGCATGCCAGCGTCAGTACGTTGGGCTGGCGGGTGAATTCGCAGTTTGGCGATATCCGTCCCTGGGCGCAAATCAGCTATAACCAGCAATACGGCGAGAACATCTGGAAAGCGCAGTCGGGGCTGAGTCGAATGACGGCGGCGGATCAGAATGGCAACTGGCTGGATGTGACGGTGGGGGCGGATATGCTACTGAACCCGCATATCGCGGCGTATGCGGCGCTCTCTCAGGCAGATAACAGCGCAAGCAATAGCGACTATCTGTACACCCTGGGCGTTAGCGCCAGATTTTAACGAGAATACGCACGTAATAAAAACAAGTTTTTTACAATTAGGTCTCTTTAATAACAAGACGTACAGCGATAGTAGGTACTAACTGACCTTAAAAAAATCACGCCGCGCAGTCTTTGTCTCGTCATTCATTCCGCAATCCAGGCATTTCATTCCGCTCTGATGGCATTTCATGCCGTTTTTCCCCTGCATAAAAAGCACTTCGTTATTGTTATCAGCAGTGAATTTCTCCTTTGTTTATGCAGGAAGACTGCCATGAAAACTTCTGATTATCAGCGTACCCGTTGGCTGACGCTTATCGGCACCATCATCACGCAATTTGCGTTAGGTTCTGTTTACACCTGGAGCCTGTTTAATGGCGCGCTCTCTGCGAAACTGGATGAACCCGTCAGCCAGGTGGCCTTTTCATTTGGCTTGTTGAGCCTGGGACTGGCGATCTCCTCTTCCGTGGCGGGTAAATTACAGGAACGTTTCGGCGTAAAACGCGTCACGATGGCGTCAGGTGTTTTACTGGGCATCGGCTTCTTTTTAACGGCGCATTCCAACAACCTTATGATGCTGTGGCTGAGCGCCGGGGTGCTGGTTGGCCTGGCGGACGGGGCGGGATATCTGTTAACGCTGTCTAACTGCGTAAAATGGTTCCCGGAACGTAAAGGGCTGATTTCCGCCTTCGCGATTGGTTCTTATGGCCTCGGTAGCCTCGGCTTCAAATTCATCGACAGCCAGCTGCTGGCGACGGTCGGTCTGGAAAAGACATTTATGATCTGGGGCGCGATTGTGCTGGTGATGATTGTCTTTGGTTCAACGCTGATGAAAGACGCGCCGAATCAGGATGTTAAAGCGGTAAACGGGGTGGTGGAAAACGACTTCACCCTGGCGCAGTCCATGCGTAAACCGCAGTACTGGATGCTGGCGGTGATGTTCCTGACGGCCTGCATGAGCGGTCTGTATGTCATCGGCGTGGCGAAAGACATTGCTCAGGGGCTGGCGCATATGGATGTTGCTTCGGCGGCCAACGCGGTCACGGTGATTTCCATCGCTAACCTGTCAGGCCGCCTGGTGCTGGGCATTCTGTCTGACAAAATCGCCCGTATCCGCGTGATTACTATCGGTCAGGTTGTCTCGCTGGTCGGGATGGCAGCATTACTGTTCGCGCCGCTGAGTGATGTGACGTTCTTCGCCGCGATTGCCTGCGTCGCCTTTAACTTCGGCGGTACGATCACGGTGTTCCCGTCGCTGGTGAGCGAGTTCTTCGGCCTGAATAACCTGGCGAAAAACTACGGCGTGATTTACCTGGGCTTTGGGATTGGCAGTATTTGCGGGTCGATTATCGCCTCGCTGTTCGGTGGGTTCTACGTCACCTTCTGCGTTATTTTCGCTCTGCTGATCCTCTCTCTGGCGCTCTCGACCACGATTCGCCAGCCTCAGCGCCGCGTCTTTAAAGAGGCTCACGCCTGATTTTATTCATCATTTAACCACTTCCCGGCCCGGATATTTTTGTAAATATCCGGGCCGCTTGCTTATTCTTCCGACACTTTTACGCTTCCCTGTGGTCTACATACCCGCGCGTGTAGACTGTCTGACATCTGCTGTTACCGCATTTATCCACCTGCCCGGTCTGGAATGGCCTTTTGCGGGTGGTTTTTATCCCGATTTCCAGGGTTTGCTTGCATGAAATACATTAAATCGATGACGCAGCAGAAGCTGAGCTTCTTGCTTGCGCTCTATATCGGCCTGTTTATGAATTGCGCAGTGTTTTACCGCCGGTTCGGCAGCTATGCGCAGGAATTTACCGTCTGGAAAGGCCTCTCGGCAGTGGTTGAACTTGGGGCCACGGTTCTCGCCACGTTCTTCTTACTCCGTCTGCTTTCCCTGTTTGGTCGCCGCGCCTGGCGGGTTCTGGCTACGCTGGTGGTGCTGTTCTCCGCGAGCGCCAGCTATTACATGACCCTCCTGAACGTGGTGATCGGCTACGGCATTATTGCCTCCGTGATGACCACGGATATCGATTTATCGAAAGAGGTCGTCGGCTGGCACTTCATTTTGTGGCTGGTGGCGGTGAGCATTCTGCCGCTGGTCTTTATCTGGAGTAACCGCTGTCGTTACACCCTGCTGCGGCAGTTACGCACGCCGGGCCAGCGCGTTCGCAGCGTGGCGGCGGTGGTTCTGGCTGGGGTGATGGTGTGGGCGCCGATTCGCCTGCTCGACGTTCAGCAAAAGAATGTTGAACGAACAACGGGTATCGATTTGCCGAGCTATGGCGGCGTGGTGGCGAACTCTTATTTACCGTCGAACTGGCTATCGGCTTTAGGGCTGTACGCCTGGGCGCAGGTGGATGAGTCGTCGGATAATAACTCGCTGATGAACCCGGCGAAGAAGTTTACCTATGTTGCGCCAGAAGGCATTGATGACACGTACGTTGTGTTTATCATCGGCGAAACCACGCGTTGGGATCATATGGGCATCTTCGGCTACGAGCGGAATACGACGCCGAAGTTGGCGCAGGAAAAAAATCTCGCGGCGTTCCGGGGTGAGTCGTGTGATACCGCGACCAAACTTTCGCTGCGCTGTATGTTTGTGCGCGAGGGGGGCGCGTCGGAGAATCCGCAGCGTATGCTGAAAGAGCAAAACATTTTTGCGGTGCTGAAGCAGTTAGGGTTTAGCGCCGATCTGTATGCGATGCAGAGCGAAATGTGGTTCTACAGCAATACGATGGCGGATAACATTGCCTACCGTGAGCAAATCGGCGCGGAGCCGCGCAACCGGGGTAAGACGGTTGATGATATGTTGCTGGTGGATGAAATGCAGCGTTCGTTAGCGCAAACCCCTGACGGGAAACACCTGATCGTGATGCATACCAAAGGGTCGCATTATAACTATACGCAGCGGTATCCCCGCAGCTTTGCGCAGTGGACGCCGGAGTGTGTCGGCGTTGACGATGGTTGCACAAAAGCGGAGATGATCAACTCTTACGATAACTCGGTGAGCTATGTTGATCACTTTATTACCCGCGTGTTCGATCAGCTGCGCGATAAGAAAGCCATTGTGTTTTACGCCGCCGATCACGGCGAGTCGATCAATGAGCGCGAGCATTTGCACGGCACGCCGCGCAAGATGGCGCCGCCAGAACAGTTCCGGGTGCCAATGCTGGTGTGGATGTCGGATAAGTATCTGGAGAACCCGCAGCATGCGCAGATGCTTGCGCGCCTGCAACAGGCGGCGGCGATGAAAACGCCGCGCCGTCATGTGGAGCTGTATGACACGGTGATGGGATGTCTCGGCTACACCTCGCCAGATGGCGGAATTAACGAAAACAACGACTGGTGCCATATTCCGGCTGAACAGAATGCAGCGGTGCAGTAAGCGGTCTGCTGACTTTCTCGCCGATTGAATGGCATTTTCAAACTAAGGGATTGACGGGCGCGCACCTGAGCAGTAAGATGCGCCCCGCATTCGGTGATTGGCGCAGCCTGGTAGCGCACTTCGTTCGGGACGAAGGGGTCGGAGGTTCGAATCCTCTATCACCGACCAATTCAGAAAAGCCAGCCTACGGGCTGGCTTTTTGCTGCCCGGAATTTAACGAGGATGAGAACCTCCGGGGGCAAGAGGTTCGACTCGAGCGTAGCGAGAGAACGTTGCGCGAGCAACGGCCCGAAGGGCGAGCCACGCAGTGGCGAGTAATCCTCTATCACCGACCAATTCAGAAAAGCCAGCCTACGGGCTGGCTTTTTGCTGTCTGGAATTCAGCATTGTAGGCCTGATAAGCGAAGCGCCATCAGGCAGGATCGGTCGCCCACTTTCGGCAACGCCGGATGGCGGCGCAGGCGCCTTATCCGGCCTACGGCGATTTCGCCATTGGCAAAAAATGTGCATCACTTCTCACTGTTTGTTCACGTTTTTGTGACATATTCCATTGTCTTTTTTTATCTTTGCTTAAATTTTTTTTTGCGTTACTTATGGCTGAGCCCAGCATTTTCCGCTGTGCGTTTTAGCGTTCGTGATATTAATCGCTCAGATATGCAGCATTTCGTCAGAAATTTTTCACAATCTGCACAAACGTTAATCACCAAATGTTGCGAAATATGAAGCGATTAATTCTGGTGTTAACGGAGTAGCACAAATTTCCCTGCTGAAAATAGTCGTTTGAAGTTTTTTTAATCTTTGTTTGTGAATTCTCACCGTTGTTGTAAATCATGGTTGCCTGTATTGACGTTTTCACATTCTGTTGACAGATTGTAGGGCATGAGGGGCATTTCATGGAGAATCCGCACTGCAACTCAGGCGCTTATGTGAACGGAATCCCCATCCTCTTAACGCCGACCCGGCCGGGTAAAAAACAAAAAAGGCCAGGCGGTGCAAACCCACTGCAAAGGGTAAAACAACAACATCACATTTGGAGCAGAAGAATGAGTATTTCCTTGAAGAAGTCAGGGATGCTGAAGCTTGGTCTGAGCCTGGTGGCCATGACCGTCGCAGCAAGTGTACAGGCTAAAACTCTGGTTTATTGTTCAGAAGGTTCTCCAGAAGGCTTCAACCCGCAGCTGTTTACCTCCGGCACCACCTATGACGCCAGCTCAGTACCTATCTATAACCGTCTGGTGGAATTTAAAATCGGTACAACCGAAGTTATTCCAGGTCTCGCTGAAAAGTGGGATGTCAGCGAAGACGGCAAAACCTACACCTTCCACCTGCGTCAGGGCGTGAAGTGGCAGGACAGCAAAGACTTTAAACCGACGCGCGATTTCAACGCCGATGACGTGGTGTTCTCGTTCGATCGTCAGAAAAATGCCGAAAACCCGTACCACAAAGTGTCTGGCGGCAGCTATGAATACTTCGAAGGGATGGGTCTGCCAGACCTGATAAGCGAAGTGAAGAAAGTGGACGATAGCACCGTTCAGTTCGTGCTGACCCGTCCAGAAGCGCCGTTCCTCGCTGACCTGGCGATGGACTTCGCCTCCATCCTCTCTAAAGAATATGCTGACAACATGCTGAAAGCCGGTACGCCGGAGAAAGTGGATCTGAACCCAATCGGTACGGGGCCGTTCCAGCTGTTGCAGTACCAGAAAGACTCCCGCATTCTGTATAAAGCGTTTGATGGTTTCTGGGGCACCAAGCCGCAGATCGACCGTCTGGTGTTCTCCATTACGCCTGACGCGTCCGTGCGTTACGCCAAACTACAGAAAAATGAGTGCCAGGTGATGCCGTACCCGAACCCGGCGGACATCGCGCGCATGAAGCAGGACAAAAACATCAACCTGATGGAGCAGGCGGGTCTGAACGTCGGCTACCTCTCTTTCAACACCGAGAAGAAACCGTTTGATGACGTGAAAGTCCGTCAGGCGCTGACCTACGCGGTGAACAAAGAGGCGATCATTAAAGCGGTTTATCAGGGCGCGGGCGTTGAAGCCAAGAACCTGATTCCGCCGACCATGTGGGGCTATAACGACGACGTTAAAGACTACAACTACGATCCAGAAAAAGCCAAAGCGCTGCTGAAAGAAGCGGGCCAGGATAAAGGCTTCACCGTTGAACTGTGGGCGATGCCGGTACAGCGTCCGTACAACCCGAACGCTCGCCGTATGGCTGAGATGATTCAGGCTGACTGGGCGAAGATTGGCGTACAGGCCAAGATTGTCACCTACGAGTGGGGTGAATACCTCAAGCGTGCGAAGTCAGGTGAACATCAGGCGGTGATGATGGGCTGGACCGGTGATAACGGGGACCCGGATAACTTCTTCGCGACCCTGTTTAGCTGCGCTGCGGCGAAAGACGGTTCCAACTACTCTCGCTGGTGCTACAAGCCGTTTGAAGACTTGATTCAACCGGCGCGCGCCACTGACGACCACAACAAGCGTGTTGAACTCTACAAACAGGCTCAGGTGGTGATGCATGACCAGGCGCCTGCGCTGATCATCGCTCACTCCACCGTGTACGAACCTGTGCGTAAAGAAGTCAAAGGCTATGTGGTTGATCCTCTGGGCAAACACCACTTTGAAAACGTCTCTGTCGAATAATTAAAAGCCAGGGGTGCCTGAGCACCCCATGCCCGGCGGCGCTGCGTTTGCACGAACCTACGATCGTAGGCCGGGTAAGCGCAGCGCCACCCGGCGTAATGCTTTACCCCACGGCGGCGTATGCCGTGGGATAAGATTTGTGAGCAATACAGACGCACTGTCACCAGGCGGCGCGTCATTAGAGAGAATCCGGGTTATGTTGCAGTTCATCCTCCGACGTTTGGGACTCGTCATCCCCACGTTTATCGGTATCACCCTTCTCACCTTTGCCTTCGTCCATATGATCCCGGGCGATCCGGTCATGATCATGGCAGGTGAGCGTGGTATCTCTCCTGAGCGTCATGCTCAACTGCTGGCTGAACTCGGTCTGGATAAACCGATGTGGCAGCAGTACCTCCATTACATCTGGGGGGTGATGCATGGCGATTTGGGCATCTCGCTGAAAAGCCGTTTGCCGGTGTGGGACGAGTTCGTGCCTCGCTTTAAAGCGACGCTGGAACTTGGCGTCTGCGCCATGATTTTCGCCACCGCAGTAGGGATTCCGGTCGGCGTGCTGGCCGCCGTGAAGCGCGGTTCCATTTTCGATCATACCGCTGTTGGCCTGGCGCTGACCGGTTACTCTATGCCTATCTTCTGGTGGGGCATGATGCTGATCATGCTGGTATCGGTGCAATGGAACCTGACGCCGGTTTCCGGGCGCGTCAGCGATATGGTGTTCCTTGATGACTCCAATCCGTTAACCGGCTTTATGCTGATTGACACGGCTATCTGGGGCGAAGAGGGCAACTTTATTGATGCTGTCGCGCACATGATCCTGCCTGCGATGGTGCTCGGTACGATACCGCTGGCGGTTATCGTGCGTATGACCCGCTCCTCCATGCTGGAAGTGCTGGGTGAAGATTATATCCGTACCGCGCGCGCCAAAGGTCTCGCAAGGATGCGCGTCATCATCGTACACGCGCTGCGTAACGCGATGCTGCCGGTCGTGACCGTTATCGGTTTGCAGGTAGGGACGCTGCTGGCAGGGGCGATCCTGACCGAAACCATCTTCTCGTGGCCTGGCCTTGGCCGTTGGCTGATTGATGCGCTGCAACGACGCGATTATCCGGTTGTACAGGGCGGGGTGTTACTGGTAGCGACGATGATTATTCTCGTCAACCTGCTGGTCGACCTGCTGTACGGCGTGGTGAACCCGCGTATTCGTCATAAGAAGTAAGGGGCCATCATGTCACAGGTTACTGAAAATAAAGTTATCTCTGCACCGGTGCCGATGACCCCGTTGCAGGAGTTCTGGCACTATTTTAAACGCAACAAGGGTGCGGTTGTCGGTCTGGCGTATGTCGTCATCATGATCCTGATTGCGGTGTTCGCGAACGTCATCGCGCCGTATAACCCGGCAGATCAGTTCCGCGATGTGCTGCTGGCGCCGCCTGCGTGGCAGGAAGGCGGCAGTATCGCGCACCTGCTGGGAACGGATGATGTCGGTCGCGATGTGCTGTCGCGCCTGATGTATGGCGCACGTCTGTCGCTGCTGGTGGGCTGCCTGGTGGTGGTGCTGTCGCTGGTGATGGGGATTGTGCTCGGCCTGGTTGCGGGTTACTTCGGCGGCATTGTTGATAACATCATCATGCGCGTCGTCGATATCATGCTGGCGCTGCCAAGCCTGCTGCTGGCGCTGGTGCTGGTGGCGATCTTTGGCCCCTCTATCGGTAACGCCGCGCTGGCGCTGACCTTTGTGGCGCTCCCGCACTATGTGCGTCTGACCCGCGCCGCCGTGCTGGTGGAGGTGAACCGCGATTACGTTACCGCTTCCCGCGTGGCGGGCGCAGGCGCGATGCGCCAGATGTTCGTCAATATCTTCCCGAACTGCCTTGCGCCGCTGATCGTTCAGGCGTCGCTCGGTTTCTCTAACGCCATTCTCGATATGGCCGCCCTGGGCTTCCTCGGCATGGGTGCGCAGCCGCCGACACCGGAGTGGGGCACCATGCTCTCCGACGTGTTGCAGTTCGCACAAAGTGCCTGGTGGGTCGTGACCTTCCCGGGTCTGGCGATCCTGCTAACGGTGCTGGCATTTAACCTGATGGGTGACGGTCTGCGTGACGCGCTCGATCCCAAACTGAAGCAGTAAGAGGTTCGAGATGGCGTTATTAAACGTAGATAAATTATCGGTGCACTTCGGTGACGAAGGTACGCCGTTTCGCGCGGTAGACCGCGTAAGCTACAGCGTAAATCAGGGCGAAGTCGTTGGTATTGTCGGTGAGTCCGGCTCCGGTAAATCGGTTAGCTCGCTGGCGATTATGGGGTTGATTGACTTCCCGGGCCGCGTGATGGCGGAAAAACTGGAATTCAACGGCCAGGACTTGCAGCGCATCTCTGAGAAAGAGCGCCGCAACCTGGTGGGCGCGGAAGTGGCGATGATCTTCCAGGACCCGATGACCAGCCTGAACCCGTGCTACACCGTAGGTTTCCAGATTATGGAAGCGATTAAGGTGCATCAGGGCGGCAACAGGAAAACCCGTCGGCAGCGGGCGATTGACCTGCTGACTCAGGTGGGGATTCCCGATCCGGCGTCGCGTCTGGATGTCTATCCGCACCAGTTGTCCGGTGGGATGAGCCAGCGCGTGATGATTGCAATGGCGATTGCCTGTCGTCCGAAACTGCTGATTGCCGATGAACCAACCACTGCGCTGGACGTGACCATCCAGGCGCAAATCATCGAACTGCTGCTGGAATTGCAGCAGAAAGAAAATATGGCGCTGGTGCTGATTACTCACGATCTGGCGCTGGTGGCGGAAGCCGCGCATAAAATCATCGTAATGTATGCCGGACAGGTGGTAGAGACAGGGGCGGCGCACGATATCTTCCGTGCGCCGCGTCATCCGTATACGCAGGCGTTGCTGCGCGCACTGCCGGAATTCGCGCAGGATAAAGCGCGTCTGGCGTCGCTGCCGGGCGTGGTGCCGGGAAAATATGACCGCCCGAACGGTTGTCTGTTGAACCCGCGCTGCCCGTATGCCACGGATAAATGCCGTAGCGAAGAGCCGGATCTGAATCTGCTCGGCGACGGCCGCCAGTCCAAATGCCACTATCCACTCGATGATGCCGGGAGGCCCACACTATGAGTACGCACGAGGCCACCTTGCAACAGCCGCTGTTGCAGGCTATCGACCTGAAAAAACACTACCCGGTGAAGAAGGGGCTGTTTGCGCCCGAGCGCCTGGTAAAAGCGCTGGATGGCGTATCGTTCACCCTTGAGCGCGGCAAAACGCTGGCGGTCGTGGGCGAGTCCGGCTGCGGGAAATCCACGCTGGGCCGCCTGCTGACGATGATTGAAACGCCGACCGGCGGAGAACTGTATTATCAGGGGCAGGATCTGCTCAGGCACGATCCGCAGGCGCAAAAACTGCGTCGGCAGAAAATCCAGATTGTGTTCCAGAACCCGTATGGTTCGCTGAACCCGCGTAAGAAAGTGGGGCAGATTCTGGAAGAGCCACTGCTGATCAACACCTCGCTCAGCAAAGAGCAGCGTCGTGAAAAAGCGCTGGCGATGATGGCGAAAGTCGGCCTTAAAACCGAGCATTACGATCGCTACCCGCACATGTTTTCCGGCGGCCAGCGTCAACGTATTGCTATCGCCCGCGGTCTGATGCTTGACCCGGACGTGGTGATCGCCGATGAACCGGTCTCCGCGCTGGACGTTTCCGTGCGCGCGCAGGTGTTGAACCTGATGATGGATTTGCAGCAGGAACTGGGGCTGTCTTACGTCTTTATCTCGCACGACCTGTCGGTGGTCGAACACATTGCCGATGAGGTGATGGTGATGTATCTCGGCCGCTGCGTGGAGAAAGGGACGAAGGAGCAGATCTTTACCAACCCGCGCCATCCGTATACGCAGGCGCTGCTCTCCGCGACGCCGCGTTTGAACCCGGATGACCGCCGCGAGCGCATCAAGCTGACCGGCGAGCTGCCAAGCCCGCTGAATCCGCCGCCGGGCTGCGCCTTCAACGCCCGTTGCCGTCGTCGCTTTGGCCCCTGCACCCAGTTGCAGCCGCAGCTTAAAGATTACGGCGGTCAACTGGTGGCCTGTTTCGCCGTCGATCAGGATGAGAACCGACAGCAATAACTGTTGGTTATTGCCTCATAACCGGAGCCTTGTGCTCCGGTTTTTTTATATTCCATTTTTGGCTCCACAATGTGAGTCCATCGGCAGAACATTATCCCATAGCGACTAGAATGTAAGCAGATTTCTGATTGCCACAGAAATATCTGGAGCCAACGTGGTCACGATACGCTGGGATATTAAAACAATCGATCGTCTGTCTATGGTTGAGGATGTCCTCAAGGAGTTTTCCTGCCGCGATATTAATATTATCTCCATGAAGGTCACGCCGGGTCGGATTCTGATTAAATCCTGGTGCCGCCATTTGCAGGATATTTCCAGCGTCCAGACCTGCCTCAATCAACATGCCGACATTATTAATGTCGCTTATCTCTCAGAGAATCTTTCTGAACTGACCACGCCCGAACTGACGCGACCGCGCTATTTCTCCGACATTATCTGTAGCAGCCAGAGTATGCAGGTGCTGATTGAAAAAGCGCTAAAAATCGCTGACAGCAAATATACCGTCCTGATCCGTGGTGAGACCGGCACGGGTAAAGAGTTGCTGGCGCGCGCCATTCATAATTCCGGGCAGCGGCGCTTTTATCCGTTTATCCCCGTCAACTGCTCAACGCTGCCTGAGGCATTGATGGAGAGCGAACTTTTTGGTTATGAAAAAGGGGCGTTCAGCGGTGCGGACGGCAGAGGGAAAAAAGGGTTGTTTGAAATGGCGGATAAGGGAACGCTGTTTCTTGATGAATTTGGCGAAATGCCGCTGAATTTACAGGCCAAGCTGCTGCGGGTGCTTCAGGACGGCGGCATCCGCCGCGTCGGCGGGGCGCAGGTGATCCCGGTTAACGCGCGTATTATTGTCGCCACCAACGCGAACCTGGAAGAGATGGTCGAACAGCGCCTGCTGCGCGCCGATCTCTGGTATCGCATTAACGTACTGACGCTCACGATTCCGCCGTTGCGCGAGCGCCCTTCGGATATCACTTTACTGATCCGCCATTTTGTACAGAAATATGCCAAAGAGTTTCAACGGCGGCTGATACTGGACAAAGCCTGTTTTGAGTCACTGCGTCACCACCACTGGCCGGGCAACGTTCGCGAACTGGAGAACACCATTATCCGTCTGATGCTGATGTCAGAAAGTGATGTCATCACCTGCGATGATTTGGGGCTTTCAACGGTGTCACAAGCGTTGCCGGGGCATCCCGACCGTCCCTTCAAAGAGCAGGTGCAACATGCTGAGCGACAGCTGATTGAGCAGATGGTGGAAGAGAATGTCTCCTCCCGGCATATCGCGAAAGCGTTGGGGGTTTCGCACACGACGGTGCTGAATAAAATACGCAGCTACCAACTGGAAGGGGTGAGTTAAGCGCCGCCAGGAATCGACGGCGCACAGAACGCGTTATTCAATCAGCTTCAGGAGCGGAGACAGGCACAGCAAAATCCCATACAGCAGAATCAGCCAGGTTTTCAGGCCGCGCAGTTTTTCCAGTTGCGTGACTTTATAGATCAGGAAAAAAGGGATGATGCACGACACAATGCCGTACAGCGGGCTACCCAACTGGAAGAACACCAGCACCGAGACGCGGAACGATACCCAAATGACCAGCGTGATAACGATAAAGGTACAGATGCCAAGCGTCAGCGCCAGCGGATTGATCTTCTCCACGTCGATAACCCGACTCAGCACGTTGAGAATGATGCCCTTAATCGCTTCATGAAAACCCAGGTAAATACCGAAGAAGGCGGTGAGAACCGCAAAGATATTCAGTACCGTTGAGGTGAAATGAATGATCTGTCCGGGAATGACCTGCGCAGCCAATGCCAGCGCGGAGATATTCTGCTCAAAGGCGGAAACGGCTTCTTCGTGGCTGATGGAGAAGGTAAACGAAAACGAGAAGAACAGGATCACGGCAATCAGCGTGATATAGCTGATGCGGTGGGTACGGATGGCCATGCGCGTCGCCAGCACCCTGTCGGCTTCTCGTTTGCGGTAGGCAATGTTCATTGGGTTCAGCACCTGAATAAACACCGCCGAGAAAAAACAGAAGGGGACGGTGAGCAGCACATCGCGGAAGAAGACCGACGCCTGCGGGAAGGCCGTAATATTGCTGAAGTTCCAGTGCGGAATCATCGCGAAACCGAAGATCAGGATGATGCCTACCTTCACCACCACCATAGGGCCGGAGATTTTAAACAGCAGCTTTTCTCCACCGGAGGCGATAGCGACCAGTACGGCGAAGATCGCCACTTTATAGAGGATGGACTGCGAGAGATCGGCATCGGTCAGACCGAAGGTTTTAATGTACGACGCGCTGTCGAAAACCACGGATAAAGAGTAGATAAAAATGCCGTGGATAATCATCAAAAAGTAGATCACGCCGAGGAAGACGCCCCAGTTTTTCCCCAGGTAATGACTGATAATATCGGTGTAGTCATTACAGGTTTCACTTTCTGATAACGTCTTTAAGTAAATATCCTGCACGATATAGGTTGCGGGGTAGGCGATAATAAACGCGGTGATAAAGACCCAAATTCCTTTTAGCCCAATCTGTACCGGCATCAGCACCGTTCCGGCGCCAATGGCCATGCCGATACATAACAGCACCCAGCCAAAATCGTATTTCGTAAACGGTAGTTTTCCTGAGAACGCTGCGGTGGTCGCTTTACTGTTGCTTAATTGTAATGTGTTGTCCTGCATAGAGCCCCCTGCCCAAAATACGCGTCACCCCGGGAAGGATGATGCGTATAGCCAGGCCGTTGTGCCTTGATTCTCAACAGCCGGAGCCGACGCAGGCCAGCTCCGACCGTAATGGTCAGAATGTCGCCTTTCTGATGGCGTGTTCAAGGTCGTTAATAATATCTTCTGGATCTTCAAGACCCACAGAAAGACGGATTAGCCCGTCGGTAATACCTGCTTTAAGCCGTTCCTCTGGCGCAACAGGCGAATGTGTCATAGACGCAGGGTGCTGAATGAGGGTTTCGGTATCACCGAGACTGACCGCGAGGAGGCATAATTCTACCGAATTGATCATGCGTCTGCCAGCCTCCAGGCCACCCGCGATTTCGAAGCTGATAATGCCGCCGGGCAGGCTCATCTGGCGTCTGCCAAGTTCATACTGCGGGTGCGAAGGAAGCCCCGGATACCAGACGTGGGTAATCTTCGGATGGCTTTCCAGGAAACGGGCGATTTTCAGCGCGTTCTCGCAGTGGCGTTCCATGCGAATCCCCAGCGTCTTCACGCCGCGTAGCGTCAGCCAGGCGTTAAAGGGGCTCATGCAGCCGCCGGTGATATCCTTCAGCCCGATAAACCGCGCCTGATCGACAAACTCCTGCTTGCCGACGATGACCCCGCCAATAACATCCCCGTGTCCGTTGATGTATTTCGTGACGCTGTGAACCACGATATCGGCTCCCTGGAGCAGGGGTTGCTGGCAGTACGGCGACATAAAGGTGTTATCCACAACCAACAGCACGCCCCGCTGATGGGCGATCCCGGCGACTGTTTCGATATCGACCAGGGAGAGCGTTGGGTTGGCGGGCGTTTCGATGTACACCACTTTGGTTTCCGGGCGGATGGCTTCGCGGATCTCATCCGGGTTGGCGGCATTAACGAAACTCACGTCAATACCGAACTTCGGTATGCTGTGCGACAAAAATGCGTGCGTGCAGCCATAAATCGCGCTGGCTGAGACAATGTGATCGCCCTGCTCACAGAGCGTCAGCAGCGTGGTGGTGATGGCGGAAATACCGGACGCGGTCGCCAGCGCCGCTTCGCCTCTTTCCAGTACCGCCAGCTTTTTCTCCAGCGCGTCCGTCGTGGGGTTGCCCAGGCGGGTGTAAATGTACCCGGACTCTTCGAGCGCAAAGCGGGCGGCCCCCTGTTCGGCGCTGTCGAAAACAAACGTCGACGTCTGGAAGATTGGCGTACTGAGCGCGCCAGTTGAAGGATCGGGTTGTTGCCCCGCGTGAACGATCTGGGTGTTGAATCCGTAAGTACGACAGTCAGACATGATATCTCCTTTGATTCGGAACAGAACAGCTCACACTCAAATAGCAATCGCTGTGCCAGAAAAGGAGTTTTTATATATCAAAGAGTTAGTGGGTTTCGTTTTTTACGGGTCGTCAGAAAAGTTGCCAGCTGGCAAGAATCTTTCCAGCGTGTTGCGGCGCTTGCGCGAGTTTTGCCGGATGGCGACGAAAGCGTCTTATCCGGCCTACAAATCGGCATAATTTCAGGAGATTGTGCCTGACCTGTAGGCCTGATAAGCGTAGCGCCATCAGGCCTTTTTCGTTTACTGCGGATAAGGCACCCAGTCGCCGCCGTTCAGACGCACATACGGTTTACCCTGATACTGGATAACCACCGCGTTGGCGTTTTCAGCGACCGGCGCGGTCTGCGGTAACCCACGGGTGAGCTGATCCCAGTTGACGTTGTCTTCGACAAACAGTTTGCCGTCAAGGGCGCGCACCACCAGTTCGGAAATCGCCAGGTAGCTGCTCGGCTGGTCAATCTCAATCGATGCGCCCTGATGAGGCGCTTTCATGCCGAAGAATTTCACCGCTGCCGGTACGTTGGTGATCGACGGGCTGGGGATGTCGCGTAGCCCGGAAACCTGCATTCTGTCGCCTTTGAGCGCGCCGCCGTGTTCCGGGACCATCACCACCATCACTTTACGGCCTGATTTCTCCAGTTCGGTAAAGAAGGCGTCCAGCTCATCGAACAGCTTTTGCGCGCGAATTTTGTAATCCGCCGTTTTGCTGACGCCAGGGAAGTGGTTTCCGTCGTGCAGCGGCAGCGTGTTATAGAACGTTGCGCTACGCGAGTTCTGATCTTTCTCGGTGGTTTCCAGCCAGCGGTTGAGCACGGCGGTGTCGTCATAAACCGGAGAACCGTCAAAGCCCAGCAGCGTGACGGGCAGCCCTTTTTGATCCATCAGCTCCGTCTGCATACCGCCATTCTCACGCACTTCTTTCAGGAAGCCGCCGAATTCGCCGTTATGACCCATCATCAAATGCTGCGTGAAGCCCAGCTTCGACAGGTTATCAAACAGGTAGCAGTCGTTGCCTGCCGGTTGATACAGATTCGTGTGCGACGACTGGCCGCAGCTGGCGCGCAGCAGGCGGATCGCCGCCGGGCCGCTGTAGGAGGTGGCGGAGTTAAAGTGCTTAAACAGAATATCGAAATGCGACCATAACGGATGTGACATCAGGCCTGCGGCTTCAACATCAGACCACGAGAGGGAACAGATGTTGATCACCAGCAGTTCAAACGGCTGCGCATCGGCCGGCAGCGCCGTCGGGAACGGCGTTTTTCGTTTTTCTTCCGCGTTATAGAAGGTGTTCAGCCACGCGTTCAGATTGGCTGAGGTCGGAGGCGCGGTCTGCGCCGGGATATCGCCGACCACCGGGGTGTCTCCTGCCGTTGCGACCGTCGCCGCCGCAGAGCCGCCGGTGGTCGTCACCGTGTCGGTCGGCTGGCCGCCAGGCCACAGCGTAAAGACTGGCCCTGTCAGCGTCAGCACGTTCAGCCAGATCATAATGGCGACAACAAAAAGAGTGACCCGAATCCACTGCGATAAAAACAGCCAGGCGACGAGCAGCACAAACACGGCGCCGATCATCTGCCAGTTGATAAAGCGAGTCACCAGATCGAGCATATAGTCCGCGCTAAAACCCGCGACCTGCGAGCCCTGACTGATAATGCTTTGTGGGCCAGGCAGCCAGGTGTCATGCCAGAAAAGCGCAAAGCCGATTGGGATAGCGACCCAATGGCGCAGGCGGTGCAGGCTGAGTTTGGGGACTGGCATTAACAAAAAGGCCATGAAGACCAGGTTCTGCAACGGATGGAAGTTGAGATATCCCGCCCAGAGCAGGCCAAACTTTACCAGAAAGTAGAAATTCCAGCCTGCAAGGCCGCGCCAGTATTGCCAGAGAGGTGAAGGCATGGATGAGGTTTGAGTATGCTGAGTCATTTTTTGTCTGCCTTGACGTTTGTTGCACGGCGCAAGGTTCCGGCGGGTTTTACATAACGGGGTCTGGCGAATAACAGTCGGGCTGTGTTACGGATGCGGCGAAGCGAATGGCGCGCCAGATAGCCCAGAGGAAAAAAGATCAGCGCGCAAAAGACGATGATCTGGATGATATCGTTGACGTTCATCATTGTGGGCGCTCCACGCTGTCATCCAGCAGTCGTAAGGGTTCGGGAATACGTCGCCAGACCCGCCCGTCATGCTCGGCATTGAGCACAGGGTTCGGCCCCTGGGTCAGCGGCAGCGGTGTGCCCCACAGTTCAGGCGACAGCAGGCGCATTTGCACGAGTTCAGCGCTGATTTGGTTATCTTCGAACCAGACCATGCGGTTGGAAAAGATATCGCCGGTCGGCAGCGGGAAGATATGGTTCAGCGCCGTGTCCAGATCGTTGACCCGACAGAATGATAAAAACAGCACCAGCCGGTTGCCGCCGATAGTCATGATATCGCCGGTACGGTTTGGGCGGCAGAGCGTCAGCGCCTGCTCGATGCGGATACCCGGCACCGGGCGCAATGCGACCATCACGCCTTTCCCGTCAGCGGGCAGCAGCGTGTTGCTCATCATGTTATGTACGGCTTCGCAGAAGACGTCCCATGTCTGGAAACCGCGCAGCTTCATGGGCTGCGTCATCGACAGGAGTGTGGCGATCTCTTCCGGGACGTAGCGGCTGAATTGCTGTCCCTGCACGCTTTCAATCAGCGTCAGGCAGCGGGAAAGCGGCGCATTCCACGGAATAACCATATTCGCGCCGCAGCCTAACAGCAGTCGCTCGTCGGTCGCTCGCAAACTGGCGAGATTTTCGCGGACGATAATTTTCAGCGCGCTTCCGCGCTGGCGGCGCAGCGTATGGATATTTCGCGCCATGGGTTCGATTTGGCTATTTTGCGTCAGGGAGAAGATGATCGTCGCCGCCTGTGCAGTTCGCGCTTCGTTGAACAAGGTTTGGTTATTATCAAAAAGCGCCCAGTGTTCCGACAGCGGCGGAGCGCCTTCAAGAACGGCGATATTGCTGAGGATGCGTTTTTCGTCGCTGCGCGGCTGGATGTTCGCCTCTTCCTTGTGGGCCAGCTCCCAGTGCGCATCTTTATGGCGCAGCGTCAGTTGTTGCCGGGCGCTGACCCCTTTTTCGCTGCACCAGAACGCGATGTCGAACAGATGCTGGTCGCCCTGAAAACGTAAGCTGGCAAGGCCGAAAAGCGAACGATACTCCCCCATCAACAGGGAGAACTGTTTGTCATTATTATTTCCAGGGTTAATAACCAGAAGCGAACAGTGATGGAACCGGGTCCATTTATTCATTTTTTCCAGCCACTGATGAAGGCGTTCCCCTGATATATTTTGCCAGGCGTTATTCGCGCAAAGAAGAATGAAAAAGTAATGTGTAGGATCAACAGAACAAAGCAAATCGCGGGGCAAGAAGTATAACCCCTTTTCAGAATCCGGCATTGAAAATAACTGGATTTTTTCCGGGCCGTGAGATTCATCTAATTTGATTAATTCACCCGGATCGCTGCCCATACAAATGACCGCGACTTTCGCGTTCCCTGCCTGCGAGGCAATCGTTTGATTCACCAGGCTGATGGCATCTTCATTGCGATCAGCGTCAACCCACCAGACACCGCCGGCAGGCATGTGGCGTAGTTCATCCCATAATGATGAGATGCCGATAGAAAATACGGGGTCCACAGCGTCCCTCTTGTCGCTATTTTATCTGTTTATCAGTTTACTAGCGAAAGCTCAGAAATAAACCTAACATTGAAATTAAAACACATCAGATTTAGCATATGAATCAATTCGGCGGGCAGGAAGCCTTGCGACCTCGGTCATGGTGTTTTCTTTACTCTTACAGTTTGCGTAACGGAAAGGCGAGAAATGAACGATCCCCTGCATTGAAGATTAACAGTGAAGAGGGGGGGATGCTGCCAGAAAAATTGTCTGAAGCATGGTGAGTATATTCAAAAGGGACACAATACAGAATGTATAACAACAACGAACCTGACTCTCAGTTTGATTCAGCATTGGGCTATACCTTTCAAAATGATTTTCTGGCGTTAAGTCAGGCTTTCTCCTTGCCCGAAATAGACTATACCGATATTTCCCAACGCGAACAGCTGGCTGCGGCGATTAAACGTTGGCCTTTATTGGCTGAATTTGCGCAACAACCATCATAAGGGAGTCAGGGATGTCCATTCTGGGATTGCAGGGCGTGCGCGGCGGTGTAGGCACCACATCAATCACTTCGGCGCTCGCCTGGGCGCTGCAAATACTCGGGGAAAATGTGCTGGTCGTTGATGCCAGCCCCGATAACCTGCTGCGTATGTCATTCAATGTCGATTTTGCCCATCGCGACGGCTGGGCCAGGGCGCTACTGGACGGTAAAGACTGGCGCGATGCCGGACTGCGTTATACCACCCAGCTCGATCTGCTGCCGTTCGGACAGCTTACGGTGGAAGAACGGGAGAATCCTCAGGAATGGGCGGAAAAGCTGGGAGCTATTTGCGCTGGCCTGCGCGAACTGAAAGAGAGCCGACGCTATTCGTGGATTTTGCTGGATCTTCCCCACGGCGTCTCACCGCTGACGCAACAGTTGGTCAGTCTCTGCGATCATACGCTGGCGGTGGTAAAAGCGGACACCAATTGCCATATCCGGCTGCATCAACAGGGGCTGCCCACGGGCGCGCATATCCTGATTAACGATTTACGCATTGCCAGCCAGTTGCAGGACGATCTGTACCAGGTCTGGCTGCAAAGCCAGCGTCGTTTGCTGCCGATGGTGATCCATCGCGATGAAGCGATGGCGGAGTGTATGGCTTCGAAACAGCCGCTGGGCGAGTACCGTGGCGATTCGCTGGCGGCAGAAGAGGTGCTGACGCTGGCGAACTGGTGTTTGCTGCACTATGCGGGCAATCGCGCCCCTGCCGGGAGCGCATCATGAACATCCTGACCCGGTGGCTTCTCATTCCGCCGGTCGGCGCACGCCTGAGCGAGCGCTATCAGGGGTATCGCCGTCATGGCGCGTCGCCGTTCAGTGCGATGCTGGGCTGCCTGTGGGTGATTCTGGCGTGGATTTTTATTCCGCTTGAGCATCCGCGCTGGCAGCGCATTCGCGCGCAGCATAAAGCGCTCTATCCGCACATTAACGCCAACCGACCGCGTCCGCTGGACCCGGCCCGCTATGCCATTCAAACGCTCTGGTTGATGGCCTTCTCGCCGCGTAAAGAGAAGAAGGTCGAACCGCGCTGGCGGTCGCTCTCCCGCCTGCTGGGCGTGCGCGGTCGCTATCATCAGTGGATGGACACGCTGCCCGACCGCGTCAGTAAAAAGACCACGCATCTGGAAAGCGAAAAAGAGCTAGGCCATCTTAGCAACGGGGTGCGCCGCTTTATCCTCGGCGTCATCGTCACTTTTTCCCTGATTCTGGCGATCATCTGTATTACCCAGCCGTTTAACCCGCTGTCGCAGTTTATCTTCCTGATACTGCTGTGGGGCGTCGCGCTACTGGTGCGGCGGATACCGGGGCGTTTCTCCGCCCTGATGCTGATCGTGCTGTCGCTGACGGTGTCATGCCGTTATATCTGGTGGCGCTATACCTCGACGTTAAACTGGGATGACCCGCTGAGCCTGGTTTGCGGGCTGATTTTGCTGTTTGCGGAAACCTACGCCTGGATTGTCCTGGTGCTGGGGTATTTCCAGGTCGTCTGGCCGCTTAACCGCCAGCCCGTGCCGCTACCGAAAGAGATGGCGCAGTGGCCGACGGTGGACATTTTTATTCCGACTTACAACGAAGACCTCAGCGTGGTGAAAAACACCGTTTACGCCTCGTTGGGCATCGACTGGCCGAAAGACAAGCTGAGCATCTGGATTCTTGACGACGGTGGGCGCGAAGAGTTCCGCCAGTTTGCCCAGACCGTTGGCGTACAGTACATCGCCCGTACCACGCATGAACACGCCAAGGCCGGCAACATCAATAACGCGCTGAAATACGCGAAAGGCGAGTTTGTCTCGATCTTTGACTGCGACCATGTCCCGACACGCTCGTTCCTGCAAATGACGATGGGCTGGTTCCTGAAAGAGAAAAAGCTCGCCATGATGCAGACGCCGCACCACTTTTTCTCGCCGGACCCGTTTGAACGCAACCTCGGTCGTTTCCGTAAAACGCCGAACGAAGGCACGCTGTTTTATGGGCTGGTGCAGGATGGCAACGACATGTGGGATGCGACGTTCTTCTGCGGATCGTGCGCGGTGATTCGCCGTAAACCGCTGGATGAGATTGGCGGCATTGCCGTTGAGACCGTGACCGAAGATGCGCATACCTCGCTGCGCCTGCACCGTCGCGGCTACACCTCGGCCTATATGCGCATTCCACAGGCGGCAGGTCTGGCGACGGAAAGCCTGTCCGCACACATCGGGCAGCGTATTCGCTGGGCGCGCGGCATGGTGCAAATCTTCCGTCTGGATAACCCGCTGTTCGGCAAAGGCTTAAAGCTGGCGCAGCGTCTGTGTTACGTCAACGCCATGTTCCACTTTTTATCGGGTATTCCACGGCTCATCTTCCTGACGGCGCCGCTGGCTTTCCTGCTGCTGCACGCCTATATCATCTATGCGCCCGCGCTGATGATTGCGCTGTTTGTGTTGCCGCACATGATTCACGCCAGCCTCACCAACTCGAAGATTCAGGGGAAATACCGCCACTCCTTCTGGAGTGAAATCTACGAAACGGTGCTGGCCTGGTATATCGCGCCGCCGACGATGGTGGCGCTGATCAACCCGCATAAAGGGAAATTCAACGTTACCGCGAAAGGCGGGCTGGTAGAGGAAGAGTATGTCGACTGGGTGATTTCCCGGCCCTATATCTTCCTGGTACTGCTCAACCTGCTGGGGGTCGTGGTGGGCGTCTGGCGTTACTACTACGGCCCCGCCAACGAAATACTTACGGTGATCGTCAGTCTGGTGTGGGTTTTCTATAACCTGATCATTCTGGGCGGCGCGGTGGCGGTCTCTGTGGAAAGTAAGCAGGTACGCCGGGCGCACCGCGTTGAAATCTCCATGCCGGCGGCCATTGCCCGTGAAGATGGCCACCTGTTCTCATGCACCGTGCATGACTTCTCCGACGGCGGCCTGGGGATTCGGATCAACGGGCAGGCGCAGGTGCTGGAAGGGCAAAAGGTTAATTTATTGCTTAAACGCGGCCAGCAAGAGTACGTCTTTCCTACTCAGGTCGTGCGCGTGCTGGGCAATGAGGTCGGGCTGCAATTGCTGCCGATGACCACGAAACAACATATCGACTTTGTGCAGTGCACATTTGCCCGCGCGGATACGTGGGCGCTCTGGCAGGACAGCTTCCCGGAAGACAAACCGCTGGAAAGCCTGCTGGATATTCTGAAGCTGGGCTTCCGTGGCTACCGCCATCTTGCGGAATTTGCTCCGTCTTCCGTCAAAGTAATTTTCCGTTCTCTGACGACGCTGGTTTCCTGGATTGTGTCGTTTATTCCGCGTCGCCCGGAGCGGCAGCCGGATCAGGTGATGGCTCAACAATGATGATAACGCGATGAAAAGAAAACTTTCCTGGGTTTATGCAGTGGCTATGGGGATAAGCGCTTTCCCCACTTTCATGACGAATGCGACGCCTGCAACGCAACCATTGATCAATGCTGAGCCAGCGCAAGCGCCGACAGCGCCTGCGCCAGAAACGCCGGAGCAGCCGGTCGGCCAGGTAATGCCGGGCGTGCCGGGCGCCGATGCGCCCGTGGTGGCGCAAAACGGGCCTTCCCGCGATGTGAAGCTGACCTTCGCGCAAATCGCGCCGCCGCCGGGCAGCATGGTGCTGCGTGGTGTGAACCCGAATGGCAGCATTGAGTTCGGTATGCGCAGCGATGAGGTGGTGTCGAAAGCGATGCTGAACCTGGAATACACCCCGTCGCCGTCGTTGCTGCCGATCCAGTCGCAGCTGAAGGTCTACCTCAATGATGAGCTGATGGGCGTGTTGCCGGTCACGAAAGAGCAACTGGGCAAAAAGACGCTGGCCCAGATGCCGATCAACCCGCTCTTTATCACCGATTTTAACCGCGTGCGGCTGGAGTTCGTCGGGCACTATCGTGATGTCTGCGAAAACCCGGCCAGCAGTACGCTCTGGCTGGATGTTGGCCGCAGCAGCGTGCTGGATCTGACGTACCAGACCCTGCCGGTGAAAAACGATCTGTCGCACTTCCCGGTGCCATTCTTTGATCCGCGGGACAACCGCCAGGTTACGCTGCCTGTGGTCTTTGCCGGTTCGCCGGATCTGATGCAGCAGCAGGCGGCATCCATTGTCTCTTCATGGTTCGGTTCGCGCGCAGGCTGGCGCGGCCAGCATTTCCCGGTGATGTACAACACGCTGCCGGATCGTAATGCCATCGTCTTTGCCACGAACGACAAGCGCCCTGATTTCCTGCGCGATCATCCGCCGGTAAAAGCGCCGGTGATTGAGATGATCAGCCACCCGGACAACCCATATGTGAAGCTGCTGGTGGTCTTTGGCCGCGACGATAACGATCTGTTGCAGGCGGCGAAAGGCATTGCGCAAGGGAATATTCTGTTCCGTGGCGACAGCGTGGTGGTGGATGAGGTGAAGCCTCTGCTGGCGCGTAAACCTTATGATGCGCCGAACTGGGTACGTACTGACCGTGCGGTGACGTTCGGCGAGCTGAAAACCTATAAAGAGCAGCTCCAGTCCACCGGGCTGGAACCTGCGGCGATTTCGCTGTCGCTGAATCTGCCGCCGGATCTCTATCTGCTGCGCAGCAACGGTATTGATATGAACCTCAACTACCGTTACACCACGCCGCCGAGCAAAGACAGCTCGCGTATGGATATCAGCCTGAACGATCAGTTCCTGCAAGCGTTCAGCCTGAACAGCACCCAGGAAAGCAATCGCCTGCTGCTGCGTTTGCCGGTCTTGCAGGGGCTGATTGACGGTAAAACGGACGTGTCGATCCCGGCGCTGAAGCTGGGGGCGATGAACCAGCTGCGCTTTGACTTCCAGTACATGAACCCGATGCCGGGCGGCTCGGTGGATAACTGCGTGACGTTCCAGCCGGTACAAAACCATGTGGTGATTGGCGACGACTCCACCATTGATTTCTCGAAATATTATCACTTTATCGCGATGCCGGACCTGCGCGCCTTCGCCAACGCGGGCTTCCCGTTCAGCCGGATGGCTGACCTTTCAGAAACCATTGCCGTGATGCCGAAAAACCCGAACGAAGCGCAGATGGAAACGCTGCTGGATGTGACCGGAACGATTGGCGCGCAGACCGGTTTCCCGTCGATTAACCTGAATATCACCGACGATAGCCGCCAGATTCAGGGTAAAGACGCGGATATTATGGTGATCGGGACAATCCCCGACGCACTGAAAGATGACAAACGCATCGACCTGCTGGTACAGGCGACGCAAAGCTGGGTGAACACGCCGATGCGCCAGACGACCTTCCCGAGCATCATGCCGGATGAGGCCGACCGCGCGCCGGATGCGAAATCCACCATCACCTCTGCTGGCGGTACTGGCGGCGGTTAGCGTCGTGCTGTTGGCCTGGGTTCTGTGGCGTCTGCTGCGCATTATCAGCCGTCGTCGACTCGATCCCGATAACGAGTAATCGATGATGAACGCGCTGCGTGGATGGATGTTAACTGCCCTGATGCTGGCGACCGTCAGCGTACAGGCGGCCTGTACGTGGCCGGCATGGATACAGTTCAAAAAGGACTATATCAGTCAGGAAGGACGGGTGATTGACCCCAGCGACGCGCGCAAAATCACGACGTCGGAAGGGCAAAGCTATGCGCTGTTCTTTGCCCTCGCCGCCAACGATCGGCCGGCATTTGACCTGATCCTCGACTGGACGCAAAACAACCTGGCGCAGGGTTCCTTACAGGCGCATCTGCCTGCCTGGTTGTGGGGGCAGAAAGACCCCTCGACCTGGGCGGTGCTGGATGCAAACTCCGCTTCCGACGGCGATATCTGGATGGCCTGGTCGCTGCTGGAAGCCGGGCGCTTATGGAAAACGTCGCGCTATACCGACACTGGCGCCGCGCTGCTAAAACGCATTGCGCGTGAAGAGGTGGTAACGGTGCCGGGGCTGGGTTCAATGCTGCTGCCGGGGAACGTGGGTTTTGCGGAAAAGACGCGCTGGCGCTTTAACCCGAGCTATTTACCCCCGCAGCTGGCGCAATATTTTACCCGCTTTGGCGCGCCCTGGACCACGCTGCGTGAAACCAATATGCGTTTGCTGATGGAAACCGCCCCGAAAGGGTTCTCGCCGGACTGGGTGCGCTATGAAAAAGACAAAGGCTGGCAGCTGAAACCGGAAAAAACGCTGGTCAGCAGTTACGATGCCATCCGCGTTTATTTATGGGCGGGGATGATGCACGACGGCGATCCGCAAAAAGCGCGGCTGCTGACGCGCCTGAAACCGATGGCGACGCTGACGACAAAAAACGGCGTTCCGCCAGAGAAGGTGGATGTCGCCAGTGGTAAAGCCCAGGGCGACGGGCCGGTGGGCTTTTCGGCTTCTTTATTGCCTTTCCTGCAAAACCGTGATGCTCAGGCGGTGCAGCGACAGCGCGTGGCGGACAATTTTCCCGGTAGCGATGCCTACTATAGCTATGTGCTAACGCTTTTCGGACAAGGATGGGATCAGCATCGTTTTCGCTTCACCGCTAAAGGTGAATTACTACCTGACTGGGGCCAGGAATGCGCAAGTTCAAATTAAGTCTCATCCATCTCCTTTTGCCGGGTGGCGGTAACGCCTTATCCGGCCTACGGGATGCCGCTGATTGTAGGCCGGATAAGACGCTAAAGCGTCGTCATCGGGCAGTGCTCGGCCTGACGCTCGGCATCGCCTGGATGCCGTTCGCTGAGGCGGCGCCTTCCGCGCAACAGCAGTTGCTGCAACAGGTTCGGTTAGGCGAAGCCTCGCACCGTGAGGATTTGGTGCGCCAGTCGCTTTATCGCCTGGAACTGATCGACCCGAACAACCCGGAAGTGGTCGCCGCCCGGTTTCGCTACCTGCTGCGCCAGGGCGACAATGACGGGGCGCAGAAACAGCTCGACAGACTTTCCCAGCTCGCGCCGAGTTCCAGCGCGTATCAGTCCTCCCGCACGACGATGATGCTTTCCACGCCGGAAGGGCGCCAGTCCTTGCAGGAGGCGCGTTTACAGGCGACCACCGGTCATACCGAAGAAGCGATTGCCGCTTACGACGCGCTGTTTAAAGGTCATCCGCCGCAAGGCGATCTGGCGGTGGAATACTGGACGACGGTGGCAAAATCTCCCGCGAGACGTAACGAGGCGATTAATCAGCTTAAAAGAATTAACGCCAGTACGCCGGGCAATACCGCCCTGCAAAACACGCTGGCGCAGTTGCTGTTTGACGGCGGGCGACGCGATGAGGGATTTGCCGTATTAGAGCAGATGGCGAAATCCAGCGCCGGGCGCACGACGGCTTCCGCTCTCTGGTATCAGCAGATTAAAGATCTGCCTGCCAGCGACGCCAGCGTAAAAGCGCTGCAAAAATACCTGACGGTGTTTAGCGAAGGCGACAGCGTCAATGCTGCGCGCAGCAAGTTGAGTGAACAGCAGCAACAGCTTTCCGACCCGGCGTTCAGAGCCAGAGCGCAAGGCCTGGCAGCGGTGGAGGCCGGACAGGGCGGCAAAGCCGTAACGGAATTGCAGCAGGCGGTAAGCGCGGATCACCGCGACAGCGAAGCCGTCGGCGCGCTGGGGCAGGCCTATTCGCAGCGCGGCGATCGTGCCCGCGCGGTGGCGCAGTTCCAGAAAGCGCTTGCGATGGACCCGAACAGCAGCAGTCGCGGCAAATGGGAAAGCCTGCTGAAGGTAAACCGCTACTGGCTGGCGATTCAGCAGGGCGACGCCGCGCTGAAAGCGAATAACCCGGACCAGGCGGAACGCCTCTACCGGCAGGCCAGGAGCATCGACAATACCGACAGCTATGCCGTGCTGGGGCTGGGCGACGTGGCGATGGCGCGTAAAGATTATCCTGCCGCCGAGCGCTACTATCAGCAGACGCTGCGAATGGACAGCGGCAACAGCAACGCCGTGCGCGGCCTGGCGAATATCTATCGTCAGCAGTCCCCGGAGAAAGCCTCGGCGTTTATCGCGTCGCTCTCCAGTCGTCAGCGGCAAAGTATTGATGATATTGAGCGTAGCCTTGAAAACGACCGGCTGGCGCAGCAGGCCGAAGCGCTGGAAAACCAGGGGAACTGGGCGCAGGCGGCGGAACTGCATCGTCGCAGGCTGGCGCTGGACCCCGGCAGCGTCTGGGTAACGTATCGTTTGTCCCGCGATCTGTGGAACGCCGGGCAGCGCAGCCAGGCCGATGCGCAAATGCGCGCGCTGGCGCGTCAGAAACCGAACGACCCGGATCAGGTGTATGCCTATGGGCTGTACCTCGCGGGCAACGATCAGGATCGCGCGGCGATGGCGCATATCAATAATCTGCCGCGTAGCCAGTGGAACAGCAACATTCAGGAACTGGCGGACAGGCTGCAAAATAATCAGGTGCTGGAAACCGCCAGCCGCCTGCGTGATAGCGGCAAAGAGCGGGAAGCGGAAACGCTGCTTCGCCAACAGCCCGCCTCTACGCGCATTGATTTAACCCTTGCCGACTGGGCGCAGCAGCGGCGCGATTATTCTTCGGCGCGCGCCGCCTATGATGCGGTTCTGGCGCGGGAGCCGGGTAATGTCGATGCCCGACTTGGCCTGACGGAAGTCTATATTGCGCAGGGCGATAACGCGGCGGCGCGGGCGGAACTGGCGAAACTTCCCGCCCCGGCGACCGGGGAGCCGCTGTCCATCAATATGCAGCGCCGTATAGCGCGGGCCCAGGCGCAACTGGGCGATACCGTCGCGGCGCAGCAGACCTTCAACACGATTGTGCCGCAGGCGAAGTCACAGCCGCCTTCTATGGAAACTGCGATGGTGCTGCGCGACGCGGCGGGTTTTCAGGCGCAAAACGGCGAACCGCAGCAGGCGCTTGAGACGTACAAAGACGCGATGGTGGCTTCCGGCATTACGCCGACCCGCCCGCAGGATAATGACACCTTTACTCGCCTGACCCGTAATGACGCGAAAGATGACTGGTTAAAACGCGGCGTGCGCAGCGATGCGGCGGATTTATATCGACAGCAGGATCTGAACGTCACGCTGGAGCATGATTACTGGGGATCGAGCGGCACCGGCGGCTACTCCGATCTGAAAGCGCATACCACCATGTTCCAGGTTGACGCGCCGTTGTCAGATGGCCGGATGTTCTTCCGTGCTGACCTGGTGAACGTGGATGTCGGCAGTTTCTCGACCCATGCGGACGGCACCTGGGACAAGAACTGGGGCACCTGTTCGCTGCATGACTGTAGCGGCAACCGCAGCCAGTCTGATACCGGCACGAGCGTGGCGGTCGGCTGGAAAAACAAGACCTGGAGCTGGGATATCGGGACCACGCCGATGGGCTTTAACGTTGTCGATGTGGTTGGCGGCGTGAGCTACAGCAATGATATCGGGCCGCTGGGCTATACGCTGAACGCGCACCGTCGGCCAATCTCCAGCTCTCTGCTGGCCTTCGGCGGGCAGAAAGACGCGCCGAGCAACACGGGCACAAAATGGGGCGGCGTGCGTGCGGACGGCGGCGGTGTGAGTCTGAGCTATGACAAAGGTGAAGCCAACGGCGTCTGGGCTTCGCTGAGCGGCGATCAACTGACTGGTAAGAACGTCGCGGATAACTGGCGCATGCGCTGGATGACGGGCTATTACTATAAAATCATCAATGAGAATAACCGTCGCGTCACCGTCGGCCTGAACAATATGATCTGGCACTACGACAAAGACCTGAGCGGGTATTCGCTGGGGCATGGCGGTTATTACAGTCCGCAGGAGTATGTGTCGTTCGCCGTGCCGGTGATGTGGCGGCAGCGTACGGAAAACTGGTCGTGGGAGCTGGGCGGTTCGGTATCCTGGTCGCATTCACGCACCAAAACCATGCCGCGTTATCCGCTGATGAATCTGATCCCGACGGATTACCGCGAAGAGGCGGCCACGCAGACGAATGGCGGCAGCAGCAGTCAGGGCTTTGGTTATACGGCGCGGGCGCTGATCGAGCGACGGGTGACGTCTAACTGGTTCCTCGGAACGGCAATTGATATTCAGGAAGCGAAGGATTATACGCCGAGCCATTTCCTGCTGTATGTGCGTTATTCCGCTGCGGGATGGCAGGGCGATATGGATTTACCGCCGCAGCCGCTGGTGCCGTACGCGGACTGGTAAGCGCCGAACGCCTGATGGCGACGCGTTCGCGTCTTATCAGGCCTACAACTCGCTCTTTCGTAGGCCGGATAAGGCGGTTACGCCGCCATCCGGCACTGATGATTCAGAAAAGTCCTTTTCAGATACGGCCTCTCTTTATGTCTGCGCGATCGGGTATACTCTGGCGGCAGCCTGGGGATAGTCATGGAGAGTCAATTTGCGCGTCAGCCGCTCGTTAACAATTAAGCAGATGGCAATGGTTGCGGCCGTTGTCCTGGTGTTTGTATTTATTTTTTGCACCGTTTTGCTGTTTCATTTAGTACAGCAGAACCGCTATAACACGGCTACGCAACTGGAAAGTATCGCCCGTTCTGTCCGCGAACCGCTGTCTGCCGCAATCCTGAAAGCGGATATCCCTGAAGCGGAAACCATCCTGGCGCGCATTCAGCCTGCGGGCGTGGTCAGCCGCGCCGACGTGGTGCTGCCGAACCAATTCCAGGCGCTACGAATGAGTTTTATTCCTGAGCGCTCCGTCCCGGTGACGGTGACGCGTCTGTTTGAACTGCCGGTGCAGATCTCGCTGCCGGTCTATTCCCTTGAGCGGCCAGCCAACCCACAGCCGCTGGCGTATCTGGTGCTCCAGGCGGACTCGTTCCGCATGTATAAGTTCGTGATGAGCACGCTCTCGACGTTAGTGACCATTTACTTACTTTTATCGCTGATGCTGACGGTGGCGATAACCTGGTGTATGAACCGCCTGATTGTGCATCCTCTACGCAAAATCGCCCGGGAGCTTAACGATATCCCGCCGCAGGAGCTGACAGGCCATCAGCTGGCGCTACCGCGTCTGCATCATGACGATGAGATTGGTATGCTGGTGCGTAGCTACAACCTGAATCAGCAGATTGCCCAGCGTCACAGCATTGAGCAAAACGATCATGCGATGCGCTTTCCGGTTTCCGAGCTTCCCAACAAGGCTTTCCTGATGGGGCTTCTGGAACAGGTTGTGACGCGTCAGCAGACGACGGCGTTAATGATTGTCACCTGTGAAACGCTGCGCGATACCGCAGGCGTGCTCAAAGAGACGCAGCGGGAAATCCTGTTGCTTACGCTGGTGGAAAAACTGAAATCGGTGCTGGCGCCGCGAATGGTGCTGACGCAGGTGAGCGGCTTTGATTTCGCCATCATCGCGCACGGCGTAAAAGAACCGTGGCACGCGATTACGTTAGGTCAGCAAGTGCTCACTGTCATTAATGAACGGCTGCCGATCGAAAGCATCCAGCTGCGCCCCAGTTGCAGCATCGGGGTGGCGATGTTTTACGGCGACCTGACGGCCGAGGCGCTTTATGGTCGCGCCGTCTCCGCCGCCTTTACCGCCCGCCGCAAAGGTAAAAATCAGATTCAGTTCTTTGACCCGGCGCAGATGGAAGCCGCGCAGCAGAGATTGACGGAAGAGAGCGATATTCTCAACGCGCTGGATAACCACCAGTTCGCTATCTGGCTGCAACCGCAGGTGGAGATGTCCAGCGGTAAGGTCCTGAGCGCAGAAGCATTATTACGCGTGCAGCAGCCGGATGGCAGTTGGGAACTCCCGGAAGGGTTAATTGACCGTATCGAATCCTGCGGTCTGATGGTGACGGTCGGGTACTGGGTGCTGGAAGAGTCCTGTCGCCAGCTTTCCGCCTGGCAGGAGCGTGGCGTGATGATGCCGCTCTCGGTGAATCTTTCCGCATTGCAGCTCATGCACCCGAATATGGTGTCGGATCTGCTGGAGCTGCTAAGCCGCTATCGTATTCAGCCGGATACATTGATTCTGGAAGTGACGGAAAGCCGACGTATCGACGACCCGCATGCCGCCGTCGCCATCCTGCGCCCGCTGCGCAGCGCGGGCGTACGCATCGCGCTGGATGACTTTGGTATGGGATACGCAGGGTTGCGTCAGCTTCAGCACATGAAATCGCTGCCGGTCGATATACTAAAAATCGACAAAATGTTTGTTGAGGGATTGCCGGAGGATGACAGCATGGTTACGGCGATTATCCTGATGGCGCGCAGCCTTAACCTGAAAATGATTGCGGAAGGCGTGGAGACCGAAGCGCAGCGCGACTGGCTGGCGCAGGCAGGGGTGGACGTGGCGCAAGGTTTCTTGTTTGCCCGCGCGGTTCCGCCGGATGTGTTTGAAGAACGTTACCTGAAGAACGCGCAGCCTGATTACAAAACTTAAAAAAGGTCAGACTTGTGCGAGCCAGCTCAAAGTTTTTAACATTTTTGTTTCAATTATGATCCAGGTGCATTTCTGTCATGTTGTGTGGGTGTTATTTTAAGGCCGCAGGTTAACCATAACCTTACAAGACCTGTGGTTTTTACTTCAAGGACACCCTATGAAAACCTCTCTGTTCAAAAGCCTTTACTTTCAGGTCCTGACAGCAATTGCCATTGGTATCCTCCTTGGCCATTACTACCCTGAATTAGGCGCACAAATGAAACCGCTTGGCGACGCGTTCGTTAAGCTGATTAAGATGGTCATCGCACCGGTTATCTTCTGTACTGTCGTTACTGGCATTGCAGGTATGGAAAGCATGAAAGCGGTGGGCCGCACCGGTGCGGTTGCGCTGCTTTACTTTGAGATTGTCAGTACGATTGCGCTGATCATTGGTCTCATTATCGTCAACGTCGTTCAGCCTGGCTCCGGGATGAACGTCGATCCGGCGACGCTGGATGCTAAAGCGGTGGCGATCTACGCCGAACAAGCAAAAGACCAGGGAATCGTGGGCTTCCTGATGGATATCATCCCGGGCAGCGTCATCGGCGCGTTCGCCAGCGGTAATATCCTACAGGTTCTGCTGTTTGCGGTGATGTTCGGCTTTGCGCTGCATCGTCTGGGCAGCAAAGGCCAGCTGATTTTCAACGTGATTGAAAGTTTCTCGCAGGTCATTTTCGGCATCATCAACATGATCATGCGCCTGGCGCCTATCGGTGCTTTCGGTGCGATGGCCTTTACTATCGGTAAATACGGCGTGGGTACGCTGGTGCAGTTGGGGCAGCTGATTGTCTGCTTCTACATCACCTGTATTCTGTTCGTGGTGGTGGTGCTTGGCTCGATTGCCCGCGCAGCTGGCTTCAGCATTTTTAAATTTATCCGCTACATCCGTGAAGAACTGCTGATTGTGCTGGGGACGTCCTCCTCCGAATCCGTGCTGCCGCGTATGCTGGATAAGATGGAAAAGCTGGGCTGCCGTAAGTCGGTGGTGGGGCTGGTTATTCCCACAGGCTACTCGTTTAACCTGGACGGAACCTCGATCTATCTGACGATGGCGGCGGTGTTTATCGCCCAGGCGACCAACAGTCATATGGATATCTTCCATCAGGTAACTCTGCTGGTGGTGCTGCTGCTCTCCTCGAAAGGGGCGGCCGGGGTAACGGGGAGCGGATTTATCGTGCTGGCTGCGACGATCTCTGCGGTGGGCCACTTACCGGTTGCGGGTCTGGCGCTGATCCTCGGTATCGACCGCTTTATGTCTGAAGCCCGCGCGCTGACCAACCTGGTCGGTAACGGCGTGGCAACGGTCGTTGTGGCGAAGTGGGTGAAAGAACTGGACCACAAAAAGCTGGATGATGTGCTGAATAATCGTGCGCCTGATGGCAAAACGCACGAATTATCCTCTTAATCTCACCTCTTATGCCCGCAGTCCCTTCCAGGACTGCGGGTGTTTGCGCATAATTGACCCCTGCACCCGAATCACTCAACATGTGGCTTCGGGATTTTTTCACTTCTGGCGTGACATTTTTATGTTCGCGCGGTCTAACACGAAGTGTTTTTAACGTCATATTCAGATAAGCCTTCCAGGCTGTCTTTTTATTACCAGGATTGTTGATCAGGGGTTTACATGCAGGGCACAAAAATTCGACTCTTAGCGGGCAGTCTGCTGATGATGGCTACTGTCGGCTATGTGCAGGCAGATGCGCTCCAGCCTGACCCGGCATGGCAACAGGGGACGCTGGCAAATGGATTACAGTGGCAAGTATTAGCTACCCCGCAGCGCCCAAGCGATCGTATTGAGGTTCGTCTGCTGGTCAATACCGGTTCGCTCACCGAAAGTACGCAACAGAGCGGTTTCAGCCACGCCATTCCCCGTATCGCGCTGACGCAAAGCGGCGGCCTTGACGCCGCGCAAGCACGTTCACTCTGGCAGCAGGGCTTTGACCCCAAACGCCCTGTGCCGCCCGTTATCGTTTCTTATGATTCCACGTTATATAACCTCAGCCTGCCCAACACCCGTAACGATCTGCTAAAAGAGGCACTCTCTTATCTGGCGCATACCTCCGGCAAACTGTCCATCACGCCAGAGACGGTTGCGCATGCAGTCAATAGTGAAGATATGGTTACCACCTGGCCTATGGACACCAAAGAGGGCTGGTGGCGCTATCGTCTGAAAGGGTCTGCGCTGTTAGGCCACGATCCGGCCGAGCCGCTGAAACAGCCTGTGGATGTGGAGAAACTTAACGCGTTTTACCAGAAATGGTACACCCCGGACGCGATGACGCTGATTATCGTCGGCAACGTGGATGCGCGTTCGGTTTCTGAGCAGATCAACAAAACCTTCGGCGAGTTGCAAGGCAAACGTGAAACGCCTGCGCCGGTGCCGACGCTTTCCCCTCTGCGCGCCGAAGCGGTCAGCATTATGACTGACGCCGTGCGCCAGGATCGTCTCTCCATCATGTGGGATACACCGTGGCAGCCCATTCGCGAGTCCGCCGCGCTGCTGCGCTACTGGCAGGCGGATTTAGCCCGTGAAGCCCTGTTCTGGCATGTTCAGCAGGCGCTCAGCAAGAACAACGCCAAAGAGATTGGTCTCGGCTTTGACTGCCGGGTGCTGTTCCTGCGTGCGCAGTGCGCGATCAACGTTGAATCCCCCGGCGATAAGCTGAATCTGAACCTGGGGCTGGTGGCGCGTGAACTGGCGAAAGTCCGTGATAACGGCTTGCCGGAAGAGGAGTTTAACGCGCTGGTGGCGCAGAAGAATCTGGAGTTGCAAAAGCTGTTCGCCACTTATGCGCGTACCGATACCGATATCTTGATCAGCCAACGGATGCGCTCGTTGCAAAATCAGGTGGTCGATATTGCCCCGGAACAGTACCAGCGTTTACGGCAGAACTTCCTGAATAACCTGACCGTTGAGATGTTGAATCAAAACCTGCGTCAGCAGCTATCGCAAGATATGGCGTTGATTCTGCTTCAGCCGAAGGGCGAACCGGAGCTGAATATGAAGGACCTACAGGCAACGTGGGATCAAATCATGGCGCCAGTGACAGCAGCAGCAACAAGCGCAGAAACCGATGATGTCCACCCGGAAGTCACGGATATCCCGGCTGCGCAGTAGCAGTAGGCCGGATAAGGCGGTCACGGCCGCCATCCGGCGAGAATGTCATGCCCGATGGCGCTACGCTTATCCGGCCTACAGTGCGGTTATTGCGGCATCGCATCGCGCGGGATAATCGCCCCGCGATGCTGAATGACCGTGCTGGCGGTCAGGTGCCCGCGCTGTGCGGCCCCGGCAGCGTCGCCGCCGGTTAAACGTATTGCCAGATACCCGGCGCTAAAGGAGTCGCCCGCTGCGGTGGTGTCGATCACTTTCTCTTTTGGCAATTTCACCGCCGGAACGTCAATCACCTCTTCGCCTTTGATGGAAACCAGGCAGGAATCTGCGCCGCGTTTCACCACCACTTCCTGGACGCCTGCGTCGTGCGTGCGGGCAATGACCTCGGCAACCGGCTTTTCACCCCACAACGCGTCTTCATCATCCAGCGTCAGGAACGCGATATCCGTGCATTCCAGCATCTGCTGATATACCTGCTGCGTCTCTTCTTTGCTTGCCCACAGGCGCGGGCGATAGTTGTTGTCAAAAATGACTTTCCCGCCGTTGGCGCGGCATTCGCGCAGCAGCGACAGTAATTTATCGCGGCTGGACGGGCTTAAAATGGCAAGGCTGATCCCGCTCAGGTAGAGGTAGTCGAAGGTCGCCAGCTCTTCGCAGATTGCCGCAGACTGCTCGCTCTCCAGCCAGAATTTCGCTGCCGCCTCGTTGCGCCAGTAATAGAAAGTGCGTTCGCCAGTGCTGTCCGTCTCGATGTAATAGAGGCCCGGTAGACGGTTTTCCATGCGCTGCGTGAGGGAGGTATCGACATTTTCACCTTGCCATGAATCCAGCATTTGCTGGCTGAAGCTGTCAGTGCCCAGCGCCGTCACGTAGTGTACGGACAAGGCCGCAGAATCGACCTGACGGGCGATGTAAACGGATGTATTCAACGTGTCGCCACCGAAACCGCGCTGAACGTCTGCGCCTTTCTGTGACAGCTCAATCATGCATTCGCCAATCACGGCAATCTTTTTGGACATAGTCGTGAACCTGCTCTGAAAAAAATTAGCGTTAGTGTGCGCTGTGGTGTATTCAGCGGTCAACTATATTAAAACATCGTTCCATTATTTTTTTGAGCCAACGCGTATTCTGTGTTGATTTTTGTCATGCTGTTTCTATTTTGCGGGACGCTGAACATAAAGTTCTTTGCCAGAGCGCCGATAACCTTTGACGAGTCCGGGCAGTCACACTCTCATTAACAGGACATCTGAGATGATAAAGCAGGTTATCCAGCAGCTAAGCATTCCTGAGGCAAGCATTGAAAGCTTGCAGGAGCGGCGCTTTTGGTTGCAGTGCGAACGTGCTTACACTTATCAGCCAATCTACCAGACCAACGGGCGATTGATGGCCGTGGAGCTGCTGACGGTTGTGGTACACCCGGATAACCCTTCCCGGCGCGTTGCCCCGGATCGCTATTTTGCCGAGCTGGCGGTAAGACACCGCGTGGATGTGGTGAAAGAACAGCTCCAGTTTCTGGAGCAGAAAGCCGATTTTTTCATGCGTCATGACCTGCTGGCCTCGGTCAATGTCGATGGCCCGACGCTGATCGCGATGCGTCAGCAGCCAGAGGTATTGAAAACGATTGAGCGCCTGCCCTGGCTGCGATTCGAACTGGTGGAACATATTCGTTTACCGAAAGACTCTTCGTTCGCCTCAATGTGTGAATTCGGCCCGCTCTGGCTGGATGATTTCGGCACCGGCATGGCGAATTTCTCTGCCCTGAGCGAAGTGCGTTACGACTACATCAAAGTGGCGCGGGATCTGTTTGTGATGCTGCGCCAGACGCCGGAAGGGCGAAACCTCTTTACGCTGCTGCTGCAACTGATGAACCGCTATTGCCGCGGCGTTATCGTCGAAGGCGTGGAAACGCTGGAAGAGTGGCGCGATGTACAACGTTCGCCCGCTTTCGCGGCGCAGGGGTATTTTCTGTCGCGTCCTGTTCCGCTGGAGAACCTTGAACAGGTGATCCTGATGCTGTAATACCCGCTGTTTCCCGGAATGGCGCGTCTTTCACGCGGTATTCCAGGACGCAGCCTGCCTCCCTTTTCCGTCTGCTGGACTATCTTTAGGACTGGCAAGGAAAGAAGTGAGGAAGTAAAACATGACGAAAGCAGGCAAAATAACCGCTGCCGTATCAGGGACTTTGTTGTTGTTGATCGTCGTACTCATCGTCCTGATTGCGACATTTGACTGGAATCGCCTCAAACCGACCATCAACCAGAAAGTCTCTACAGAACTCAACCGGCCATTCGCCATTCGCGGCGATCTGGGCGTGGTGTGGGAACGTCAAAAACAGGAAACCGGCTGGCGAAGCTGGGTGCCCTGGCCGCACGTTCATGCCGAAGACATTATCCTCGGCAATCCGCCGGATATCCCCGAAGTCACGATGGTGCATCTCCCGCGCGTTGAAGCCACGCTGGCGCCGCTGGCGTTGCTGACCAAAACCGTCTGGCTGCCGTGGATCAAACTGGTGAAGCCTGACGCCCGCCTTATCCGCCTCTCGGAGAAAAACAATAACTGGACCTTCACTCTTGCGGCTGACGAGAAAAACGATCCCAATGCGCAGCCGTCCGCCTGGTCGTTCCGTCTGGATACGATTTTGTTCGATCAGGGGCGTATCGCCATTGACGATAAGGTCAGCAAAGCCGATATCGAGATCCTGGTTGATCCGCTGGGTAAACCACTGCCTTTTAGCGAAGTCACGGGAGCCAAAAGCAACAACGACAACAACGTGGGGGATTATGTTTTCGGCCTTAAGGCGCAGGGGCGTTATAACGGGGAACCGCTGACCGGCACGGGCAAAATTGGCGGTATGCTGGCGTTACGCAGCGAAGGCGCGCCTTTCCCGGTGCAGGCTGACTTCCGCTCGGGCAATACTCGCGTGGCCTTTGCCGGGGTGGTCAACGATCCGCTGAACATGGGCGGCGTCGATCTCCAGCTTAAGTTTTCCGGCGACTCGCTGGGCGAATTGTACGACCTGACCGGCGTACTGCTGCCGGACACGCCGCCGTTTGAAACGGACGGTCGCCTGGTGGCGAAAATCGATACGGAGACATCCTCAGTTTTTGACTACCGCAATTTTAATGGCCGCATCGGCGACAGCGATATTCACGGCTCTCTTGCTTACACCACCGGCAAGCCGCGCCCCAAACTGGAAGGGGATGTGGAGTCGCGCCAGCTTCGCCTGGCTGACCTGGGGCCGCTGATCGGCGTGGATTCCGGGAAGGGGGCGCAACAGTCGAAACGCGCCGAGCAAAGCAAGGGCGAAAAGAGCATCCAGCCTGCCGACAAAGTGCTGCCTTATGACCGCTTTGAAACCGATAAATGGGACGTGATGGATGCCGACGTGCGCTTTAAGGGCGGGCGCATTGAGCACGGCAGCAGCCTGCCGGTCAGCGATCTCTCTACCCATATCATCCTGAAAAATGCCGATTTACGTTTGCAGCCGCTGAAGTTTGGCCTGGCTGGCGGCAGCATTGTCTCCAGCATTCATCTGGAAGGGGATAAAAAGCCGATGCAGGGAAGGGCGAATATCCAGGCGCGTCGTCTTAAACTGAAAGCGCTGATGCCGGATGTCGAACTGATGCAGAAAACATTGGGCGAAATGAACGGCGACGCGGATATCCGGGGAAGCGGCAATTCAGTGGCGGCGCTGTTAGGTAACAGTAATGGCAACCTGAAGCTGCTGATGAACGATGGCGTGATCAGCCGCAACCTGATGGAGATTGTCGGCCTGAACGTGGGCAACTTTATTGTCGGGCAGATATTTGGCGACGATGAGGTACGGGTCAACTGCGCGGCGGCTAATCTTGACATCGTTAATGGCGTTGCGCGCCCGCAAATCTTTGCTTTTGATACGGAAAATGCGCTGGTTAACGTCACCGGAACCGCGAGTTTCGCCTCTGAGCAACTGGATTTAACCATCGATCCAGAGAGCAAAGGGATTCGCATTATTACGCTGCGTTCGCCGCTGTATGTGCGCGGGTCGTTTAAAAACCCGCAGGCGGGGGTGAAAGCCGGGCCGTTGATCGCGCGAGGCGCGGTCGCTGCGGCGCTGGCGACGTTAGTCACGCCTGCCGCCGCGCTTCTGGCGTTGATTTCCCCGTCAGAAGGCGATGCGAATCAGTGTCGGATGATTTTGTCGCAGATGAAGAAATGATGATAGTGCCGGATAGCGGTGTAAACACCTTATCCGGCCTACGGGTGATGGCGGTCAAATCACAACGACTGGTGGCGCGTCTCGTGGGTCAACAGCAGCGCAATCAGCGTCAGGGCGGCCATTGACGCCAGATAGGTGCCGACCGCCGCCAGACCGTAGTTCCCCTGCAACCATGCGGCAATATACGGCGCTACGGACGCGCCAAGAATTGACGACACGTTATACGAGAAGGACGCGCCGGTATAGCGAACCTCTGTCGGGAACAGCTCCGGCAGCAGCGCGCCCATCGGGCCGAAGGTCAGCCCCATCAGACTCAGCCCCAGCAGCAGGAAAACGAATATCAATGCCGGATTACCGGAACCGAGCAACGGTTTAAAGGCAAACAGCGCGAACAGAATGATCATTGTCGTGATAATGACCATGCTCTTACGGCGACCAAAAGCGTCTGCCAGCAGGCCCGCAACCGGCACCATCACGCCAAAGCCGATCACCGCCAGCATCAACATCCACAACACCTCGTTACGCGGTAAACCGAGCCCCGCAGGGGCGGCTGCGGTACTGTACGTCATGGAATAGACCGTCATGATGTAGAACAGCGTATAGGTCGCCAGCATGATGAATGTCCCGAGTACTGTTACGCGTACGTGCCGGGTCAGCAGGGTACCCAGCGGGATTTTCACCTGCTTTTTCGCCGCGGCGACCTTAGCGAATACCGGTGTTTCATGCAGCGAGACGCGGACGTACAGGCCGATAATGACCAGCACCGCAGAGAAAATGAACGGTAAACGCCAGCCCCAGGTCATGAACTGCTCATCGGTCAGCAGCCAGGAGAGGAGCAGGAACGTGCCGTTGGCGAAGAAGAAGCCGATAGGCGCGCCAAGCTGCGGGAAAGAGCCGTACAGCGCGCGCTTGCGCGGCGGGGCGTTTTCGGTCGCCAGCAGCGCCGCGCCGCCCCATTCTCCGCCGAGACCCAGACCCTGGCCAAAGCGCGCCAGCGCCAGTAGCAGCGGGGCGAAAATGCCAATGGTGGCATAGCCCGGCAGCAGGCCGATCACGACGGTGGAGATCCCCATCGTCAGCAATGACGCCACCAGCGTCACTTTACGCCCGACGCGGTCGCCGAAGTGGCCGAATAGCGCAGAGCCAATTGGACGCGCGACAAAGGCGATGGCGAAGGTGGCGAGGGACTGAAGCGTTGCCGCTGCCGGATCGCCCTGCGGGAAGAAAATATGGGGGAACACGATTACTGCGGCAGTCGCGTAAATGTAGAAGTCGAAGAACTCAATGGCGGTGCCGATGAGGGAGGCAACGACGACTTTATTGCGCGAGTTTACTGGAACGTGTTCCTGTTCGTTGTCGAGTGTGGTGGCGGTTGCTTGCATAGTATTTTCTTATTTTTTGGCGAACGAACGGCCATATTACGCACAGCAAAAGCGACATTTCAATCTGTAACAAAGCGGGGTTTTGCTCAAATAATGGTCAAAAAGGGGATAATGTTTAGACCTGCGATTTCACGTCTATGAAATGCTTCACACAATTTTAAACTTAGAGGATAAAACTGGTTTTAGGTTAAATAAAAGTTACGGTCTGGATTTATATGCTGCAATGCGTGCCGTATAAGGCGTAGCGACCTGCCGGGCGGTAGGCCGGATAAGCATCGCGCCATCCGGCATCAAATGATGAACTAGCGGTGGGTTTTCCCTGGCATACGTGGGTCGTCTTTGTATTCGGCGGTGGCTATCCAGGCCGCGCAAAACAGCGTCAGGCGGGCAAAGAAGTAGAAGAACGCCATCAGGCCAAGCACGGAACCGAATGCGGCGCCGGACGGGGATTTCACCAGGGAAGGCAGCGTGTAGGTCATGATGATTTTGATCACCTCAAAACCGATCGCGGCGATAAACGTACCGCGAATCAATGCCTTCTTGCGCGGTCGATGGCGCGGTAGCCGCCAGAAAATCCAGAAGAACAGCAGGTAGTTGGCGAAAATCGAAATGGCCAGCCCAATCAACCGCCAGGCGGGTTTTAGCCACTCAATGCTGTCGAGATACAGCGCGGAGATAATCATCTGCTGCGCAGAACCGGCAATCGAGGTAATAGACAGCGTGATAATCAGCGCAACCAACAGCCCAATCAGCGAGACAAAATCGCGCAGGTATTTTATCCAGATTTTTTCCTGATCCTGCGGGGTGCGCTCCCACACGTCCCGAGACTGGGCGCGAATCGCTTCACGCAGGTTGCCCATCCAGTTGATCCCGGAATAGAGCGCAATGCCCAGCCCCACCAGGCCGACGGTGGTGCGCTGCTGAACGGCGGTGTTGATGGTGCTTTTCAGCGTGGACGCCAGCGTAGGATCGCTGACGTTCATCAGGATTTTATTGAAAATGTCCTCTAATAGCGTGGGATGCGACGCGAGAATAAAACCGGCGGCGGCAAACGACACCATCAGGACAGGGATCATCGACAGAAACGAGAAATAGGTGATAGCGGCGCCAAACTGGTTGCCCAGCCGATCGTTAAAACGCTCTGCGGCGCGGATCAGGTGGGCAATCACCGGCTGACGCTGGATTCTCGCTGCCGTCGTGGAGACCGTTTTGAGCGCCTGGGTGGCCTTGTTGTTTGTTTCTGGTTCGTCATGATCGTGCGTCTCCACTTTGGGCACCGGCGCATGGTCGAGTTCCTGAATAGGGCGTTTTACGTCTTTTTCCTGCGTCATCAGGTCGATAGTCCTTCTTTTGTTAACTCTCAGAACAGTATAGCGTGTCAGTCCACGTAGTCTTTCATTACGCCGGTCAGCCACTCCATAAACAGGTGCACCCGGCGGGAGAGGTTGCGGCGATGCGGGTAGAGCAGGGACACCGGCATTGGGTCAGCGCGATACTGCGGCAGGATCTCGATGAGCGTCCCGGCGCGCAATGCTTCGCGAACGCCGATGCGCGGCACCTGAATGATTCCCAGCCCCGCCAGACAGGCGGCATGGTAGGTCTCGGTGCTGTTGACCGTCAGAATGCCGCCGGTTTTAATCCACTGCGTGCCGTTTGCCGTTGCCACTTCGAATCCTTGCGGACGCGTGCCCAGATTGACGGAATAATGAACCACCGCATGCGAAGCCAGATCGTCCAGACCTTCTGGGTAGCCAAAACGCGCCAGATACTGCGGGCTGGCGCAGTTAATGACCGACAGCTTTCCCAACGGGCGGGCGATCAACCCGGAATCCTTTAGCGCCCCGACCCGCACCACGCAGTCGAACCCTTCCCGTATCAAATCCACCAGGCGATCGCTGCTGCTGAGTTCCAGCTCAATACCCGGATACTGCTGTAAAAACGCGGGCAGGCGCGGTATCACCAGGTTCTTGGCGACCCCAACCGGCATATCGACCCGCAGCTTGCCGCTGATGCTGGCCGGGTCGTGCTGGAATAAACCGTCCAGCTCGTCCAGGTTCGTCAGCAGATCTTTCGCACGTTCGTAATACACCATTCCGTCCTGAGTAAGCTGAACCCGCCGGGTGGTGCGGTGCAGCAACTGCGTGCCGAGGTGGTTTTCCAGCGCCTGTATCTGGCGGGATACGCTACCTTTAGGAAGGCCTGATGTTTCGGCGGCGCGGGAAAAACTCTCCAGTTCAGCGACGCGAATGAACAACTGCATTGCGTGAATTTTATCCATCGCGAGGTCCCGGTGTTGTTCTGAATGAAACAGTGAAGCGCATTTCGCTACATTTATTGTTTTTCTAACACCTAATAAGCTCTTTCTCAATCTTCACAACACCTGAAATGAGGTTTCTTATGACGCAACGTATCGCATTAGTGACCGGCGGCAGCCGAGGGCTCGGTAAAAACGCGGCGCTTAAGCTGGCGAGCAAAGGAATCGGGATCATTCTGACGTGGAACAGCAATGAAAAAGAGGCGCAGCAGGTCGTGCATGAAATTACGCAATCAGGCGGTAAAGCCGCAGCATTGCAGTTGAATGTCGGGGATATTTCGGGATTCCCGGCGTTTGTTGAAAAGGTGCGGGAAACCCTGAAAACGGAGTGGCAGCGTGATTCATTTGATTATTTATTGAACAATGCCGGAATCGGCATCAACGCGCCGTATTCGACCTTCACTGAAGCGCAGTTTGACCAGCTTTTGAACATTCAGTTTAAAGGGCCGTTTTTCCTGACTCAGGGGCTGTTATCCCTGCTGAAGAATGGCGGCAGGATCCTCAATGTGTCGACGGGGCTGGCCCGTTTTGCGTTGCCTGGCTACAGCGCTTATGCCGCGATGAAGGGGGCGATGGAAGTGCTGACGCGTTATCAGGCAAAAGAGCTGGGCGAACGCGGCATCACCGTGAACATCATTGCGCCGGGAGCCATTGAAACTGATTTTGGCGGCGGCAATGTGCGGGACAATGAACAACTGAATGCGTATATCGCGTCACAAACCGCCCTGGGACGGGTTGGTTTGCCGGACGATATTGGTGATGCCATCGCCGCGTTGCTCAGCGATGAACTGGGCTGGATGACCGCGCAGCGTATCGAAGTGTCGGGCGGCATGTTCTTATAATCAGGATGATAATATTAAGCGGGTGGTTTACACCCGCAACATTAATTTAGATTAAGGATAAACTTATTTCAGGAACGCTGTTTTATTCCTGACGTTAATTTTAATATTCCGCGATGACTGTTCATCGACTTCTCTTTATTTCCCTCGCCGCCCAAAATAAATTTCTCAACCTTTGCGTTATAGTCACTGTAATGCCAAAAAAATCTGTTATATCTATCAAAACAGATAATTAAAATAATATTAAAAGCCTTCTTTATGGAGGGGCTTTTTTAGGGACGATCATGACGAATAACGCTTCGCAGGCGATGCATTCGCCTTTTGAACACTGTCTGGGCATCATCCGTCAGGCGTCAGTGGAGATCCTGCTGCTGCTGGGCGTACATGTTGCGGAAGGAAAAGAGCCGCGCTGGTTTATGGAACAACTGGATCAAGCCCGCCTTAATTTAGGCGGCTGGAGCGTGGTGGCAAAAAAATTACATATAAACGATGTGCAACTGAGCCAGTTTATGCTGCATTTGCGACATCTCCAGCAGTATGTTCCGCAATATGACAGCGGGAAGGATGTCAGTGAAAACCAACTGCTTGCCGCCCTGCGTTTTGTGGCGTCGTTGGAACAACTGCGCCAGCGGCAGCCGCTTCTCACTTATCAGACTGATATTGATGCAGGCAATCAGGACGCGCAAATACAGGCCCGGCGTCAGCTGCGGGCGATTGAACTCACGCTGAAAGCGCTTATTTCGCAGGTGTGGCCGGATCGTCACCAGCTGAATAGCTACCTGAAGCTGCATTTTGGCGCCGATCGTCTGCGACGCTGGTTAAAACTCAGCGAAGGACAGGATGCGCTCAGCGCGATGCTGTTCAGCGAGCTGGCATTGATGGTGGTCGATAAAAAGTCGTTTGCCCGTCACTATTCCGCATTTTTCAAAGACGCGTCTGCGCTGACGCTGTTTGTTGAGCCGCGTACGACCCTGCGTATGTTCCTTGAGGATTGCCGTCAGGCGCGTAACAGCATCATCGCCGGGCAGCCGCTCAGTTCCGTACAGTTGTCGCTACTGGATTGTCAGTTCCGGCAGATCACCCGCTCGGTACAGCGGGCGTTTAATGAAAAACGCACTCGCATAAACCCGGCTTCGTTTATGGCGTCCGATGAGGGCGTGGTGGAGAAATTCTGGGAAGAGGCGCGAGAAAAAGACGCGCTGGCGGGGGGAGATAACCAGGAAATTGGCGAGAGTATTGAACCGCCTCACAAGCGACAGCAGCGGACGGCTGAAGAGCGTGAGCAGCTGATTTCCGGGGTGTTGTGGGGCGGGGTTGGCGCAATGGTGTTGGCGATCCTGGTGGGGGCGTTTTGGTTGTTCAGCTCGCCGCCTCCTTCTGCCGCGCCCGTACAACGCGACGAGGTCATGCAGGATGACGCCCGGCTTGAGGCGCCCTCCGCGCGGGAAACCATGAGCCGCATGGGGATCACCTGGGACCCGTTTAATATGCGCTCGGCGATCGACCGTAATGATACGCGCGTTACGGCGTTGTTCTTACAGGGCGGGATGAACTGGCAGCTGGCCTGGACCGAACAGGCGTTTTCGACGGGCAACGCCGATGTGCTGCAACTGCTGCTACGCTACCCTTCGCTGATGGATGAGGTAAAACCCTGCCGACGCTTCCTGACGTCGCTGAGCCACGCCATGCTGAACGGAGCGTCGCTGACGTCGCTGCATAAAAAGTATCTGCAAAGTTTTTGTACCGTTCCGGCGGTGGTGATGCGCCAGCAGCATGATATGGAGCAGGCCCGGCTGCGTGTTCAGGCCGAGCCCAGCGTGGAAAACAAAAAATGGTTAAAGATTCAGACCGCCATTTATAATGTGATTCGGTAACGCCGCTATGGTTCGCCGTATAAACCAATCAAACGGCGAACCACGCCATTGGTCCAGCCAAACCCATCCTGCAACGGATATTCCCCGCCGCCCCCTTCACGCGGCGTGCCGCAGGCAATATGGTACTTTTCGATCAGTTTATGGTGCTGCTGGTAAAAAATATTGACGGTTTTTAACCAGTTGCGGGCAATTTCATCCCCCAGCATATCGTCGCCGTACAGCTTGAATCCCTGGATTGCCATCCACTGTAGCGGCGCCCAGCCGTTAGGCTTATCCCATTGCTCGCCGGTTTCATACTCCGTCGCCATGATCCCGCCAGGCGTCAGCAGACGGCTGCGAACGGCGTTAGCGAGGCGGTCTGCCTGCTCGTGAGTCGCCATGCCGACATACAGCGGCACGATACTGGCGGCGGAAAAGAGCGCCATTTGCTCGCGCCGCCAGTCGTAATCCCGATAGCAGCCATTCTCGTCATCCCACAGATAGCGGTTTACGGCGGCGCGGCGATCGCTGGCTTTCTGGCGAAATGCCGCTTCGGTTTCACGGTCGCCTTTCAGGGCGGAAATGTTGGCAATCGCGCTCTCCAGTTTGTAGAGGAAAGCGTTCAGGTCGATGGGGATGAACTGGGTTGTGCGGATGCTGGCCAGCCGGCTTGCATCGCGCAGCCAGCGTGATGAGTAATCCCAGCCGGAGGCCGCACCGGCACGGAGATCCCGGTATACCTCATTGGCCGGGCGACCCGAATGTTTGGCGGTTTCCACATCCTCCAGCCACGATTCGTCGCGGGGGGTGTCGCGATCGTCCCAGTAGCGGTTGAGCAGGGAACCGTCCGGCATTCTGATGACATGGCGATAGGCCTGGTTGAGCACCAGAGATTCCGCGCCGTCCATCCAGAAGGCGTACTCCATTTTCAGATGATCCAGATAGCGCCGCGCCCCGCGCACGCCATCCTCTTCGAACAGTTCGACCATCAGCGCAAAGACCGGTGGCTGCGAGCGGCTCAAATAATATGTGCGGTTTCCGTTGGGGATGTGGCCGTAATTCTCAATCATCCACGCGAAGTTGTCCGCCATACATTTCAGCAGGTCTTCCCGGCCGCTTTCCGCCAGGCCCAGCATGGTGAAATAGGAGTCCCAGTAGTAGGTTTCGCTAAAACGTCCGCCCGGCACGATATAGGATTGCGGCAGCGCCAGCAGCGAGGACCAGGGAATGTGATCCTGCGGCTCACGCGTCAGCACCGGCCAGAGCTGATCAATATGCTCTTTCAGTGAGTTTTCCGGGTTGGAGACATATTCACTGGACCAGGTTTCCGGTAGCCAGAAGTGATTTTCAACAAAGCGCAGCAGGTCAAAGTCGCGGTGTCGTCTGACCTTACGGTAGCGGATCAGAATATCCAGCGGGTCCATTTTCGGCGCGCAGTCGGGGAAAGTTTTACTGTCGGCAAAAAGCCGGGATGATTGCACATGCTCGAACAGCTCAAGATAGCGATCGGCTGGGGTAAGGGCGTCGGAGGCGGGTAGCCCCTCAATCATCTCAGGTTCCGGTTCTGCCTCGATCATTTCATCCAGCTTTAACTCGCACGGATCCGTTTCATAAAGCAGATCGATTTCGATCGTTAATTCGTCGGATGGGGCGGGGTGTAATTTCTGGTTGAGCATAATGAGAAGGACCTCCGGATTGCGTCGTAAATGATACGGGTGTTGCCCGGCTGTCTATTAAGCGTAGACATTCGCTTCGGTATATGAGGTGCAAACTGTGCGATAGATCACGCTTTGTTAATGCGTGAAAAAGAGTCTTTAAATATAGATTACTGATAATAATATAAAAAATATGGAATAGCCGTAACAGGAAGATTTTCACTTTCAGAACATTCGATTGCAACGAGTTATGAATACCGACGCCGAAAGACCCTGATTATAATAGGGATAAGCTATCTTATCGATAGTTTATCCCCATGTAATTGCTTGATACTTATCAAAAACCCTTCGCCTGTATTTCCTATGATGGCTATGTCTAATAAAGACATACGCCTGATTTATGTTCATCTTCTGGGTCAGAATATCTCACTATAGTGAGGGTAAAATAATGAAAATCATTACCCGTCTTACCGCGATAGCCATAGCAGGCATTGCGATTTGTTATTTAGGATTATCTGGTTACGTCTGGTATCACGATAATCAACGTAGTAAAGAAGCTGATGTGCAAGCCTCAACGCTGGAAGACAATAATAAAATCCTGGGTTTTTTGCGGGAAAAGGGATGCGATTATTGTCATACCCCCTCTGCTGAACTGCCTTTTTATTCCTCTTTTCCCGTTGCTAAGCAGTTGATGAATTATGACATTCAACTGGGCTATAAATCTTTCAACCTTGAAGCAGTACGCGCCGCGTTGGTCGCGGATAAACCCGTCACGCAAAGCGATCTGAATAAGATTGAATGGGTGATGCAGTACGAAACAATGCCGCCAACGCGCTATACCGCGCTGCACTGGGCCGGTAAGGTCAGTGATACAGCGCGGGAGGAGATTCTCGGCTGGATCGCTAAACAGCGCGAGCGTTACTACGCCAGCGCGGATACGGCGGCGGCGCATCGCAATGAGCCGGTTCAGCCTGTCCCCGAAAAACTGCCGGTTGACGATCAAAAAGTCGCACTGGGTTTTACCCTCTACCACGATGCCCGTTTATCGGGTGACAGCACCATCTCCTGCGCGCATTGCCATGCGCTGAACGCGGGCGGTGTGGACGGCAGGAAAACCTCCATCGGCGTGGGCGGCGCGGTAGGGCCAATCAACGCGCCAACGGTGTTCAACTCGATCTTTAACGTTGAGCAATTCTGGGATGGTCGCGCGCCGACGTTGCAGGCGCAGGCTGGTGGGCCGCCGTTAAACCCGATTGAAATGGCCTCTAAATCCTGGGATGAAATCATTGGGAAACTCGATAAAGATCCGGTGCTAAAACAGCAGTTCACGGCGATATATCCGCAGGGCTTCAGCGGAGAAACGATTACGGATGCCATTGCCGAGTTTGAGAAGACGCTGATTACGCCAAATTCGCCTTTCGATAAGTGGTTACGAGGGGATGAAAATGCGCTGACGGCGCAGCAGAAACATGGCTATGAGCTGTTCAAAGAGAATAAATGCGCGACCTGTCACGGCGGTATTATTCTCGGTGGGCGTTCCTTCGAGCCGTTGGGTCTGAAGAAAGACTTTAATTTCGGCGAAATTACCGCTGCGGACATTGGACGTATGAACGTCACCAATGAAGTTCGCGATAAATTGCGTCAGAAAGTGCCCGGATTACGTAACGTTGCGCTGACCGCGCCGTATTTCCACCGGGGGGATGTGCCAACCCTCGACGGAGCGGTGAAACTGATGTTGCGTTATCAGGTGGGGAAAGAGATTCCGCAGAAAGATATTGATGATATCGTCGCATTCCTGGAAAGCCTGAACGGGGTGTATACGCCGTATATGCAAGGAAAATAAAAAAATGCCGGATGACGGCTGAGGTTTTATCGGGCCTACGAAAACCGCACGCGTAGGCCCGATAAGCATAGCGCCATCGGGCATGGCGCCGGATGGCGACGTAAACGCCTTATCCGGCCGACAGGATCGTCACACCATCCGGCGCTTATCGACGATTAACGCATTGTCACGAACTCTTCCGCTGCCGTTGGGTGAATCGCCACGGTGTTGTCGAAGTCTTTCTTGGTGGCGCCCATTTTCAGCGCGACCGCGAAGCCCTGCAACATTTCATCCATCCCGAAGCCGATGCCGTGAATACCGACAATCTTCTCGTCTTCGCCGACGCACACCAGCTTCATTCGGCAGGGCTGACGGTGAGACGTCACCGCAGTGTACATGGCTGTGAACGATGATTTGTACACTTTCACCTGGTCGTCGCCGTACTGTTCGCGCGCCTGCGGTTCGGTCAGGCCCACGGTGCCAATCGGCGGGTGGCTAAAGACCACGGTCGGAATATTGCTGTAGTCCAGATGTTCGTTCGGCTTGTTGTTGAACAAACGTTCGGAGAGACGACGACCCGCCGCCACGGCGACTGGCGTCAGCTCAACCGCTCCGGTGTTATCGCCCACCGCATAAATACCTTCCACGCTGGTATTCTGGAATTTATCGACGACGATGTACCCTTTTTCGTTGGTTTTCACGCCGGTGGCGGCAAGGTTAACGTTGTCTGTTGCCGGTTCGCGGCCAATCGCCCAAATCAGGCAATCCACCGTTTCGCTGCGACCGTCTTCCAGTTGCAGGGTCAGGCTGCCGTCGGCGTTTTTCACCACCGCTTTCGGGATCGCGTGGGTGTGAAGCGTCGGGCCTTCTGTGTTCATCACTTCAACCAGCGTTTCGGTGATCATCGGGTCAAAGCTGCGCAGCGGCGCGTGTTTACGCACGAACAGGTGCGTTTGGGCGCCCAGGCCGTTAATCACGCCAGCCAGTTCTACGGCGATGTAACCCGCGCCGACCACCGCAACGCGCTCCGGCAGCGCAGGCAGCGCAAAGAAACCGTCGGAGTCGATACCGTATTCCGTACCCGGAATGGACGGATGGCTCGGGCGACCGCCGGTGGCGATCAGAATGTGATCGGCGGTGATCGTTTCCCCATTCACTTCAAGGGTTCTGGCATCCACGAAGCGGGCGAAGCCTTTGATCACATCCACGTTATTTTTACCCAGCACGTTGTCGTACGAGGTGTGAATACGGTCGATATAGGCCGTTCGGCTGGCAATCAGCGTGTCCCAGTTGAACGCGTTGATGGTGGTGTCAAAGCCGTAGTCCGGGCCGTACATATGGATCGCTTCGCGAATCTGCGCGGCATGCCACATCACTTTTTTAGGGACGCAACCGACGTTGACGCAGGTGCCGCCCAGCTCTTTGGCTTCAATCAACGCACATTTCTGACCGTACATAGCGGCACGGTTAATCGAGGCAATGCCGCCGCTTCCGCCGCCGATCGCGATGTAATCATAGTGTTTGGTCATGACCGCTCCTTCATGTTCATTGTAGGGCGAATGAGCGCAATGCCATTCGCCAAAATATTCGCGATTGTATACCTGGAATTAAAAGGTTCCACCGATGGCTGTGATTACTCTGGCACGATCCAGCTGACGGAAGCGTGCCCGGTGCCCGCTGGAACCAGCTTGCTGTGCAGCCACGGCAGCACGTTGTTCATCTGCTGTTCCAGCTTCCACGGCGGGTTAATGACGATCATGCCAGAGGCGGTCATGCCGCGCTGGTCGCTGTCCGGGCGTACTGCCAGCTCAATTTGCAGGATTTTGCGGATTCCGGTGTCTTCCAGGTCGTGAATCATGCGTTTAATTTGCTGGCGTAACACCACCGGATACCACAGCGCATAGGTGCCGGTGGCAAAGCGCTTATACCCTTCGCTGATGCCGCTGACGACCGCCTGATAATCGGTTTTCATTTCGTAAGGCGGGTCGATGAGGATCAGGCCGCGACGCGAAACCGGCGGCAGTTTGGACTTCAACTGCATATAGCCGTCGGCACGCTCCACGCGGGCGCGGCTGTCTTTTTGAAACTCAGAACGCAGCAGCGGAAAATCGCTTGAATGCAGCTCCGTCAGTTGCAGGCTGTCCTGCTCACGCAGCAGCTGGCGGGCGATGAGCGGGGAACCCGGGTAGTAACGCAGTTGCCCGTTACGGTTAAAGTGCTCTACCACGCCGATATAAGGCTCCAGCTCGGCCGGTAAATCGTCCTGCTGCCAGATGCGGGCGATCCCTTCCATATATTCACCGGTGCGCTCGGCGTGCTCGCCGCTCAGCTGATAACGGCCAGCGCCAGCGTGCGTGTCCAGATAAAGAAACGGTTTCTCTTTCTCTTTGAGCGACTCGATAATCAGGCTCTGAACAGTGTGTTTGAGGACGTCGGCGTGGTTGCCAGCGTGAAAGCTGTGGCGATAACTGAGCATGGGTAATTAAATTCCGCTGAAATAGACGATTTGTCACAGTTTACAGCAGAAAAGGGCAGATTACCCGTAGGCCGGTAAGCGCAGCGCTACCGGGTATTTTTCCGCTACGCTCGCCATTGAAATTCACTACACTTACCCCCATCTGAAACAAATATGCACAGCGCCGGATGCGCGCTTCATTCACCTCATTCAACAGGACAGCGCTTATGACCAATCCATTACTGACGCCTTTCTCGCTACCGCCGTTTTCCCAAATCCAGCCTGAGCATGTGGTGCCTGCCGTGACAAAGGCGCTGAATGACTGCCGTGAAAACGTGGAGCGGGTAGTGGCGCAGGGCGCGCCGTACACCTGGGAAAATCTCTGCCAGCCGCTGGCGGAAGTGGACGACGTGCTGGGGCGCATTTTCTCTCCGGTCAGCCACCTGAATTCCGTTAAAAACAGCCCGGAACTGCGCGAAGCCTATGAGCAGACGCTGCCGCTGCTGTCTGAATACAGCACCTGGGTTGGTCAGCACGAGGGTCTGTACAATGCGTACCGCGACCTGCGCGATGGCGACCATTACGCGACCCTGAACCTCGCGCAGAAAAAAGCGGTTGATAACGCGCTGCGCGATTTTGAGCTTTCCGGTATTGGTCTGCCGAAGGAAAAACAGCAGCGCTATGGTGAAATCGCCACTCGCCTGTCCGAGCTGGGTAATCAGTACAGCAACAACGTGCTCGACGCCACGATGGGCTGGACGAAGTTAGTGACTGACGACGCGGAACTGGCGGGCATGCCGGAAAGCGCTCTGGCCGCCGCGAAAGCGCAGGCGGAAGCGAAAGAACAGGAAGGCTGGCTGCTGACGCTGGATATTCCAAGCTATCTGCCGGTGATGACCTACTGCGACAACCCGGCATTGCGTGAAGAGATGTACCGCGCCTATGTGACGCGCGCCTCCGATCAGGGGCCGAACGCGGGTAAATGGGACAACAGCCCGGTGATGGAAGAGATCCTCGCGCTGCGTCATGAACTGGCGCAGTTGCTGGGTTTCGACAGCTATGCCTTTAAATCGCTCGCCACCAAAATGGCGGAAAACCCGCAGCAGGTACTGGATTTCTTAACCGATCTGGCGAAACGCGCGCGTCCGCAGGGCGAGAAAGAGCTGGCGCAACTGCGCGCCTTCGCGAAAGCGACGTTCGGCGTCGATGAACTGCAACCGTGGGATATCGCGTACTACAGCGAGAAACAAAAGCAGCACCTTTACAGCATCAGCGATGAGCAACTGCGCCCGTACTTCCCGGAAAACAAAGCTGTGAACGGCCTGTTTGAAGTGGTACAACGCATTTACGGCATTACGGCCAGAGAGCGTAACGATGTGGATGTCTGGCATCCCGACGTGCGCTTCTTCGAGCTGTATGACGAAAACAACGAACTGCGTGGCAGTTTCTACCTCGATCTGTATGCGCGTGAGCACAAGCGTGGCGGGGCGTGGATGGATGACTGCGTCGGCCAGATGCGCAAAGCCGATGGCTCGCTGCAAAAACCGGTCGCCTACCTGACCTGTAACTTTAACCGTCCGGTTAACGGTAAACCGGCGCTGTTCACGCATGATGAAGTGATCACCCTGTTCCACGAGTTCGGCCACGGTCTGCACCACATGCTGACCCGCATCGAAACGGCGGGCGTTTCCGGCATCAGCGGCGTGCCGTGGGATGCGGTCGAACTGCCGAGCCAGTTTATGGAAAACTGGTGCTGGGAGCCGGACGCGCTGGCGTTTATCTCCGGTCACTACGAGACCGGCGAACCGCTGCCGAAGGAACTGCTGGATAAAATGCTGGCGGCGAAGAACTACCAGGCGGCGCTGTTTATTCTGCGTCAGCTGGAGTTTGGCCTGTTCGACTTCCGTCTGCATGCGGAATTTAACCCGGAACAAGGGGCGAAAATTCTGGAAACGCTTTCTGAAATCAAAAAACAGGTCGCCGTGGTGCCGGGGCCGTCATGGGGTCGCTTCCCGCACGCCTTCAGCCATATTTTCGCTGGGGGGTATGCGGCAGGTTACTACAGCTATCTGTGGGCCGATGTACTGGCGGCGGATGCCTTCTCGCGCTTTGAGGAAGAAGGCATTTTCAACCGCGATACCGGGCAGTCGTTCCTCGACAACATCCTGACTCGCGGCGGTTCGGAAGAGCCGATGGAGCTGTTCAAGCGCTTCCGTGGTCGTGAACCGCAGCTGGACGCGATGCTGACGCACTACGGCATTAAAGGCTGATAGCGTACGTGAAGATCTGCTTAGTTGATGAAACAGGCGCCGGAGACGGCGCCTTATCTGTTCTTGCCGCCCGCTGGGGGTTAGAGCATGACGAAAACAACCCGATGGCGCTGGTGCTGACGACTGCGCATCTGGAACTGCGTAAGCGCGATGAGCCGAAGCTTGGCGGCATCTTTGTCGATTTTGTCGGCGGGGCGATGGCCCATCGCCGCAAGTTCGGCGGCGGTCGCGGCGAAGCGGTCGCGAAAGCGGTCGGCATTAAAGGCGATTACCTGCCGGATGTGGTCGATGCGACGGCGGGACTGGGGCGCGATGCTTTTGTGCTGGCTTCCGTGGGGTGTCGAGTGCGCATGCTGGAGCGCAACCCGGTGGTCGCGGCGTTGCTGGATGACGGTCTGGCGCGCGGGTATGCCGACCCGGAAATCGGCCCGTGGTTGCAGGAGCGCTTGCAGTTGATCCATGCCTCCAGCCTGACGACGCTGACGGATATCACGCCGCGCCCGCAGGTGGTTTATCTCGATCCGATGTTCCCGCATAAGCAGAAAAGCGCATTGGTGAAAAAAGAGATGCGGGTGTTTCAGTCGCTGGTCGGGCCGGATCTTGATGCCGATGGTTTGCTGGCGCCAGCGCGCCAGCTGGCGACCAAACGGGTCGTGGTGAAGCGCCCGGATTACGCGCCGCCGTTAGCGGATGTCGCCACGCCGAACGCGGTTGTCACCAAAGGCCACCGGTTTGATATTTATGCCGGTACGGCGTTGGTGGAGTAACGAATTGCCCGATGGCGCTTCGCTTATCGGGCCTACGGTTCATGCAGGGTACGCCGCCATCCGGCAGGCTGACTAAACAAACGGCGCCAGCGGATCGGCAATCTCAAACGCCACGGCTCTGTCGGCCTTCGGTGGATAGATCAGCTCGCTGACAATCGACAGCTTGAGTTTTTTCGCTTCCGCACGCGTCAGTTTTACCTGCTGATCCCAGCCTTCGGTGTAGACCGCGCCCCATGCGCCAAGATCCAGACAGGTGACATAGTTTTCCTGACGATACGGCAGAGGAGCGACCTCCAGCAGGTCAGCGGCCGCGTTATTCCCGGCAAACTTGCCCAGCAGAATAGCGTGCTGGCAGGTCATTAACGCATGGTTGCCTTTGTCATCGGTTGCGGCGTACGCCACATCGCCAGTGGCATAAATGTCATCGTGACCCACCACCTGAAGCTGAGCGTTCACATGTAAACGCCCCTGACGGTCGCGCGGAGCGTCAATCTGCCCGGTCAGATCGTTCGCCTGAACGCCGACGGTCCAGATGACGGTTTGCGACGCGATGGTTTGCCCGTCTTTCAGCGTGATGCCCGTTGCGTCTACGCTTTCCACTTCTGTATTCACCAGCCACTCCACGCCCAGCTCTGCCGACGCTTCGATAATCACGTTGCGCAGTTCTTCGCTGTAGCGAGCGCCAGGCTGCGGGCCGCGTTCAACTACGACTACTCTGGTCTTAGCATCAGCGCCGAGAATATCACGTAAACGGCCAGGCAACTCCAGCGCCATCTCGATCCCGGTAAAGCCGCCGCCGCAAACAACAACGGTATTGCGCGCGTCGCTTTCTTCTTTGTTCGCCAGATCCTTCAGGTGCTGCTCCAGTACGGCGGCGCTTTCCAGTTGATCCAGATCGAACGCATGCGCATCTGCGCCCGTTACGAGTGAACGGTTAACGTGGCTGCCGCTTGCCAGAATCAAACGGTCGTAGCGATGCAAGTGCGTTTTGCCAGAGGCATCCGCCCAGCTCACCTCTTTTGAGTCGGGAAGGATCTGCGCAACCGTCCCGCGCAGGAAGTTGACGCCGGTTTCGTCGAACAGCGGTTGCAGGGGAGCGACCAGCGTCTGGACGGCATTTTCATAAAAGCGAGGGCGTACGCGAAGTTCGGGTTGTGGGGCGATAACGGTGATATCAATTGTGTCATTCTGGTGTTTATCTGCCAGACGGGCGGCGCTCAGTGCGGCCCACATCCCGGAAAAACCTGCACCAACGATCAGAATTTGTTTACGCATTTAGGTTGCACTCAATGTTAACGATGAAGTTATTTACTCGGATTTTATTGGTCGTAGTTAATGAATGCAATGTCATTTGTGCGATCCAGTGGAAAATGATCCAGATCTGTTGGTTATCATTATGATAAATAATGAATTAAATTTTAATTCCTGATGTGCTGTGGTTCTCTGTCTGGCAAGCGCCTGTCGAAAAAGCTACAATAACTCAGAATTATTTTGGCTGAGATAAGAGCATGGCATTCTACAGTTCCGGGGTTGAGTACGGCATCCATAGCCTGATGTGTATGGTGGACAGCAAAGGCGACGCCCGCGATATGAGCGTTCGCGAAATTGCTGACCTGCAAAGCGTGCCCTACGACTATCTGGCCAAGATTTTTACCCGTCTGTCGAAAGCGGGCCTGGTGCGCAGCATCGAAGGCAAAGGCGGTGGTTTTCAGCTCGCCAGGCCTGCTGAACACATCACGGTGCTGGATGTGGTCAACGCCATTGACGGTGACAAGCGCATCTTTGAATGCCGCGAAATTCGCCAGCGTCTGGCTGTTTTTGATGAGCAGCCTCCGGCGTGGGCCTGCGAAGGTATCTGCGGCGTGCGCTCGGTAATGGACATGGCGCAGCAGCGTATGGAAGAAGCGTTAGGGCAGCATACCATTCTCGATCTGGCGCGTAAGATGTACCGTAAAGCGCCAGAGACCTTTGTGGTTGAAGTGCAGGAATGGATTGACGCGCGTAAAGGGTAAATGCCCGAACGCAGGCCGGATGCGGCTATGTCCGATAGCGCTGTGCTTATCGGACTATGTTGCGATTAGACTGTTTTGAAAAGATTAACCATCTCTGGATTACGCTCTATCACCCGAAGAACCTTAAGATAAGTTCCGGTAGGGATACGCCTTTTCTGCTCCCAGGCCTGAATCAGGGAAGATGAGACGCCTATTGCCTGTGCAAACTCATTCTGCTTCATATTGGCTTTCTTCCTGATAGCTTTGACATCTGGAAGTTCATATCGGGTGATTCGGGCAGCAGGTTTGCGACCCTGGCTGATTTCAACGGCCTCGCTTGCAGATTCCATCAGCTCTTTAAAGAAATCGTTCATAACGAGCCCTCTTTTAGTTGGTGAATGATGGATTTGAGGGCGTTTTTTTCTTCGCCGCTCAGACTATCCTTTTTGTTCTTAGGGTAAGCCATGAAAAGCCAGATACGCCCTTCGCTATTTTGAAAATAGTAAATACTACGAATCCCGCCGCTTTTTCCCTTACAGTGGCTCGCTGGAGCAAAACGAACTTTCCTGCAACCACCTGTACCCTGAATTAAATCACCTTCCAGCGGGTTTATAATGAGCATTTCCTGAAATGCGCGATATTCATCCTCGGTGAGCAGGGCTTCCCGCTGGCGGGCAAAGACAGAAGTCTCAATAAATTCAATGTAGTTCATGGTCATGTCCGTCCATGATGACCTGTTTGTTCAAATTATACTCTTACATTGTAAGAGTTAACAGATAAAAAAAACCGCGATGTTACTCGCGGTCAGAACTAAAAGTTGACGCTTATTTACTGCTATCCGGCGTATTAATCATCCGGTTCAACCACGGCACCATAATTGCCATCACAACGGTGACCGCCAGTGTGACGAGGCCTATTTTGCTGAACACGCCGGTGTAGATAGGCAGCGTCTGGAGCGGGTCGGTGATGTTTTCCGGTACGGCGGTGAAGGTTGCGACATAGCCGCCCAGCAGGAAAGCCGCCGCCTGCGTCAGGAACCACATCCCGAGAATAAAGCCCATCAGGTGCTGAGGCACCAGCGCGGCAACCATTGCCAGCCCCAGGGCGCTAATCAGCAACTCACCCAGACTCTGGAACAGGTACACCAGCACGATAAACCACGGTGAAGTCAGCCCCTGCGCATCGGCGAACCACATGCCTGCGGCGGCGGCGGTCAAAAAACCCAGCGAACAGAGGAACATGCCCAGCGTAAACTTCATCGGCATGGTCAGATCTTTGCCTTTGCTCCCCAGACGCGTGTAAATCGCCGCCAGTACCGGACTGGCCACCACCACCCAGAACGGGTTCAGCGCCTGGAAGCTGACCGGGTTAATGGTAAAACCGAGAATATCGTGATGTACGTTATTGATTGCGAAGAAATTCAGCGATGTAGGCATCTGTGCGTACAGAATATAAAACAGCACCGCTTCAAGCATCAGGATAAAAGCGACGAACATTTTGTTGCGTCCGGTTTTATCCAGACGAAACGCTTCACGGAAGAAGAAAATGATGACCACAATCGACAGGACGATCAGCACCAGGTTGGCGATTTTTACGTTATGCATCAGCCAGGCGCAGAGGAAAATCATGGCGACGGTGCCGATCAGTACGGCGAGCAGATTACGGAAGCTCAGCGGCTTATGGTCTGGCTCTGAACCGATATCTTTCACCATGCCGCGACAGGCGAAGTAGACCAGCAGCGCGACAATCAGCCCTGCGCCGCACAGGTTATAGGTAACGGCATAGCCGAATTTGTCGGCGATGACCGGGGCGAGGGAGAGCGACAGCAGCGACCCGATGTTAATCGACATATAAAACAGGGTGAACGCGCCGTCCAGACGGGGGTCTTTGGGCAGGTAACACTTGGACAGCAGGCTCGCAGGGTTGGCTTTAAATAGCCCGTTACCGACGGCAATCGTCCCCAGCGCGATAAAAATCAGGTTCGGTTTCAGTAACGATAACCCGGTCATGAAGTAGCCGATCGCCAGGACAATCGCCCCCAGTACCAGGGTACGCTTAGTTCCCAGCAGGTGATCGCCAACGTAGCCGCCAATGGATATCAGGCCGTACACCAGTGCGGCAAATGCGCCAAAGGTGATAAATGCCTGTTCCTGAGAGAAGCCAAGCTGTTTAACAAAGAAAACCGCCAGGATGCCCTGGACGCCGTAATAGCCGAATCGCTCCCATAATTCTACAAAAAAGATCATGAAGAACGGACGGGGTTGCTGTAGCAAGCCCGTAGGTGCAGTTGTATTCATATTCCTTCGCCTTTCAATGCCATCCCGAAAAGTATGAACGCGTATGCCAAAACGCGCCGAAAAAGTCTGACTCTGTTATAGACTGCGGTCATTAACCGAATGAATAGATTATTATAGAGATGGTTTTCGATCTAATTAGTTGATCACACTAATTATGATTTGTGGTCTGGAATGTTGTACTGGAATGTGTTCGAGGGAAGGCATAAACAAAAACGCCCGCATTGGCGGGCGCTGTGTATATCGGGCTGATGAATGCCAGGCCGGATAAGGCGTCAGCCGCCATCCGGCACAACAGGAACTTACTCTTCTTCGTCGCGCAGCGGAACAATCAGCATGTCGACATGCACGGTATTAATCAGCTGGCGTGCTGAAGACATCAGTTTGCTCCAGAAGTCCTGATGATGACCACAAACGACCAGATCCATATCGTATTTTTTGATCGCGTCAACCAGTACCTGACCCAGATCGCCGCTGCCGCTCAGGGTTTCGGTGATAGGGTAACCGGCATTGGTGGAAAGTTCGGTCAGCGCATGGTGTGTTTCTTCAGAGATGCGTTTTTGCATATCACCCAGATTCACGTCGATCAGGCCGGTGTACAGGTCAGAGTAATTGACATCAACGTGGATAAGAGAGACTTTCGCGTTGTAAGGACGCGCCATTGAAACCGCTTTTTCTACCAGAACTTTACTTTCCGGGGAAAGGTCAACCGCGATGAGAATGTGTTTGTAAGCCATAGTGTTACTCCTTCCATAAGTTGTCGATGACTAGCCAGCTAGCGTTTCTTGTGCCGCCGCGTCACCCGCGTCCTGCGAACTACAGCGCGGGGCTAGCCCAGCCGAGAAGTGAATGTAAAGACTATCCTTACATTATAGCGACCTGGATAATCCGTCAATCCGCCTTGCTTGCCAATCAGTTAAACAAAATTTTCAGTTAATTGCATTGATAGCGGTTAACCTTCTGGCAAAAAAATTAACTGATCTCCTACACTATTTAATAGAGCCGTTCGGATGCAGGGCACTGGCGTGAACGGTTTAGCAGGACTCTTTCACTGAACTGTCTGGCTGAGTATCGGGGGAGCGGTAGTCCCGGAGAGGAGCTCCGTGGGCGGGTCGCCGGGGAGGAGGTATGATAAGCACCGTCGCATTATTCTGGGCTTTATGTGTCGTTTGCATTGTTAATATGGCGCGCTATTTCTCATCGTTACGCGCGCTGTTAGTGGTACTGCGTGGTTGCGATCCATTGCTCTACCAATATGTGGATGGAGGTGGCTTCTTTACCTCGCATGGTCAACCCAACAAACAGATGCGTCTGGTGTGGTATATCTACGCGCAACGTTATCGCGATCACCACGATGATGAATTCATCCGCCGTTGTGAACGCGTTCGCGGCCAGTTCATCCTCACCAGCGCATTATGCGGTCTGGTGCTGATCAGTATGGTTGCGCTGTTGATTTGGCACTGAGCAAAAAAAGCGGGTCAGTTTCCTGACCCGCTCAATACGGTTGATTCTGCATTCCTTTGCCTGATGGCGCGTCGCTTTAAGGCCTACGTGCTGCGTTTTTGTAGGCCGGATAAGGCATCGCCGCCATCCGGCACGGTCGCGCTTAGATAATCTTCAGCGAGATCCAGTACAGCACGCCGGACAGAATAATCGCCGCTGGCAGGGTAAACACCCAGGCCATCAGAATGCTGGTGACCGTTTTGCGCTGTAGACCGCCACCGTCCACAACCATTGTCCCCGCGACGGAGGAAGAAAGGACGTGCGTGGTGGATACCGGCATACCGGTGTAGCTGGCGAGACCGATAGAGACTGCGGCCGTCATCTGCGCCGACATCCCTTGCGCATAGGTCATGCCTTTCTTACCAATCTTCTCACCGATGGTGGTCGCCACGCGGCGCCAGCCGATCATGGTGCCAATACCCAGCGCCAGCGCGACGGCCATGATTATCCAGATCGGCGCGTACTCAATGGTGCTCAGCATATCGGTTTTCAGTTTTTTCAGCAGACGCTGGTCGTCATTGCTTACGCCAGGCAGCTTCACGACTTTATCGGTCGTGTCGGAGATGCACAGCATAATGCGACGCAGCTGGCTACGCTGGTCAACGCTTAACGTGTCGTAGCTTTCCAGATTCGCCAGCATACCTTTCGCGCGATCAAGCGCATTGATGGTATTCGCCGGGTGGCAATGGAACTCTGCGGGTTCTGTCGCGCCCGGTTCCGGTGCGGGAATCAGCTGATCCACGCCGGTGACTTTTTTCAGCAGATCAGGGTGCTGCTGGAAGTACGTTTCGACGTTGTTGATGGCGTCGCGGGTACGGGTAATTTCATAGCCGGATGCGTTCATATTGACGACGAAGCCCGCAGGCGCCACGCCAATCAGAACCAGCATGACCAGACCAATGCCTTTCTGACCATCGTTAGCGCCATGAGAGAACGCCACGCCGATAGCCGAGAGGATAAGTGCGATACGCGTCCAGAATGGCGGCTTTTTCTTACCGTCTTTCTTTTCACGTTCAGCAGGGGTCAGGTGGATACGTGCGCGCTTTTTAGTGCCGCTCCAGTAGCGACGCAGCAAAAAGATCAGACCGCCAGCAAACACCAGGCCTACGATAGGGGAGACAATCAGTGACCCAAAGATATTGATAACTTTAGGTATATTTAGCGCATCCACCACTGAAGTGCCGGTCATCATTGCATTGGTTAAACCGATACCAATGATGGCGCCAATCAGCGTATGGGAACTGGAGGCAGGCAGACCAAAGTACCATGTACCGAGGTTCCAGATAATGGCCGCCAGCAACATAGAGAACACCATAGCGAGGCCATGTGCGGAACCCATGTTAAGCAGCAAATCCGTAGGCAACATATGCACGATGGCATAGGCTACACTCAGACCGCCCAGTAGAACGCCAAAGAAGTTAAAGACCGCAGCCATAACAACCGCCAGTTGCGAACGCATCGCACGGGTATAAATCACGGTTGCCACTGCGTTGGCTGTATCATGGAAGCCGTTAATCGCTTCGTAGAACAGCACAAAAGCCAGAGCAAGCAATAATAAAAGCCCGGTATGTAAATCCAGGCCAGCAAACAAATGTAGCATAGGACGTTACGCCATTTTGAGGACATGAACGCGGCGCATTATCAGTGACTTTCGCGGCGCGGGCAAAGTGAAATATAGACTTTTTTTGATATAACGCCTGCTTAATGTCATGCCACTAAAGAATTATCTTATAGAATTCAATTAAATACTCATATCCATCGATTTTGGCGCTGGTGCGACCACTGAGGAATCTTTACAATTCACGCCCTGTTTTCAGAGAGGATCGCAAAGTGGAAAGGTTTGATGCCGTTATTATAGGCGCTGGCGCGGCGGGTATGTTCTGTGCGGCGCAGGCCGGTCAGGCGGGGCGCCGCGTGCTGCTCATCGATAATGGTAAAAAACCGGGGCGTAAGATCCTGATGTCCGGCGGCGGGCGCTGCAACTTCACGAATCTGTATGTCGAACCTGCTGCCTATCTGAGCCAGAACCCCCATTTCTGCAAATCGGCGCTGGCGCGTTACACCCAGTGGGACTTTATCGATCTGGTGGGCAAACACGGCATCGCCTGGCATGAAAAGACGCTCGGCCAGCTGTTCTGCGACGACTCTGCGCAGCAAATTGTCGATATGCTGGTGGCGGAATGCGCAAAGGGCAACGTGACGATGCGTCTGCGCAGCGAAGTACTCAGCATTGCGCGTGATGACGAAGGGTTTACCCTGGAACTGAACGGCATGACGGTCGCGGCGAAAAAAGTGGTGATCGCCACGGGCGGTCTCTCCATGCCGGGTCTGGGCGCGTCGCCGTTGGGTTATAAAATTGCTGAACAGTTTGGTCTGGATGTCCTGCCGACCCGCGCCGGGCTGGTGCCCTTCACGTTGCATAAACCGCTGCTGGAGCAGCTTCAGGTGTTATCCGGCGTTTCGGTGCCTGCGGTGATCGCGGCGCAGGACGGTACGGTATTCCGTGAAAATCTGCTCTTTACCCACCGTGGGCTGTCAGGCCCGGCGGTTTTACAGATTTCGAGTTTCTGGCAGCCCGGCGAATTTGTCAGCATCAATTTGCTGCCGGAGGTCGATCCTGATGATTTCCTCAATGAACAACGTTGCGCGCACCCGAATCAAAGCCTGAAAAATACGCTGGCGATGCAGTTGCCGAAGCGCCTGGTGGAATGTTTACAGCAGCTTGGGCAGATCCCGGATGTTTCCCTGAAACAGTTGAACGCACGCGAGCAGCAGGCGCTGATTGAAACGCTGACCGAATGGCGCGTACAGCCTAACGGTACGGAAGGCTATCGCACGGCGGAAGTGACGCTTGGCGGCGTGAACACCGATGAACTTTCTTCGCGCACGATGGAGGCCCGAAAAGTGCCGGGGCTTTATTTTATCGGCGAGGTGATGGATGTCACCGGTTGGCTGGGGGGCTATAACTTCCAGTGGGCCTGGTCGAGCGCGTGGGCATGCGCGCAGGCGCTGAGCGAAGGATAACGGGTTTGCCCGACCAGAGAGCGGTCGGGCGAAATTGTCAGTTCAGGCCAAGAAAATACTGGGCGATTTTAAAGTAGATAATCAGTCCGGTGCCGTCGATCAGCGTGGCGATAAACGGCGCGGAGACCACCGCAGGGTCGATGCCGATGCGCTTGAGCACCATCGGGATCACCGATGACACCACCGCGCTCCACAGCGTAATGCATACCAGCGTCAGGCTGACGATCAGCGTGATTTCCACGCCGATACCCATCATCCAGGCGCGCAGACAACCCGCCAGGCCCAGCGTTATGGCGATCAGCAGCGAGGTCGATGCCTCTTTGCGAATGACCCGCCCCATGTCGCGCAGTCGCACTTCGCCCAGTGCCATTGCGCGCACCAGCGTAGAGGTTATTTGCGTGCCGCTGTTGCCGCCGGTGCCAATCAGCAGGGGAATGAAGAAGGCCAGCGCAATCGCTGACTCCAGCGCCTCTTCGAAATGTTGCAGTACGCTACTGGTATAGGCTTCCGCTACAAACAGCAACAGCAGCCACACAGAACGTTTCTTCCACAGCGTCCACGGGCTGATGTCCAGATACGGTTTCTCCAGCGGCAGCGTCGCCCCCTGGCGCTGCACGTCTTCAGTGACGTCATCTTCCAGAAGATGGGCAATCTCTTTTTCCATCAGGCAGCCGACCAGCTCGCCTTTATCGACGACCGGCACCAGATCGAGCTGGCGTTCGGTCAGCTCGGCAATGATGTGTGGACGTTCGTCGTCGGGTTTGACGCGAAACAGGCAACTGTCCATTAAGGCGCGGATAGATTGCGCCGTGTCGCTTGCCTGCAAAAGTTTCTTGATGGATAAAACCCCGCGCAGCTGTTTTTCCGCAACCACAAACACCTGGCCGGGAATATCATCTGAGGTGAGTTGCGACACAAAGAATTCACGCGCCTCATGAACGCTGAGATGATCCGGCAGCGTAATAAAATCGGTACGCATATATTGCGCGATAGCATCGCCGTCAAAAGCCGGAGCCGGGTGATGTGCGTTGCAAACGTGGATGGATGACATTGATGTAATTCCCTATAAAAAGCTCTCATAGGGGCGAACAAGACAGGATGAGCACAGGCAGATCCCTACGTCCTGGTTTTAGCACTGCACAACGTATCTGCCCGATAGTGATATCGTCAGAAGTTACCTTGGCAACACCTTGATTCGATGGATGCCTGTATTTCCCTGAGTGGTCTCTCTCGATACCAGCAGGGCGGTAACTTATATTTGTGCAGGAGCCTCGCCATAACGAGATCGATAAAATGAGCCGCCAGTATAGAGAATGTTAACCATTCACAATGTTTATAATTTAGATGGTTTATCAACGGTTGATATACCACATTGTCTCTCTGCCAATAAAAGCCAGCGAAACCCATTAAAGAATGAAGTGAATAGACATCACGGGTATTGGTGTTAGTATTTCATTGATAGTACATATGAGTATGCGTGTTTCATTTACGGCCAGGAACGCTGATGATGACAACATTAGTACCCGTTTTTCGAGCATTTCCGTCATTCACTTTCCTTTACGGCGAGCGCCGCGCTGACGCCTGCATGCCGTCTGGCCATTTTCTTTTTTTCCTTCTTATCCCGGATGGAATATCCCGCTGAACATGTGTTCGGGGGTGTTGTGACACGCATTGTTGGCTAACAGGGATCACGGCGGGTCGGATATGGACAAAATAAAGCGTCATCTGGTGTGGTGGAGTGTTGGCATCCTGGTGGCAATAGCAGCCGTAGCGTGGTGGATGCTACGTCCTGCTGGCGTACCGGATGGCTTTGCCGCCAGCAACGGCAGAATTGAGGCAACAGAAGTCGATATTGCCACCAAAATCGCCGGTCGAATTGACACCATTCTGGTGTCGGAAGGGCAGTTTGTGCGCCAGGGCGAGGTGCTGGCGAAGATGGACACCCGCGTGTTGCAGGAACAGCGGCTGGAAGCCATCGCGCAAATCAAAGAGGCTGAAAGCGCGGTTGCCGCCGCGCGCGCCCTGCTGGAGCAACGCCAGAGCGAAACGCGCGCCGCCCAGTCGGTGGTGAAGCAGCGTGAAGCCGAGCTGGATTCGGTCTCCAAACGTCATGTGCGTTCCCGCTCGCTGTCGCAGCGCGGTGCGGTTTCCGCTCAACAGCTGGATGACGATCGCGCCGCTGCCGAAAGCGCTCGCGCCGCGCTGGAATCCGCCAAAGCCCAGGTCTCTGCGACGAAAGCGGCGATTGAAGCGGCCCGCACCAGCATTATTCAGGCGCAGACCCGCGTAGACGCGGCGCAGGCTACCGAGCGACGCATTGTGGCGGACATCGATGACAGTGAATTAAAAGCGCCGCGAGATGGCCGCGTCCAGTACCGCGTTGCCGAACCGGGAGAGGTGCTGTCTGCGGGCGGCCGGGTGCTGAATATGGTCGATCTCAGCGATGTCTACATGACCTTCTTCCTGCCGACCGAGCAGGCCGGCCTGCTGAAAATTGGCGGAGAAGCGCGCCTGGTGCTGGATGCCGCGCCCAGCCTGCGCATTCCGGCTACCATCAGTTTTGTCGCCAGCGTCGCGCAGTTCACGCCGAAAACCGTCGAAACCAGCGATGAACGGCTGAAGCTGATGTTCCGCGTGAAGGCGCGTATCCCGCCAGCGCTGTTACAGCAGCATCTGGAATACGTTAAAACCGGTTTGCCGGGTATGGCATGGGTGCGGCTGGATGAACAGCGCCCCTGGCCTGACGATCTGGCGGTGAGGCTGCCGCAATGACGAACCTGGCGCGTCTTCCCGTTCCTCCCGTGGCGCACCTTGACGGCGTGAGTCAGCATTACGGGGCAACGGTGGCGCTGAACAACATCACGCTGGATATCCCCGCTCGCTGTATGGTGGGGCTGATTGGCCCGGATGGCGTCGGTAAGTCGAGCCTGCTGTCGCTTATCTCCGGCGCGCGCGTTATCGAGCAGGGCAATGTGCGGGTGCTGGGCGGCGACATGCGCGACGCGACGCACCGCCGCGATGTCTGCCCACGGATAGCCTGGATGCCGCAGGGGCTGGGAAAGAACCTCTACCATACGCTGTCGGTGTATGAGAACGTCGATTTCTTCGCGCGTCTCTTCGGGCATGATAAAGCGGAGCGTGAAGCGCGAATTACCGATCTGCTGAACAGCACCGGGCTGGCGCCGTTTCGCGATCGCCCGGCGGGGAAGCTCTCGGGCGGCATGAAACAAAAACTGGGGCTGTGCTGCGCGCTGATCCATGACCCGGAACTGCTGATTCTTGACGAGCCTACCACCGGGGTTGACCCGCTTTCCCGCGCCCAGTTCTGGGCGTTGATCGACAGCATTCGTCAGCGGCAGACTAACATGAGCGTGCTGGTCGCCACGGCCTATATGGAAGAAGCCGAGCGTTTCGACTGGCTGGTGGCGATGAACGCAGGTGAAGTGATGGCGACGGGTAGTGCGCAAGAACTGCGGGACAAAACCGGCAGCGCCACGCTGGAGCAGGCGTTTATCGCCCTGTTGCCAGAGGCGCAGCGCCAGGCGCACAAACCCGTTGTTATCCCGCCTTATGATGCGACGCAGGAAGAGATCGCCATTGAGGCGAAAGATCTGACCATGCGGTTTGGCAATTTCGTCGCCGTCGATCACGTCAATTTCCGCATCCCGCGCGGAGAGATTTTTGGTTTTCTGGGATCGAACGGCTGCGGCAAGTCCACCACCATGAAAATGCTCACCGGGCTGCTGCCTGCCAGCGAAGGGGAAGCCTGGCTGTTCGGGCAAGCGGTTGACCCGAAGGATATCGAAACCCGCCGCCGGGTGGGTTACATGTCGCAGGCGTTTTCACTCTACAGCGAGCTGACCGTGCGGCAAAACCTGGAGCTACATGCCCGCCTGTTCCACATCCCGGACGCAGAGATTCCGCAGCGCGTAGCGCAGATGAGCGAGCGTTTTATGCTCTCTGACGTCGAAGATATGCTGCCGGAGGCGCTGCCGCTCGGTATTCGCCAGCGCTTGTCGCTGGCGGTGGCGGTGATCCATCGCCCGGAAATGCTGATTCTGGATGAGCCGACCTCCGGCGTGGACCCGGTCGCCAGGGATATGTTCTGGCAGTTGATGGTGGATCTGTCGCGCCAGGATAAGGTGACCATTTTTATCTCCACCCACTTTATGAACGAAGCGGAACGCTGTGACCGCATGTCGCTGATGCACGCCGGAAAGGTGCTTGCCAGCGGCACGCCGCAGGAACTGGTAGAGCGGCGGGGCACAGCCAGTCTTGAAGAGGCGTTTATCTCCTGGTTACAGGAAGCCGCAGGGCCAGCGCCAGTATCACCGCTGCCGCCAGCGGACGCGCCAGACGTACATAAAACGAGTAAACCGCCGCGCCAGGGCTTTAGTCTGCGACGCCTGTTTAGCTACAGCCGTCGTGAAGCGCTGGAGCTGCGCCGCGATCCGGTGCGGTCAACGCTGGCCTTGCTGGGGACGGTCATTTTGATGCTGATCATGGGCTACGGTATTAGCATGGATGTGGAAAACCTGCGCTTTGCCGTGCTCGATCGCGATCGGACCGTCAGCAGCCAGGCCTGGTCGTTGAACCTGGCGGGGTCTCGCTATTTTATCGAGCAGTCGCCGCTCACCAGCTATGACGATCTTGACCGGCGTATGCGCTCGGGCGAGGTGGCGGTCGCGATAGAACTTCCGCCCAATTTTGGACGGGATATCGCCCGCGGCACGCCGGTGCAGATTGGCGTGTGGGTGGATGGCGCAATGCCCAGTCGTGCGGAAACGGTGAGGGGATACGTACAGGCGATGCACCAGAGCTGGCTACAGGATGTGGCGAGCCGTCAGCCGAATGCCAGCAGCCAGGGCGGGCTGATGACCATTGAAACGCGCTATCGCTACAACCCGGATGTGAAAAGCCTGCCAGCGATTGTGCCGGCGGTGATTCCGCTGCTGTTGATGATGATCCCGTCGATGCTCAGCGCCCTGAGCGTGGTGCGTGAAAAAGAGCTGGGATCGATTATCAACTTGTATGTGACGCCGACCACCCGCAGCGAATTTTTACTCGGTAAACAGTTGCCGTACATCGCGCTGGGGATGCTGAACTTCCTGTTGCTCTGTGCGCTGTCGGTGTTTGTTTTTGGCGTGCCGCATAAGGGCAGCTTCCTGACGCTCACCCTGGCGGCGCTGCTTTACGTCACCATCGCCACCGGGATGGGGCTGCTGATTTCGACGTTTATGAAAAGCCAGATCGCCGCGATTTTCGGCACCTCGATCATTACGCTGATCCCGGCGACCCAGTTCTCCGGGATGATCGACCCGGTGGCGTCGCTGGAAGGGCCGGGGAGATGGATCGGCGAGATCTACCCGACCAGCCATTTTCTGACGATCGCGCGCGGTACGTTCTCGAAAGCGCTGGATCTGATGGATCTCTGGCCGCTGTTCGTGCCGTTGGCGATCGCCATTCCGCTGGTGATTGGCCTGAGCGTATTGCTGCTGAAAAAACAGGAGGGGTGATGCGCCGATTACGCAATATTTATAACCTCGGCATCAAAGAGTTACGCAGCCTGCTGGGGGATAAGGCAATGCTGACGCTGATTGTTTTTGCCTTTACGATTTCGGTGTACTCCTCCGCCACCGTTCTGCCGGGCTCGCTGCACCTTGCGCCAATCGCGATTGCCGATATGGACCAGTCTCAGCTGTCGAATCGCATTGTGAACAGCTTCTATCGCCCGTGGTTCCTGCCGCCGGAGATGATCACCGCCGATGAGATGGACGCCGGACTGGATGCCGGACGTTACACCTTTGCTGTCAATATTCCGCCCAATTTCCAACGGGATGTGCTGGCGGGGCGGCAGCCGGATATTCAGGTGAACGTCGATGCGACGCGCATGAGTCAGGCGTTTACCGGCAACAGCTATATCCAGAACATCATCAGCGGCGAGGTGAACAGCTTTGTGGCGCGTTACCGCGACAATAGCGAGCCGCTGGTCTCACTGGAAACCCGGATGCGCTTCAACCCGAATCTGGACCCGGCATGGTTCGGCGGCGTAATGGCGATTATTAATAACATCACCATGCTGGCGATTGTGCTGACCGGCTCGGCGCTGATCCGCGAGCGGGAGCACGGGACAATTGAACACCTGCTGGTGATGCCGATCACCCCGTTTGAGATCATGATGGCGAAGGTCTGGTCGATGGGGCTGGTGGTGCTGGTGGTTTCCGGGCTGTCGCTGATGCTGATGGTGAAGGGGGCACTCGGCGTGCCGATTGAGGGCTCCATTCCGCTGTTTATGCTGGGGGTCGCGTTAAGCCTGTTCGCCACCACGTCTATCGGGATTTTTATGGGCACCCTGGCGCGTTCAATGCCGCAACTGGGGCTGCTGATGATTCTGGTGCTGCTGCCGTTGCAGATGCTCTCCGGCGGTTCCACGCCGCGTGAAAGTATGCCGCAGATGGTGCAGGACATCATGCTGACGATGCCGACCACTCACTTTGTCAGCCTCGCGCAGGCGATACTTTATCGCGGCGCCGGGTTTGGCATCGTCTGGCCGCAGTTTCTGACTCTGCTGGCGATCGGCAGCGCTTTCTTCCTGATAGCGCTACTGCGTTTCAGAAAGACGATTGGCACGATGGCGTAAACATTATTGCCGGATGGCGGCTGCGCCTTATCCGGCCTGTGAACTACCAACGGAAACGGACGTAGGCCGGGCAAGCGAAGCGCCCCCGGCAACGAAACAGGCAATCACTCTTCCTTCGGCAAACACTGCAAATGACCGTGGCGCACGCCGCGCTGGGCGATGACGTCATCGGCAAAATGCTGAACGTCGCCCATATCGCCTTTCAGTACGGCGATCTCCAGACAGTCGTCGTGATTAATGTGTACATGCAGCGTCGCCACCGACAAATCATGGTGATGATGCTGAGTGGAAACGATGCGGCTGGCTAAATCGCGTTTCTCATGCTCATAAACATACGAGAGCACCGCGAAACCCTGGGTGCCGTGCTCCTGCGTGGCCTCCTGCGCCAGCGCGCCGCGCAGAATGTCACGAATCGCTTCGGAGCGGTTGTTGTAACCCCGACGCTGGCTCAGGCTATCCAGCGTTTCGAGTAAATCGTCATCGAGAGTAATAGTGACACGTTGCATCTGAATTAAACCTTTTCTGTTGCGCGACGGCGCACGGGAAATGCGGGAAGTACCGCATTTTGTAACACACGCCCGGCGTCAGAGGAAAAGGTTAATGTGTCACCTACGGTTCGCGTCTCAACAATCTGCCCTTCATCCATCACCATTACCCGGTGGCAAAAACGTTCCACCAGACGTAAATCGTGGGTGATAAACAGACAGGCGGTGCCGAACTGCTGTTGCAGCTTTTTGAGCAGACGAATGACGCCCGCCTGCAATACCAGATCGAGGTTGGAGACCGCTTCATCCAGAATCAGTAATTTGGGTTCGACCGCCAGCGCCCGCGCCAGGCAGACGCGCTGTAATTGCCCGCCGCTCAGCTGTGGCGGACGTTTATCCAGAAGCGTGTCGTCCAGATCCACCGCCCGCAGCATCTCGCTGGCGCGCGCGATTTGCTCGGCTCTGGAAAGCGACAGCAAATGGCGCATCGGTTCACGCAGGATCTCGCGTACGGTTTTACGCGGGTTTACCGCGCTGATTGAGTCCTGAAACACCATCTGGATATCACGGCGAAACGCTTTTTGTCTGGCCCGGTTAAGCGTGGAGAGTGGCTCGTCCTGCCAGCAGACGCGGCCCTGCGTCGGCGATTCCAGCCCGACCAGCAGGCGGGCAAGCGTGCTTTTCCCGCAGCCGCTACGCCCCAATAACGCCACGGTTTCGCCGCTTTTCAGGCTTAATGACACCTCTTTCAGCACCGTGTGATGCTGATGTTTGCCGCTGAGGTTAGCGTGCGCGTATTGATGGGAAATACCGCTTACCGTCAGTAACGTCATGAGGCTAACTCCATACCGTACAGCGCGAGATGCGCCGAAACCAGATTACGCGTCACGCTATGCTGCGGGGTGCGGAATAACGTTTCAACGTCACCCAGTTCTACGATCTTGCCGTTGTCCATTACTGCCACATCGTCCGCCAGTCGCGCGACGACGCCCATATCATGAGTGACCAGCAGCATACCGGGCGCGCGGCTGCGCATAATGCTTTCCAGGAGATCGAGGATTCGTGCCTGGGCGACCACGTCCAGGTCGGTTGTTGGTTCGTCCGCGATGATGAACGGCGCGTCACACAGCAGCGCCATCGCAATCATCATGCGTTGCAGCATGCCGCCGCTCATCTCGAACGGGTAAAGCTTCAGTACCCGCGCGGCATTTTCCAGACCTACCGCCTCCAGTGCCGCGATAAGCGTGGCGTCATCCGCCGGTTTACCTGACGCCAGGCAGGTTTCTTTTGCGTGGGCCGCCATCGTGTGCAGCGGATTAAAGGCGCTGCGCGGGTTCTGCATGATGGTCGCGACCTTAATTCCACGCAGCTTGCAGGGGGAAATCGGCTGACCATCGGCCAGAATGGCGCCCGCTGTCTGACGCACGCCTGCGGGCAGGATGCCCAGCGCCGCCGCGCAGGTCAGCGATTTACCGCTGCCGCTGCCGCCCACCAGCGCCAGTACGCGCCCACGCCTGAGCGCTAACGACACGCCGTGCACCAACGGTCTGTCTGCTTGCAACACAATGTTTTGTAATTCAATTTGTTGTGGCATCAGTGGGCATGCTCCGTCACCAGATGAGGGTCGAGGTGATCGCGCAGGGCGTCACCCACCATGTTAAAGGCCATCACGCTGATAAACAGCGCCAGTCCCGGCCAGAACATCTGTAGCGGCTGAGTCCAGATATACTGGCGCGCATCGTTAATCATTACGCCCCATTCCGGCGTTGGCGCAGTGACGCCGAGGCCGAGGAACGACATCCCGGCGACGTGCAGCATCATATGGCCGATATCCAGCGTCGCCAGCACGAGCAGGGAGGGGATCACCGCCCCGGCCAGATGGTCGATAAACACGCGCACATGCCCGGCGCCGGAAAGGCGCGAGGCGAGCACAAATTCACGCTGGCGCAGGGAGATCACCAGGCTGCGCACCATCCGCGCATACCAGGCCCAGTGCGACAGGGCGATTGCGATGATGACGTTGGTCAACCCCGTCCCCAACACGCCCACGAGGAAAAAAGAGAGGATGGAGGTCGGGAACGTCATAAAGATATCCGCGACGCGCATGGTGAACTGATCGACGCGACCGCCCATCAGTCCGGCGCTGCCGCCGACGATCAGCCCCAGCGCTAACACCAGCAACAAACAGGCGATTACGGAACCGAGCGAGACGCGGGTTGCCGCCAGCAGGCGGGAGAAAATATCGCGTCCCAGATGGTCGGTGCCCAGCCAGTGCTGGCTGTCCGGCGACAGTAAACGTGACGGTAAATCAATCGCCTGCGGATCGTACGGCAACCACCACTGGCTGGTGAGCGCGATGATCGCCAGCAAAGCGATAATGAGGAGCGCCAGGCGCACCGGCCAGCGTGCAGAGAGAAAAAAATTCACGAATGCGCTCCTTCATGGCGACGAATGCGCGGGTCCAGCGCGGCGTTCAGCAGGTCAACAATCAGGTTACAGACCACGAAAACCACCACCATAATGAGCGTAAAGCACTGAATGACCGGGTAGTCGCGGTTAAAAATGGCTGACACCGCATAGCGCCCGACGCCCGGCCAGGCGAAGATGTTTTCGATAATCATCGTGCCGCCAATCAGTTCGCCAATGTGCATCCCGACGGCGGTAATCATGGGTAGCGACGCGTTACGCAGAATATGGCGGCGCTCGGTTTGTTTCGCGTTCAGGCCGCGCAGACGCGCCCATGTGACGTGGCGCTGACCGGCGACTTCCAGCATGCTGGCGCGCAGCAGGCGGGCGTTAATCGCCAGCGACATAAACGCAATCGACACCGCAGGCAGAATGATGTGCTGCCAGCCGCCGTAGCCCATTGCCGGTAGCCACTTTAAATACACCGAGAAGAACATCACCAGCAGGAAGGCGAGCCAGAAGTTGGGCATTGATACGCCGAGAAACGCGATCAGCCGCACGATGAAGTCCGGCAGACGGTCACGATGGCGCGCCGCCCAGATCCCCAGCGGTACAGACGTGAGCAGGATCAGCACCAGCGCCGCACCCGCCAGCTGTAGCGTGGCGGGCAGAAAGTTCAGTACGTCCTCCAGCACCGGGCGCTGAGTAGCGAAAGAGATGCCAAAATCCAGATGCAGCGCTTTCCACAGCCAGGAGCCGTACTGTACGACCAGCGGTTGATCCAACCCCAGCATAACCCGCGTGGAGGCGACCATCTCTGGCGTTGGCGGTAAGTTAGAGAGCCGCAGATAGTCGAGCGCCGGGTCGCCGGTGCCCATGCGCAGCATCAAAAAGATAATCACCGACGCGGCGAAAATCATCGGGATCAGCAGCAAAATGCGCCGCACAATATAACGCAGCATCAGGGTTTCACCGGGTTGATCTGTTCAAATGGGATCTCGGAGGTGATGGGCGCATAAGGAATTTTCCCCAGCTCGGGTTTCGCCACCACCATCATCGACATATAGCTGATGGGCAGATACACCGCATCGTTATGCAGACGCGTCAGGATGTCGCGATACAGAGACTTACGCTGCGCCTCATCGGTGGTGGTGAGCACCTCGCCAATTTCTTTATCAATTTGCGCTTTGTCCGGCAGCCCAAGCTGCGCCTGATAATCGGCGTGGGACGGTACGCGCATCGAGCTCATAAACGCATGCGGATCGTACGGCGCGCCCCAGGTGCGGGAGAAAATCATCCCGAAACGGCCATCGCGCATACGGGCATAAATACTGCTCTCTTCCTCGCCTATCAGCGACACATCGACGCCCACTTTGCGCATATCGGCCTGGATGATTTCCGCCATTGATTTGCTCAGCGCGTCGGTGCCGATATAGGCCAGCTCAACGTGCAGCGGCTGACCGGCTTTTTCACGAATGGTTTTCCCGGCAGGCAATGTCCAGCCCGCTTTTTCCAGCAGCGCGTTAGCCTGTTGGGGATCGTACTGGCGTGGTTTCAGGCCAATGTCGGCGTAAGGCACGGAGGGGGCAAACAGCGTATCGGCGATCTGCTGGGTGCCGTACAGGGCATTATCGATCAGCGATTTTTTATTTACCGCATAGTTCAGCGCTTCACGCACCGCCAGCTCGTTGGTTGGCGCTTTGGCGGAGTTCAGCGCCAGCATGACGGTCTCAACCGGCGCGGAAAGCTGGGTACGGTATTCCGGCGTCTGGCTGAAACGGGCGAAGGTATCGAGCGGCAGCAGTCCTTCATTGCCATACAGCAGGTCAATGTCGCCGGTCTCAAAGGCCACCGCGCGGGTCGTCGGGTCCGGGATTACTTTAATCGTTATCTGGCGGATCGCAGGTTTTTCGCCCCAGTAGTGGTCATTGCGTACCAGCACGTCGTACTGGTTGAGCTTCGACGCTTTCAGAACCCACGGCCCGGTTCCGACAGGCGCTTTAATGCCGTTCATCGTTTCGTTGTTTTTAAACTGGGACGGGGCGATAAAGCGGAAAGGGCGCGGCAGGGCGAGTTCTTGCAGGAAAGGATAATAGGCGCTTTTCAGGGTGATTTGCAGTTCGGTTTTACTCAGCGCTTTGACGTCGGTGATTTGGTTCGTCAGCTCCAGCCAGGCATGGCGCTGGCGGTTATCAAGCACCGCGCGGAAGTTCTCTGCTGCGGCCTGGGCGTTAAATGCTTCGCCGTTAGAGAAGGTTACGTCATCGCGCAGCGTAAACACCCAGGTTTTGCCATCTGCCGAGTGGGTCCAGCTTTTTGCCAGCCAGGGTTTTACTGAACCATCCGCCTGATACTTCACCAGCGGTTCATACACCATGCTCTGGGCGAACATCTGGTTAGGCGTATAAAGGTGCGGGTTTAGCGGCCCTACGTTTACCGGCCATGCGGTGGTGATCTCGTCAGGTGCGGCGGCATGCGCGAGGAATGACGCACAGGCCAGCAGCGCAAAAAGTGTGCGGCGTAGTCTGGACAAAATGGTGGCCCCGATTAAAAAGAGGTACGACTAAATGAGTATGACGATTCTAAAGATTCATCATACTTTTGACGTGTTCTGGATCAATAGTTGGGCGGTCAAAGGGGGAAGGTATACGAAAATCATATGGTAGCGGCGGCGGAAGGGACACCGGGTGCGCCCCTTTTCCGCAACAAATTTACGCGATGGATTCCAGGCGCTGCACGCAATCAGCGGTCAGCGTGAACGGTGTCGGCGTGCAGACCGCCAGACTCAGGGTATCGAGCTGGCACTGGCTGACCGACAACGCCGAGTTGAGCGTGCTGTCCACGCTGACGATTTGCCAGGCGCTGCCGCCGCGCTGTTTTACGATAGCCTCTTTGCGCGTCCAGATGCGCCAGAACGCCGTCAGCTGTTGTTCGGGATGTTCGGCTTCCACTTCCGCATGTTCGCCAAGGCTGAACACCGCGTTGGCCAGCGACCGCCAGTTATCTCGCGGGCGGATCACTTCAATGTCGCAGCCGACTTCGCCCTCGTCGCTCAGCAGCAGGGCGATATCGTCCCCGCTATGACTCAGGTTAAACCAGAGCCGGGTGTCAGGAGAAAAAGCAGGTTTTCCCTGTTCGCCATACACAATCTCCGGCAATGGCGAAAGGGCATGGGAAAGCAGCACGCGACCGGCCAGCCAGCGCGCGCGGCGAGCGCCCTGCGGCGCCTGTGCGTACAGTGGCGACGGCAGCGCGCCTGTGCTCAGTGTCGAAACTTTTCCCAGAACAATCCGGTACATATCAGGGCCAACGTTTAATAATGATAGAAGTATTGATGCCGCCAAACGCAAAGTTGTTGCTTTGCAAAAATTCACAATCAATCTTGCGGGCTTCACCCATGATGTAATCCAGCGCGCCGCATTGGGTATCCGGCTGACTCAAGTTTAGCGTAGGTGCAAACCAACCTTCACGCATCATTTGCAGACTCATCCAGGCTTCCAGTGCCCCGCAGGCGCCAAGGGTATGCCCAAAGTAGCTTTTTAGCGAGGAGATCGGCACATTATCGCTATAAATTGCGGCCGTTGCCTGACTTTCTGCGATATCGCCCCGATCGGTCGCCGTGCCGTGGGCAGAAATGTACCCTATATCCCGTGCGCTTAAGCCTGCTATTTTCAGCGATTGTTCCATGCAAATCTGCATGGTTTCACGCTGTGGCTGGGTGATATGCGCGGCGTCGCAGTTAGTGGCAAAGCCGATGATTTCGCCGTAAATGGTCGCCCCTCGGGCTTTGGCATGTTCCAGCTCTTCGAGAATCAGCGTTCCTGCGCCTTCGCCAATCACCAGCCCATCGCGCTTTTCATCGAACGGCGAAGGCGTCGTTTTCGGTTCGTCATTGCGCTGGCTGGTGGCAAACAGCGTGTCAAAAACCGCCGCTTCAGACGGGCATAACTCTTCTGCGCCGCCGGCGACCATCACCGTCTGGTAGCCGTGACGAATCGCTTCCCAGGCATAACCAATCGCCTGACTGCCGGAGGTGCAGGCGCTGGATGTCGGGATCACGCGGCCCCGCAGGCCAAAGAACAGCCCGGTGTTGACGGCGGTGGTGTGCGGCATCATCTGCACGTAAGTGGTGCCGGTGATGTTGTTGGTGTGTTTTTCCGTCAGCATGGTGGCGAATTCGCTCACCGGGCCGGTACTGCCGGTAGAAGAACCATAGGCAATTCCGGTTTCGCCGTTGGTCAGCACCGCATCGTCGATAAGCCCTGCCTGTTCCAGCGCCAGTTCGGTGGCGCGGGTGGACATGAGCGACACGCGGCCCATCGCCCGAATACGCTTGCGGGTATAGTGTGCCGGTAGGGTGAAATCATCGACTGGCGCGCCAAGCAGCGTATGCAGTCCGTCATAAACCTGCCATTCCGGCATCTGGCGCACGGCGTTTTCGTAAGCGTTCAGTCTGGTGGAAACGTCCTGCCAGTTCTCGCCAAACGCGGTGACGCCGCCCATGCCTGTAATCACAACGCGACGCGTCATAACATCCCTCCATTGATGGATATGACCTGGCGGGTAACGTAACCCGCAATATCCGACATTAAATAACTGGCCAGCCCTGCCACTTCATCTGCCTGGCCCATACGTTTCATTGGGATGATGGACATCGCCTCTTTCAGCGCGGCCTCTTCCATTGCGATCATGCCGGTGTCAATCAGCCCCGGCGCGATGCAGTTGACGGTGATTTTACGTTTTGCCAGCTCAATCGCCAGCGCTTTTGTCGCACCGATAATGCCCGCTTTTGCGGCGCTGTAGTTAACCTGGCCACGGTTGCCCATCACGCCGGAAACGGATGACAGGGTAATGATCCGTCCACCCTGACGTGCGCTAATCATCGGCATGATGCACGGCTGAATCACATTGTAAAAGCTGTCGAGATTGGTGTGGATCACGGCATCCCAGTCGTCGTCGCTCAGCGCCGGAAAGGCGGCGTCGCGGGTGATCCCGGCGTTGCTGACTACGCCATACCACGGGCCATGCGCGTCGATATCCTGCTCCAGCACCTCGCGGCATTGCTCGCGACTGGCGACGTCAAAACTGAGCAGACGGCCTGCGCCGCCGACGGCGAGAATGGCATCCAGCGTTTCTTGCGCGCCCTGTGCGTCACGGTGATAGTGAACCCCGACAACAAAGCCGTCAGCCGCCAGTTGACGGGCGATGGCGCGACCGATGCCTTTGCTGGCCCCGGTAACCAGAACGGAACGACTCATGTTGCAGCTCCCTGTTGAAATAGCGTGGTGAGTTCTTCCTGCGTGGGCTGGAACGTATTTACGCGGCCTGTCGCCAGCGTGTCATCCCCCACGTCGATTGTGCATTCAAAGCTGCCGAAACGCTCATCCTGCATGAGTAATGTGGCCCTGATGGTCAGCGTTTCCCCGGCGGGGAGGGCGCCTGCGGCGCAGACGAGTTCACGCGCGCCGAGCACCATGCCCAAAGAGATGACGCTCTGACCCTGTTGATGACGATGCCAGCCTGACCAGACGCCGACGGTTTGCGCCATCAGTTCCAGCGCGAACCAGCCGGGCAGATTGCCCTGCGGGTCAAGAAACGGGGCCAGCACGCCGCCTGGCGCCACGGTGACGCGGCAGGCGGCGGACTCGTCCGTGACGCACTCGACGTCTTCGAGCAGCAACATGGGGGCGTCATGCGGCAGATACTCGCCGGGTGATAAATAGCGACTCATGAAACCCTCCCGAGCAGAATGCTGGCGTTGTTGCCGCCAAAGGCGAACGAGTTAGATAAGATCACCGGGCGTTCAAGCGCGCGCGGTTGTTCGATGATGCCGCAGCGCGGCAACGCCGGGTCACGCGGAGAATCGCTGAAATCCTGCGGCGGCAGCGGCAAGTCGCGTTGCAGAATCAACATGCTGAGGGCGGCTTCGGTGATTCCCGCTGCGCCCAGTGTGTGCCCGGTCAGATGTTTGGTGGAGCTACAGGGCACGTTCTCGCCAAACAGTTCACTCACGACTTTCGATTCGATCTGGTCGTTGAGCGGCGTGGCGGTGCCGTGCAGGTTGATATAACCCACCTGCGTCGGCGTGATGCCTGCGTCATTGAGCGCCTGGGTAATCGCGCGAATCGCGCCTTCACCTTGCGGATGCGGCGCGGAAATATGGTACGCGTCGCTGGACTCGCCGACGCCCAGCAGCGCGACAGGCTGCGGTTCGCAGGTTAATAGCATTAGCGCGGCCCCTTCGCCGATGGTAATGCCGCTGCGATCCCGGCCGAACGGCAGGCATCGCGTTGGAGAGAGCGACTCCAGGCTGTGGAAGCCGTTAATCGGCATCCGGCTTAAGGTGTCCGCGCCGCCGACAATCGCCACGTCCGCCAGACCAGCTTCGATCAGTCGGCGTCCGCTGATGATCGCTCTGGCGCTGGAGGAACAGGCGGTGGAAAGGGTGAACGCCGGGCCATCAAGCGCCAGCCAGTGGCTGAGAAAGCGCGACGGATCGCCCAGCTCCTGCTGCGGGTACTGCCAGGAGAGGCTTTCCTGGCCGTTTAGCGTCAGGTTGACATGGGTATCACCCTCGTCGAGGCCGGAGGTGCTGGTGCCGAGCACCACGGCGACGCGATCGCGGCCATACTGCGCGATGGCTTCATCCACCCGGGGCTGGATCTGCGCGAGCGCGGCCAGCAGCAGCTGATTGTTGCGCGAACGGTGAGCGGCAAAGTCATCGGGGATGGCGGGCAGTTCGCCGTCAACACCGGCTAACACAGCCTGCGGATGCCCTTGTAGCCAGCCGGAACGAGGGCGCATGCCAGGCGCCACGCCGCGCGTCAGGTTCGTGGCGATCTCATCCGTATCGTTGCCCAGCGCGTTGATCATACCGATCGCAGAAATATAGATCATATCAGTCACCCAGATATTGAATGGTGATGTGGTATTTGAACACATGCTGCTCAATGCTGATTGGCTCGCGTTTGCCTTTGCGGTTCAGATAGATAATTTCCGTCACCAGCTTACCGCTGGCATTGCGCAGCTCGCGTTTGTCGCCGTTGTCGGTGAGCGTCCAGCCCGTCGGCAACGGCGGCTGCCAGGCGCTAATCGGCCAGTGGCTGAGCATTACGTCGGCCAGAACCTGGCTGGCGGGCGGCAACTGCGGCACCACGATGGACTGCTCGGTGTGCAACCCTTTCTCATCATAGGTGACAAGGAACAGGCGGATGCCAACCGACGACAGTCCGGCAAGGGTGATTTTTTGCTCGTCGGCATTGAGCATCACCAGCAGCGACTGGGTTTTGCCGTTAAAGCTGCCGGTGAGCAGTTGTTGCGAACTGACCGCCGGAGAGATGCCCGGCGCAGGCAGCGTGACGCGCGCGCCGGGTTCCAGCCACGCCTGCGGGCGGCCTTCCGGCGCTTTCTGCGAGTGGCTGCATCCGGTCAGAATGAGCGCCGCGGTCATCAGCAGAAACTGCCGGATGGCACTACGCTTATCCGGCCTGCGGTTTGTGCGCTGGCGTAGGCCGGATAAGGCAAAGCCGCCATCCGGCAAAAGGTGTCTCAACCAGCGCGCTGTTTGTTTGATCATCTTCTTTTTTTCTCTTTTTTACCGGGCATTGCCAGAGGCGATAACAGAAATGCGGTGAAAATCCCGCTGACCAGTACGATACCGAAACTGCTGATGGCCTGGGTGGCGCTAAAGACCAGCATGCCGAGGGTCAGCAGCGTGGTCATCATCGCCAGCGTAATCGCCAGCAGCGAGGTCAACGGCGTTCCGCGTGGGTTGCTGAAAAACAGCGTATAGTTGATGCCAATCCCCAGCACCAGCACCAGCGCTAATAGCGAGAACAGATTGACCGCATGGCCGCTCAATGTCAGCGCCGCCAGACCGCAGCCCAGCGACAGCACTGACGGCACCAGGCTTACCAGCCCTTTGCGCCAGCCAAGCCTGATCATCGCGCCGCAGGCAATGACCGCCAGCGCCACAAACAGCAGTCCCGTCAGCACATTGCGATAGAGGGCGAACAGCGTGTCGAAGGTGCTTTTTCGGTCAACCCACGCCACGCCGGAATATTGCGTGGCGAGGGCGTTCAGCGCGGCGCTCCGCTTCACGCCGTCTACCGGCACCAGCACGCCGCTTTCGCCATTCTCCCGCGTCAGCCACAGCAGCCGCCAGCCTTCGCTGGCCGGGCTGGCAAGCCAGGCGTCCACCGTTACCGGCATGGCGTTCAGATCCGGGTTAACCGTGGAAAGCCCGGCATTCTGTAGCGTGCGGCTCACCGCCGGAGTGGCGTTTTTCAGTAGCTTCAGATCCTGCTGCTGACGGGTGAGCGAGTTGATCGGAAGCGTGCGATAGCCGCTGAGCAGCCCGTTGCGCTTTGCCTGTTCCAGCGCTGGGGTAAAGGCTTCCAGCCGCTCCAGCGTTTGCTGTGCGGACTGACCGTAAACCACAAACCATTTCTGATCGACGCTCTGCCCGGTCAGGGCAGTGATCGCTTTTTCCTGCGCCAGAATCTGCTGCGGCAGCGCCTGTAGCTGTGAAATATCGTCATCCACATGCAGCGTTGCGATGCCCGCCAGCGAGAAGATCGCCAGCGCCACGGGCAGGCCGATGGACAGTTTTTTATTGCGCCGCCACGCGGCCAGCCAGCGCAACATCAGCACCATTGCCGGAACGGGGCGTACAGGCAGCCCGCGACACAGCCACGGATGCCAGAAAATGACCGTCAAGCAGGAGGCGCTTAATCCCACGGCGGCAAATACCGCCATCTGGCGAATGCCGGGGAAAGGGGCGAGCATCATGATCAGATACGCCGCGACGGTGGTCAGCAGCGCCAGCAGCAGGGCGTTACGCACTTTGGCGAGGCTCTGCCACGGCGACGCGTCGTTGCCGTGCACCATGCGCTCGGTCAGGTAATAAAGCGTATAGTCGGCCGAAATACCGATGATGCTCATGCTCATCACCAGCGTCATCAGGTGCAGCTCGCCGAAAATCAGCAGGGTGACGACGGTTCCGGCCAGCGCGCCGACGCCAATTGATATCAGGCACAGCAGCAGCGGGCGAAGCGAGCGAAAGACCGCCACGATCAGCAGAATCACGCCCAGAACCGTCGCCACGCCAAGGGTGGAGATATCCTGTTTCGCCTGCTGGCTGGCGTAATCACTGTAAAAAACCGTACCGCGCGACAGCAGCTGCGCCTGCGGATAACGCGTTTTTAGTTCACCTTCCAGCGCGCTGAGCGTGGTGACGAGCTGGTGCGTTTGCTGCATATCAAACGACGAACCGGCCAGCTCGCCGTGCAGCAGATACCAGTAGTGCCCCTGCTCATCCTGAGTGACCAGCCAGCCGTCCATCAGCCGCAGACGCTGGCCGTTTTTCGCCATCGCCAGCTGCGAACCGCGCATCAGCATCAGCGGATCGTTTTGCAGCTCTTTACCGCTCACCCCGGAGAAGGCGGAATACAGCTGAGACAGAATCCACTGCGCCTGCGCGTCGCCGCCGTTTTGCAGACGAGCGCGGGTGGCCTCATCGATCAGGCCGTTGCGATGCTGCCAGAAAAAGGCGCCCCATGCCTGCTGGCTGTCGGCGTCCATCGGGCCTTTGACGTCCGCCAGCGCGTGGGATTTTTGCAACAGCGCGAGCCAGTCGCGCGCCACCTGCGGATCGGCCTGTTTACCCGGGCTTACCAGCCAGACCAACTGTTGGTCGAGGCGCTGCATGAAACCGTCGTTCAGGCCAGGCGGAATGTCCCCTAAAGCCTGTTTTGGCAGCATTGCCAGCACGCTGCTGTTCAGCCGTGACTGGGGCAGCAGCGTCAGCAATGCGCCCAACATAATCAGGCAGGCGACACCCCATAGCAGCGCGAGGCTTTTACGGTTATTGCGCGGTAAAACGTTGGCGTTCGTCATCAGTCAGTTGAGCGGGCGTCAGTTGGTGTTGAGTGAGTGCGATATCCGTGCGATCGCCTTGTTTATCATTCAGTTGGATTGACTCCAGATACGTTTGTCCGGCCAGGTCAATCGTGGCGAAAATCTTGTCCAGCGGCGTGGTGATCGGCGTCAGCCGCAGCGCCCAGCGCCCCTCGCCTTTATCGGCGAAATCAACGCGGAAGTTCTGCTCCAGCACGCTGCGGTCAGCCTGGAACAGCGCGCGCAGCAGGTGGTTAAACTGGAACATCTGCGGGTTGTTTTCGGCGGTGATGACCTGCGGCGGCTGGCCGTTGATCACCTGCACCATCCGTTTGTCGTCCAGCAGCAGCTGCATCGGGAACGGGGCGGTTTGATCCCACAGCAGCCCCTGGTCGCGAGCGATCAGCATCCTGCCCTGGGATCGCAGCGGCTGCGGCAGATCCTTAATCGTCCGGGTTTGATCGAAGTGGGCGCGGACAACCGGCTGTTCGGTAAAGCGCTGTTGCAGATCGTCGAGCGTCAGAGCGCTCACGAACGGGCTGATGATCAGCGCCAGCAGCGGCAGGAATCTCATGGCGTTACTCCCATACGTTCAAACAAAATATCCGGGCTGACGAAGCACATCTCGCGGCTTTTCTCTTCTACCGCTACCTGGATGGTGTAACCCGTCGTGGCGCGTTTTCCCGTCTGCGCATCAAAAATTTCGTAGCCGATGCGCAGGCGGTTTTCGTACTCTTCAAGACGGGCGCGCACCCGAATGCGTTGTTCGAATGTCAGCGCGTTGCGGTACTTCACGCGGGTATCGACCACGGGCCACAGGTAGCCGGACGCTTTCATCTGGCGGTAGCCATAGTCGAACTGGTTGAGCAGCGCCTCACGGGCAATCTCGAAGTAGCGGAAATAGTTGCCGTGCCACGCGACGCCCATCATATCGACGTCGTGGAACGGAATGGTCAGCTCTACTTCAGCAGTAAAACGGGGATCGTTAAGCACCCTTTACTCCTTGTTTTTGGCATCCGGCAGTTGCCAGAAATCGAAAAAATTAAACCAGTCGAGCGGCGACTGTAGCGCGTAGTGCTCAAGGCGTTCGGCGTAGCGGTCGATGGCCTGCTGTAATGCCTGCTGGCGTTCGGCGCGCGGCAACAGCAGCGGGTCGGCGAACGGTTCACAGTGGATATGCCGTTTCCCGTTCTGGCGCAGAGCGAAAATAAGCTGAACCGGGCAGCGCAGGATGGAGGCCAGAATAAATGGCCCCTGCGGAAACGGCGCGGGCTGACCCATAAAACGACTCCAGCAGACGCGCCACTCGCCGCCACGCTGTGGGTTAACCGCAATACGGTCGCCAACAATGGCGATCCACTCGCCGCGTTCCAGCTTCTCTTTCAGCAGGATGGCGGTGTCCGGGCCGATGTCGGTGATGGGCATCAGGTTCAGCCCGGCCTGCGGCGCCATCTCGTCCATGATCTGCTTAAAACGTTGGGCATTGTCGCTGAACACCAGAGCGTTGATGGTTTTGCTGCCCTGCAATTGCGCCAGCGCGCGGCAGGCTTCGACATCGCCCAGATGCGAGGCCAGCAACAGTTTGCCCGTTGGCGCCGTGATGTTGAGCGTCTCTTCTGCGCCCGGCGCAAAGACCACATCGCGGCCAAACTGTAGCTCCCCGCGCCAGCTGGCGATTTTATCCAGCATCGCCTCGCCAAAACGCAGAAAGTGGTGGAAGCTGGTCAGCCGGGACGGAACGGGGCGCTGGCGTGACGTCAGTTGCGTTCGCACGCGGGCTAGCCAGTGTTGCGACGCGTTGCGGGCGTGCGCTGCCGTCAGCCAGTAGACGCCGACCACCGGATAAAGCAGCAGCGAGAACGCCTTACGCCCAAGCAGACGCCAGACCAGCAGCATCAGACGCATTCCCCACAGCCCTTTAACTTCCTGCTGGCGCGCCCAGTGCGGCGACGAGCGGCGAAACAGCAAAGACGGGATGCGCGGCAGCATGCCGAAGAACAAACGGGTGTGCATCAGTGAAATTCGGCAGTTGTCTTTTAGCGCGTCAAAATGGGACAGTCCATCCAGCGGATAGGTCACGCGGGTCGGGAAAAAATAGCTGGTGTTGCCCTGCCAGTAGAGGCGCACCATGACTTCGGTGTCGAAGTCCATCCGTTTGCCGAGCGTGACGCGCTGCGCCAGTTGCAGCACAGGGGCGACCGGATACACGCGAAACCCGCACATGCTGTCTTTCAACTGGAATGAAAGCGTTTCAATCCATACCCAGACGTGGGTTATCCAGCGACCGTACAGGCGCGAACGGGGAATGGAATCGTCATAGATCGGCTGCCCGGAGATCAGCGCGGCTGGGTTTTCCTGCGCCAGTTCGAGCAGCTTCGGAATATCCTCAATGGCATGCTGGCCGTCGGCGTCCACCTGCACCGCGTGGGTAAATCCCGCGTCTGAGGCTGCCTGTAGCCCACGAATCACCGCAGCGCCTTTGCCCGCGTTTTCCGGCAGGCGGATCAGCGTCAGGTTCGGTTCCTGAGCCGCCAGCTGTGCTAATCGCTGACGTGTTGTTTCGTCACTGCCGTCATCCACCACAATGCAGGGCAGATTAAACGGCTGTAGCCGCGCCAGCACCCGCGCCATCATCGCGCCGTGGTTGTAGCAGGGGATGAGCACGCAGGGAGTGAAGGTCAACGGCATAACCGGATCTTCCCGCTGCTGGCGGTATGCCGCGCGTCGCCATCGTGGCGCTGATAGCTAAACGTCAGGAGCTGGCGGGTTTCCTGCCAGCTCAGGGTCAGCGTCACCGTGGTTTCAGGCAGCAGCGGCGCCTGGAATTTGACGTTCTGGATGCTGTGAAAACGCCAGCCGGGCGTGAGCAGCGTGGTGGCGTAATGCATCACCCAGTCCAGCTGCGCGACGCCGGGCAACAGCGGTTGCACGGTAAAGTGGCCGCTGAACCAGAACAGGGAAGGGTCGAGATGCAGGACGATCTCAAGCTGTTGGGGTTGTGCCTGATGGCGCTCAATTTCATGGGGTATCATGAAATAACTCCTGTAATTGCGCATAGACACGCTTGTTCATACTGTTGACCGGGATCTCGTCGATCACGCGCCAGTAGCGAGGTACGGCAACCGGCTCCAGCCACGGCAGCAGCGAACGACGCCAGGTCAGCTCCTGGGCTTTGCCGCCGCAGCGCTGCCATTGTTGGCGGGTTTCGTCATCCAGCACCAGCAGAACGCCAATGCCCTGACGACCGCCGCGTGAAACAGGCAGCGCGACCGCCTCGCGGATGCCCTTCAGCTCCAGTAGCCGCTGTTCAACTTCGCTGAGCGAGATCCGTTTCTCTTCAATTTTGACGACGCGCCCCCGGCGTCCCATCAGGCGGAACTGGCCGTTCTCATCAAACTGGAGGATATCGTCGAGCAACAGGCCGTCCTGCTGCACGATCAGCGGCGAAAAGGCGCGAAATGCTTCGCCCTCCGGCTGAAAATGTACGCCGGGGAAGGGGAGCCAGGCGATCTCCTCCTGCTGGCGGTAGCGCCAGGCGAGAATGCCGGTTTCGGTGCTGCCATAGATTTCATCCGGCCAGATATTGAGCCAGGCGGCAGTTTGCGTGACATCGCCCCAGGGCAGCATACCGCCTGCGGAAAGGATCATGTTGACCGGCGGCGGCGTGAGCCGGTGGTCGAGGCGTTTCAGGAACGCCGGACTGCTGATAAACGCATAGCGGTGGTCGTGGCTTAGCGCGGCAAGCTGCTCTGCGTAGTAGAGCATTGCGGCATGAAGCGGCAGGCCGAGCGCCATCGGCAGGAAAATACGGAAAGTCAGACCGTACAGATGCTGAGGAACGACTGACGCCACGACGCGACAGCCTGCCAGGCGGTCGGCAAAACGCATCGCCAGCAGTTCGGCCTCGCAATCCAGCCGCGCGATGGGTTTGATGATGCGCTTGGGCTGACCGGTGGAGCCAGAGGTAAACAATTCAACGAAGGCATTGGCGTCAATATCGTCGAATGTGAAGGCTTCTGCGCTGAACTGTCGTGATGTATTGACCACCAGCAGCGGGCCGTGCCAGCCAGACGTCTTATCGCTGAGCACGCCGTTGAACAGCGCGCGCTGCTCATCCAGCAGAGAGACGCGGTTATGCCCCGGAATAACGGGCGTTTTTCCGCTATGCAGCGTTGCCAGCAGCGCAACAATAAACAGATAGCTGTTCTCAAAACACAGCGCCCAGCGCTCGCCCTCCTGCTGTTGCAGGTGTTTCACCAGCTGCGCGACGTCATGGCGCAGGTGGCCCAGCGTCCAGGTGTCCTCACCCAGCCAGGCAACAGGCGTTTCATCCGGGCGTGGCGCGGTGAGCCAGCGGGAGAGCGGAAGGGTCTGCTTCATTGTGTTTCTCGTTTAATCACCTGGCGGCGCACCAGCCACTCGCCCGCCATCAACGCGCCCATCAGCAGATAGGCAATCATGCCGTTCCAGGCGGTCCATAGCGCCATGTCGCCGTGTAGCGCGGTAAAGAGCGCAATACCGCCGTTGCCGATGAAAAAGGCGCACCAGATTTGTGTTACGCGACGGGTGTAGCGCACTGCGGCTTCCGGCAGCGCAGGTTCACGCAGTCGCGCCAGACGTTCGACAATCGGCATGGATGTCCACAGCGAGCCGCCAAAAACGGCAAGCATGACGCCGTTAACAACGACCGGGTAAAACAGCAGCAGTTGATGTGTTTTAAGCAGATAGCTGGCGACGCAAAGCGCTATGCCCGCCACCGCCGCCACCTGAGTGACGACGCGCAGCGGCCCCGCCTGTCGCCGGGTCTGACGAAAGCGTAAAAAGAGCAGCAACGCCATCAGCGGCAGCAGCCAGTGGAGGCTGTTATGCGTCAGCCCAAACCAGATCAAAAATGGCCAGGCCAGCAGCATCAGGCCGGTCAGCAACTGAATACCCATACGCGCGTGAGCGCCTGACATGGCGTATTACGCTTCTTTCAGCAGGCGTTCTACGGCGTCGACGACATCCTGCACGGTACGCACCGCTTTGAACTCTTCCGGCTTGATTTTCTTACCGGTTTTCTTTTGCAGATGCACGATCATGTCGACGGCGTCGATGCTGTCCAGCTCCAGATCTTCATACAGGCGCGCCTCAGGTTTGATGTCCTGAGGGTCGATTTCAAACAGTTTGACCAGCAGCGCGGAGACTTCTTCATAAATGGCATGTTGTTCTGTCATAACGGACTCGCCTCAGGCACGTTGAGCGTGAATGAAAGATGCCAGCGTGGCGACGGAAAAGAAGTGCTGACGCATCTCTTCGCTCTCTGCGGAGAGCACCACGCCATACTGGTTTTTCACCGCCAGCCCCAGCTCAAGGGCATCGATCGAATCCAGTCCTAAACCATCACCAAAGAGCGCCGCCTCGGTATCGATATCGTCAGCGGACAGCTCGTCCAGATTCAGCGTATTTATTATGAGATTTTTAATTTCAAGGTAGAGCGCTTGCATCATTAATTCCTGAAAGAGGTGTAGCACCTGGTTGTAATTGAAGCAAAAGATGCCGGTTCAACTGCCTTGCCGCCAGCGCCGGTTCTTGTAAATTTGCATCGTTAAACGGGTCGATCGCGATCCGCTCGCGCACCTCTACGGTAAACAGAGGTTTCGCGGGAGGCACGTCATACCATTTGCTCTGCTTATCCAGCAGATGCTCGCTACAGTGGATAGTCACTACGCGTAAATCGCTGCCGCAGCGCACGGCGATATTGGCCGCGCCGCGTTGCAGCGTCATTTTTTCACCGGGTCGCGTTCGCGTCCCTTCGGGGAAAATCAATATTGTGTCGCCCTGATCCAGACGCTGCTGGCAGGCCGGTAACAGCGCGTCGGCCTGGCTGTTGATCAGGTAATCCGCCGCGCGAATAACGCCGCTGACAAACGGGTTTTTCAGCAGTGCGCTCTTCACCAGGCAGTCGGTTTCGGGCATGACGGAAGCCAGCAGCACGTAATCGATAAGCGTGGGATGGTTCGCCACCACCAGACACCCTTTCTCCTGTCGCAGCACGTCACTCCCCTCAATGCGGTAGTCCAGAACGCCAAGCGTTTTCGCTACCGTTAAAAAGGCGCGAAAACTGGCCGCAATGCTGCGACGGGCCAGGCGGCGGCGTCTGACGGGGTTCCATACCAATAGTAACAATAAGTTGAACCACACGACAGAAAGCAACAGCCCGCCGATGCCGAACAGGGCAAAACAAAAACCGGTCATCACCAGTCGCCATGCCCAATCCAGGCGCGCCAGAAGCGTATTCACGCGCGGCTCCACTGCCACTCTACCCGCTCGCCCGGCAGCGTAAAGGCGTCGGCGTTTTGTAAGTAACGCTGTAAAAACAGCAGGCTTTGCGGAAGCGGCGTTTCATCCTGAGGCGCGCCGGGACGCGTGGCGCAGGACAGCGAATTCCCCGCTTCAATGACAAAGGCGACGGCGTAAGGCCAGGTCGGCATCTGCGGCGGTAATCGCGGATGGTAAAACTCGGGCAGGAAGCCGTCGAAATCGACCATCAGTACCCGCTGATAACCCGCCTGAAGCAGGCACATCACTTCGCACAATCCTTGCTGGAAGGTGTCTCTCCCGGCGGAAAGCGAGGATGAGACAACTGGCTGTTTTGCGGCAATGGTCAGATTACCAACCGCGGAATTGTGTACTGACAGGGCGAAATCGGTGGGAGAGAGCGCCTGTTCCATCGCCAGCGCGTGCAGGATGCGGTAGTTACGCTCCAGTTCGCCGTGGCGGCTGGTATAGAGCACCGCGTCGATATCGTGGCGACGCAGCATGGCCAGCCCGCACTCCACCGCCAGTTTGCTGCCGGAACTGAGCCGCCGGGCGGTCATCATCGGGAGTTCGTGCAGTTTTGCCTGCGGCGCGGCGGGATCGATGGCGTACGGCTCCCGCGACCACTGCTGCCAGTGGGTCGCTTCGCTAAGTCCTGGGGCTCTGGCCTGCCAGTCTGTTATGTTTAGTGCAAATTTCATCAACGCGCGTCCGCGGTAATCCGGTGATACCAGTGACGTTTTTTTAACGTCACTTTGTTATTTTTTCTTTTGGCATATCAATAAAGTATGCCCAACGCCCAGGTTGTCATGGCGTTCATCCACCTGGAACCCTGCCATGTCCAGATAGTGATAAAACTTCTCTACGCTGTAGAAACGGCTGTTGCCATTTGCCATACAGGTAAAATAAAGCGAAGACGCATTCAGGCTAAAAGAGGCCGCTTCAAATTTCTGCGCATCCCAGAACAGCTCCATAATGCATAGCCTTGCGCCGGGTTTCATCACGCGGGCAACGTTACTGAGCATGGTGATAATCTGTTCCGGTGAAAAGCAGTCCAGAAATTGGCTCATCCACCAGATATCGGCCTCTCCAGGTAAAGGCGTATCACCCAGCATATCCACTGCATGGAAATCTATGCGATGAGATAATCCTGCATTTTCGATATTTTTACGGGCAAGTGCAATTTGTTGTGGCAAATCTAATAAAGTGACCGCGATATTTTCATCGTACTGGCAGCAGCGTAATGCCCATTTCCCGGTATTTCCGCCCACATCGTACAGGGTTGCCGGGCGACTGGCGAATACATAAGGCAGCGCGGCGTCCAATGCGCCGTCGGAATAGTAATGATCGAAGGCGAACCAGCTGTCACGCGCCGCCTGCGGTAATTGCGACAGCGCGGGATAAATCGTTGGCCAGTCGCCGAATATTTTCAGTCCTGACGGTTTGCCTTCCTTTAGCGCATTTTCCAGATAAAACAGCCCCTGATAGCAAACATCCTGGGTGAAATCCATATTTATGCGGGTCATGGCGTCATGCAGAAGAAAATGCCCCACCTTCGCGAGATAATAATGCCCCTCTTTGTGAGTAATAATACGTCCGCTTAATCCCATATCCAGCAGTACGCTGGCGGCATATTCATTGATGCTGCTGTTTTCAGTGATATCGTCGAGCGTTGCGCCGCGTTTACCCTGCCGATCCAGATATGTCAGCACACCCGCGTTACGCAGACACAATGCGGCCTGGAAAAGCATGGGGGCGAAGGCGATACGTTGTGCTTCCGTGATGGCATCCAGTGCGCTGAGCGAGTCCTGTTCGTACATAATGGGGACAACCTGTTAAGAGGGGGTAAAAGCGAGTTATCGGGTCGTCTTCGACCCGACTTTAATAATCCGCGTCATCTTTCAGGCCGCCGCTTTTGACGCGTGAACGTTCAGCTCAATGCCGCCTGAATGAAAGTGCGTACCGCCTGAATTACAGACCCGCGCCTGCGGACAAGTTAACCTGGATGTCTTTGTCCAGGTTATGTACCCAGCGGTTGTAGTTTTTGTGAATTTTGCCGCCGGAAGCCTGCAAATTGAGGCTGCTGTCGTATTTGATGTCGTAGCGGGTGGCGGAGTAGGTAATGCGCACTTCAGCGACGTGGTTGCGCGTCTGCTGACGTCCTTTGATAACGCCAGGCCCGACTTCAGACATGATCCATTGACGTTGAACGCCGGCCTTCAGAATGGCGTTTTTGACCTGCTCCTGAGTATGGCCCGCGCTCACGCTGGAGTGAACCTGATCGATAGGCGCAGTACGCGCGCAACCCGCCAGAGCACCCACAACCGCAATAGCGGCAAACCATTTAATGAATTGTTTCATGAAAACTCCCTATCAATTAACTAGTTGACTAATAATGTGCTTATTAATTTATTAATAACGAACGCCAGCCATAATGGCGTCGGTTTTTATTTTATGCATTTTTCATTTCACGCGAAAACCGACTGAATGCGGTATTGTTATATCTGTTTGAGTTAAGTCGCTTTATTCCGGTGAATGCTGTTTCTTATTTATTAAATAACGGGCGGCAGGACATATTTCATTTAAGGTAAACTGCCACATATATTTAAAACGCATGACAGTTTACCGGGCAGGTGCGTAGATAAAAACTACCCTGGTTGGTAGGTAAATTAATTATCCGGGCAACCGACTTTTCGGGCGACCCGGCCCCAGTAAAATCGCCAGCTTGCTGCCGCCTTTGGTGGTCTCCATCCAGATTTTACAGACGCTGGTAAGCGGAACGGAAAGCAGCATTCCTACCGGGCCTAATAACCATCCCCACACCAGTAAAGAGAGGAACACCACCAGCGTGGACATTCCCAGGCGGTGGCCCATCATGCGCGGTTCCAGGATATTGCCGATGATCATGTGCACCACCAGAAAGAGCGCGCCGACCAGAACGCATTCGTAGAAACCGTTGAACAGCAGCGCCTGAATCATCGGCGGCACTGCTGAAATGACCGAACCAATATTAGGGACATAGTTGAGTAAAAACGCCAGCACGCCCCACATCAGCGCAAACTGGATGTCCATCAGCGCCAGCCCCAGCCAGACAATCACGCCGGTCCACAGGCTCAGCAGCGTTTTCAGCGCCAGATAGTGCGACACGCCTTTGAGCGCCCGGTGTAAACCTGCAATGTGAATTTGCGGGTTGTTCAGCGCGAAACGCAGTTTGTAGGGAACGTGGCGAACTTCGAACAGCATAAACACCACCGTCATCACCAGCAGGACTACGCTTGCCATCGCCCCGGAAAGGCCGGTCATCAGTGTGGTGGTGAAGGTCATCAGTTTATCGGAGTCGATGCGTTGCAGCAGGCGTTCCGGCGACATGTGCAGGTTGAGGAAGGGCAGCATCTCCTGCAAATGCAGAACCTTACGCGTCAGCTCCTTGTTGTATTTCGGCAGCATGGCGACGAATTCATTGATTGACGCAGCCAGCACGCCGATCAGCGCCGTCAGCACGATAAGCATCACGACCACCACGAGGGTAATCGCCACCGGGCGGTTAACGCCGCGACGAATAAACCAGGTTACCAGCGGGTTGAGGACAATGGCGAAAAAGAGCGCCAGTAAGAGCTGCACAATAATATCTGCTGCGGCATGGAGCCCTGCCAGTATGACGACCAACGACGCCAGTTTGAGCAGAATATGCATCCCCGTTTTGTCGGGTTGAGGGGTTGTCATGTCATCTTCCTTTTTGCATTTTTTCTAAGTGTAGCGCCTGGCCTGAGACCAATATTCTTAATCTTGCTACTGATTTTCGCGACTCAGCATGATAAAAATGAAACACTGTTGTAAAAACGTGGTGACCTCCCATGCCCGAACCCGTCGCTGAACCGGCGCTTAGCGGATTGCGCCTCAATCTGCGTATCGTTTCTGTTGTGATTTTTAACTTCGCCAGTTATCTGACGATCGGTTTGCCACTCGCAGTCCTGCCGGGCTATGTCCATGATGTGATGGGGTTTAGCGCCTTCTGGGCGGGGCTGGTCATAAGCTTACAATATTTTGCGACGCTCGTGAGCCGCCCTCATGCGGGGCGCTACGCTGACCTGCTGGGGCCGAAAAAGGTTGTCGTCTTTGGTTTGTGCGGCTGCTTTCTGAGCGGCCTGAGCTATCTCCTGGCGGGATTCGCCAGCGGCTGGCCGATTGCAAGCCTGCTGCTGTTATGCCTGGGGCGTGTCATTCTGGGCATTGGACAAAGCTTCGCCGGAACCGGATCAACGCTCTGGGGCGTAGGCGTGGTGGGGTCGCTGCATATTGGCCGGGTGATTTCGTGGAACGGTATTGTCACGTATGGCGCGATGGCGATGGGCGCCCCGCTTGGCGTGCTGTTTTACGCCTGGGGCGGGTTACAGGGGCTGGCGTTGACGATCATGGGCGTGGCGCTGCTGGCCGTGCTGTTTGCGCTCCCGCGCCCGGCGGTGAAAGCCAGTAAGGGCAAACCGCTGCCGTTTCGCGCCGTGCTTGGGCGCGTCTGGCTGTATGGAATGGCGCTGGCGCTGGCATCCGCGGGATTCGGCGTTATCGCCACCTTCATCACGCTGTTTTATGACGCGAAAGGGTGGGATGGCGCCGCCTTCGCGCTCACGCTGTTTAGCTGTGCGTTTGTGGGCGCCCGTTTATTGTTCCCCAATGGCATCAATCGGTTAGGCGGCTTAAACGTGGCGATGATCTGCTTTAGCGTGGAGATTATCGGGCTGTTGCTGGTGGGCGTTGCGCTGATGCCGTGGATGGCGAAAATTGGCGTGTTACTGGCGGGGGCAGGGTTCTCGCTGGTCTTCCCGGCGCTGGGCGTGGTGGCGGTAAAGGCGGTGCCGCAGCAGAATCAAGGGGCGGCGCTGGCGACCTATACGGTGTTTATGGATTTATCGTTGGGCGTGACCGGGCCGCTGGCGGGGCTGCTCATGACCTGGGCGGGCGTGCCGGTTATCTATCTGGCGGCGGCGGGTCTGGTGGCGATCGCGCTGTTGCTGACCTGGCGGTTAAAAAAACGGCCTCCGGCGGTATCGCAGGAGGCCGTGTCATCGTCTTAACCGTTACTGGATGACCAGCGTGTTAATGATGTTTTCAGCGGCGGTTTGCGCCTTCTGCTGATCGTCTGCTGGCAGCGTGATTTGCAGGGTCAGCAGTTGGTTATCCACTTTGCCCAGCAGTACGGAAGAGTACGCGGTCTGGCCTTTCGCAGAGATAATGCTGTCCAGCTGTTGCAGCGTGTGGCCTTTCAGCTCGATGGCTTTATTGGTCACGACCTGCAACTGCGGGTCGCGGCTGCGCTGTTGGTCTTCCAGACGTTTCGCCAGCACGGCGAGGTCTTCATTGGTGTTATCGCCAACAATCACGATCACCGCTTTCTGGCCTGTCGCGTCAGAGTAGACGTGCATATTATTGGCCTGAGTGCCCAGCTTGCCGCTCTGGTCGGTCATATCCGCTGGCAGTGAGAACGTCAGCTTACCGTCCAGCAGGCTGACAGGTTGTCCGGTTGCGTTGCTTTCCGTAGAGGTTCCCTCTGCCGGAGCATTGGCATCGTTGTTATCACAGGCCGCAAGCCCCATAACCAGCAGGCCAATACCGACATATTTAACCAGATTGCGCATTGACTTCTTCCTTTCGATAAACGGCCATAACGGCTCATTCATCCATCTTATCACAACTCGGAAAATGAACCTTTAACTCGTCTGCAATGCCGAGATTTCAGATTTATCTGCCAGCCTTTTCAGCAACATATTCAGCAATACGCCATACATCGGCAGGAAGAAAATAATGCTGATGAGCACCTTGAAGCAGTAATCGACAAGGGCGATTTCCATCCAGTGCTCGGCCATAAAGGCATCGGGGCTGCGCCAGAAAGCGATGAAGAAGAAGGCGAGGGTATCGCTGACGTTGCCAAACAGCGTGGAGGCTGTGGGGGCCATCCACCAGCGGCGGTTCTGGCGCAGGCGGTTAAAGACGTGTACATCCAGAATCTGGCCCAGCGCATACGCCATAAAGCTGGCGGTGGCGATACGCGCGACAAACAGGTTGAAGTGCAGCAACGCGCCAAATCCCTGCCAGGAGCCCATATAAAACAGCGATGAGATGACATAGGAGATGAGCAGCGCCGGGATCATCACCGCAAAGATTATCCGTCGTGCCAGCGGCGCGCCAAAAATGCGCACGGTCAGGTCGGTCGCGAGAAAAATAAAGGGAAAGCTAAAGGCGCCCCACGTCGTGTGGAACCCGAAAACAGAGATCGGAAGCTGTACCAGATAGTTACTGGAGGTGATCACCAGTAGGTGGAATAGCGATAGCCAGAACAACGCTTTTACGCGCTGTATTTGAGTAAAGGAGTTCATATTGTACCTTTTTGATCGATATTTGGGGTGAGGGAACCCAATAAAACCGCCGCATCATACTGCTTTGAAAACGTATTGCAATGGTTGTTTTTCACGCAATCGTTAACTTGATTTGCTTACGGGCAAACAGGGCGTAAACTACAGCCGTTTTTTTAGTGAATGAGACGAAGATGACCGATCTGTTTTCCTCCCCCGACCATACGCTTGATGCCCAGGGGCTACGCTGCCCGGAACCGGTAATGATGGTGCGTAAAACCGTGCGTAACATGCAAACGGGCGAAACGCTGCTGATTATTGCCGACGATCCGGCGACAACCCGCGATATTCCTGGCTTTTGTACGTTTATGGAACATGAGCTGATGGCGAAAGAGACGGATTCGCTGCCGTATCGTTATTTGCTGCGTAAAAAGCATTGAGTCTCAGCCGGATAAAACCGGCGTGACCGCTGCGACATTTTTAAACCATCGTTTCAATTTTTCCTGCTTTTTTGTGAAGCACTTCACCTTCATCTTTCAGGGCATCGGCTACGGTTTAAGCGTAAAAACTAAAACAATGTTTTAACGCTACCCTCTCAACCTCTGGAGCTGACCCGATGAAAGTGACTCTCAAGCCGCTCGCGGCTTCCCTGTGCCTGGCTACCGCGTCAATACTGTTTTCCCATTCCGTTTTCGCGCAGGTCATTAAAGCGGCGGATGTCCATCCGCAGGGCTATCCGAATGTCGTCGCCGTGCAGAAAATGGGCGAAAAACTCAAACAACAAACCGACGGCAAACTGGAAATTAAAGTGTTCCCGGGCGGCGTGCTGGGCGATGAAAAACAGATGATCGAACAGGCGCAAATCGGCGCGATTGATATGATTCGCGTATCGATGGCGCCGGTGGCGGCTATTCTGCCGGATATCGAAGTCTTTACGCTGCCCTATGTGTTTCGCGACGAAGACCACATGCACAAAATTATTGATGGCGATATCGGGAAAAGCATTGGCGATAAGCTGACGAACAACCCGAAATCACGTCTGGTGTTTCTTGGCTGGATGGACTCCGGGACGCGCAACCTGATTACCAAAAACCCGGTGGAAAAGCCGGAAGATCTCTACGGTATGAAGATTCGCGTGCAGGGAAGCCCGGTGGCGCTGGATACACTGAAAGACATGGGGGCGAACTCGGTGGCGATGGGGGTGAGCGAGGTGTTTAGCGGTATGCAGACCGGCGTGATTGACGGTGCGGAAAACAACCCGCCGACTTTTGTCGCGCATAACTACATGCCGGTTGCGAAGAATTACACCCTCAGCGGGCACTTTATCACCCCGGAAATGCTGCTCTATTCCAAAGTGAAGTGGGACAAGCTGACTGCGGATGAGCAGCAGAAGATCCTGACGCTGGCGCGCGAAGCGCAGTTTGAGCAGCGTAAATTGTGGGATGCCTATAATCAGGAGGCATTAGCGAAGATGAAGGCTGGCGGCGTGCAGTTCCACGAAATTGATAAAGCGTATTTCGTGAAGGCCACCGAGCCGGTGCGCGCGCAGTATGGCGAAAAACACCAGGCGTTGATGAAGGCGATTGCCGACGTGCAGTAAGCGCCTTCGCTTCGCCGGATGAGCAGGCCTGTGTGGGTTCGTGCCATGATCCCCGTAGGCCTGATAAGTCTGGCGCCATCAGGCGACAATCTACCCTTTACGCAACAGCCGCAGCGCGTTGGCAGTCACCAGCACCGTCGCCCCGGTATCCGCCAGCACGGCCAGCCACAGACCGGTTATGCCGAGCAGCGTGGTGATGAGGAAGATCCCTTTCAGCCCCAGGGCAATCGCGATGTTCTGACGAATATTGGCGTGGGTGGCGCGCGCCAGCTGGATCATCTGTACCAGCCCGCGCAGGCGGTTATGCGTCAGGGCGGCGTCTGCCGTTTCCAGCGCGACATCCGTTCCGCTTCCCATCGCAATACCTATCGCGGCGGCCTTCATTGCGGGGGCGTCGTTAATGCCGTCACCCACCATCGCCAGCGGGGCGTGCTGATTGAGCGCCGTCACCGCCCGGACTTTATCTTCCGGCAGCAGGCCCGCTTTAAACGTCAGGCCCAGCTCTCCGGCAATGGCCGCTGCCGCGCGTGGGTTATCGCCGGTCAGGATCACGCCTTTCACCCCTAACTGATTAAGCTCGCCGATCGCGGTGCGGGCGTCATCGCGCAGCGTATCCTGTAGGGCGAGCACGCCGATTACGTCGTCGTTGCGCAGCACCAGCACGACCGTCTGTCCGGCGCTTTCCAGTTCGCTGATTTGCCCGGCAAAGGCTTCCGCCGGGCGTTTGCCTGCGGCGCAAATCAGGATGCGCTCGCCATTAACCTGAGCTTCGATACCCGAACCGACCAGCGCGCGCTGCTCCAGCGCTGGCGGAATGGTCAGTTCACGCGTCTGCGCTTCACGCACAATGGCCTGCGCCAGTGGGTGCGTCGCGCCTTGTTCCACCGCCGCCGCCAGCGCCAGCAGCTCCGCTTCGCCGATCCCGCTTGCCGGATGGATGGCGGTGACGCGTGGTTTCCCTACGGTCAGGGTACCGGTTTTATCGAACGCCACCTGAGTGACTCGGCCTAGCTGCTCCAGCGCTGCGCCGCCTTTAATCAACGCCCCGCGACGTGCCGCCGCCGCCAGCCCGGAGGTGATGGCCGCCGGGGTGGAAATGACCAGCGCACACGGGCAGCCAATCAGTAACAGCGTGAGTCCCTTATAAATCCACTCTTGCCAGGACGCGGCAAACAGCAGCGGCGGCACCAGCGTGACCAGCAGCGCGACGGCCATAATCACCGGGGTGTAAATCCGGCTGAAGCGGTCAATAAAACGCTCAATGGGCGCGCGGCGTTCTTCGGCTTCTTCAATCAGCTTCAGGATACGGTCAATCGCGCTGGCGCCCGGTTCTGACAGCACCTCCAGCGTAACGAGCCGATCCACGCTGGTGGCGCCGGCGGGGACTTTCTCGCCCGTTGAGCGCTCGACCGGAATCGACTCGCCGGTGAGCGCGCTCTCATCAAAACTGGCGAAACCGGAGACCAGCCTGCCGTCGGCGGGTAAGCGCCCGCCTGCCGCCACCTCGATAATGTCGCCGGGTTGCAGGGTGTTGATCGCCACCTCTTCGCGCACGCCATCGCGCAGGCGCGTGGCGGTTTCCGGTTTGAGGGCCATCAGCGCGCTGACCCCTTTGCGGGCGCGGCTGGCGGCCCACCCTTCGAGGCGTTCGCCGATCAGAAATAACAGCAGCACCATCGCCGCTTCCGCCGTCGCGCCAATAAACAGCGCGCCAATCGCCGCTACGCTCATCAGCGTTTCGATGGCGAACCAGCTACCGGTTTTCATCAGGCGCAGCGCCTGACGGGCAATGGGATACAGGCCGACCAGCGTGGTGGCGATAAACGCCAGTTGGCCGAACGGATGGTTGAATTGCTCCAGCCCCCAGCTAATCGCCATCATAATGATGAGCGTGATCAGCGGCAGGTTTTCTTGCAGCCGGGATTCGCGCGCCTCTGCTGTGGCCTGTTCATCACGCAGGGTATAACCCGCCTTTTGTACGGCGCGTTCAACGTGTTGGCGGATATCGGCATTCGCATCCACCACCAGTTTCTCGGTGGCGAACAGCACCTGTACCTGATTGACGCCCCCGACCTGGCGCACGGCGTTTTCGACTTTACGGGCGCAGGCGGCGCAGTCCATACCGGCGACTTTCCAGGTGTAACGCGTCCCTTCGATGGTGTCGGGGACGAGAGCTTCCGTTGCGCAGGCGCCCTCACAGCAGCAGTCATCTACCTTCCGGGGGGCTGGCGCCAGTTTGAAGGATGAAAATTGTGGGACTTTTTTGCCATCAGTATCGGGTGTCAACATGGCATCCTCCGGTTGATGATAATTTTCTCATTAACCGGAGGATACACTCTGGAGTCGACTCCAGAGTCAAGCGTTATTAAAGATAAAGTGAGCGGACAATCAGGAAGTGCCCGGCGAAGTAGCAGGCGGCGGAAATAGCGTTATCCGCGCGGAAGCGGCAGCGGTAATGGCTGCCCAGCCAGACGATATTGCCGAGGAATAACAACGATGCGCCCATAAAAGCAGAGAGCGCCGGGGCGGTCGGGCGGAAGAACCACAGTTCACCGGCCAGCCAGACCATCATGAGCGTCATGGCGATAAAGGTGCATATCGGCCAGCGCAGCTCTTCCAGACGCGTCCAGATCACCGCAATCAGCAACCCGCCCAACACCAGCAGCACTAACGGCAATGGCCAGAAGAACGACAGCGTCATCTGGCTGGCGAAATAGAGGGTGTACAGCAGGTGCGACAGGAAGAATGCGCCAATGGCGTACAGCAGACGTTGGCGCGGCAACAGCGTCAACGCATCGCCCAGCAACGAGGCGCACAGGCCCGCCAGCACAAGGTAGCTGATCGCGTCGAACATCGGCGCTTGCCGGGCGAGTAAAAGAAGGAGAATCAGGGTGAGAGGTTTAAAGACCCAGCGCTGCCACGCTGGCCCACGATACGATGCGTCCACAAATAGCCATGCGGAAAGACAGACAGCGATAAACGACCAAAGCATCTTAGTTCCTTGAATTCGTTATTTTTTCGCGAGCGGTATGCTCACGGCCCTGTTGTCCAGTGTAGAGGTCGGCGCAGGCAGATGACAACACCATAACGGGCAGGGTATGCTTATTTCCGCATTTTCTGATGGGTTAAAATGATGAGTAAACCACCACTTTTTTTCATTGTTATCATTGGCTTGATTGTTATCGCCGCGTCGTTTCGCTTTGTTTCGCAGCGGCGAGAAAAAGCCGATAACGATGCCGCGCCATTGCAGCAAAAGCAGGTAGTGGTGAGCAATAAGCGCGAAAAGCCGATCAACGATCGGCGCTCGCGTCAGCAGCAGGTGACGCCAGCGGGCACCAGTATGCGCTATGAAGTTAGCTTTAAACCGCAACGCGGCGGGCTTGAGCAGACGTTCCGGCTGGATGCTCAACAGTACCATGCGTTAACGGTCGGGGATAAAGGCACGCTGAGCTACAAAGGTTCGCGGTTTGAGGGCTTTAAGCCTGAGCAATAACGCCGTTCGGCACTGTGTTTATAGCGCCAGTGCCGACAATAAATTCAACTGAAATATATAATGCCTTTCAAATATGGCTGCTATTTATTTTTCTGTGGTAATACCTTTGGTGTTATATTTTTTTGTGTGACTAAAATATCGGTCATATCACTATTCTGCTATCCGCTTTTCACTATCCTGCTATTGCAACGTTATCGCAGATATATATGAATATAATTTAAAAAGCTAAGGGATTTATATGGCGAATACAATGTGGTTGGCCTTGAATGGGCAGGCGCAGGGGTTGATTTCTGCTGGATGTGCCTCGGTAAATTCGATAGGAAATAAATCACAATCCGCCCATCGTGATCAGATAATGGTAATGACAGTTAATCATGGCATGAGTCGGGCACAAAATGTGAACCATCAATGTTTGACGTTTATTAAGCCAGTAGATAAATCCTCGCCGTTATTAGGGAAAGCCATAACTGACAATGAAACATTGAACTGTGAATTTAGTTTCTATCGCACGAGTCCGGCGGGTTTAAATGAGTGTTATTACGCGATAAAACTTATCAATGCCAGAATATCCAGCATCCATTTACAGGTGCCTCATACTATCGATGACAGTGCGGGTCAGCCAGAAGAAGTCATTGAGCTGTCGTATGAGTCAATTACCTGGGAGCACATTATGACGGGAACCAGCGCATACAGCCTTTGGGATGAGCGAATTTATTAAGGGATAATGATGGAAAAGTATTATGACTGGATAGGAAATCACCGTGAAGATATTCTTAGAGGAAATAACTGGCAACGTAATCAGCGTGTCGAGAATGAAATCAGAACGCTAAAAAATAACCTGAACAACAATCCTCAACACATCATGCTGCTGACGCCTGAGGAGGCTCAGGGCGTAATTGACGATTTGCTGGGCAGTAAACCCGTCAGTTTTTCGACGAATTATGCCGGTAACATTAAAGATACGGTTTCTGCTACTAAAAACCTGTCAAAGCTTTTTTCTTATCAGCAAGCCGGGAAGATTGTCTTCACCTTAAAAGGCCTTGGGATTAAAGCAACGCAGTATGCTTATCAGGGAAAGCTGTATGTGAAGATTACAGGTTACCCTTCTTTGCGACGCATCCTTAATGGAACCCGTTACCGGATTAATCATCCTAAGGTACTTGAAGTGGGCATTGGCCGCGCCGGATTTCGAAATGGCATAATGTCAGGGGCCAGATTCTGCATCTGGTTTTCCGCATGCTGGCGGTTGATTGAGTTGATCTTTAAATCCGACCATGACGTCGCCGCACTGCTGGGGAACGTGACGATGGATGTGACGAAAGTGATTGTGAGTGTATTTACAGAAAAGTGTTTGGGACAATTTGCTTCATGGCTCACATCTCCATTTATTGCGAGTGCAGCTTTTCCGGTTTGGGGTGAAATCATCGGTGTTGTGGCGTTAGGTTTTTTCATAGCCTGGTCTCTGAATGAAGTGGACAAAAAATATGAGCTCTCAGACAAACTTATAGCGTTTATTCGTCAGGGACTTAAAGAACGGCAAAGAATTGAAGAGTGGAACGCCCAGCGCCTGGGGTACAGAAGCTCCCTTTACGGCGGAATTTATTGATATGAACTTTAATATTAATCTGGAGAATATTAAAAAAAGATGTGGTTTGCTTCTGGGTATATTTGTTTTTGGAGGGGTTACCTGGGGGTTTTATCTTGCCAGTGTGCCGGACATCACCGATCTGATTGAATCCAGAAGCATCGTTTATTTTTTCTGGGGTTCATTTTGCCTGTTATTGATGTTTCCGGTGGGGTGTTGCTTTGTTTTAGCTATTGCCTACGTGACCTTTACGAAAAGCATGCAGCCGCCCAGGTTCTTCGACAGGGCTTTTACCATTGGTATCCATGTTGCGGGGGTAGGGTTTGTTGTTGGCAATATCCTCTCTTTTATTGTTCTTTTTTATCCCCTCGGCACTAATTATGTCTTATGTGAGCGCTCAGGCCCGACGTCTGGCACCTATTACACCCGGACCGAAGAGATTTGCGAGCAGGTGAAATATCTGCTCAAAACAAAATACAGCGATATTGAAAAACTGAACGACACACTGGACGGCAAACCAAAGCAGCAATAGCGTTTTTGGCCCGGCTCGCCACGCGCCGCCGGGCGAAAAGATCACGGTTACTTCTTCAACTGATCTTTAATCTTCTTCTGCCACACCAGCAGCTCAAACACGCCGAACAGGAAAATGCGGATTTTCTCGCCGGTGGTCATCTGCGGGCCATCTTTAGGCATGGTGCTTTTTAACAGCGCCAGCTGCATACCGTGCATCAGCACCATAAAGACCAGCGCGACGTTGACGAAAATATTCAGCGGGCGCGGGAAAGGCTGTACCAGATTAAGAATTAAAAATGCCCAGACGCACAGCATCAGCAGACGTCCCAGATTAATCAGCATCGCTTTCTCCTTGTGCTTCCCGTTGATACAGGCGGTATGCGACCTGCCCGGCCACTTTTTCACGATACAACGACCAGTTTGCCGGGACGGGCGGCAGACCGTTTTCGACTTCGCTTTCGACGTAAATATACGCGTCATCAGCCAGCCAGCCGTGCGTTTCCAGCAGGCTTAACGTCTCTTCCAGCAGCCCTTTGCGAAACGGGGGATCGACAAACACCACGTTGTGCGGCGTACCGGTCTGCGCCAGAAAGGCCAGCGTATTGGCGTTGACCACGCGGGCGTTGCCTGCCTTTAGCGTAGCAAGATTCTTTTGTAACTGCTGTGACACGGCGCGATCCATCTCCAGCAACGTCGCGCCCGCCGCATAGCGGGAAAGCGCTTCCAGCCCCAGCGCGCCGCTTCCGGCGAAACAATCCAGACAGTGGGCGTCTACCATGACCGGCGCCAGCCAGTTAAACAGCGTCTCGCGAACCCGGTCGGTTGTCGGGCGCAGCCCTGGGCTGTCGGGAACCGGAAGTTTACGGCCCCGCCACTGTCCGCCAATAATGCGGATTTGACCGCTGCCAGAGTGATTCGGTTTTTTCATTTCTATTGCTCAATCCGCTGCTGACGTGTCATTCCAGGCGGTGATGTGAATTAAGTTAAGTGGTAGACTATTTCATCATTTTTTTAGCTTCCATGTATATAGCGCCAGATATTAACCGCGAGGAGTACAGTCGCAGATGGCAAAACAGAAAAAACGTGGCTTCTTTTCCTGGCTGGGCTTTGGTGAAAAAGAGCAGGAACAGGAACAAAAAACCGAAGAACAACAGCGTGTTGAAGAACAGTTAGCGCCAGAAACGCCGGTTGAGACGGCGGCAGAGGCCGACGCGGAAACGCACGCCCACGGCAAGGCGGAGACCGACGCTTTCGCCGAAGCCGTGGTGAACGTCACCGAACAGGTTCAGGAAAGCGAAAAACCGCAGCCGGTTGAGCCAGAGCCTGTCGTAGAGCCTGTTGTTGACCCCGTGGTTGAAGAAGACATCGTTGAGCCGCAGGCGGTGGTGGAACATGAAGAACTGCCGCTGCCGGAAGAGGTGAACGTCGAAGAGACGTCGCCTGAAGAGTGGCAGGCCGAAGCGGAAACGGTAGAGATCGTGGAGGCGGTAGAAGAAGAGGCGCAAAACGAACCGCAACTGACCGACGAAGAACGGGAAGCGCAGGCGCTGGTGGTGGAAGCGGCGGAAGACGCGGTGGTTGTCGTGCCGGCGGCAGAAGAAGAGACGCCAGTTGAGGAGGTGATTCAGGAACAAGAGAAGCCGACAAAAGAGGGGTTCTTTGCGCGCCTGAAACGTAGTCTTCTGAAAACAAAAGAAAATCTCGGTTCAGGATTTATCAGTCTGTTCCGTGGTAAGAAAATCGACGATGATCTGTTTGAAGAACTGGAAGAGCAGTTACTGATTGCCGATGTGGGCGTGGAAACCACCCGCAAGATCATCGCTAACCTGACAGAGGGCGCCAGCCGCAAACAGCTGCATGACGCCGAAGCGCTGTATGGCCTGCTGAAAGACGAGATGGGCGATATCCTCGCAAAAGTTGACGAACCGCTTAATATTGAAGGCAAAACGCCATTTGTTGTTCTGATGGTTGGCGTTAACGGCGTGGGGAAAACCACCACGATCGGTAAGCTGGCGCGTCAGTTCGAGCAGCAGGGCAAATCCGTGATGCTGGCGGCGGGGGATACCTTCCGTGCGGCGGCGGTAGAGCAGTTGCAGGTCTGGGGCCAGCGTAACAACATTCCGGTTATCGCCCAGCATACCGGCGCGGATTCCGCTTCCGTTATCTTTGACGCCATCCAGGCGGCGAAAGCGCGTAATGTGGATGTGCTGATTGCCGATACCGCAGGTCGCTTGCAGAACAAAGCGCACCTGATGGAAGAACTGAAAAAAATCGTTCGCGTGATGAAGAAACTCGACGAAGATGCGCCGCATGAAGTGATGCTGACCATCGACGCCAGCACCGGGCAGAATGCGATAAGCCAGGCCAAACTGTTCCATGAAGCGGTTGGCCTGACCGGTATCACCCTGACCAAGCTGGATGGCACGGCGAAGGGTGGGGTTATCTTCTCGGTTGCCGATCAGTTTGGCATTCCTATCCGCTATATTGGTGTGGGCGAACGTATCGAGGATTTACGTCCGTTTAAGGCGGACGATTTTATAGAGGCACTTTTTGCCCGAGAGGATTAACAATGATTCGCTTTGAACATGTCAGCAAGGCCTATCTCGGTGGGAGACAAGCGCTGCAAGGAGTCACATTCCACATGCAGCCAGGCGAGATGGCGTTTCTGACCGGTCACTCAGGCGCGGGGAAAAGTACCCTGCTGAAGCTTATCTGTGGGATTGAACGGCCGAGCGCCGGGAAAATCTTCTTCAGCGGGCATGACATTACGCGCCTGAAAAACCGTGAAGTGCCGTTTCTGCGTCGTCAGATCGGAATGATTTTCCAGGATCACCACCTGCTGATGGATCGTACGGTCTATGACAACGTGGCGATCCCGTTGATTATCGCTGGCGCCAGCGGGGACGACATCCGTCGTCGTGTGTCGGCGGCGCTGGATAAAGTCGGGCTGCTGGACAAAGCGAGGAATTTTCCCATTCAACTCTCTGGCGGTGAGCAGCAGCGCGTGGGGATTGCCCGTGCGGTGGTGAACAAGCCTGCGGTGCTGCTGGCGGATGAACCGACCGGGAACCTGGATGATGCCTTATCGGAAGGGATTTTACGTCTGTTTGAAGAGTTTAACCGCGTTGGGGTGACGGTATTGATGGCGACGCACGACATCGGGCTTATCTCCCGTCGTTCGTACCGTATGCTCACCCTGAGCGAAGGTCATTTGCATGGAGGCCTGGTCAGTGAATAAGCGTGACGCTATCAACCAAATCAGGCAGTTTGGCGGCAGACTGGACCGTTTTCGTAAATCTGGCGGTTCGTCCGGCGACGGCGGCCGCAATGCGCCGAGACGCGCAAAACCCTCGCCAAAGCCGAACTCGCGTAAAACCAACGTCTTTAACGAGCAGGTGCGCTATGCGTTCCAGGGCGCGTTACAGGATCTGAAAAGCAAGCCGCTGGCGACGTTTCTGACGGTGATGGTGATTGCCATCTCTCTGACGCTGCCAAGCGTCTGCTACATGGTCTATAAGAACGTCAACCAGGCGGCGACGCAGTACTATCCGTCCCCGCAGATCACCGTTTACCTGCAAAAGACGCTGGATGACGACGCGGCCGCCGGGGTGGTCGCACAGCTCCAGGCCGAGCAGGGGGTGGAGAAGGTCAACTATCTCTCCCGCGACGATGCGCTTGGCGAGTTCCGCAACTGGTCCGGCTTTGGCGGCGCGCTGGACATGCTGGAAGAGAATCCGCTTCCGGCAGTGGCGGTGGTGATCCCGAAACTGGATTTCCAGGGAACGGAGTCGCTGAATACGCTACGCGATCGCATCTCGCAGATTAACGGCATTGATGAAGTGCGTATGGATGACAGCTGGTTTGCCCGTCTGGCGGCGCTGACCGGGCTGGTAGGGCGCGTTTCCGCGATGATCGGCGTGCTGATGGTGGCGGCGGTGTTCCTCGTCATCGGCAACAGCGTGCGCCTGAGCATTTTCGCCCGCCGTGACACCATCAACGTGCAGAAACTGATTGGCGCGACGGATGGATTTATCCTGCGACCGTTCCTGTACGGCGGCGCGCTGCTCGGCTTTTCAGGGGCATTTCTTTCACTGATTTTGTCAGAAATTTTGGTGATGCGCTTGTCGTCAGCGGTGACGGAAGTGGCGCAGGTTTTCGGCACGAAGTTTGATATCAATGGCTTATCGTTCGATGAGTGCCTGTTGCTGCTGCTGGTGTGCTCGATGATCGGCTGGGTTGCGGCGTGGCTTGCCACTGTGCAACATTTACGTCACTTTACTCCCGATTAATAAAAGCGTGGTATACTCTTTCCCTGCAATGAGTTCCCGTTCGCAGGGAAAGAGCATCAAAACATCTCATCCCCCTGCCCACAGTGTTTTTTCATAGCGGTGTCACATTTTGTGCGTAATTTATTCACAACGTTGCATTGAACTTGTGGATAAAATCACTGTCTGATAAAAGAGTGAGTGCTATTCTCGTTGCTCATAAACGCTGGCACGTTTGTTGCTCATTTGCAGTGCCAGACGATATAAATTGAGAGGATTTGAATGACCAAAGAAATGCAAAATTTAGCTTTAGCCCCTGTTGGTAACCTGGAATCTTACATCCGGGCTGCAAACGCGTGGCCGATGTTATCGGCTGACGAAGAACGGGCACTGGCTGAAAAGCTGCATTACCAGGGCGATCTGGAAGCAGCTAAGACGCTGATTCTGTCTCACCTGCGCTTTGTTGTTCATGTTGCTCGTAACTATGCGGGCTATGGCCTGCCGCAGGCGGATCTGATTCAGGAAGGTAACATCGGCCTGATGAAAGCCGTGCGCCGTTTTAACCCGGAAGTGGGTGTGCGCCTGGTTTCTTTCGCCGTGCACTGGATCAAAGCGGAGATCCACGAATACGTATTGCGTAACTGGCGTATCGTTAAAGTCGCAACCACCAAAGCACAGCGTAAGCTGTTCTTTAACCTGCGTAAAACCAAGCAGCGTCTGGGCTGGTTTAATCAGGATGAAGTGGAAATGGTGGCGCGCGAACTGGGCGTAACCAGCAAAGACGTTCGCGAGATGGAATCCCGTATGGCGGCGCAGGACATGACGTTTGACATGTCTTCGGACGACGAGTCTGACAGCCAGCCGATGGCGCCAGTGCTGTATTTGCAGGATAAAACCTCTAACTTTGCCGACGGCATTGAAGAGGATAACTGGGAAGATCAGGCGGCAAACAAACTGACCCACGCAATGGAAGGTCTGGACGAGCGTAGCCAGGACATCATTCGCGCCCGTTGGCTGGACGAAGATAATAAGTCCACGCTACAGGAACTGGCCGACCGCTATGGCGTTTCTGCTGAACGTGTACGTCAGCTTGAAAAGAACGCGATGAAGAAACTGCGCGCCGCTATCGAAGCGTAATTTCCGCGAAGTGCCCGAAAAACCCTGGATGAGAATCCGGGGTTTTTTGTTTTACAGGCCGGATAAAGCACCGCCGCCATCCGGCAAACAGGCAAACATAAATGCCCGATGGCGTTTCGCTTATCAGGCTACGGGGATAACGCTTTTTTTCTCCCCCGCTCTGGCGAATTCTTCCCCCCTGGCAAACACTTACCGATGGGTTGTGCGCATCTTAGGGGGAGAAGGTGAAAAATAACGAACTGAATGAAAGACGGTTGCAGGCGACGCCGCGCGGCATCGGGGTGATGTGCGGTTTCTATGCCGACAGAGCGGAAAACGCCACGCTGTGGGATATTGAAGGCAATGAGGTGATTGATTTCGCCGCCGGAATTGCCGTGTTGAACACCGGGCACCGTCATCCAAAAGTCATCGCGGCAATTGAAAAACAGCTCCAGTCATTTACCCATACCGCGTATCAAATCGTGCCTTATGCAAGCTACGTTACGCTTGCCGAGCGTATTAACGAGCGCGTGCCGGTCAACGGCCCGGCGAAAACGGCTTTCTTCTCCACCGGCGCGGAGGCGGTCGAAAACGCGGTGAAAATTGCGCGCGCCTGTACCCGACGACCGGGGCTGATTACCTTTGGCGGCGCGTTTCACGGGCGAACCTTTATGACGATGGCGCTCACCGGTAAGGTCGCGCCTTACAAAATTGGCTTTGGGCCGTTCCCGGGATCGGTCTATCACGCGCAATATCCGAATCCTTTGCATGGCGTTACCACGGCGGATGCGCTGAACAGTCTCGAACGGATTTTTAAAGCCGATATTGCGCCGGACCAGGTGGCGGCCATTATCCTGGAGCCGGTGCAGGGGGAAGGGGGCTTTAACGTCGCGCCAACGGATTTCATGCAGGCGCTGCGTACGTTATGCGATACCCACGGCATTTTGCTGATTGCCGATGAAGTGCAGACCGGTTTTGCCCGTACAGGCAAACTGTTTGCGATGGAGCACCACGGCGTTCAGCCGGATCTCATCACGATGGCCAAAAGTCTGGCCGGCGGTATGCCGCTGTCGGCGGTATCCGGTCGCGCCGAGGTGATGGATGCGCCTGCTCCGGGCGGTCTTGGCGGCACCTATGCCGGAAACCCGCTGGCGGTGGCCGCCGCGCATGCGGTGCTTGATGTGATTGAAGAAGACGATCTCTGCACTCGCGCCACGCAGCTTGGTCAGCATCTGGTTGGGGTGTTGAACAAAGCGAAAGCCGCCTGCCCGTTCATTGCCGAGATCCGCGCGCAGGGCTCGATGGTGGCGGTAGAGTTTACCGATCCGCAAACCGGCCAGCCGTCCCCGGAATTTACCCGGCAGGTGCAGGATCGCGCATTGCAGGAGGGTCTGCTGCTGCTCAGTTGCGGTGTTTATGGCAACGTGATCCGCTTCCTCTATCCGCTGACGATCCCTGATGCGCAGTTCCGTAAAGCGCTGGAGATCATTACGCGTTCGCTGACACGATAAACCGACGCCGCCCGTTGCGGCGGCGCCCCGTTTTGTCATCAACTTGTTATCTGACTGTCAAATTAGCTATTCCAAAATCATAAAAATCGGGTATGTTTTAGCAGAGTATGCTGCTAAAGCACGGGTGGCTTACCATTAATTGAAATAAAGTGCTGAACAACAACATCACAACATACGTAATAACCACAATAATGGGGATTCTCAGGATGAATATGAAGGGTAAAGCGTTATTGGCAGGATGTATCGCCCTGTCTTTGAGCAATATGGCGTTTGCTAAGGATATCAAAGTGGCCGTTGTCGGCGCGATGTCCGGCCCGGTAGCGCAGTACGGCGATCAGGAATTTACCGGCGCGGAGCAGGCGATTGCCGATATCAACGCGAAAGGCGGCATCAAGGGCGATAAGCTGGTTGCCGTGAAATATGATGATGCCTGCGACCCGAAACAAGCGGTAGCAGTAGCCAACAAAGTGGTCAATGACGGCATTAAATATGTTATCGGCCACCTGTGCTCCTCATCCACGCAGCCTGCGTCCGATATCTATGAAGACGAAGGCATTCTGATGATTACTCCGGCTGCGACCGCACCGGAACTGACCGCGCGCGGTTATCAGCTGATCCTGCGCACCACCGGTCTGGACTCCGATCAGGGGCCGACGGCGGCGAAATATATTCTGGAAAGCGTGAAGCCGCAGCGCATCGCCATTATTCACGATAAGCAGCAGTACGGTGAAGGCCTGGCGCGCGCGGTGCAGGATGGCCTGAAAAAAGGCAACGCCAACGTGGTGTTCTTCGACGGGATTACCGCCGGCGAGAAAGATTTCTCCACCCTGGTGGCGCGCCTGAAGAAAGAGAACATCGACTTTGTGTATTACGGCGGCTACCACCCTGAGATGGGGCAGATCCTGCGCCAGGCTCGCGCTGCTGGCCTGAAAACGAAGTTTATGGGGCCGGAAGGGGTAGCGAACGTGTCGCTGTCTAACATTGCCGGTGAGTCTGCCGAGGGGATGCTGGTCACCAAGCCGAAGAACTACGATCAGGTTCCGGCGAACAAACCGATCGTAGACGCTATCAAAGCGAAGAAACAGGACCCAAGCGGCGCGTTTGTGTGGACCACCTACGCGGCGTTGCAGTCATTGCAGGCGGGTCTGAATCAGTCCGACGATCCGGCTGAAATCGCCAAATACCTGAAAGCGAATACCGTGGAAACCGTTATGGGGCCGTTGTCCTGGGATGAGAAGGGCGATCTGAAAGGCTTTGAGTTCGGCGTCTTTACTTGGCATGCCGACGGTACGGCAACCGACGCCAGGTAATTGAGTGCCGGGTGGCGGCTTCGTCTTACCCGGCCTGCATGCCTGGAAAATTGCGTGAGAGTTGCAAAACACGTAGGCCGGATAAGTGTTAGCGCCATCCGGCTTTTTTATTACCGTTTTTCCCAGCCGTCCGCCTGCGCCGTAAACCCTAATGCCTGCATAAACGCCGCCATTACGCCTCGCTCTTCGACGCCGACATCTGCCATCCACCAGGCTGAAACGCCCGGATTATTGCGGATCACCTCTTCCACCAGATACTGCCCCACGCCGCGACGACGCGTGATCTCGCGAACCCGCAATGAGTCCAGCGCGCCTTGCGTACCGCTTAGCGTTACCCGCACAGCGCCCAACAGACGCTCATTGAAACGTGCCGCGTAGATCCGGTGAGTATCATCTACGCTTAAAGACGAGGCGGAGTATTCCGGCCAGATTTTACCCAGATCGATGAGATCCTGGGCGCTAAAGTTTTCTAAACGAACGATGGTCAGCTTCATCGACAGCATGTCCAAATCACCAAAGAGAGAACCAGTGTACCGAAATAATGTGTTCCGACACTTTCTCTTTTTTATTTCATTTACCAGGCGATTAGTTTTTTGGCAACGATAAGTACAGTTTGAAACATCAGAGAATGAAAAACAGGCAGGATAATCCCCTGGGAGGCAGTGTTTTATTCCGCTCTTTGTACCGTTATTTTATGCTGACAAGTGCGCTTTTTTTTGTTTATCTATAGCTGAAATCAGAATATTATCTTTTCTTAATCGACTGAAAAATAGAGTGTTTGCTCTGATTTTGCATAAAAAGCTGTGCTAAACCATTAATGCAACAGGTAAAAATAGCATAGTTCAAAAAAAGCACAGTCTGCTTTTTAACCACATAAATACAAAATATATACACAAAATCATTCAAGGTGCATCAAGGCGGCAAGAGCGTGAATCCCCGGAGCTTACATAAGTAAGTGACTGGGGGAACGCACGTAGCCAACACCGAAGCAGCGTGAAGGATGAAGTGTAATAACGTCACGAATGGGGATTCAGTAAATGAAACGGAATGCGAAAACGATCATCGCAGGAGTGGTTGCACTGGCGATGTCGCATACGGCAATGGCGGACGATATTAAAGTCGCCGTTGTCGGGGCGATGTCCGGCCCGATAGCGCAGTGGGGCGATATGGAATTTAACGGCGCGCGTCAGGCCATTAAAGACATCAACGCCAAAGGCGGCATCAGAGGCGATAAGCTGGTGGGCGTTGAGTATGACGACGCCTGTGACCCGAAACAGGCTGTCGCGGTGGCGAACAAAATCGTCAACGACGGCATTCAGTACGTTATCGGCCACCTGTGCTCCTCTTCCACACAGCCCGCGTCTGATATCTATGAAGATGAAGGCATCCTGATGATCTCCCCGGGCGCCACAAACCCGGAGCTGACGCAGCGCGGCTACGAACACATCATGCGTACGGCGGGCCTGGACTCCTCCCAGGGGCCGACGGCGGCGAAATACATTCTTGAGAAAGTGAAGCCGCAGCGTATCGCCATTATTCACGATAAGCAGCAGTACGGTGAAGGTCTGGCGCGTTCCGTACAGGACAGCCTGAAATCGGGCAACGCCAATATCGTGTTCTTTGACGGGATTACCGCTGGCGAGAAAGACTTTTCCGCGCTGATTGCCCGCCTGCAAAAAGAGAATATCGACTTCGTTTATTACGGCGGTTACTACCCGGAAATGGGCCAGATGCTGCGCCAGGCGCGCGCTATCGGCCTGAAAACCCAGTTTATGGGGCCAGAGGGCGTGGGCAATGCCTCACTGTCCAACATCGCTGGCGCGGCGGCAGAAGGCATGCTGGTGACGATGCCAAAACGCTATGACCAGGACCCGGCGAACAAAGGCATTGTCGATGCCCTTAAAGCCGACAAAAAAGATCCTACCGGCCCTTACGTGTGGATCACCTACGCTGCGGTGCAGTCGCTGGCAACCGCAATGGATCGTACCGGCAGCAAAGCGCCGCTCGATCTGGTGAAAGATCTGAAAGCACACGGGGCTGATACCGTGATTGGGCCGCTGAACTGGGATGAAAAAGGCGATCTGAAGGGATTTGAGTTTGGTGTCTTCCAGTGGCATGCCGACGGCTCATCGACCGTTGCCAAATAACGCCTGAAGACAAGTTATCCCTCCGCCCGCGCAAAACGGGCGGGTTGAGAAAGGTTACCTTATGTCCGAGCAGTTTCTCTATTTCTTGCAGCAGATGTTTAACGGCGTCACGCTGGGAAGCACCTATGCGCTGATCGCTATCGGCTATACGATGGTTTACGGCATTATCGGCATGATCAACTTCGCCCACGGCGAGGTCTATATGATCGGCAGCTATGTCTCTTTCATGATCATCGCCGCGCTCATGATGATGGGCATTGATACCAGCTGGCTGCTGGTCGCCGCCGGGTTCGTCGGGGCTATCATTATCGCCAGCGCCTATGGCTGGAGTATTGAACGGGTGGCCTATCGGCCAGTGCGCAGTTCCAAGCGACTGATTGCGCTCATCTCCGCGATCGGGATGTCTATTTTCCTGCAAAACTACGTCAGTCTTACCGAAGGTTCGCGTGACGTGGCGCTCCCCAGTTTGTTTAACGGCCAGTGGATTATCGGCAGCAGTGAGAACTTCGCCGCCAGCATTACCACCATGCAGTTGGTCATCTGGATTGTCACTTTCCTGGCGATGCTGGCGCTGACGCTGTTCATCCGTTACTCCCGTATGGGACGCGCCTGCCGCGCCTGTGCGGAAGACCTGAAAATGGCGAGTCTGCTGGGCATTAATACCGACCGCGTGATTGCGCTGACCTTTGTGATTGGCGCGGCGATGGCGGCGGTGGCGGGCGTGCTGCTCGGTCAGTTCTATGGCGTTATCAACCCGTATATTGGCTTTATGGCCGGGATGAAGGCCTTCACCGCCGCGGTGCTTGGCGGCATCGGCAGCATTCCTGGCGCGATGATTGGCGGCCTGATTCTGGGCGTCGCCGAAGCGCTCTCCTCTGCGTATCTGAGTACCGAATATAAAGATGTGGTGTCGTTTGCGCTGCTGATTCTGGTGCTGCTGGTCATGCCGACCGGTATCCTGGGCCGCCCGGAGGTAGAGAAAGTATGAAACCGATGCATTTTGCGATGGCGCTGCTCTCTGCCGCCATGTTCTTCGTACTGGCGGGCGTCTTTATGGGCGTTCAACTGGAACTCGATGGCACCAAACTGGTGGTGGGGACTGCTGCGGATATTCGCTGGCAGTGGGTGTTTATCGGTACTGCTGTGGTCTTTTTCTTCCAGTTGCTGCGACCGATTTTCCAGAAAAGCCTGAAGGGCATTTCCGGGCCTAAATTTGTTCTGCCAGCGATTGATGGCTCAACCGTGAAACAGAAGCTGTTCCTGATTGCGCTGCTGGTCATCGCCGTTGTGTGGCCGTTTATGGTGTCGCGCGGCACCGTTGATATCGCCACGCTGACCATGATTTATATCATCCTCGGTCTTGGGCTGAACGTGGTGGTGGGGTTGTCTGGTCTGCTGGTGCTGGGCTACGGCGGTTTCTACGCCATTGGCGCGTATACCTTCGCGTTGCTGAACCACTATTACGGTCTGGGGTTCTGGACCTGCCTGCCGCTGGCGGGGCTGGTTGCAGCGGCGGCGGGATTCCTGCTCGGCTTCCCGGTATTGCGCCTGCGCGGCGACTACCTGGCGATTGTGACCTTAGGCTTTGGCGAGATTGTGCGCATCCTGCTGCTCAATAACACCGAAGTGACCGGCGGGCCGAACGGTATCAGCCAGATCCCGAAACCGACATTCTTCGGCCTGGAGTTCAGCCGTACCGCCCGTGAAGGCGGCTGGGATACCTTCAGTAACTTCTTCGGCGTGAAATACGATCCATCCGACCGCGTGATTTGGCTCTACCTGGTGGCGTTGCTGCTGGTCGTCTTCTCGCTGTTTGTGATCAACCGTCTGCTGCGTATGCCGCTGGGGCGGGCATGGGAAGCGCTGCGTGAAGATGAAATTGCCTGCCGTTCATTAGGCTTAAGCCCGACGCGCATTAAGCTGACGGCGTTTACCATCAGCGCCGCGTTTGCGGGATTCGCCGGAACGCTGTTCGCTGCGCGCCAGGGCTTTGTCAGCCCGGAGTCGTTCACCTTCGCCGAATCCGCTTTTGTACTGGCGATTGTGGTGCTTGGCGGCATGGGTTCGCAGTTCGCGGTTATTCTCGCCGCTATTCTGCTGGTGGTATCGCGCGAGCTGATGCGTGACTTCAACGAATACAGCATGTTGATGCTCGGTGGTTTGATGGTACTGATGATGATCTGGCGTCCGCAGGGCTTGCTGCCGATGACCCGTCCGCAGTTGAAACTGAAAAACGGGGAAGCGAAAGGAGAGCAGGCATGAGTCAGCCATTATTATCCGTTAACGGCCTGATGATGCGCTTTGGCGGTCTGCTGGCGGTAAACAACGTTGAACTGGAGTTGCATCCACGCGAAATCGTCTCATTGATCGGGCCAAACGGCGCCGGGAAAACCACGGTCTTTAACTGCCTGACCGGTTTCTATAAACCGACCGGCGGCACCATTATGCTGCGCGATCAGCATCTGGAAGGGCTGCCGGGTCAGCAGATTGCCCGTATGGGCGTGGTGCGTACCTTCCAGCACGTCCGCCTGTTCCGTGAGATGACGGTGATTGAAAACCTGCTGGTGGCGCAACATCAGCAGTTGAAAACCGGCGTCTTTTCGGGTCTGTTGAAGACTCCGGCGTTCCGTCGGGCGCAGAGTGAAGCGCTCGATCGCGCCGCCACCTGGCTGGAGCGTATCGGCCTGCTGGAGCACGCCAATCGCCAGGCCAGCAACCTGGCCTACGGCGACCAGCGTCGTCTGGAGATCGCCCGCTGCATGGTGACGCAGCCGGAGATCCTGATGCTGGATGAACCGGCGGCGGGTCTGAACCCGAAAGAGACCAAAGAGCTGGACGAATTAATTGCGGAGCTGCGTAATCATCACAACACCACCATTCTGCTGATTGAGCATGATATGAAGCTGGTGATGGGGATTTCCGATCGCATTTACGTGGTGAACCAGGGAACGCCGCTGGCGAACGGGACGCCGGAAGAAGTTCGCAACAACCCGGACGTGATCCGCGCCTATTTAGGTGAAGCATAATGGTGGTGACGCATAAGATGGAAAAAGTCATGTTGTCCTTTGACAAAGTCAGTGCCCACTACGGCAAAATCCAGGCGCTGCACGAGGTGAGCCTGCATATTCGTCAGGGAGAAATCGTCACCCTGATTGGCGCCAACGGCGCGGGTAAAACCACGCTGCTCGGCACGTTATGCGGCGATCCGCGCGCCACCAGTGGTCGGATTGTGTTTGATGGTAAAGACATTACCGACTGGCAGACGGCGAAAATCATGCGTGAAGCGGTGGCGATTGTCCCAGAAGGGCGTCGCGTCTTTTCCCGTATGACGGTAGAAGAGAACCTGGCGATGGGCGGTTTTTTCGCCGAGCGCGACCAGTTTCAGGAGCGCATTAAGTGGGTTTACGCGCTGTTCCCGCGCTTGCATGAGCGTCGTATCCAGCGTGCGGGCACTATGTCCGGCGGTGAACAGCAGATGCTGGCGATTGGTCGTGCATTGATGAGCCAGCCGCGTTTGCTGCTGCTGGATGAACCGTCCCTGGGTCTGGCGCCGATCATTATCCAGCAGATTTTCGATACCATCGAACAGCTGCGCGAGCAGGGAATGACCATCTTCCTCGTCGAGCAGAACGCGAATCAGGCGCTGAAGCTGGCGGATCGCGGCTATGTGCTGGAAAACGGTCATGTGGTGCTGGAAGATACCGGCGATGCGTTGCTGGCCAACGAAGCGGTGCGCAGCGCATACCTCGGAGGCTAAACCGTCTGTGTGCCCGGTGGCGCTACGCTTACCGGGCCTACATATTATCTTCACCATTCCATCATCTTCTTATCATCCTGCTGACGTTTGGCTGTCATTTATTTGTAACTAAAAAGTTATTTTTCTGTCATTCGCGCATGTCATGTTACCTCGCGAGCATAAAACGCGTGATATCGCGCATCCGGCACAACAAGAGAGATAAGCGAATGACATCGTTACGACATACAGCGTTAGGACTGGCGTTAAGCCTGGCATTCGTGGGAAACGCCATGGCTGTTACCACCATTCCATTCTGGCATTCTATGGAAGGCGAGCTGGGGAAAGAGGTTGATTCTCTGGCGCAACGTTTCAATGCGGCCAATCCTGATTACAAGATTGTGCCGGTGTATAAGGGCAACTATGAACAGAGCCTGAGCGCGGGTATCGCCGCGTTTCGTACCGGCAACGCTCCGGCGCTGTTGCAGGTTTATGAAGTCGGCACCGCGACTATGATGGCGTCGAAAGCGATTAAACCGGTCTATGAAGTGTTCAGCGACGCGGGCATCAGTTTCGATGAGTCGCAGTTTGTACCGACGGTGTCCGGTTACTACACCGATTCCAAAAGCGGACATCTGTTGTCCCAGCCGTTTAACAGCTCCACACCGGTGCTGTACTACAACAAAGACGCTTTCAAAAAAGCCGGTTTAGATCCAGAGCAGCCGCCGAAAACCTGGCAGGATCTGGCGGAGTACACCGCGAAGCTGAAGGCGGCGGGAATGAAGTGCGGCTACGCCAGCGGCTGGCAGGGCTGGATTCAGATTGAAAACTTCAGCGCCTGGCACGGCCTGCCGGTCGCTACCCAAAATAACGGCTTTGACGGTACTGACGCGGTGCTGGAATTTAACAAGCCGGAGCAGGTGAAACATATCGCGCTGCTGGAAGAACTGAACAAGAAGGGTGATTTCAGCTACTTCGGGCGTAAAGACGAATCCACTGAGAAGTTCTACAACGGCGATTGCGCCATCACCACTGCCTCTTCCGGTTCTCTGGCGGATATCCGCCACTACGCCAAATTTAATTACGGCGTAGGCATGATGCCTTATGACGCGGATGCCAAAGATGCGCCGCAAAACGCCATTATCGGCGGGGCGAGCCTGTGGGTGATGCAGGGTAAAGACAAAGAGACCTACACCGGCGTGGCGAAATTCCTCGACTTCCTGGCGAAGCCGGAAAATGCCGCTGAATGGCATCAGAAAACCGGCTATCTGCCGATCACCAAAGCGGCTTACGACCTGACCCGCGAGCAGGGATTCTATGACAAGAACCCCGGTGCGGATATTGCCACGCGCCAGATGCTGAACAAGCCGCCGTTGCCGTTCACCAAAGGTCTGCGTCTGGGCAACATGCCGCAGATCCGCACCATTGTGGATGAGGAACTGGAAAGCGTGTGGACCGGGAAGAAATCCCCGCAGCAGGCGCTGGATGCCGCCGTTGAGCGTGGTAATCAGCTGCTGCGTCGCTTTGAGCAGTCAACGAAATCGTAACGCATGATATGCCCGGAGGCGCTGCGCTTACCGGGCCTACAAGACCGTAGGCCGGGTAAGGCGAAGCCGCTACCCGGCACTGTTCAGGAATCAAATCTTCATGTCATCATCCCGTCCGGTGTTTCGCTCGCGTTGGCTGCCGTATTTGCTGGTTGCGCCGCAACTGGCGATCACCGTCATTTTCTTTATCTGGCCTGCGGGCGAAGCGCTGTGGTATTCGCTGCAAAGCGTCGATCCGTTTGGGCTGTCCAGCCAGTTTGTCGGTCTGGATAACTTTGTCGCCTTATTCCATGACAGCTACTACCTCGACTCCTTCTGGACGACGATGAAATTCAGTGCGCTGGTGACGGTAAGCGGCCTGTTGGTCTCGCTGTTTTTCGCCGCGCTGGTGGATTACGTGGTACGCGCAAGCCGCCTGTATCAAACGCTGATGCTGCTGCCTTACGCCGTTGCGCCAGCGGTGGCCGCCGTACTGTGGATCTTCCTGTTCAACCCTGGGCGAGGGCTAATCACCCATTTTCTTGCCGGGTTCGGCTATGACTGGAACCATGCGCAACACAGCGGCCAGGCCATATTTTTGGTGGTGTTCGCTTCAGTCTGGAAGCAGATTAGTTACAACTTCCTGTTCTTTTTTGCCGCGTTGCAATCCATTCCCCGCTCGCTGACGGAAGCGGCAGCGATTGATGGGGCGGGGCCGGTTCGGCGCTTCTTTAAACTTTCGCTACCGCTGATTGCGCCGGTGAGTTTCTTCCTGCTGGTGGTCAATCTGGTGTATGCCTTCTTCGACACCTTCCCGGTGATTGACGCCGCTACCGCAGGCGGACCGGTACAGGCGACGACCACGCTGATTTATAAGATTTACCGCGAAGGCTTTGCCGGGCTGGATCTCTCCGCCTCTGCCGCACAGTCGGTGGTGCTGATGTTCCTCGTCATCATTCTGACGGTTATCCAGTTCCGCTATGTGGAAAGTAAGGTGCGTTACCAATGATTGAGAACCGTCGCGGGCTGACGATATTCAGCCACACTATGTTGATTCTGGGGATTGTGGTGATCCTGTTTCCCTTGTACGTCGCCTTTGTGGCGGCGACGCTGGACAACCGCGCGGTGTTCGATACGCCGATGACGCTCATCCCCGGAACGCATCTGCTGGAAAACATGGCAACGATCTGGGTTAACGGCGTGGGCGTGAACAGCGCGCCGTTCTGGCTGATGATGCTTAACAGTTTCATCATGGCTTTTGGCATTACGGTGGGGAAAATTACCGTTTCTATGCTGTCGGCGTTTGCCATTGTCTGGTTTCGTTTTCCGCTGCGTAATCTGTTTTTCTGGATGATCTTTATCACCCTGATGCTGCCGGTTGAGGTGCGTATTTTCCCGACGGTGGAAGTGATCGCCAATCTGAAAATGCTCGACAGCTACGCGGGTCTGACCCTGCCGCTAATGGCCTCAGCGACCGCCACCTTTCTGTTTCGCCAGTTCTTCATGACGCTGCCGGACGAGCTGATCGAAGCGGCGCGCATCGACGGCGCTTCACCGATGCGCTTTTTCCGCGACATCGTGCTGCCGCTGTCGAAAACCAATCTCGCGGCGCTGTTCGTCATCACCTTCATCTACGGCTGGAACCAGTACCTGTGGCCGTTGCTGATTATTACCGACGTTGATCTCGGCACCGCCGTTGCGGGGATTAAAGGCATGATCGCCACTGGGGAAGGCACCACTCAGTGGAATCAGGTGATGGCGGCGATGCTGCTGACCCTGATTCCCCCCGTCGTTATCGTTTTAGCCATGCAGCGCGCGTTTGTACGCGGCCTGGTGGACCGTGAGAAGTAGGAAATTTTATGGCTGGTTTGAAATTACAGGCAGTAACCAAAAGCTGGGACGGCAAAACCCAGGTCATACAGCCGTTAACGCTGGATGTGGCGGATGGCGAGTTTATTGTGATGGTTGGGCCGTCCGGCTGCGGTAAATCGACGCTGCTGCGTATGGTGGCCGGGCTTGAGCGGGTAACGAGCGGCGATATCTGGATTGACCGCCAGCGCGTTACGGAGATGGAGCCGAAAGACAGGGGCATTGCGATGGTGTTCCAGAACTACGCGCTCTACCCACACATGAGCGTAGAGGAGAACATGGCGTGGGGGCTGAAGATTCGCGGCATGGGCAAAGGGCATATTGCTGAACGGGTGAAAGAGGCGGCGCGGATTCTGGAGCTGGACGGTTTGCTCAAACGCCGTCCACGCGAGCTTTCCGGCGGCCAGCGCCAGCGTGTGGCAATGGGGCGTGCGATTGTGCGCGATCCGGCCGTCTTCCTGTTTGATGAGCCGTTGTCCAACCTTGACGCTAAATTGCGCGTCCAGATGCGCCTTGAGTTACAACATCTGCATCGCCGCCTGAAAACCACCTCGCTGTACGTGACGCACGATCAGGTCGAAGCGATGACGCTCGCCCAGCGGGTGATGGTGATGAACAAAGGCGTGGCGGAGCAAATCGGTACGCCGGTAGAGGTGTATGAGAAGCCCGCCAGCCGCTTTGTGGCGAGCTTTATCGGCAGCCCGGCGATGAATCTGCTGGAGGGGCGCATCAGCGCCGCAGGCACCCATTTTGAGCTGGAGAGCGGGATGGCGCTGCCCGTTAACTGGAACTATCGCCGCTATGCCGGGCGGAAAATGACGCTGGGTATCCGTCCTGAGCATATTGCGCTAAGCTCGCAGGCGGAAGGCGGCGTACCGCTGGTGATGGACACGCTGGAGATGCTGGGGGCGGATAACCTGGCGCACGGACGCTGGGGCGATCAAAAAATGGTCGTGCGGCTGGCGCATCAGCAACGCCCGACGGCAGGCGGCACGCTATGGCTGCATTTGCCGGAAAATCATCTGCATCTTTTCGATGGCGAAACAGGACAACGAGTATGAGTAACTGGCCTTATCCCCACATCGTCGCGCATCGCGGTGGCGGAAAACTCGCACCGGAAAACACGCTGGCGGCGATTGACGTGGGGGCGCGGTGCGGACACACGATGATTGAGTTTGACGTGAAGCTGTCGAAAGACGGCGAGATCTTTCTGCTGCATGACGACAACCTGGAGCGCACCAGTAACGGCTGGGGCGTGGCGGGGGAAGTCAACTGGCAGGATCTGCTGCGCGTTGATGCCGGGAGCTGGTTTAGCGGCAAGTTTAAAGGCGAGCCGTTGCCGCTGTTGTCTCAGGTAGCGGAACGCTGCCGCGAGCACGGCATGATGGCGAATATTGAAATTAAACCGACGACCGGCACCGGGCCATTGACGGGGAGAGTGGTGGCGTTGGCGGCGCGGGAGCTGTGGTCTGGAATGACAGCGCCTTTGCTTTCATCGTTTGAAATTGATGCGCTGGAAGCGGCGCAACAGGCGGCACCAGAGCTACCGCGCGGTTTACTGCTGGATGACTGGCGTGACGACTGGCATGCGCTGACGACCCGACTGGGCTGCGTCTCTGTTCATCTCAACCATAAATTGCTCGATGAAGCGCGGGTAAAAGCGCTCAGGGCGGCGGGACTGCGCATTCTGGTTTACACCGTCAACAAACCCCAGCGCGCGGCGGAACTGCTGCGCTGGGGCGTGGACTGCATCTGTACCGATGCCATTGATGTGATTGGGCCGGATTTTACTGCGGCGAGTTATTGAGCATATCGCCACTCTGTCGCAGGGGCAGCAGATGTTGCTGACCGCTGCTCTGGCGGGTTCCATCGCTTAACATCCCGCCATTGTTGTTTGGTAAAACCTGCTCACGCACCTGGCCCTGCTGGACCCGCTGCGCGTTATTGTTCATCTGCGTTTGCAGATGCTGTTGCTGAAGCTGGGTCTGCGTTTTTAACTGCTGGTTAAGCATTCCTTTCTGCTGGGTCTGCTGCGTCTGCATTTGGGTTTGCATCCGCTGTTGACTCGGGATCTGATACCCCGGCTGATTCGGGTTATTCATGGTGTTGATGGGCTGCGCAAAGCCGGAAAACGGCAGTAGCGCCGCTAAAATTAAGAGTCGTTTCATCGTCTTTCCTCCTCTGGGGGGATCTATTAAGTTTACTCCTTTCCCGCCGCAACGATGATTATTTCAGAGTTATGCACCAGGCTTAGTGGGGGGCTGACCCCGTATCTCTGGAGAATAACGATGATGAAACCGACGTTTTTGCGCCGGGTAGCCATTGCTGCTCTGCTCTCAGGAAGTTGTTTTAGTGTTGTTGCCGCGCCGCCTGCGCCACCTCCGGTGTCATACGGTGTTGAAGAGGATGTTTTCCACCCTGTTCGTGCGAAGCAGGGGATGGTGGCATCCGTGGATGCGATGGCGACCCAGGTCGGCGTCGATATCCTTAAGCAAGGGGGAAATGCCGTCGATGCGGCGGTTGCCGTTGGCTATGCGCTGGCGGTGACGCATCCGCAGGCGGGGAACCTCGGCGGCGGGGGTTTTATGCTGCTGCGCACCAAAGACGGGAACACCACGGCGATCGACTTCCGCGAAATGGCGCCAGCCAATGCCACCCGCGATATGTTCCTGGACGATCAGGGCAATCCTGACAGTAAAAAATCGCTGACGTCGCACCTGGCGACCGGTACGCCGGGCACCGTGGCCGGATTCTCGCTGGCGCTGGAGAAATACGGCACCCTGCCGCTCAACAAAGTGATACGCCCGGCGATGAAACTTGCGGATGAGGGATTCGTCGTCAACGATGCGCTGGCGGATGACCTGAAAACCTACGGTAGTGAGGTGCTGCCGAATTATGAAAACAGCAAGGCTATTTTCTGGAAAGACGGCGAACCGCTGAAGAAGGGCGACAAGCTGGTGCAGAAAAACCTGGCGAAAAGTCTGGAGATGATTGCTGAGAATGGCCCGGATGCCTTCTACAAAGGGGCAATAGCCGACCAGATCGCACAGGAGATGCAGAAGAACGGGGGGCTTATCACCAAAGAGGATCTGGCGGCTTACAAAGCGGTAGAACGCACGCCGATTAGCGGCGACTATCGCGGGTATCAGGTCTTTTCGATGCCGCCTCCGTCCTCCGGCGGCATTCATATCGTGCAGATCCTCAATATCCTTGAAAACTTCGACATGAAGAAATACGGGTTTGGCAGCGCCGATGCCATGCAGATAATGGCTGAAGCGGAGAAATATGCCTATGCCGATCGGTCGGAGTATCTCGGCGACCCGGATTTTGTGAAGGTGCCGTGGCAGGCGCTGACCAGTAAAGCGTATGCGAAATCCATTGCCGATCAGATAGATATCAATAAAGCCAAACCGTCCAGCGAGATTCGCCCCGGTAAACTGGCGCCGTATGAAAGCAATCAGACCACCCACTTCTCGGTGGTGGATAAAGACGGCAACGCGGTGGCCGTTACCTACACCCTGAACACCACGTTTGGTACCGGGATTGTGGCGGGAAACACCGGAATTCTGCTCAACAATGAGATGGATGACTTCTCCGCGAAACCTGGCGTACCAAACGTTTACGGTCTGGTGGGCGGCGATGCTAACGCCGTAGGGCCGAAGAAACGTCCGCTGTCGTCAATGTCGCCGACCATTGTGGTGAAAGACGGCAAAACCTGGCTGGTGACAGGCAGCCCTGGCGGTAGCCGGATTATTACTACCGTGCTGCAAATGGTGGTCAACAGTATCGATTTCGGGATGAATGTCGCTGAGGCGACCAACGCACCGCGTTTCCATCATCAGTGGCTGCCGGATGAGCTGCGCGTGGAAAAGGGCTTTAGCCCGGATACGCTGAAACTCCTGGAACAGCGTGGGCAAAAAGTCGCGCTGAAAGAGGCGATGGGCAGCACCCAGAGCATCATGGTCGGGCCGGATGGTTCGCTGTACGGCGCGTCTGACCCGCGCTCAGTCGATGATCTAACGGCGGGATACTAAGGATAACGGCCCTCTTCGGTGGAAGGGGGCTTGACTTATTAGACATAATTTTGGGAAGGATTATAAAATTCAAGGCTAAAGAAGTTGTTGTTGATTTTTAAGGAAGTCAAAACCATTTTGGGAAACTCTGTAGCGTGGTCTTGATTTGTCCTTACCGTATACGACATCAACTAATCCGTGATTAACCAGAATAGTTACGATATTAGCAACGTTACTAAATCCAGGAATGTTTCTGGTAGCAAGGGTACGATCCAGAACCATCCAGTTCCAGTTAATGTCTTTTTCTGCCATAACTTTCAATACGTTAAACTCAATTATAGTTATTGTCATATATAACTATTTGATTTTTATTTATTGCTCTTTACCTTTTCAAAGGTGTTTTTTTGTGATGCATTAGATAATTCCCAATGATTCTGGAAGGTTTCTAACATATTCTGCTTTATCACTTGTATATTTTTTTGATAAATTTTTAAATATATTAGCCATGTTGTCTCTATCTTCATGGTTTAAGGATTGCAGTTCAGCTGAAATACCTTCCATTGCTTCTACAGCGCAGTCAGGATCAAGCAAATCAGGGCTGGTAAACTCCAAAAATATAGCCAGATCGACAATGATTTTTGCAAGTTTCACTTCACTGTTCTTTAACAATTTTCACCTCTATATTTTTGATTCCCAATTCATCAAACATCTTTTGTGCGCGACTTGCTTGAGTTTGATTTGGTACTTCCCAACGTCCTGTCATTTTGTTATTGTTCAATGCCTCGGACTGTCTTATTGCTTGATCTTTAGCTTTTTGAGTTGTAACTACAGATATCTTCCTGTCTATCATTACATTTCCATCAACTCCATCAAAGCGAACCGGCCTGCTATTATTTTTTGTATCGGTTCTATCTATGGTTGGTGCTTGACCTTTTTGAGTATTAATGTTTGAACGAGCACCAGTAGCTGAATCGTTATAATTTCTTGCTCTTTGACTCATTCCTGCATTTTCATCAACCCATTTAACCTTTTTTAATTCCTCTAACTGCCTTAGGTTGGGTTGTTTTCTTGCAAAGAGTATAGATGCAGCAGCAATACCCAGTCCAATTGTTTTTTCATTAAGCACCTGCTCGTAACCAGCAGGTGCATCGCCACCTAATTTATCCGCAGTGGCCCTGAACCCCTCTATATTCCCATTGTAAACGCCGCCTGCGGCAAGCAGTCGGCCGACAGCTTTACTGTTGAGGGTTTTCAATCCTGGATTGACCGGGGGGATAAACAGGCGGTTGTAGTTCTCGGGCAACGCCAGGTAGCTAAACTCAGTGTTGGCAATAAGGTGTTTGCAGAGGATATATTCATAGCTGATGGTTATTGTTTCTGTATCTAAATTATTTTCGCTGAATTGGTGTTGAATACCTGATAGAAATGCTCCCCGCAGTTGAATATAATAATACTTCTCCCATCTACCGAATCTATTGATGCGGTAGAAATAAAACTCCATATACAACTGCTCGTTGTTGTTAATAGCATTAACAAACAATGGCGTGCTTTTATCGATCAGTTTACAAAATCGCAGTCCATGCAGTTGAGAACCTTTACCAGTGCTAGTTATGCTATTCGAGAGTGAAAATACGAAAATTTCATCCTCGTGTCCGGTTTGCCATCGGTTGCCCACTGAGGCTATCGTTCCACATCTATCGGAAATAGCACCTTGCAGCTCCCCTGCAATTGTCAGGTAGACAATATTTCCCATTATTACCTTATCCTTTAATAACGGCATGCTAAATGTATTAGCCGTGAATCCTTTCTTTATTATCTGTTTACGCTCTATTCTCAGATTCGTATACAGAGTTAATAAATGTTTTCACTTTAGCCAAATATTATTGAGGATATTCTGAATTGGGCAGGACTACTTTTAATTACGGGATATTCCCCCCTCCAGGAGAGAGGGGAGGCGAAAATTACTTCATCCGCGCCATAAAGTATGCGTCGACATACTCACCGTTACGCAGTGCGTACTTCTTGCCGGTGCCTTCAATCTCAAAACCATGCTTCTTGTAGACCGCCACGGCGGGTTCATTATCGACAAATACCGTTAGCTCGATACGCTCCACGCGCAGCCAGTTATCGCACATGTCGATCATGGTACGGAGCAGCGCGCTGGCGACCCCACGGTTTTGCCACTGCGCATCAACGCTGATGCCAAAATCGGCGACATGGCTGCGGCGCGGACGCTGGATGACCGCAATGGTGAGATGTCCAACGACAGTATCGTCAATACAGGCGACCAGCTGTTTGATGCCGGGCTGGTCGGCTAGCCGCTCCTGCCACATCGCACTGGAAGGGTGAGGAACCTGTAGCGTGTTGTGATACACCTCCGGCTGGGCATGGATCTGACGAATTGCGTCGTAATCTTTTGATTCCGCGTGGCGTATCACTATCTCACTCATTTCTGTGTCCTTAGCAGGTTAAAAGTCCTTTTAAACATCATTGACTTTAAAAACGGAGTCAACTGCATTTTTTGTAAAAAGTATTGGACAAGTGCGAATGAGAATGATTATTATTGCTCTGCGTTCAGGGAGACCCTTGCGGAGAACCTGAAAGCACGACATTGCTCACATTGCTTCCAGTATTACTTTAGCCAGCCGGGTGCTGGCTTTTTTTTTGGCTCAGTTTCGGGCTGGTTTGCTGGTCAGTTTTGTAGGCCGGATAAGGCAAAGCCGTCATCCGGCAATGGCGCTTGTGATGCCGGATGGCGCTTATGCTTATCCGGCCTACGATCTGACCGCGACGCCGACGACCGATCTTGAGGCTGTAGGCCGGATAAGGCAACGCCGTCATCCGGCAATGGCTCTTGTGACGCCGGATGGCGCTTATGCTTATCCAGCCTACGATCGTTTCACCGCTATTTCCCACATGTTGTTTGCGCTATGGTGTATGCAATCACCTTTCAAAAAGGACACTCCCATGACCTTACACTGCGCATTTATTGGCTTTGGTAAAAGCACCACCCGCTACCATCTGCCGTATGTTCTTAACCGTAAAGGCAGCTGGCATGTTGCGCATATCTTCCGCCGTCACGCGAAGCCGGAGGAGCAGGCGCCGATCTACTCGCATATTCACTTCACCAGCGATCTTGATGAAGTGCTGAACGATCCGCAGGTAAAACTGGTGATCGTCTGTACCCATGCGGACAGCCATTTTGACTACGCCCGGCGCGCGCTGGAGGCGGGAAAAAACGTGCTGGTGGAAAAACCGTTTACGCCAACGCTTGCCGAGGCGAAAGTGTTGTTCGAACTGGCGCGGAGCAAAGGGCTGACCGTCACGCCGTACCAGAACCGCCGCTTTGACTCCTGTTTCCTGACCGCCAAAAAAGCGATTGAGAGCGGCAAACTGGGCGAGATTGTTGAAGTTGAAAGCCACTTTGATTACTACCGACCGGTTGCGGAAACCAAACCTGGCCTGCCGCAGGACGGCGCGTTTTATGGCCTCGGCGTGCATACGATGGATCAAATTATTTCGCTGTTCGGACGCCCGGACCATGTGGCTTATGACATCCGCAGCCTGCGCAATAAAGCCAACCCGGATGATACGTTCGAAGCGCAGCTGTTTTACGGCGATCTGAAAGCCATCGTTAAAACCAGCCATTTAGTGAAGATCGATTACCCGAAATTTATCGTTCACGGCACCAGAGGCTCGTTTGTGAAGTACGGCATCGACCAGCAGGAAACCAGCCTGAAGGCCAATATCATGCCCGGTGAACCGGGGTTTGCGGCGGATGATTCTGTCGGCCTGCTGGAATACGTTAATGACGAAGGCGTGACGGTGAAAGAAGAGATGAAACCGGAGGTCGGCGACTATGGCCGCGTTTATGACGCCCTGTTCGAGACCATTACGCATGGCGTGCCGAATTACGTCAAGGAATCTGACGTTCTCACCAACCTTGAGATCCTTGAGCGGGCGTTTGAACAGGCGTCTCCGGCCACAGTAACCCTTGCGAAATAAACAAAATCAACGCCTCTGGGCTTGTTCATAATTTTTGAACAGAGGAGTCAATTTTCACCCTCTATGATCCCGTCTGGATTGGGTTCACACTTACTCCATCGAAAACATCTGGGGGGTGAATACAATGATCTACTTACGCAAAGCAAACGACCGTGGTCATGCGAATCATGGCTGGCTGGATTCCTGGCATACTTTCTCTTTTGCAAACTACTATGACCCTAACTTTATGGGCTTCTCGGCACTGCGCGTGATTAACGATGACGTTATTGAAGCAGGTCAGGGCTTTGGGACGCACCCGCATAAAGACATGGAAATCCTGACCTATGTGCTGGAAGGCGCAGTGGAACACCAGGACAGCATGGGTAACAAAGAGCAGGTTCCTGCCGGTGAGTTCCAGATAATGAGCGCCGGGACGGGCATTCGTCACTCGGAATACAACCCGAGCAATACCGACCGCCTGCGTTTGTATCAGATTTGGATTATGCCGCAGGAAAACGGGATTACGCCGCGTTACGAGCAGCGTCGTTTTGACGCCGTACAGGGCAAACAGCTGGTGCTGTCGCCGGATGCGCGCGACGGTTCGCTGAAAGTGAATCAGGACATGGAACTGTACCGTTGGGCGCTGCTGAAAGACGAACAGTCTGTACACCAGATCTCCGCCGAACGCCGCATCTGGATTCAGGTGGTGAAAGGTAACGTCACCATTAACGGCACCAAAGCGTCTACCAGCGATGGTCCGGCGATTTGGGATGAGCAGGCGATCTCCATCCATGCCGACAGCGATAGCGAAGTGTTACTGTTCGACCTGCCGCCAGTTTAAAAATACACGTCATCCTTCAAGCCGCATCTTTGTTGGCTTCCTGGCTTACTCCGGTCGCGTACTCGATGTACGCTTCCGGGGATTTAATGAGGGACATCCTTGTCCCTCACCAGAGGCAACCTTCGGTTGTTCAAATTCGTTCCTGACGAATTTGTCACTGCGTCGCCGCCTTGATGCAACTCGAATGATTTAGTGTATTTCTCACAATACAAAAACAACCTTAGTTTTCTCTGCGAAGGTTCATGCACGTCCGTGGTAAACTGGGGAAATCTATCCCTTTTATGCCTTTCAGGACGATGAAAAAGAAAAGACCCGTACTTCAGGATGTGGCTGACCGCGTAGGCGTGACCAAAATGACGGTCAGCCGTTTTCTGCGTAACCCGGAGCAGGTCTCCGTCGCGCTGCGGGGCAAGATCGCTGCTGCACTTGATGAACTGGGTTACATTCCCAATCGTGCTCCCGATATTCTTTCTAACGCGACCAGCCGTGCGGTGGGCGTTCTGCTGCCGTCGTTAACCAACCAGGTTTTCGCCGAGGTGTTACGCGGAATTGAGACCGTCACCGATGCCCACGGCTACCAGACGATGCTGGCGCACTACGGCTATAAGCCGGAAATGGAACAGGAACGTCTGGAGTCGATGCTGTCATGGAACATTGACGGGCTAATCCTCACTGAACGTACCCATACGCCGCGCACGCTCAAAATGATTGAAGTCGCGGGCATTCCGGTGGTGGAGCTGATGGACAGCAAATCTCCATGCCTCGATATCGCCGTCGGTTTTGACAACTTTGAAGCCGCGCGTCAGATGACCGCCGCGATTATCGCGCGCGGCCATCGTCATATCGCCTATCTGGGGGCGCGCCTCGACGAACGTACTATCATCAAACAGAAGGGCTATGAACAGGCCATGCTGGACGCCGGACTGGTGCCCTACAGCGTGATGGTGGAGCAATCGTCGTCTTACTCTTCCGGGATTGAGTTAATCCGCCAGGCAAGACGTGAATACCCACAACTGGACGGTATTTTCTGTACCAACGATGACCTTGCCGTCGGGGCGGCGTTCGAATGCCAGCGTTTAGGGCTCAAAATTCCTGATGATATGGCGATTGCCGGTTTCCACGGCCACGACATTGGTCAGGTGATGGAACCGCGTCTGGCCAGCGTACTCACGCCGCGTGAGCGGATGGGCAGTATCGGCGCAGAGCGCCTGCTGGCGCGCATACGCGGTGAAGCGGTGACGCCTAAAATGTTAGATTTAGGTTTCACCTTGTCACCGGGTGGATCTATTTAGTCCAACAAATTTGAAGTAGCTCACACTTATTCACTTCTGCCACGAATGGATATTGCTTCTATTCTGGTCCGGTCGGACAATGTTACCGATAACAGTTACCCGTAACAATTCCTGATCCTTGTACTGTGGGGGCACCACTTTGAGCACGACTAACCATGATCACCACATTTACGTTCTGATGGGCGTATCAGGCAGTGGCAAATCCGCTGTCGCCAGCGAAGTGGCGCATCAGCTGCATGCCGCGTTTCTTGATGGCGATTTTCTCCATCCGCGTTGCAACATCATGAAAATGGCCTCCGGCGAGCCGTTGAATGACGACGACCGCAAGCCGTGGTTACAGGCGCTGAACGATGCGGCGTTTGCGATGCAGCGAACCAATAAGGTATCGCTGATTGTCTGTTCCGCACTGAAAAAACACTATCGCGACCTGCTGCGCGACGGTAACCCAAACCTGTCTTTCATCTACCTGAAAGGGGATTTTGACGTTATCGAAAGCCGCCTGAAGGCACGTAAAGGCCACTTCTTTAAAACGCAGATGCTGGTAACTCAGTTTGACACGCTGGAAGAGCCGGGCGCTGACGAGAGCGATGTACTGGTGGTGAATATCGATCAGCCGCTGGAAGGTGTCGTGGCAAGCACCATTGAGGTCATTAACAAAGGCAGTAAGTAGTGAGTACATTAACGCTTGTTTTAACAGCAGTAGGTTCTGTTTTACTGCTGCTGTTTTTAGTGATGAAGGCGCGTATGCACGCCTTCGTTGCTTTGATGGTGGTGTCTATTGGCGCAGGTCTCTTTTCCGGTATGCCGCTCGATAAAATCGCGGCGACGATGGAAAAAGGGATGGGCGGTACGCTTGGCTTCCTGGCGATTGTCGTCGCACTGGGCGCCATGTTCGGCAAAATTTTGCATGAGACGGGTGCAGTCGATCAGATTGCTGTCAAAATGCTCAAATCTTTCGGCCACAGCCGCGCGCATTACGCGATTGGTCTGGCGGGGCTGATTTGCGCGCTGCCGCTGTTCTTTGAAGTCGCCATTGTGCTGCTGATCAGCGTCGCATTCTCTATGGCGCGCCATACCGGAACAAACCTTGTGAAACTGGTCATTCCGCTGTTTGCGGGCGTGGCGGCGGCTGCGGCGTTTCTGCTGCCCGGGCCTGCGCCGATGCTGCTGGCGTCCCAAATGCACGCTGATTTTGGCTGGATGATCCTGATTGGCCTGTGCGCGGCAATCCCTGGCATGATCATCGCCGGGCCGCTGTTTGGTAATTTCATTGGCCGCTATGTGGAACTGCACGTCCCGGACGACATTACCGAACCGCATCTGGGCGAAGGTAAAATGCCGTCGTTTGGCTTCAGCCTCTCGCTGATCCTGCTGCCGCTGGTGCTGGTAGGGCTGAAAACGATCGCCGCGCGCTTTGTCGCGGAAGGTTCCAGCGCTTACGAATGGTTTGAGTTTATCGGCCACCCGTTCACCGCGATTCTGGTGGCGTGCCTGGTGGCAATCTATGGCCTGGCGGTGCGTCAGGGGATGGCGAAAGATAAAGTCATGGCGATCTGCGGTCAGGCGCTGCAACCGGCGGGCATTATTCTGTTGGTGATTGGCGCAGGCGGCGTGTTCAAGCAGGTTCTGGTGGATTCCGGCGTTGGCCCGGCGCTGGGCGAAGCGTTAACCGGTATGGGCTTGCCGATTGCTATCACCTGCTTCGTGCTGGCGGCAGCGGTGCGTATCATTCAGGGTTCCGCGACCGTCGCGTGCTTAACGGCGGTGGGGCTGGTGATGCCAGTGGTGGAACAACTGAACTTCTCCGGCGCGCAGATGGCGGCATTGTCTATCTGTATCGCGGGCGGTTCTATCGTGGTCAGCCACGTAAACGACGCCGGTTTCTGGCTGTTCGGTAAATTCACTGGCGCGACCGAAGCGCAAACGCTGAAGACCTGGACGATGATGGAAACCATTCTCGGCACCGTCGGCGCGATTGTCGGTATGATTGCGTTCCAGCTTCTGAGCTGAGTCTTGTTGCCCGGTGGCGCGCTGCTTACCGGGCCTGCAAGTGAGCACATATCCACACCGTAGGCCGGGTAAGCGCCACCCGGCTAGCCTTTCATCCACATCCGAATGCCGTCCAGGAACATTTGGGTCGCCATCATCACCAGAATCAACCCCATCAGACGTTCCAGCGCGTTAACCCCTTTCTCGCCCAGCAGACGCAGGAACAGCGACGATTGCAGCAGAATCACAAACGTGCCGCCCCAGGCGATCAGCAGAGCGATGACCAGATGCCCCATCTGGTTCGGATACTGATGCGATAACAGCATCAGCGTCGCCAGGATAGTCGGGCCCGCCACCAGAGGGATAGCCAGCGGTACGATAAACGGTTCTTCGCCCGCCGGGAGTCCGGCGCTGTTGCCTGATGCGCTGGGGAAAATCATCTTAATGGCGATCAGGAACAGAATAATCCCCCCGGAGATCGACACGGTTTCCGCCCGCAGGTTGAGAAAGGCCAAAATTTTCTCGCCCGCAAACAGGAAAATGAGCATCAGTAAAAGCGCAATAAACAGCTCGCGAACCATAATCGCCCGGCGGCGCTTTGGTTCGGTATGTTTCAGTACGGACATGAAAATGGGCAGGTTTCCGAGTGGATCCATAATCAGGATCAATAAAACTGCCGCTGAAATGATTTCATTCATAACTCAAATTCCCTGATAATTACTGCGGACTTTCTGCTTGCTTAGGAAGCGGGATAAGTCGCATTACTGATGGCTTCGCTATCATTGATTAATTTCACTTGCGACTTTGGCTGCTTTTTGTATGGTGAAGGAAGAACCAGTAGGACACTGGTTTGCATACACAGCACACATCTTTGCAGGAAAAAAACGCTATGAAAAATGTTGGTTTTATCGGCTGGCGCGGTATGGTCGGCTCTGTACTCATGCAACGCATGGTTGAAGAGCGCGACTTCGATGCCATTCGCCCTGTTTTCTTTTCTACTTCCCAGCTTGGGCAGGCAGCGCCGACGTTCGGCGGTACGCCCGGCGGCACACTTCAGGATGCCTTTGATCTCGACGCGCTGAAGGCGCTTGATATCATTGTGACCTGTCAGGGCGGCGATTATACCAACGAAATCTATCCAAAGCTCCGTGAAAGCGGCTGGCAGGGCTACTGGATTGACGCGGCATCCTCGCTGCGCATGAAAGACGACGCCATCATTATTCTTGATCCGGTTAACCAGGATGTCATTACCGACGGCCTGAACAACGGCATTAAAACCTTCGTCGGCGGTAACTGTACCGTCAGCCTGATGCTGATGTCGCTGGGCGGTCTGTTTGCTAATGACCTGGTGGACTGGGTTTCTGTTGCGACTTACCAGGCGGCGTCCGGCGGCGGCGCGCGTCATATGCGCGAACTGCTGGCGCAGATGGGCCACTTGTACGGTCACGTAGCCGATGAGCTGGCGACGCCTTCTTCCGCGATCCTCGACATTGAGCGCAAAGTGACGACCCTGACCCGCAGTGGCGACCTGCCGGTTGATAACTTTGGCGTACCGCTGGCGGGCAGCCTGATTCCGTGGATCGACAAACAGCTCGATAACGGCCAGAGCCGCGAAGAGTGGAAAGGCCAGGCGGAAACCAACAAAATTCTCAACACCTCTTCCGTGATCCCGGTGGATGGTCTGTGCGTGCGCGTCGGCGCGCTGCGCTGCCACAGCCAGGCGTTCACCATTAAACTGAAAAAAGACGTGTCTGTTCCGACCGTGGAAGAACTGCTGGCCGCGCACAACCCGTGGGCGAAAGTGGTACCCAACGATCGTGACATTACCCTGCGTGAGTTAACCCCGGCTGCCGTTACCGGCACGCTCACCACGCCGGTTGGCCGCCTGCGTAAGCTGAACATGGGGCCGGAGTTCCTCTCCGCCTTTACCGTTGGCGACCAGCTGCTTTGGGGCGCGGCAGAACCGCTGCGCCGTATGCTGCGTCAGCTGGCGTAATTGTGGTGGGCTTGGTGGCGCGATGCTTATCAGGCCCACCAATAACGTGAATCATCAGGCCGGATAACGCATCGCCGCCATCCGGCAAAAAAAAACAGAGTTTAAATGTTGGGTGCTGAGTCACCCTTTTTTTTGCGTAATACAGGAGTAAGCGCAGATGTTCCAATATTTACCAGGAGTAAGATAAAGCATTGGCTATTCTTTAAGGGTGTCTTAATACCGGAGGTATTAAGCCTTAGCCTGAAGGTGGGACGGGGCAGAGAGGATGCACATTGGTGCTGCGCCGTTCAGGTCAAAGAAGTGTCACAACCTGATGTCGAAGATCAGTTGGAAGGGGTGACACCATAAAACAGGAAGACAGCCATGTCCGATCGTATCGATAGAGACGTGATTAATGCGCTAATTGCGGGCCATTTTGCGGACCCTTTTTCCGTACTTGGTATGCACCAAACCACCGCGGGACTGGAAGTCCGCGCCCTATTGCCTGATGCCACCGAAGTGTGGGTGATTGAACCGAAAACCGGACGTAAAGTCGGCAAACTGGAATGTATCGACTCACGCGGTTTTTTTAGCGGTGTGCTCCCCCGACGCAAAAATTTCTTTCGCTATCAGCTCGCTGTTGTCTGGCATGGACAGCAGAATCTGATTGACGATCCTTACCGTTTTGGCCCGCTGATCCAGGAAATGGATGCCTGGTTACTGTCTGAAGGCACGCATTTACGCCCGTATGAAACGCTGGGCGCACATGCCGACACAATGGACGGCGTTACTGGAACCCGTTTTTCCGTCTGGGCGCCGAATGCCCAGCGCGTCTCCGTCGTTGGGCAATTCAACTACTGGGATGGTCGCCGCCACCCGATGCGCCTGCGCAAAGAGAGCGGTATCTGGGAGCTGTTTATTCCCGGCGCGCAACACGGTCAGTTGTACAAGTTCGAGATGATCGATGCGCATGGCAAGCTGAGAATCAAAGCCGACCCGTATGCATTTGAAGCGCAAATGCGCCCGGAAACGGCCTCGCTGATCTGCGGTCTACCGGAAAAAGTGGTGCAGACGGAAGAGCGCAAACAAGCCAACCGGTTCGATGCGCCTGTCTCCATCTATGAAGTGCATCTGGGCTCGTGGCGTCGTCATACCGATAACAATTTCTGGCTGAGCTACCGCGAACTGGCGGATCAGCTTATTCCATACGTAAAATGGATGGGCTTTACCCACCTCGAACTGCTTCCTGTTAATGAACATCCCTTTGATGGCAGTTGGGGCTACCAGCCGACCGGGCTGTATGCGCCGACCCGCCGTTTCGGCACGCGCGATGACTTCCGCTATTTCATCAATGCCGCTCATCAGGCGGGTCTGAACGTCATTCTTGACTGGGTGCCGGGCCACTTCCCGTCGGATGATTTTGGTCTGGCGGATTTCGACGGCACCAAACTGTATGAGCACAGCGACCCGCGTGAAGGGTATCACCAGGACTGGAACACGCTTATCTATAACTACGGGCGCCGTGAAGTCAGCAACTATCTGGTCGGGAACGCGCTTTACTGGATTGAGCGTTTCGGCATTGATGCGCTGCGTGTAGACGCCGTGGCGTCGATGATTTACCGCGACTACAGCCGCAAAGAAGGTGAGTGGATCCCCAACGAGTTCGGCGGGCGTGAGAACCTGGAAGCCATTGAGTTCTTACGCAATACCAACCGTATTCTGGGCGAGCAGGTGTCTGGCGCGGTGAGCATGGCCGAGGAGTCCACTGACTTCGCTGGCGTGTCCCGACCACAGGATATGGGCGGACTGGGTTTCTGGTACAAATGGAACCTGGGCTGGATGCATGACACGCTGGACTACATGAAGCTGGACCCGGTTCATCGCCAGTATCATCACGATAAGCTGACCTTCGGCATGCTCTACAACTACACCGAAAACTTTGTCCTGCCGCTGTCGCATGACGAAGTGGTGCATGGCAAAAAATCGATTCTCGACCGTATGCCTGGCGACGCCTGGCAGAAATTCGCCAACCTGCGCGCCTATTACGGCTGGATGTGGGCGTTCCCCGGTAAGAAACTGCTGTTTATGGGCAACGAGTTCGCCCAGGGGCGCGAGTGGAACCACGATGCCAGCCTTGACTGGCATCTGCTGGAAGGCGGCGACAACTGGCACCACGGCGTACAGCGGCTGGTGCGCGATCTCAACCATACCTATCGCCACCATAAAGCGCTGCATGAACTTGATTTTGACGCTTACGGTTTTGAATGGCTGGTGGTGGATGATAACGAACGTTCGGTGCTGATTTTTGTCCGCCGCGATAAAGTCGGCAATGAAATCATCGTCGCCAGCAACTTTACCCCGGTGCCGCGCCATGACTATCGTTTTGGCATCAATCAGCCAGGGAAATGGCGGGAGATTGTGAATACCGATTCCATGCACTACCACGGCAGCAATACCGGCAACGGCGGGGTGGTGCACAGCGACGAGATCGCCAGCCACGGCCGCCAGCACTCATTGAGTCTGACGCTGCCGCCGCTGGCCACCATCTGGCTTGTGCGGGAGGGTGAATGACGCAACTGGCAACCGGCAAAGCGACACCGCATGGCGCGACGTATGACGGTCATGGCGTCAACTTCACGCTTTTTTCGGCACATGCAGAGCGCGTTGAACTGTGCGTGTTTGATGCGCTCGGCAATGAGCAGCGGTATGACCTGCCGGGGCGCAGCGGCGATGTCTGGCACGGCTACCTTGCCGACGCCAGACCCGGCCTGCGCTACGGGTATCGCGTACACGGCCCGTGGCAACCCGCGCAAGGGCACCGCTTTAACCCGGCAAAACTGCTTATCGATCCCTGCGCTCGCCGCGTTGAAGGGGAGCTGAAGGATAACCCGCTGCTGCACGGCGGGTACGACGAGCCGGACCATCGTGATAATGCCGCTGTTGCCCTGAAATGCGTTGTCACCGTCGACCGCTATGACTGGGAAGATGACGCCCCGCCGCGCACGCCGTGGGGCAACACGGTCATCTACGAAGCGCATGTGAAGGGGCTGACGTACCTGCATCCGGCGATCCCGTCAGAGATTCGCGGCACCTGGAAGGCGCTGGGCCATCCGGTGATGATCGCGTATTTCAAGCAGTTGGGCATTACCGCGCTGGAGCTGTTGCCGGTGGCGCATTTTGCCAGTGAACCGCGCTTACAGCGCCTGGGGCTGTCGAATTACTGGGGCTATAACCCGGTGGCGATGTTCGCGCTGCATCCGGCTTATGCCTGCTCCCCGGAAACGGCGCTGGATGAGTTTCGCGATGCCATCAAAGCGCTGCATAAAGCCGGTATTGAAGTCATTCTTGATATTGTGCTGAACCATAGCGCGGAGCTGGATCTCGACGGGCCGCTCTTCTCCCTGCGCGGAATCGACAACCGTAGCTATTATTGGATCAAGGAGGATGGCGACTATCACAACTGGACCGGCTGCGGCAACACCCTCAATCTGAGCCATCCCGGTGTGGTGGAGTTTGCGTGCGAGTGCCTGCGCTACTGGGTTGAAACATGCCATGTGGACGGTTTTCGTTTTGATCTGGCCTCCGTGATGGGGCGCACCCCGGCGTTCCGTCAGGATGCGCCGCTGTTTACCGCCATCAACAATTGCCCGGTATTGTCGAGCGTGAAGCTCATTGCTGAGCCCTGGGATATCGGCGAAGGCGGCTATCAGGTGGGGAATTTCCCGCCGCCGTTTGCCGAGTGGAACGACCATTTCCGTGACGCGGCCCGCCGCTTCTGGTTGCAACGCAATCTGCCCCTCGGTGAGTTTGCCGGACGTTTCGCCGGTTCCAGCGATGTGTTTAAACGCCACGATCGCCTGCCCAATGCGTCCGTCAATCTGATCACCGCGCATGACGGTTTTACGCTGCGCGACTGTGTTTGTTTCAATCAGAAACACAATGAGGCGAACGGTGAGGAAAATCGGGACGGCACCAACAACAATTACAGTGATAATCATGGTAAAGAGGGATTAGGCGGCACGCTGGATCTGATTGAACGGCGGCGCGACAGCATTCACGCCCTGCTGACCACGTTGTTGCTCTCTCAGGGAACGCCGATGCTGCTGGCGGGCGATGAACACGGCCATAGCCAGCACGGCAACAATAACGCTTACTGCCAGGATAACGCATTAACCTGGCTGGACTGGCAGCAGGCAAACAGTGGGCTAACCACCTTTACCGCTGCATTGATTCATCTTCGCCAGCAGATACCGGCATTAGTGGGAAATCGCTGGTGGGAAGAAAATGACGGCAATGTTCGTTGGCTGAATAAAAATGCAGAGCCCTTAAGCGCGGGCGAGTGGGAAAACGGGCCGAAACAGATGCAGATCCTGCTTTCAGACCGCTTCCTTATCGCGATAAACGCCACGCTTGAGGTGACAGATATCGTTTTACCTGAAGGGGAGTGGCACGCTATTCCCCCATTCGCTGGAGAGGATAATCCGGTGATTACGGCTGTCTGGCAGGGACCTGCGCACGGACTGTGTGTGTTCCAGAGATGATAAAAAAGGAGTTAGTCATGGTGAGTTTAGAGAAGAACGATCGTGTAATGTTGGCGCGCCAGCTGCCATTAAAATCTGTTGCCCTGATCCTGGCCGGTGGCCGTGGTACACGCCTGAAAGATTTAACCAACAAACGTGCCAAACCTGCCGTGCACTTTGGCGGTAAGTTCCGCATCATCGATTTTGCCTTATCCAACTGTATTAACTCCGGGATCCGCCGTATTGGCGTGATCACGCAATACCAGTCTCATACTCTGGTACAGCATATTCAGCGCGGCTGGTCATTCTTCAGCGAAGAGATGAACGAATTCGTCGACCTGCTTCCCGCCCAGCAAAGGATGCAGGGTGAAAACTGGTATCGTGGAACGGCGGATGCCGTGACCCAGAACCTGGACATCATTCGTCGCTATAAAGCGGAATATGTGGTGATCCTCGCGGGCGATCATATCTACAAGCAGGACTACTCGCGCATGCTGATCGACCACTTCGAAAAAGGAGCGCGCTGCACCGTGGCGTGTATGCCGGTGCCGATTGAAGAGGCCACCGCGTTTGGCGTGATGGCGGTGGACGAGAGCGATAAGATCATCGAGTTTGTTGAAAAACCGGCGAATCCGCCAGCCATGCCTGGCGACGCGACGAAATCTCTCGCCAGCATGGGGATCTACATTTTCAACGCCGATTATCTGTATGAGTTGCTGGAGGAGGACGACAAAGACGACACCTCCAGCCACGATTTCGGTAAAGATATCATCCCAAAAATCACCAAAGCCGGTATGGCGTATGCGCATCCATTCCCGCTGTCCTGCGTGCAGTCCGATCCCGAATCTGAACCTTACTGGCGCGATGTGGGCACGCTGGAAGCCTACTGGAAAGCCAACCTCGACCTGGCCTCGGTGACGCCGGAACTCGACATGTATGATCAGGACTGGCCGATCCGCACGCACATGGAGTCTCTGCCGCCTGCGAAATTTGTTCAGGATCGCTCCGGCAGCCACGGCATGACGCTCAACTCGCTGGTCTCCGGCGGGTGCATTATATCCGGTTCGGTGGTGGTGCAGTCCGTCCTGTTCCCGCGTGTGAGGGTGAATTCATTCTGTAACATCGATTCGGCAGTCCTGCTGCCAGAGGTCTGGGTTGGACGCTCATGCCGCTTGCGTCGTTGCATCATCGATCGCGCCTGCGTAATCCCGGAAGGTATGGTGATTGGTGAAAACGCGGAAGAAGATGCCCGTCGTTTCTACCGTTCAGAGGAAGGCATTGTGCTGGTCACGCGTGAAATGCTGCGCAAATTGCAGGTCAAACAGGAGCGATAATGCAGGTTTTACATGTATGTTCAGAGATGTTCCCCCTGCTCAAAACAGGTGGTCTGGCGGATGTGATTGGCGCGTTGCCTGCGGCACAGATTGCGGATGGTGTGGATGCTCGTGTGCTGCTTCCTGCATTTCCTGATATTCGTCGGGGCATCCCGGATGCGCAGGTAGTGACCCGGCGCGATACCTTTGCGGGAAGAATTACGCTCCTGTTCGGGCATTATAACGGCGTGGGAATCTACCTGATTGATGCGCCGCATCTGTATGACCGTCCGGGAAGCCCTTATCACGATACAAATTTATTCGCCTATACCGATAACGTCCTGCGGTTTGCGCTGTTGGGATGGGTGGGATGTGAAATGGCCTGCGGGCTTGATCCATTCTGGCGCCCGGATGTGGTGCATGCGCACGACTGGCACGCAGGCCTGGCGCCTGCGTATCTGGCCGCGCGCGGGCGTCCGGCGAAATCGGTGTTTACCGTACACAACCTGGCCTATCAAGGCATGTTTTATGCACATCACATGGATGACATCCAACTGCCATGGTCGTTCTATAACATGCATGGTCTGGAGTTTAACGGGCAGATTTCATTCCTGAAGGCGGGGTTGTATTACGCCGACCATATTACGGCGGTGAGCCCGACCTATGCGCGTGAAATTACCGAGCCGCAGTTCGCGTACGGGATGGAAGGCCTGCTGCGTCAGCGTCATCAGGAAGGGCGTCTGTCCGGCGTGCTGAATGGCGTGGATGAGAAAATCTGGAGCCCGGAAACGGATCTGCTGCTGGCGGCGCGCTATACGCGTGATTCGCTGGAGGAGAAAGCGGAGAACAAGCGCCAGCTACAGATTGCGATGGGGCTGAAAGTGGATGACAAAGCGCCGCTGTTCGCCGTGGTCAGCCGTCTGACCAGCCAGAAAGGGCTGGATCTGGTGCTGGAGGCGTTGCCGGGATTGCTGGAGCAGGGCGGGCAACTGGCGCTGCTGGGCGCGGGCGATCCGGTATTGCAGGAAGGATTTTTAGCGGCGGCGGCGGAACACCCAGGCCAGGTGGGCGTGCAGATCGGCTATCACGAAGCCTTCTCTCACCGCATCATGGGCGGGGCGGATGTCATTCTGGTGCCCAGCCGCTTTGAGCCGTGCGGCTTAACGCAGTTATACGGACTGAAGTACGGCACGCTGCCGCTGGTGCGGCGTACCGGTGGGCTTGCTGATACGGTGTCGGACAGTTCGCTGGAAAACCTGGCGGACGGCATCGCCAGTGGGTTTGTATTTGAAGATAGTAATGCCTGGTCTCTGTTACGGGCGATCCGGCGTGCTTTCGTGTTGTGGTCCCGACCTTCGCTCTGGCGGTTTGTGCAACGGCAGGCTATGGCCATGGATTTTAGCTGGCAAGTCGCGGCGAAGTCTTACCGCGAGCTTTACTATCGCTTGAAATAGTTATCCAGGAATCACCTATATGAATGCTCCATTTACTTATGCATCGCCCACTCTTAGCGTAGAAGCGCTTAAGCATTCTATTGCCTACAAACTGATGTTCACGATTGGTAAAGATCCGGTCATTGCCAATAAACATGAATGGCTGAACGCCACGCTGTTCGCGGTGCGCGATCGCCTCGTGGAACGCTGGCTGCGTTCTAACCGTGCTCAACTGTCGCAGGAAACCCGTCAGGTCTATTACCTGTCGATGGAATTTTTGATTGGCCGAACCCTCTCCAATGCCTTGTTATCGTTGGGTATTTACGACGATGTTAAAGGGGCGCTGGAAGCGATGGGGCTGGATCTCGAAGAACTGATTGATGAAGAGAACGACCCCGGTCTTGGCAACGGCGGTCTTGGCCGTCTGGCGGCGTGCTTCCTTGATTCGCTGGCGACCCTGGGCCTGCCGGGGCGCGGCTATGGAATTCGCTACGACTACGGCATGTTCAAGCAGAACATTGTCGAGGGGCGGCAGAAAGAGTCCCCGGACTATTGGCTGGAATACGGCAATCCGTGGGAGTTCAAACGCCATAATACGCGCTACAAAGTGCGTTTCGGCGGGCGAATTCAGCAGGAAGGCAAGAAAGCCCGCTGGATTGAAACCGAAGAGATTCTGGCGGTGGCCTATGACCAGATTATCCCGGGTTATGATACCGACGCCACCAACACGCTGCGCCTGTGGAGCGCTCAGGCCAGTAGCGAAATCAACCTTGGTAAATTTAACCAGGGCGACTATTTCGCGGCGGTAGAAGACAAAAACCACTCTGAAAACGTATCCCGCGTGCTTTACCCGGATGACTCCACCTATTCGGGACGCGAGCTGCGCCTGCGTCAGGAGTACTTCCTGGTTTCCTCAACGGTACAGGACATTCTGAGCCGCCACTACCAGCTGCATAAAACCTATGACAACCTGGCGGATAAAATCGCCATTCACCTCAATGATACCCACCCGGTGCTGTCGATCCCGGAACTGATGCGCTTGTTGATTGATGAGCACAAATTCAGCTGGGACGATGCGTTTGAGGTGTGCTGCCAGGTCTTCTCCTACACCAACCACACGCTGATGAGCGAAGCGCTGGAAACCTGGCCGGTGGATATGCTGGGTAAAATCCTGCCGCGTCATTTGCAGATCATCTTTGAGATTAACGACTACTTCCTGAAAACGTTGCAGGAGCAGTATCCCAACGATACTGCTCTGCTGGGGCGGGCGTCGATTATCGATGAGTCCAACGGTCGTCGCGTCCGTATGGCGTGGCTGGCGGTGGTGGTGAGCCATAAAGTGAATGGCGTATCGGAGCTGCACTCTAACCTGATGGTGCAGTCGCTGTTTGCTGATTTTGCGAGTATCTTCCCGACCCGCTTCTGCAACGTGACCAACGGCGTGACGCCGCGCCGCTGGCTGGCGCTGGCGAACCCGTCGCTTTCTGAGGTGCTGGACGAAAATATCGGGCGCACCTGGCGTACGGATCTCAGCCAGCTAAGCGAACTACAGCAGCATTGCGATTTCCCGCTGGTGAATCACGCGGTGCGCCAGGCGAAGCTGGAAAACAAAAAACGGCTGGCAATACTCATCGCTCAGCAGTTGAATGTGGTGGTCAATCCGAAGGCGTTGTTTGATGTGCAGATTAAACGTATTCACGAGTACAAACGTCAGTTGATGAATGTGCTGCATGTGATTACGCGTTATAACCGCATCAAGGAAGATCCTGAGGCGGAATGGGTGCCGCGCGTGAATATCTTTGCCGGTAAGGCGGCTTCGGCCTATTACATGGCGAAGCACATTATTCACCTGATCAATGACGTTGCTAAGGTGATCAACAACGATCCGCAGATTGGCGATAAGCTGAAAGTGGTGTTTATCCCGAACTACAGCGTGAGCCTGGCGCAGGTCATTATTCCTGCCGCCGACCTGTCTGAGCAGATTTCGCTGGCGGGTACGGAGGCGTCCGGCACCAGTAACATGAAGTTTGCGCTCAACGGCGCGCTGACCATCGGTACGCTGGACGGCGCAAACGTCGAGATGCTGGAGCATGTGGGGGCGGAGAATATCTTTATCTTTGGCAATACGGCGGAAGAGGTGGAAGAACTGCGCAAGCAGGGCTATAAACCGCGCGAGTATTACGAAAAAGATGCGGAGCTACACCAGGTGCTGACGCAGATCGGCAGCGGCGTGTTCAGCCCGGAAGAGCCGGGGCGCTACCGTGATCTGGTGGATTCGTTGATTAACTTTGGCGACCACTATCAGGTGCTGGCGGATTATCGTAGCTATGTTGATTGCCAGGATAAGGTGGATGAATTGTATCGTCATCCCGAAGAGTGGACCGCGAAAGCGATGCTCAATATCGCCAATATGGGGTATTTCTCTTCCGACAGGACGATCAAGGAGTATGCCGAAAATATCTGGCACATTGATTCGGTAAGGCTGTAACAAGGGACAGGACTAGCTGTAGGCCGGATAAGACGTTAGCCGCCATCCGGCAAAAGGCCCGGTGGCGCTGATGCTTACCGGGCCTACAGTTTAGGAGAGTGACTCACGCAGACTGTTGTTTTTGCATGATGCCGTATATTGGCTTCCTTAATAGAGCATTGCTTGTTTGTATTCGAGAGTAATATTTCATTACCTTTGCCTTGTATATCAGCCAATATTGACTGTACCGTTGCCGATAACCACGCCACCGCAGTCAATGGCATCACCGGTTCTGGCGGCAGGCAGGCCGTCAATAAATACGGTACCTGAACCACTGGCTATTTTTCGTGGGTGAGGAGGATGTTTGGGTTTGTCGTGGGGCGTCAGCGGGTCACCCATACGGGCAGCGGGTAGCCCGTCGATAGAAACTGTTGGCGAACCCGCAGTAATGACGGTTTCGTGATAACCATCGTGCTGGATGCCTTTGTCTGAAAGTTTAGCAGCTAATGACATATCAACTCCTTAAGAACTTAAAAGTTTATAAAGTATTTAGTTTGGAATAGTATCAAACGATTTTAAGTGACTTCCTGTTTTTATATATACACCTGTTTTGGGTCTGTCGCATCCTCAAAGTACCATTCGTTAAATTTACCGATCTGAATTATTATTCCAACCAAGGAAAATGAATGTTGGATTATATAATGATTAGTATTGTTTGGCGTATTTATTCTATTGGTTGGAATTTTTATGTCCAATTGTGTCATCAAGAATTTTATTCTTAATATGAGGCTCTAGTTTTGATTCATTAATGGATTTTTTTATTTCAATTATATCAAATGAGTCGTTTGTATAATTGTTTTTGATGAAAAGTTCAATTGTGGCAATACTACCAATTTTGATGTTTGGAGCTTCAAGAGCATATTTTAGCTTGGTTAGTTCTCCCTGGAATGCAATTTCTTTTCCAATTTTATTATTTTCTTCGAGATCTGATTTATACTGTTCCCTGGTTTTTTTATTTTTAATTATAGCTGGATCTACAGTGCCAAATATAGGTCCATCTACTGCGCCTTGAGGAGGCATGACATTCATGTAATAAGGTTTACTTGATCTATAGTTTTTAATGTAGTGTTTTTCAAACAACTCAATAATTTCAATATGATATTTTAACTCATCTAATCTATATTTTTTAAATTCAGATGGTGTTAAATCAAATTTCAAAACATTTGTATTGTTCAGTATAGAAATTGCACCTCGCAAGTTGGCATTATTAGCTTCAAGTGCAGGATTTTCTTTGAATGCTGATATTTTGTTTTTGACGTTATTTAGATTTGAATCGATATTATCCACCATATTATTCTCACTATCCATTGCGGTTATACTAACGATGCATAAACTGAAGACCACTATCTGGATCAGTATATATTGTAGTTTCATGATGTACTGTTTTAGTCGTTGTACAACGGCCATCTGTGGAAATTTCATGTCTTTGCTCTGTTTGAGGAAAACTATAAATCTTCGTTTTATCAATAGTCCACTCCCATTGTATGGGCATAGAAAGAACACAAGGGGTAAATGGCGGTTTGGTTCCTGCATTAGAGCCTATAGTAGCAAAAATCTTATCAAAAACACTTGGATCCAAGGTGCTTCCGAAGTAAGGAGAGTATTCTTGAGCATCAATTAGGAACCAATCAGAAGTACCTGTAGCATAATTTCCATGCCACCGTCCCGTCAAACTACTGTAAGGCCCAGTCCCTGTAGCCTGAGAATCTCTTTCCCTTATAAAAATAGCATAAAAGTTAACATCTACAGGTTCAACATATGGCCTGCCTAACCATCCACAATCAGGGTATCCATAGTGATGAAGTAATGGCGATCCTGATTTTCGATTCATCACAAAGGCAGATGGTTCTACAACAGTGAATTGAATATCAATCGTCCCAGTGGCTGTAGTCGCGGTCACTGTAACCACAACTGCTTTATCAGAGGCAGTAAAACTAGCAGTATTGCTACCTGTTTTTGTCAACTCTCCGCTCTCATTTGGTGACATAGACCAATTAGAAACTTCGTTATTACATGTCAAGTTAACTTGTTCGCCTACACCAATCTTTCTCCTGGCACGATCAGCAGGCATAGCAACCATTGTTTCTGTTGTAATTACATCTGGATTAACCTCTTTTGGATTTTCTGGATTGTTGGAGTTACTCGTTTCACTATCTCCCCCCGAGTTTCCTCCGCTTCCGGCTCCACTATCACTGCCGGAGTTTCCACTAATCTGTCCGGATACCATATCGTCCCCTTCATCCGCCAGCACTGTCGATTGCAGTGTCCCCACCGGCGTTCCCGGACTGCCTCCACTGTTAAGATTAATTTTCGGTCCCATGACATCCACGCCGCCCGCATGTATCACCACAAACGAACCACCTACCCGCAGACTGATTTTGCTGTCGCTTTGCAAAACAATATCGCCCTGAACTTTGATACCGAGAGCACCAGCAATCTTCTGCGCCAGATCACCTTTTACTTCCAGACCGTGGCTACCTTCCACTAAACTGACATGGTCTTTTGTTGTTTTGTGATCCTGCTTCCCGTCAACGGTCACTTTCCGGTCATTGGCCACCACCAGCGATTCGTCATGACCAATGCTGACAGTACGGTCATAATTAACCCGCACGTCCTTACTATTGAGTACCTTCACCTGCATGTTTTTCTGCGCATGCAGGAAAATTTCTTCATTATCAGTCGCATCCTCAAACCGCAGCTCATTAAATCCACCGCCTTTGTAGGTTTTTGAGCGGATGGTCATCTGCGTTTTCGTGCCCGGCAGACTGCCCGGCGAGCGGTTGTCCTGGTGGTAGGTGCGTCCCATGATGATGGGCTGGTCCGGGTCGCCGTTGAGGAAGTCCACTATCACTTCCTGGCCCACGCGCGGAATGGCGAGGTTACCAAATCCGGCCCCGGCCCACGCCTGTGACACCCGTATCCAGCAGGAGCTGTCTTCGTTTCCCGGACAATAGCGGTCCCAGTGAAAACGTACCCGGACACGACCATGCTCATCGCAGAAGATTTCCTCGCCAGCCGGGCCGGTAACAATGGCGCTCTGCGGGCCGTCAACGGAGGGTTTGGGCAACGGGGAGGAGCGCCATGTCCGGTCTGCCGGGATGACGTCCAGGCTGTTACTGAGCGTGGTGCCTTCACCCTGGTGGCCATGCTGTGCCTGTGGCTGTTTCCCTTTCAGCACACTGCCTGTCACCTGCCACTCCCGGTTCAGTGTGGATGAAGGGTGGCCGGTGAGGGTGAAACGTTTTCCGGGCCACAGTTTCGGGGAGTTGCTCACACAGGCTGCGGTTTCAGCATCATGCCGGTGGCCTTCAGCCTGGTAGCGGGCGAAAGCCTGACCGTGCTGCTCGTCCTTGAAGCGTCCCGGCCAGTCGAAGATTTCATACTGCGTGCGCTGGCCGTTCAGGTTCGTGGCCTGGTGGCTGAACCAGCCGGGCCATCCGGGTGTTTTAAAGGTGTAATCCTGGTTTTCCACCGATGAAGGACGCACCTGCGCCCGGTAGTGGAACTCGCTGATGCATTCCGTGGAGATTTCGCGGGTATTCGGGTTAAAGGGCAGGGAGCCGAGGGTGGAGACACCGGCGACGTCATCACAGAGCACCAGTTTTTGTTCCGGCCCCACAGGGTGGAACCAGTCAAAGAAGAAAATGCCCTCTTCAGCCCACAGCCGGGTGAGAAAGCCGAGGTCGGTTTCCCCATACTGAACGCAGAACTCCCGCGCCGGGTGAGGCTCATAAAAGGAAGGCACCCATCCGGTGACGCCGTTTTCAGTGAGCAGGGTGGCGGAAATGGCCTGAATATCCTGCTGCTGAAAGATGCGGAAGTTCTGGCGCAGGCCACAGCGCCAGAGCGGGGGAGAAAGGGTCAGGGTGTAATTCATCTGCCAGTTGTTGTTTTCCCCGGTTTCCATGCCCGTAATGATGCCGTGAAGGTGGCGCTGCGGGATATCACCCAGCCAGATGGTCAGGGTGGCGTTTTTTTCGAGGAAACTGACGGCGGTGAGGTCAGGCAGACTGCTGGCAATATCGACACTGAGTAAAAAGGGCGTGGAGAGACTCTGGTGGAGAGTGAAGCTGACGACAGCGGT
>NZ_JAOWGE010000022.1:0-91492 GCF_030333295.1 Citrobacter sp. CK198 | reverse complement strand
GCGCCAACAGTACGGCCGCCTTCACGGATTGCGAAACGCAGACCGTCGTCCATCGCGATCGGGTGGATCAGGGTAACAACCATTTTGATGTTGTCGCCCGGCATTACCATCTCTACGCCTTCCGGCAGTTCGATGGTGCCAGTCACGTCAGTTGTACGGAAGTAGAACTGCGGACGGTAGCCTTTGAAGAACGGAGTATGACGGCCGCCTTCGTCTTTGGACAGAATGTACACTTCAGATTCGAACTTGGTGTGCGGCTTGATGGAACCCGGCTTAGCCAGTACCTGACCACGTTCGATTTCTTCACGTTTGATACCACGCAGCAGAACACCTACGTTCTCACCAGCACGGCCTTCGTCCAGCAGTTTGCGGAACATTTCAACGCCAGTACAGGTAGACTTCGCAGTCTCTTTGATACCAACGATTTCAACTTCTTCGCCCACTTTGATGATACCGCGCTCTACACGACCGGTAACAACGGTACCACGACCGGAGATGGAGAATACGTCTTCGATCGGCAGCAGGAAAGGCTTGTCAATCGCACGCTCTGGTTCCGGGATGTAGGAATCCAGGTAGCCAGCCAGTTCGATGATTTTCGCTTCCCACTCTGCGTCGCCTTCCAGCGCCTTCAGAGCAGAACCACGAACGATCGGCGTGTCGTCGCCCGGGAAATCGTACTGAGACAGCAGTTCACGCACTTCCATCTCAACCAGTTCCAGCAGCTCTTCGTCATCAACCATGTCGCATTTGTTCAGGAACACGATGATGTACGGAACGCCTACCTGACGACCCAGCAGGATGTGCTCACGGGTCTGCGGCATCGGGCCGTCAGTCGCAGCAACAACCAGGATCGCGCCGTCCATCTGCGCAGCACCGGTGATCATGTTTTTAACATAGTCGGCGTGGCCCGGGCAGTCTACGTGCGCGTAGTGGCGAGTCGGGGTGTCGTATTCAACGTGAGAAGTGTTGATGGTGATACCACGAGCTTTTTCTTCCGGCGCGTTATCGATCTGGTCGAATGCACGAGCAGCACCGCCGTAGGTTTTAGCCAGTACGGTAGTGATTGCAGCAGTCAGAGTAGTTTTACCATGGTCAACGTGGCCGATGGTGCCGACGTTAACGTGCGGTTTTGTACGTTCAAATTTTTCTTTAGACACGGCTATATTCCTTACTATAGTGCTCTCCCCTTCAGGAGAGAGCACGGGACTTAGGTTTTAATCCTGTGGATTATTTACCACGGGCTTCAATAACGGCCTGAGCAACGTTGCTCGGTGCATCATCATACTTCAGGAATTCCATAGTGTATGATGCGCGACCTTTGGTCAGAGAACGCAGCTGAGTTGCATATCCGAACATTTCAGACAGCGGTACTTCAGCGTGGATCTTAACGCCAGTAACTTCGGATTCCTGACCGCGCAGCATACCGCGACGACGGCTCAAGTCACCAATTACGTCACCGGTGTTCTCTTCCGGCGTTTCTACCTCAACCTTCATGATCGGCTCAAGCAGAACAGGTTTCGCTTTCTTAAAGCCTTCTTTAAAGGCAATAGACGCAGCCAGTTTAAACGCCAGTTCAGAGGAGTCAACGTCATGGTAAGAACCGAAGTGCAGACGGATACCGATGTCAACAACCGGATAACCAGCCAGCGGGCCTGCTTTCAGCTGCTCCTGGATACCTTTATCAACGGCCGGGATGTATTCGCCAGGGATTACACCACCCTTGATGTCGTTGATGAACTCGTAGCCTTTCGGGTTGGAACCCGGCTCCAGCGGGTACATGTCGATAACAACATGACCGTACTGACCGCGACCACCAGACTGCTTGGCGTGTTTACCTTCGATATCGGTAACTTTCGAGCGAATCGCTTCGCGGTAAGCAACCTGAGGTTTACCGACGTTCGCTTCAACGTTGAATTCACGCTTCATACGGTCAACGATGATGTCGAGGTGCAGCTCACCCATACCGGCGATAATGGTCTGGTTAGATTCTTCGTCAGTCCATACGCGGAAAGACGGGTCTTCTTTAGCCAGACGGCCCAGAGCCAGACCCATTTTTTCCTGGTCAGCTTTGGTTTTCGGTTCTACTGCGATGGAGATTACCGGCTCAGGGAATTCCATACGTTCCAGAATGATCGGCGCGTCCGGGTCACACAGGGTGTCACCCGTAGTTACGTCTTTCAGACCGATAGCAGCAGCGATGTCGCCCGCGCGAACTTCTTTGATCTCTTCACGTTTGTTAGCGTGCATCTGAACGATACGACCGAAACGCTCACGTGCGGATTTCACAGAGTTCAGTACAGTATCACCAGAGTTAACCACACCAGAGTACACACGGAAGAAGGTCAGGTTACCCACGAACGGGTCGGTAGCGATTTTGAATGCCAGTGCAGAGAAAGGCTCATCATCGCTAGCATGACGCTCAGCCGGCGTATCTTTACCGTCGTCCAGGATACCGTTGATCGCAGGGACGTCAACCGGGGATGGCAGGTAATCAATTACCGCATCCAGCATCGCCTGAACACCTTTGTTCTTAAATGCAGAACCACAGGTTACCAGGATGATTTCGTTGCTCAGAACACGCTGACGCAGAGCTTTTTTGATCTCTTCTTCAGTCAGTTCTTCGCCACCCAGGTATTTCTCCATCAGCTCTTCAGAAGCTTCCGCAGCGGACTCGATCAGGTTCTGGTGCCATTCTTCAGCCAGTTCCTGCATGTCAGCCGGGATATCTTCGTAAGTGAAGGTAACGCCTGCATCTGCTTCGTTCCAGTTGATGGCTTTCATTTTCACCAGGTCAACAACACCGGTGAACGCTTCTTCAGCGCCAATCGCCAGTTGCAGCGGAACAGGGTTCGCGCCCAGACGGCTTTTGATCTGACCAACAACTTTCAGGAAGTTCGCACCCATACGGTCCATTTTGTTAACGAACGCAATGCGCGGAACTTTATATTTGTTTGCCTGACGCCATACGGTTTCAGACTGCGGCTGAACACCACCAACTGCGCAGTAAACCATTACTGCACCATCAAGAACACGCATGGAACGTTCTACTTCGATAGTGAAGTCAACGTGCCCCGGGGTGTCGATGATGTTTACGCGATGCGGTTCATACTGCTTAGCCATACCAGACCAGAATGCAGTAGTCGCTGCGGAGGTGATGGTAATACCACGCTCCTGCTCCTGCTCCATCCAGTCCATGGTAGCTGCGCCGTCATGAACTTCACCGATTTTATGGTTTACACCGGTGTAGAACAGAATACGTTCGGTAGTAGTGGTTTTACCGGCGTCGATGTGCGCACTGATACCGATGTTACGGTAGCGTGCGATGGGTGTTGTACGAGCCATTTGATTCCTCGTTTTATCTTCTAGGCGTTCAATTTAAGTAGCCCAAAGCGGGCTGCTTGCTGGAAGCGCCCGCCTGGTGACTAAAATTCCGAAGGGATTACCAACGGTAGTGTGCGAACGCCTTGTTGGCTTCTGCCATACGGTGAACGTCTTCACGTTTCTTAACTGCAGTACCTTTGTTGTCTGCAGCATCAGTGAGTTCGTTCGCCAGGCGCAGAGCCATGGATTTATCACCGCGTTTACGAGCAGCTTCAACGATCCAACGCATTGCCAGAGCATTACGACGAACCGGACGGACTTCAACTGGTACCTGATAAGTAGAACCACCAACGCGGCGAGACTTAACTTCGACAGTCGGGCGCACGTTTTCGAGAGCTACTTCGAAAGCTTCCAGTTCAGATTTACCAGAACGCTGAGCCAGGGTCTCCAGCGCGCTGTATACGATAGTTTCGGCAGTAGATTTTTTACCATCTACCATCAGGATATTTACAAATTTAGCCAGCAGTTCTGATCCGAACTTCGGATCCGGAAGAATTTTACGCTGACCAATGACGCGACGACGTGGCATGGAAATACTCCGTTGTTAATTCAGGATTGTCCAAAACTCTACGAGTTTAGTTTGACATTTAAGTTAAAACGTTTGGCCTTACTTAACGGAGAACCATTAAGCCTTAGGACGCTTCACGCCATACTTGGAGCGAGCTTGCTTACGGTCTTTAACGCCGGAGCAGTCAAGCGCACCACGTACGGTGTGGTAACGAACACCCGGGAGGTCTTTTACACGACCGCCACGGATCAGGATCACGGAGTGCTCCTGCAGGTTGTGACCTTCACCACCGATGTAGGAAGTCACTTCAAAACCGTTAGTCAGACGAACACGGCATACTTTACGCAGCGCGGAGTTCGGTTTTTTAGGGGTGGTAGTATATACACGAGTACATACGCCACGTTTTTGCGGGCATGCTTCCAGCGCAGGCACGTTGCTTTTCGCAACTTTGCGAGCACGTGGTTTGCGTACCAGCTGGTTAACTGTTGCCATTAAATAGCTCCTGGTTTTAGCTTTTGCTTCGTAAACACGTAATAAAACGGCCTCACACAATATGAGGACGCCGAATTTTAGGGCGGTGTCGAAAAGGTGTCAAGAAATATACAACGATCCCACAATCACCAGGCCATCTGGCTGGGATGCTTAACCGCAAGTCTGACGAAGTCAGTATAGTCAACCCTGACGACACTGTCTGAAATTTGACCGCTCAAACCGCGAGCATCGATATCTTCTTTCAGTGCGTAAACCGTTATGGGGGCGTTACGCAAACTTTCAAGGAAACGGCTACCTTCGATGGCCGCCGTAACGCCATCCTGTAGCAATAAAAGCGCATCGCCTTCTTTGCACACGCGAAGAAGCGCGGAAACGTCACTGAGCCATGCGGAACGATGTAATGTATGCAGGATAGTCACGTCAGAACCTCAGGATAACATCATAATTGTCCAGTTCACCGCGCAACGCTTCAGGTTCAAGCGGCGTCGCATCCACAATGAAACTCGCCCCCGTCTCCAGACCGCGCTCACGCAACGAAGCGGCGCACAGCCAGCATTGCTCGATATCGTACAGCCCCAGCAGTTTGAAGGTGGCGATGTAATCCCGCGCCAGCACGACGTCAGGCGTTTGTCCCGAAAGAATCTGAAAAACGCCGTCGCTGATAAAAAAGACGCCAATCTCTTCCGTCAGCGCCGACGTCGCCAGTAACGCATCCAGTCCTTCGCGGCCCGACGCGCTGCCGTGCGGCGTGGTGGAGAATACAAAAGCAATACGTTTCATCAAAACTGCACCACGCGATCGCAGGTCAAGGAGGCTTCCGCCAGCGCGCCAAGCCCGCTCAACGAAAACCCTGGCTGTAAGTTGGCTGATGCCAGCGCCAGCCTTTTTGCTTCGGTCTCATCCACAATGCCGCGACGCAGCGCCGCCGCAACGCAGATATTCAACGCGACGCCATGCTGCGCGCCCAACTGCTGCCATGCGCGCACCAGGTCGAATTCATCGCTGGCCGGAGAGGTCAACTGGTTGGCGTTATACACGCCTTCCCGGTAGAAAAAGACGCTGCTCAGCTCATGCCCTTCGTTAACTAAGGCATGTGCAAACTGCAACGCGCTGCTCGCTTGCTGCGTTCCGTACGCAGGCCCCGTCACCACAATGGCAAAACGCATTACTTATCTTGCCCCTGGAAGTCGCCGCTTTTGAACTGACGAATATAGAGGTAGACCGTATGTTTGGAGATGTTCAGGCGGTCAGCCACCTGGTTAATCGCATCTTTAATATCGAAGATCCCCTTCTCATACAGATTCAGCACAATCTGACGATTCTTCGCGTTATTAGAGACATTGCGATCGGCATTCACCTCTTCAATGGTGAATTCCAGCGTCTGAGTGACCAGATCCTCCACCGAGGAGGCAAAGTTCACGGCGGAACCCACTTCCGGCGTTTCCGGCGGAATAAAGGTATTCATAATCTGCGAGAACGGCACATCAAGGTTCATGTTGATGCACAGCAGACCAATTACGCGATGCTCGCGGTTGCGAATGGCAATCGTCACTGACTTCATCAGGACACCGCTTTTCGCGCGTGTGAAGTAACACTTCGATACGCTGCTATCCGCACCCGTCATATCATGCAGCATGCGCAATGCAAGGTCAGTGATCGGCGAGCCAATTTTGCGCCCCGTGTGTTCACCGTTGGCAATGCGAATGGCTGAGCATTTCAAATCCTGCAAAGAGTGCAATACGATTTCACAATGGGAACCAATGAGCATCGCTAACCCGTCCACCACCGCTTCGTAGGATTTCAGAATATCAAAGTCGGTTTGATCGAAAGGACGTTGATCCAGTAAGTCAAGCTCACTGGTTTCGTTGGTTAAAAGCGACCTGGACATGAAAAAAAACACTCCTTTTCAGGAGCCTGTCGTTATGTTTTCAGGGCAGGCTCATTATTTACGCGGATGATTAAATTAATACAGCGGGGGTTCCGCTTTCCAGTATTAATTATATCCGGCCTGCAATAAAAAAACCGCCGCCATGACAGGCGGCGGTTCTCAGTTTTTATTTTTTAGCAGCATCTGTCGATTTGGCGTCGGCCGCTGCGTCTGGTTTCGCATCGGCTTTCGGCGCCGGTTTGATGTCCAGCAGCTCTACATCGAATACCAGCGTGGAGTTAGCCGGAATACCCGGAACGCCCGTTTTACCGTAGGCCAGATCCGGTGGGATAACCATCTGGATCTTACCGCCTTTCTTAATGTTCTTCAGGCCTTCAGTCCAGCCCGGGATCACGCCGTCCAGACGGAAAGAGAGCGGTTCGCCACGGGTGTAGGAGTTATCGAACTCTTTACCGTCGATCAGCGTACCTTTGTAGTTAACCACAACGGTGTCGCTGTCTTTTGGCGCTTCGCCAGTACCGGCTTTCTCTACTTTATAAACCAGACCTGTTGAAGAGGTTTTCGCCCCTTTCTCTTTAGCAAATTTCTCGCGGAACGCTTTACCTTTCGCTTCGTTGTCAGCGGCGTCTTTTTCCATCTTCGCCTGAGCGGAGGTCTTCACGCGCGCTTCAAATGCCTGCAAGGTCTGCTCGATTTCCTGGTCAGACAGTTTGCTCTTGTCTGCAAATGCATCCTGGACACCCGCGATCAGCTGATCTTTATCCAGTTTGATCCCCAGTTTTTCTTGTTCCTTCAGGGAGTTTTCCATGTAACGACCCAGCGAAGCGCCCAGCGCATAAGCAGATTTCTGGTCGTCATTCTTGAACGCGGCTTTGCTGTCAGCAGTTGCAGCTGGTTTCGCGGCGTCCGCAGCGAAAGTGAGCGGTGCATGCAGAGCAACGGCCATCGTGGTCGCCAGCAGCGTTACTTTAAACAGTGATTTCATCCATATCTCCAGGGCCGGGGCATCTCACCCCAGGGTTAACTTACATGAGAAGCGTACTATAAAACGTTGTAGAACAAATCAACATACGGACACGCCCTATTATCACCCCTTTTCAGACTCTTTTTGTTTAAATTAGTTTCGTAGAGGGCGAATGAGTGCTGTGTAATCCGATAAAGTTCAGTAGAATCCGCCGCGACCCAAGAAGTGCCGGAGACAACAAGAGAGGTGAATCATGCAAGATATAACGATGGAAGCTCGCCTGGCTGAACTGGAGAGCCGTCTGGCGTTTCAGGAGATCACCATTGAAGAACTCAACGTAACGGTGACCGCGCACGAGATGGAGATGGCGAAACTACGCGATCATCTGCGTCTGCTGACGGAGAAGCTTAAAGCCAGCCAACCGTCGAATATCGCCTCGCAGGCCGAAGAGACACCGCCACCGCATTATTGAGACGTAAAAAAAGCGGGATATTCCCGCTTTTTTGTGCCAGATGGCGGCGTAAACGCCTTATCCGGCCTACTGTAGCCCTGATAAGCGCAGCGCCATCAGGCATTACAGACGATTAATGGCAACCACAGCCGCCGTTACCGCCACAACCACCTTTGCCATGCTCATGACCGTGGTCATGATCGTGGCCGTGGCCGCCGCAGCAACCGTCGTGACCGTGGTCGTGGTCATGGTCGTGACCGTGCGCGCCGTGAACGTGGCCATGAGCCAGTTCTTCTTCGGTCGCTTCGCGGATCGCCACAACTTCCACGTTAAATTTCAGGTTCTGGCCAGCCAGCATGTGGTTACCGTCAACCACAACGTGGTCGTCTTCCACTTCGGTAATTTCTACCGGTACCGGGCCCTGGTCAGTTTCCGCCAGGAAACGCATGCCAACCTGCAACTCGTCAACGCCCATGAAGACGTCTTTAGGCACGCGCTGCACCAGGTTTTCGTCATACTGACCGTAAGCGTCGTTCGCGCCAACAGCCACATCGAATTTGTCGCCAACGTCGTGACCTTCCAGCGCTGTTTCCAGGCCAGAGATCAGGGAACCGTGACCATGCAGGTAGTCCAGCGGCGCACTCACCGGAGACTCATCAACCAACACACCGTCTTCTGTACGTACCTGATAGGCCAGGCTGACCACCAGGTCTTTTGCTACTTTCATGATATCTCCTGAGCATGGGAAGAATAGTGGCGCAGATTGTAGCGGAATTCTGCACCCGTGTACCCACTAGCTTAAAAAAACCTGCGGCATATCGCTAGTCTGGATGAAAAATCCCGATCACTTGCTCTTCTTTGCGAACGTGCTCGCGGGCCGCTTTATCGGCTTCACGCATCTGATGACCGCACTTAACACACTCAACAATATCGACATTATTTTCGCGCCACATCGCCATTGAATCCTGCGCCTGGCAGGCCGGACACGTCGCCCCTGCAATAAAACGTTTACGAATCGCCATACCTACCCTCTACTCAAACTCATCCCAGCCATCCAACTGGCGCCGCTCTTGCTGCATCTCTCGCTGGAAAATCTCCTCCAGTTCGCGTCTGGCCTCTCTGGCACGAGAAATTTGCACCATGTCGGTATGCATCGGAATAAGCTCCCGTAGCATACGCATATCCAGCCGACGGAAATGCAGTTGCGCACGCTGCGCCTGGTGTGGGTGCATCCCTAACGACACCAGCGTCTTACGCCCCAGCTCCAGCGCGCTGGAAAACGTCTCGCGGGAAAACTGCGTGACACCCGCCTGTAATAACTCATGCGCTTCCACACGTCCGCGCGCTCGCGCAAGAATATGCAAATGCGGGAAATGCTGCCGGCATATCTCCACCAGCTTCATGGTGTCTTCCGGCTCATTACAGGTAATGACGATAGACTCCGCCGCTTCCGCTCCCGCCGAACGCAGTAGCTCCACCTGAGTCGCATCGCCGTAATACACTTTGTAGCCGTATTTTCGCATCAGGTTAACGGCGCTGATATCGCGCTCCAGTACAGTGATGCGCATTTTATTCGCCATCAACAAACGGCCAATTACCTGACCAAAACGCCCGAATCCCACGACAATCACCTGCGGTTTATCATCATCCACCCAGGGCTTTTCATCTTCCTCTTCCGGGCCGTTAAGCTGTCTGGAGAGCCATTTATCGACGAGCTTCATCAGCAGCGGCGTGGTCATCATCGACAGCGTTACGGTGACCAGCAGCAGCGACATCTGGTCGCCCTGAAACAGCCGCTGGGACGAGGCGGTGGAAAAGAGCACAAACGCGAACTCGCCCCCCTGACTCAGCACGCCCGCAAACTGCATCCGCTCCGAACTCCGAATCCCGTACAGACGCGCCAGCAGATAAAGCACCAGCGTTTTCACCGCCACCAGCACGACGACGCTCACCGCCACCCACAGCAGGTGGGTATAGAGCACGCCAAGGTTTAACGACATCCCCACGGAGATAAAGAACAACCCCAGCAGCAGCCCTTTGAACGGATCGATGGCCGTTTCCAGCTCATGACGGTATTCGCTTTCCGCCAGCAGTACGCCTGCGATAAACGTACCGAGCGCCATCGACAGCCCCAGCGCATCCATAAATAAAGCAGACCCCAGCACCAGCAACAGCGTGGCGGCGGTAAACACCTCGCGCACGCCGGAATCGGCGATAAAGCGGAACACCGGGCGCAGCAAATAGCGACCGCCAATCAGCATCCCGGCAAAGGCCAGCACCTTCATGCCAACTTTAATCCAGTCGAAATGTTCATCTGCCGAGCCAGCCAGCAGCGGCACCAGCGCCAGTGCGGGGATCACCGCCAGATCCTGGAACAGCAGCACCGAAAAACCCAACTGGCCGGATTCGCTGCGGTTCATCCCCTTTTCCCGCATCAGTTGCAGCGCCATCGCGGTCGACGACATCGCCAGACCAATCCCGCCGATCACCGCCGCCTGCCACGAGAAATCGGTAAGCATCAGCAGCCCGGCCAGCACGACAGCGCTCAGCATCACCTGGGCCGCCCCGACGCCAAAGATAGAGCGACGCAGTTGCCAGAGTTTGGAAGGGTTGAGCTCCAGGCCGATGATAAACATCAGAAAGACAACGCCCAGCTCAGAAAAGTGGAGGATTTCATCAACGTCGCTGATAAATCCCAGCCCCCAGGGGCCAATCGCAATCCCTGCCAGCAAATATCCCAGTACCGCGCCAATACCCAGCCGCGATGCCAGTGGCACCGCAGCGACCGCCGCGAAGAGGAACATCACCCCCGCCGTCAATAAATCAGAACCTTCCATTAGCGACCTCCCGCCAGAACAGGGTTTGCCAGCCATTCGCCGTAGGCTTTCGCGTGGCTGGCCAGTTCCTGCTCACTTTGTCGCCTGGCCCAGTAGATAATAATCGGACTCATCCAGTGCATCCGGCACATCGCCGCCGTCAGCTCAAACGGCCGCAGCACATCGGTCATCGGATAGCGGTTCAGCGCATCGTAGCGATACGCGCTTTCCGGCTCGCCGGTGGTAATCACGCTCCGCCAGTACTTTCCCGCCAGTTGGTTCCCCCCTGGGCCACTGGCGAAACCACGGCTGAGCACGCGGTCTAACCACTCTTTAAGCAGCGCCGGACAGCTATAGGTATACAGCGGATGCTGGAAAACAATTACGTCATGTTCACGCAATAGCGCCTGCTCATGCGCGATATCGATAAAAAAATCAGGGTAGTGCGCGTAGAGATCGTGCACCGTCACATTACTGAGTTGCATGGCCGGTTTAAGCAGCACCCGGTTCGCGACCGAGTCCTGAGATTCTGGATGGGCATACAGCAGCAGTACCTTTGCTGGCTGGGACATCATCCCCCTCCCGGTTATTTTGTGTATCGTTATTGTTTTGGGCTACCATTGCGCTCCGGCGCGGCAGAATGCCCGCATATTACATTATCATAATGATAAATTAACATAGTCTGAACATACGGCGCCTTATGATTGTTTTCTCCTCGTTACAAATTCGTCGCGGCGTGCGCGTCTTGCTGGACAATGCCACCGCCACCATCAACCCAGGACAGAAGGTCGGCCTGGTGGGTAAGAATGGCTGCGGTAAATCTACCCTGCTGGCATTGCTGAAAAATGAAATCAGCGCCGATGCAGGCGGCGTGACCTTTCCCGGTAACTGGCAGCTGGCGTGGGTGAATCAGGAAACACCCGCGCTTGCACAACCTGCGCTGGAGTACGTGATTGATGGCGACCGCGAATACCGCCAGCTGGAAGCGCAGTTGCACGACGCCAACGAACGTAACGACGGGCACGCCATCGCCACCGTACACGGCAAGCTCGACGCCATCGACGCCTGGACCGTGCGCTCACGCGCCGCCAGCCTGCTCCACGGCCTCGGTTTTAGCAACGAACAGCTTGAACGTCCGGTCAGCGACTTCTCCGGTGGCTGGCGCATGCGCCTTAACCTGGCCCAGGCGCTGATTTGCCGTTCTGACCTGCTGCTGCTCGATGAACCGACCAACCACCTCGATCTTGATGCCGTTATCTGGCTGGAAAAATGGCTGAAGAGCTATCAGGGCACTCTGATTCTGATTTCGCACGACCGCGACTTCCTCGATCCGGTGGTAGACAAAATCATTCATATCGAACAGCAAACCCTGTTCGAATACACCGGCAACTACAGCGCATTTGAAGTGCAGCGCGCGACCCGGCTGGCCCAGCAGCAGGCGATGTATGAGAGCCAGCAGGAGCGCGTGGCGCATCTGCAAAGTTATATCGACCGTTTCCGCGCCAAAGCGACAAAAGCGAAGCAGGCGCAGAGCCGTATCAAAATGCTGGAGCGTATGGAGCTTATCGCCCCCGCGCATGTCGATAACCCGTTCCACTTCAGCTTCCGCGCGCCGGAAAGCCTGCCCAACCCGCTGCTGAAAATGGAGAAAGTGAGCGCCGGGTATGGCGATCGCATCATTCTGGACTCCATTAAGCTGAATCTGGTGCCCGGTTCACGCATCGGCCTGCTGGGGCGCAACGGCGCCGGTAAATCAACGCTCATCAAGCTGCTGGCGGGCGAGCTTGCGCCTGCCAGCGGTGAAATCGGTCTGGCGAAGGGCATTAAACTCGGTTACTTCGCTCAGCATCAGCTGGAGTATTTGCGAGCGGATGAATCGCCGCTGCAACATCTGGCGCGACTGGCGCCGCAGGAGCTGGAGCAGAAGCTGCGCGATTACCTCGGCGGGTTTGGCTTCCAGGGCGATAAGGTCAGCGAAGAGACCCGTCGCTTCTCCGGTGGTGAAAAAGCGCGCCTGGTGCTGGCATTGATCGTCTGGCAGCGCCCTAATCTGCTGCTGCTTGATGAACCGACCAACCACCTTGACCTCGATATGCGTCAGGCGCTGACCGAAGCGCTCATCGAATTTGAAGGCGCGCTGGTGGTCGTCTCGCACGACCGTCACCTGCTACGCTCCACCACCGACGATCTCTATCTGGTTCACGACCATAAAGTCGAGCCGTTCGATGGCGATCTGGAAGACTATCAGCAGTGGCTGAGCGACGTGCAGAAACAGGAAAACCAGCCTGATGACGCCCCGAAAGAGAACGCCAACAGCGCCCAGGCGCGTAAGGATCAGAAGCGTCGCGAAGCCGAACTGCGTGCCCAGACCCAGCCGCTGCGTAAAGAGATCGCCCGTCTGGAAAAAGAGATGGAGAAGCTGAACGCGAAACTGGCGCAAGCGGAAGAAAAACTGGGCGACAGCGAACTGTACGACCAGAGCCGCAAAGCGGAACTGACGGAATGCCTGCAACAGCAGGCCAGCGCCAAATCCGGGCTGGAAGAGTGCGAGATGGCCTGGCTGGAAGCGCAGGAACAGCTTGAGCAGATGCTGGCCGACTAACTTCGGGAATATGACGATGAATCCGCTGATAACCAACGATATCACCTTTCGCAAGTTAAGCATCTTCATGACGTTTATGGAGAAAGGCAATATTGCCCGGACGGCGGAGGCGCTGGATATCAGCGGGGTCAGCGTTCATCGCGCGCTGCATACGCTGGAAGAGAATGTTCGCTGTCCGCTGTTCGTGCATAAAGGACGTAATCTGCTCCCGCAACCGGCGGCGTGGACGCTGCTGGAGTATTGCCAGGAGGTCAGCCAGTTGATGGCGCGCGGGCTGGAAGAGGCGCGCAAAACGGCAGGGATCGGCCAGGGGCGTCTGCGCGTGGGTACGCTCTACTCTCTGACGCTGGAAACCGTCCCGCATCTGATCATGGGGATGAAACTGCGCCGACCGGATCTCGAACTGGATCTGACAATGGGCTCCAACGAAGCGCTGCTGAGAATGCTGGAAGACGGGATACTGGATGCGATCCTGATCTCCATTTCGGAAAGCGCTATCGATCGCAACAGTCTGGAAGTGCTGCCGCTGTTTCATGACGACATTTATCTCGCCGCACCGGCGACGGCAACGCTTGACACCTCCTCGCCCGCCGATCTGCGTGATTACCGGGATCAGAAGTTTGTCTCACTGGCGGAAGGCTTTGCCACCTATGCGGGCTTCCAGGAAGCCTTTCATATTGCCGGGTTTGAACCAGAGATTGTCACCCGTGTGAACGACATCTTTTCGATGCTCAGTCTGGTGCAGGCGGGCGTCGGTTTCACTCTGATGCCGGGACGCATGAAGAAGATGTACGAGAATTCCGTACAGTTACTGAAGCTGTCGCAGCCGTACCAGATGCAGCAGCTCATCGCCATTGTCTTCGCCCGCAACCGCGAGCGCGACCCTAATCTGCTGGCGCTGGCCGCCGAAGGGCGCATGTACGCGCGTAGCCTTAATCTGGGGGCCTGATCGCCGGATGGCGACGCTACGCGCCTTATCCGGCCTACGAGGTTGCGTGTAGGCCATCCGGCCTACAACGGGTGCGAGCCGTAGGCCCGATAAGCGCAGCGCCATCGGGCAACCGCACTAGCCTCTAAGCCGTTTTGCCAGATGCACCGCGACATCCACCCCGCTGCGCTCCAGCGAGACAGACTCACCTTCCCACTCCGCCTGTCGCGTTAAGCAGGTCAACACGCCGCCGGGCGGCATTTCAATCGCCAGCCGCGCCTCGCGCTCGTTGGCGGAGATCGCCGCGTCCTGCCAGCGCACCGTCCGCGCCATGTTCATCGCCAGATCGTCAGCAATACGTTCCGGCTGCCACAGCACGCGCCCGGTACTACCGCTGAGGTATGCACAGCGCGGACGGGAGAGCGTCACATGACGGAACGCCTCCACCAGCCGCTGCGCCGGTTCCGCCAGCAAAGCACAGTGCGACGGCACGCTCACCGCCAGACGGTGGGCTTTACTCGCGCCTTTATCCAGCGCCCGCTTCGCAACATCCGCCATCGCCTCATCGCTACCGGCAATCACAATCTGGGTTTCCGCATTCAGGTTAGCGATAAAGGTTCCACTGCCTGCAACCAGCGACTCCACCTGCGGCAAGGTCAGCCCCATAATCGCCGTCAGGCCGTAACCGTGCGGATACGCCTGCTCCATCAAATCACCGCGCAGGGCCACCAGCGTCAGCGCGTCGGTAAACTCCAGCGCTCCGGCGATCACCGCCGCTGGATACGCGCCGATGGACAGGCCGCTGACAATATCCGGCGCGACGCCGCGACGTTCCAGCTCGCGCGCCCACGCCACCCCGGCAATCAGCAAAGCAAGCTGTACCGCCCGGGTGTGTTGCAGCGCGTCCGGGGTATCAAGCGTATTCGCCTCCGCCCCCAGCACCTCGCGCGCCAGCGCTAACTCCGTTCCCGGAAGGTTTTGCAGCATACCTGCATGCTGCGTCCCCTGCCCCGGAAAGGTAAACAGGATTTTCATTTACTCCTCCCTGCGCCACGGGTCGCTGACCAGCCGCGGCCCCTGCGACGTTTTTAACAGCGCTTTGCCATCGCGCAGCCATTCGTTCAGCGCAAACGCGCCGTGCGGCGTTTCCACCTGGGTATCCGCACGGCAAAGCCCGCCCGTCAGTTGCTGCCGCCATTTCTCCAGCAGCTCGCGAGAGAGCGGCTGCCAGGCGCGAATCAGCAAATCCAGATCGCTTGCGGCGTGGATCACCGGGAGCCCGGTCGCCAGCGCGTAGCCGGTACTGCCGGTAATCCCCCACGTCCACGGCCATGCCTGTTGCGTCAGTAATAAAGCCACCTGAACCGGTGGCTGCGAGATAAAGGGCGAGCGCAGCAGCATCTGTGGGTCAACCAGCGATTCCGGCGTACAGACGCGGGTAATGGCGTCCGGTTGAGCCCAGCCCGCCGCGCGCTGGTCGCGCTTTATGCCGCGAACGCCGACGGGAATACGCCCCTGCGCATCAACATCACGCCGTACCACCACCGGCAGGCGGGTATGCCAGACGTCATCCACCCAGGACTCCGTGACACCTTCCAGCGCGCTCCGCGCGTTAAGCCAGATAAGATCGTGGGGGCGTAATGCTGTGTTCATGCTTTAGAGTCCTGAAGTCAGCGAGATAAACAACGGCAGCGACAGGATACACAGGACCGAGCTTAACAGCAGCACGGCTTCTGCATCCGGCGACTGCACGCCAAAGCGGTTACCGAACACCACGCCGAAGAAACCGGCAGACAGCGCAATCATCAGGATAGCGGTGATCGCCACCGAGCCATGCAGGCCGAAAATCAGCACGATCCCCCAGGCAATCGCCGGTTGGATCAGCAGCTTGGCAATGGTGGAGGTAATAACCATCGTGTTGATCTGCAACTTACGCGCAGAAAGAATCACCCCGGTCAGGAACAGCGCCGCCGCAGTGGCGGACAGGCCCAGCGGTTTGATCGCCGCCAGCACCAGCTCCGGCATCTTGATACCGATAGCAGAGAGAATAACCCCCAGCAGCGGCCCCATCACGATCGGTTTCTTGATTGAACGCCACATCAGCACCGGCAGCATCGACAGGGTAGAACCTGAGTTGCCGCCTTCCGCACGCGCCTTCTCACGCTCCAGAATCAGCAGGCAGAACGGCGTCATCAGCACGGAACCGCAGGCGATGGAAACCGCGACGGAGAGCGACGTTGACGGCCCTTCGCCCAGCACGCTACCGAGAATCGGCAGGCCAAGCGCGGCGTAGTTTGGCAGAGCGACGGTCAGGGTCAGCACGGCCGCATCCTGCGGTGATTTTTTAAATACCTTCGTTGCCAGAAAATAGATAGCGGCGTAGGTGATCCACATCGCCAGCGTCAGCACCAGAATCAGCGGCGACTGCGCGACAATACCCGTCCAGGGCGTTTGTACCGTGGCGCTAAACAGCGCAGCGGGGAGTGCAAAATCCATGACGAAAATGTTGAGCAGGGAAACATTCTTGTTATCAACCATTTTGGCCTTCCCGGCCCAGAACCCCAGCAACATGATGACAAAAATCGGTGCAAGAGCATGAACAATCACGTAAGTCATAAATCACCTGTAATGAATAAAAGAGTTAGCACGGACGCGATGATTATTATTTTCAGGATGCAGGTCGCCTCACGGACGCAACGGGCGCGCCCGTGGGGTTATGCATCTGGCAGGTCTCTTTTACTTACCAGCTCGCCCGCATGCGTTCGCGTACAAGAGCAGAACTACGACGATTGTCGGCACCCAGACGGTTTTTCAGCGTCGGCTCCTGACGAGCATCGCTGATGGCCTGTTGCAGAGTGGCCGTCACCAACGTCAGATCGTTTGCCGAAGGAGCATCTGGATTACTGATATCCAGCAGACTGGAGAGCAGTCCCAGCGTGGCGTAGTTACTGATGTCGTACGCCATCGGCGGAATAGTGGCCGCCAGTTTTTCCAGCGACTCGACGGTACGCAGGGTGATACGTGCCGCAGACTCTTTGCCCATCGCATGGATCAGCACGCCTTTGTCGTTGAAGGCAATCAGGCGGTTGGCCTGATAACCGTGCGCCAGAAACGCGCCGGACATCGCCTTGCCGACGATAAGGCCAATCACCGGATGGCCCGCCAGACGCGCATTGGCATACGCCGCTGCCGCACCGGCCAGCGCCTGGTGAATACCAAATCCCTCTTCACGGCGACCGTAGGCCTGGCTGGGCACATCAATCACCGCCACGATCGGGCGCTTAACAGTGTTATCTGCATCGGCAGCCACGGTTTCGCTGACCACTTTTGCAAGCGTCCAGCCTTCCAGCAGACCAACCTCGCCTTTTGCGGCGCGTGGGTAATGGTTGTTAGCATCCGGCACTACCGCGATAAAGCGCGCCGTTTCACCGTTCAGCTCACCGTCTGCAGCCTGCACGGAGGGGCACAGCCCTTCGAGCCGTCTGGCGTTCGGTACGAGGGCTTGCAGCCATAACTCGCCACGGCTTATTGCGTTACTCATCATTTCACCTCCCGGGCAAAGAGTGCGTTAATCTGTTCTGAATCGGCCTGTTTGCGGGTGTCGAAATGGCTCAGACGGTTCAGATAATCGTCGTAGTTATCGGTGCGGTGTTTTGCCGGAACGCCTTTCGCCAGCGCATCGTTCATCGCCGCTTTCACCGCGTTGACGCCATCGCCAACCAGCGCATCCACCAGCCCGCTTTGATAGCGCACTTCGCCACCGGTCATGCTCCAGATAAACGGGCGGTCACGGGAGTCATACTCTTCAATCCCGGCTTCCTGTTCGATAACCTGCGGGCCGTTCAGACCCAGACGCGCTTCGCGGGTGACAATCAGATAGCTACACAGCGCAGCGGCGATAGACATCCCGCCGAAGCAGCCGACAGTCCCCGCCACAATGCCGACCACCGGGGTATAACGACGCAGGTCAACAATCGCCGCGTGGATGTCGGCAATCGCCGCCAGGCCGAGGTTGGCTTCCTGCAAACGCACGCCGCCGGTTTCCAGACTCAACACCGCCTGCGTCGGAATGCCGTTACGGTTATCTTCCGCCGCCAGCTCCAGCGCCGCCGCCATTTTAGCGCCGGACACTTCGCCCATGCTGCCGCCCTGGAATGCGCCCTCAATCGCCACAACCACCGCCGGTTTGCCGTTAATAGTGCCTTTCGCCACGACCATGCCGTCATCGGCCTGCGGCACGATGCCCTGCGCGCCCAGCCACGGCGACATCACGCCTTCAAACGGATCGAGCAGTTCGCGGTAGCTGCCTTCATCCAGCAGCGCATGGGCGCGCTGACGCGCTTTTAATTCGATAAAACTGCGGTCATCACGCATAGCTCACCTCTTCAAATACCTGTTCGATACGAATGCGCGCTACGCCCGGCGTCGCGCCGAAGTCGTGGATGGTCAGTTTGCCTGCTGGCAGGCTGCTGACCGTTTGCAGACGGGTAAACAGCGCTTCCCAGCGGCTGCGGCTGTTATCGACGGAAGTGGTGATATCAATGGTTAACGTCTGGCCCTGGTCGGCGGTGAATAACACCTCCATATCCCCGGAGCCGACAACCCCTGCCAGCGCCCTGCCGCATAACGCGCGGCTGGCTGGCACGGTCAATGTGATTTTTTCCATAACATCCTCTTAATGCTTTGAATAAGACGTTTCGACGCGATCGAGAAACAGGGTGGCGGCGAGCAAGTCCGCCGCGCCGCCCGGCGAGGCGTTCAGCGCCAGCATCTGACGGTCTAAACGGGCCAGCGCCTGCTCCCCTGCCGGGTGCGCGCTGCCGCCCGCATGGAGAACGGCACGCGCGCCATGCTGCATGGCATCCAGCCCCTCCATCCCGGCGCGAGAAAGTACGCAGGTGTCGGTCAGCGAGGTCATGATGGCCATCAGCGCATCCAGCCGGGCGTGCATTTCGCTGCTGCCGTTCTGTCGGCTTAGCCGAAGCTGCGGCAGCGCACGCTGCATAATGTGTGGAAACGCCTGCTGTGCCTCTTCTCTGGCGCCCGGTACGCGATAACGGTGGGTGGCGCGCAGCCCTTTACTGAAGACTTTCGGCGCGGCGTCATCCGGCAGTTTTGCCAGTTCAGCGGCGGTTGCCGCCACCTGCTGCGCCCTGCCCGCGCCGCCGTGCATCGCCACGGCGCTCACCAACAGCCCCAGCGCCCAAATCGCGCCACGGTGGGTGTTCACGCCGCCCGTTGCCGCCATCATCAGTTGCTCGCCTTCGCGACCGAGTCGCCCTATGGTTTGTCTGAGCGCAATATCAGCCGGACGCCGCCAGCTTTGTTGCGCCAGCGCCTGAAACGTGGAGGTCAGGCTGTGCGCCGAGCGCTCCATCAGCGCAAGCGATAAATCGTGGTGCGCGCCGTTCCCCCGACTGTCCACCAGACCGGGCTTCGGGCTTAATCGTGCTTCGTCGATCAGACACTGCGTGGCGGTTCGCGCCAGCCATTCGGCACCGCCTTCAACCTGAATCCGGGGCAGAAGTTTCATTACCAGCTCCGAAATTTCGCAGGTGGGTTGTAGAGACCCCCGGACCATTCCACCAGGTCGGCAACGCTACCGGCCGCCAGCAGAGAACGGGTGGCGTCGGTACGACGAATGCCCATATCTTCCGGGTAAACCACCTTGCCGCTCTGACGCAGTTCGGCGACGCGCCGGGCGTCTACGCCCAGACCGATGTCGGTGATACCGGCCACCGCCGCAACCATCGCGCGACGCTCCTCCAGACTTTCCGCCCGGTAGAGATAAGCGATACCTTCTTCGGTCAGAACGTGGGTCACGTCGTCGCCGTAGATCATCACCGGCGCCAGTGGCATACCGGAGGCTTTCGCCACGTCAACCGCATCCAGTTTTTCCACGAAGGTCGGTTTCACGCCCGCCTGGAAAGTTTCCACCATCTGCACCACCAATTTTTTACCGCGCTGCATAGGGTCAGGTTCGGTGATCATGTTCAGCCAGGCCGGGGTAGCATGACGGCGACCGTGCGGGTCGTGGCCCATGTTTGGCGCGCCGCCGAAGCCGGACAGACGACCGCGAGTCACCGTTGAGGAGTTAGCCAGGCCATCAACCTGCAACGTGGAGCCGATAAACATATCGACCGCGTACTGACCCGCCAGCTGACAGAAGGCGCGGTTAGAACGCATGGAGCCGTCGGCGCCGGTAAAGAACACGTCAGGACGGGCGCGGATGTACTCCTCCATCCCCAGCTCGCCGCCGAAGCAGTGCACGCTTTCCACCCAGCCGCTTTCAATCGCCGGGATCAGCGTCGGATGCGGGTTCAGCGTCCAGTGTTTACAGATTTTGCCACGCAGACCGAGTTGCTCGCCCCAGGTCGGCAGCAGCAGTTCAATAGCGGCGGTGTTGAAGCCGATACCGTGGTTCAGCGACTGCACCTGGTGCTCTGCGTAGATGCCTTTAATGGCCATCATCGCCATCAGGATATGTTCCTGTTTGATCAGGCGCGGGTCGCGAGTGAACAGCGGTTCGATAAAGAACGGTTTGTCGGCAACCACCACATAGTCGATCCACGAGCCCGGAATATCGACGCGCGGCAAGTCGCACTCGTCGTCCACCAGCTCATTCACCTGTGCGATAACGATGCCATCGTGGAATGCGGCGGCTTCCACCAGCGCCGGGGTATCTTCGGTACTCGGCCCGGTGTAGAGGTTGCCTTTGCGGTCAGCTTTGTAACCGGCAATCAGCGCCACGTTTGGCGCCAGGTCGACATAAAGACGGGAGTAAAGCTCGATGTAGGTGTGGATGGCGCCAATTTCCAGCAGGCCATCTTCCAGCAGTTGCGAGATGCGCAGACTTTGGGTGCCGGAAAAAGAGAAGTCCAGCTTGCGGGCGATACCCTTTTCGAAGATATCGAGATGCTCGCTGCGCCCAACGCTTGGCATGATCATATGCAGGTCATGCACTATCTGCGGGTTGACCTCCGCCAGCATGCGGGACAGGAAATCTGCCTGCTTCTGGTTATTCCCTTCTAATACCACGCGGTCACCCGGCGCGATCAGTTTTTCCAGCATTGCGGTCAGGTCTGCGGTTGGCAGCACCTTGCCCTGCACCGGAACGGAAGCCAGACGCCGCTGCTTCTCGGTGCGGCGCGTGTTCCAGACTCGTGCTGGCGTTTGCCCAGATAACATTATTAACCTCCTGATTCAGCTAATCATTTTGATTGCTTAACACTGGAAAGAGTGTGCGCCCTGGTGAGAAAGTCATCAATTAAGCGTAGAGAGGAATCATTAGCCTGAGAGTAATAATTTGAGTAATGAATTGTGATTAAGATCAGCGTCAGGAAGGTGTAAATCCGCTCCCCCTGCCTCATTTTCATAAACACCAGGGGAAAGTGACGGTATAGTAGGCGGCAGATTTAAAAAAACATCGCATAATTTATGACTCAAATAACCTCCCCCGACCTTGATATCACCGGTCACGATAGTGCGGAGTTCGTGCCAATGCGCGGTATCCGCAACCGCCACCTGCAAACCATGCTGCCGCGACTCATCCGCCGCAAGGTGAAGTTCGATGCGCACTGGCAACGTCTGGAATTACCGGACGGCGATTTTATCGATCTGGCCTGGAGTGAAGATCCACAGCACGCGAAGCACAAACCGCGTCTGGTGGTTTTTCACGGCCTGGAAGGCAGCCTGAACAGCCCGTACGCTCACGGGCTGATTGAAGCGGCGCAAAAGCGTGGCTGGCTGGGCGTGGTCATGCACTTTCGCGGCTGTAGCGGCGAACCGAACCGGCTGAACCGCATTTATCACTCCGGCGAAACGGAAGACGGCACCTGGTTTTTACACTGGCTACAGCGTGAGTTTGGCGCCGTCCCCACCGCCGCCGTCGGCTATTCGCTCGGCGGAAATATGCTGGCGTGTCTGCTGGCGAAAGAAGGCCGCGAGATCCCGATTGACGCGGCGGTCATCGTTTCCGCCCCCTTCGTGCTGGAAGCGTGCAGCTATCATATGGAAAAAGGGTTTTCCCGCGTTTATCAGCGCTATCTGCTCAATCTGCTGAAGGCCAACGCCGCGCGCAAGCTGGCGGCATACCCCGGCACACTGCCGATTAATCTGGCGCAGCTCAAATCCGTGCGTCGGCTCCGTGAATTTGACGATCTGATCACCGCGAAAATTCACGGCTTTGCCGACGCGATAGACTATTATCGTCAATGTAGCGCCATGCCGATGCTCAACCAGATCGCCAAACCGACGCTCATCATCCACGCGAAAGACGATCCGTTTATGGATCATCATGTGATCCCGAAACCGGAAAATCTGCCGCCGCTGGTGGAGTATCAACTCACCGAGCATGGCGGGCATGTTGGATTTATCGGCGGGACGCTGCGTCGCCCGGAAATGTGGCTGGAGTCGCGGATTCCCGACTGGCTGACAACGTATCTGGAGGCGTCATCATGATGATCCCCTGGCAAGAGCTGTCTTCTGAGACGCTGGACAATTTGATCGAAAGCTTTGTGTTGCGTGAAGGCACCGATTATGGTGAACATGAACGTTCGCTTGAGCAAAAGGTCGCCGACGTCAAACGACAGCTACAGTGCGGAGAAGCTGTTCTGGTGTGGTCTGAACTGCACGAGACGGTCAACATTATGCCGCGTGAACAGTTTCGCGAATAATCCGCCGCTGACGGCCGACTATACTAAAACTTTTGTTGATTCATGGAGTTATTATGTCTGCCAAACATCCGGTGATTGCGGTAACAGGGTCCAGCGGCGCGGGGACCACGACCACCAGCCTCGCGTTTCGAAAAATTTTCGCGCAGTTAAATCTGCGCGCAGCCGAGGTGGAAGGCGACAGTTTTCATCGTTACACACGCCCCGAAATGGACATGGCGATCCGCAAAGCGCGCGACGCCGGGCGGCATATCAGCTATTTCGGCCCTGAAGCCAACGACTTCAGCCTGCTGGAACAAACCTTTATTGAATACGGACAGACGGGCAAAGGCCAGGCGCGTAAGTATCTTCATACCTACGATGAGGCCGTGCCGTGGAATCAGGTGCCGGGGACGTTTACCCCGTGGCAGCCGCTGCCGGAACCCACCGATGTGCTGTTTTACGAAGGGCTGCACGGCGGCGTGGTAACGCCGCAGCATGATGTCGCGCGTCATGTCGATCTGCTGGTTGGCGTGGTGCCGATCGTCAACCTGGAGTGGATTCAAAAGCTGATTCGCGATACCAGCGAGCGCGGCCACTCCCGCGAGGCGGTGATGGATTCCGTTGTCCGCTCAATGGATGACTACATTAATTTCATTACGCCGCAGTTTTCCCGCACCCACATTAACTTCCAGCGCGTGCCCACCGTTGACACTTCCAATCCCTTCGCCGCGAAAGGCATTCCTTCGCTGGACGAAAGTTTTGTGGTCATTCATTTCAGAAATCTGGAAGGGATTGATTTCCCGTGGCTGCTGGCTATGTTGCAGGGGTCGTTTATTTCCCATATCAATACGCTCGTGGTGCCGGGCGGCAAAATGGGGCTGGCGATGGAGCTGATCATGTTGCCGCTGGTTCAGCGACTGATGGAAGGGAAGAAAATCGAATAATCTGTTCGATGTTTGCCGGATGGCGGCTAACGCCTTATCCGGCCTACAGAGTGCGTTTGATATATGCCGGATGGCGCTACGCTTATCCGGCATACAGGGTGCGAATTCGTAGGCCTGATAAGCGTAGCGCCATCAGGCAACCGGCATCACGCCGCAATCACTTCATATGAATGGGTAATATTCACCGCTTTTTCCAGCATCAGCGCCACTGAGCAATACTTCTCAGCCGAAAGATCGACCGCCCGCGCAACCGCCGCGTCTTTCAGATCATTGCCGGTCACAATGAAATGCAGATTGATATGCGTAAACAGGCGCGGCGCTTCTTCACGGCGTTCGGACGTCAGCTTCACTTCGCAATTCGTCACATCCTGACGCCCTTTCTGCAAAATAGAAACCACGTCGATTGCGCTACAACCGCCTGCGGCCATCAGCACCATTTCCATCGGGCTTGGCGCTTTATCACCGGAGTTGCCATCCATTAAAACCTGGTGGCCGGAGGCAGACTCTCCCAGAAAGGTTAACCCTTCAACCCACTTTACACGCGCTTGCATATTCGGAACTCCAATGTGTCAATTTTCCTGACAGATTACGCGCACATAACAAATCTCGCAACGGAAGGCGACCTGCGTCATGCTGAAGCGAGACACCAGGAGACACACGGCGAAAGCTATGCTAAAACAGTCGGGATGCTACAGTAATACATTGACGTACTGCATGTATGCAGAGGACATCACATTCAGGCTGCAGTACATTTTCGACAGCCCCCTTCCCAGGAATTCGGGAAACCTATTTTTGCAAACCCAGAGGCAGTGTCGTGTTCTGGCTCTGGAGACAGCTTATAACAGAGGATAACCGCGCATGGTGCTTGGCAAACCGCAAACAGACCCGACTCTCGAATGGTTCTTGTCTCATTGCCACATTCATAAGTACCCATCGAAGAGCACGCTGATTCACCAGGGTGAAAAAGCGGAAACGTTGTACTACATCGTTAAAGGCTCAGTGGCAGTGTTGATCAAAGATGAAGAAGGGAAAGAAATGATCCTTTCTTATCTGAATCAGGGCGATTTTATTGGCGAACTGGGCCTGTTTGAAGAAGGTCAGGAACGCAGTGCCTGGGTACGTGCCAAAACGGCCTGTGAAGTCGCTGAAATTTCTTACAAGAAATTCCGTCAGTTGATCCAGGTAAACCCGGATATTCTGATGCGCCTGTCTTCCCAGATGGCTCGCCGTCTGCAAGTGACATCTGAGAAAGTCGGTAACCTCGCCTTCCTCGACGTAACGGGCCGTATCGCTCAGACCCTGCTGAACCTGGCGAAACAACCTGACGCAATGACTCACCCGGATGGCATGCAGATCAAAATCACCCGTCAGGAGATCGGCCAGATCGTTGGCTGCTCCCGTGAAACCGTGGGGCGTATTCTGAAAATGCTCGAAGATCAGAATCTGATCTCCGCTCACGGTAAGACCATCGTCGTCTACGGCACACGTTAATCCCGTCGGAATGGCGCATTACCCGGTAATGCGCCATTTTTGTTTGCACCGATGTGGCGAAGACTGATTTACCATCCTGAGATCAACTACGCACTACGGCAAACGCTGGTGCTGTGCCTGCCTGTGGCTATCGGCCTGATCATCGGCCAGTTGCACCTGGGACTGCTGTTCTCGCTCGTTCCCGCCTGCTGCAACATTGCCGGTCTTGATACCCCGCATAAACGCTTTTTCAAACGCTTAATCATCGGCGGATCGCTGTTTGCCGGATGCAGCCTGATTACGCAACTGCTGCTGGCGCGCGACATCCCCCTGCCGCTGATCCTCACCGGGCTGACGCTGCTGCTCGGCGTCACGGCGGAAATCAGCCCGCTGCATGCAAGGCTGCTGCCCGCTTCACTGATCGCCGCCATTTTCACGCTAAGCCTGGCGGGGAACATGCCGGTCTGGGAGCCGCTGCTCATCTACGCGCTCGGCACGCTATGGTACGGGCTGTTTAACTGGTTCTGGTTCTGGCTGTGGCGCGAACAGCCGCTGCGCGAGTCGCTCAGCCTGCTGTATCGCGAGCTGGCCGACTATTGCGAGGCCAAATACAGCCTGCTCACGCAGCATATCGATCCAGAAAAAGCGCTGCCGCCCCTGCTGGTGCGCCAGCAAAAAGCGGTGGATCTCATTACCCAGTGTTACCAGCAGATGCACATGCTGTCGGCCCAGCACAATAATGACTACAAGCGCCTGCTGCGCGCCTTCCAGGAAGCGCTGGACTTACAAGAGCATATCTCCGTCAGTTTGCATCAGCCGGAGGAGGTTCAGAAGCTGGTGGAGCGCAGCCACGCGGAACAGGTTATTCGCTGGAATGCGCAAACCGTCGCCGCCCGCCTGCGCATCATCGCGGATGACATCCTGTATCACCGCTTGCCCAGCCGTTTTTCGATGGAGAAGCAGACTGGCGCGCTGGAAAAAATCGCCAATCAGCACCCGGAAAACCCTGTCGGGCAGTTTTGCTACTGGCACTTTAGCCGTATTGCCCGCGTATTACGCACTCAGCGTCCGCTGTACGCACGCGACCTGATGGCCGATAAACAACGTCGCCTGCCGCTGCTGCCCGCGCTGAAAAGCTATTTATCGTTTAAATCGCCCGCGCTGCGCAACGCCGGGCGAATCAGCGTTATGTTAAGTATCGCCAGCCTGATGGGCAGCGCCTTACATCTGCCCAAGCCGTACTGGATTTTGATGACCATCCTGTTCGTCACGCAAAACGGCTACGGCGCGACGCGCGTGCGCATTCTGCACCGTTCGGCGGGTACGCTGGCCGGTCTGGTGGTGGCGGGCGTCACGTTGCACTTTCGCATTCCTGAAGGCTACACGCTGGCATTAATGCTGATCATTACGCTGGTGAGCTATCTGACCATTCGCAAAAACTACGGCTGGGCGACGGTTGGCTTTACGGTGACGGCGGTCTATACCCTGCAACTGCTGACGCTCAACGGCGAACAGTTCATCGTGCCGCGATTTATTGATACGGTCATTGGTTGCCTGATTGCTTTTGGCGGGATGGTCTGGCTCTGGCCGCAGTGGCAAAGCGGCCTTTTGCGTAAGAATGCCCACGACGCGCTGGAAGCGGACCAGGAGGCCATTCGGCTGATCCTCAGCAACGACCCGCAGCCAACGCCGCTGGCGTATCAGCGAATGCGGGTGAACCAGGCGCACAATACGCTGTTTAACTCGCTGAATCAGGCGATGCAGGAACCGGGGTTTAACACGCACTATCTGGAAGATATGAAACTGTGGGTAACGCACAGCCAGTTTATCGTTGAGCACGTCAACGCCATGACCACGCTGGCGCGCGAGCATACGATGCTGACGCCGGATCTGGCGCAGCGCTACCTGGAATCCTGCGAAATTGCGCTCCAGCGCTGTCAGCAGCGGCTGGAGTATGACGCACCGGGTGGTTCCGGGGATGTGAATATTCTGGAGTCATCGGAGATGCTCTCCCACGGGCCGCTTAGCACGCTGGAACAGCATCTGCAACGCGTGCTGGGGCACCTGAATACCATGCACACCATTTCGTCAGTGGCATGGCGCCAGCGCCCGCATCATGGCATCTGGCTTAGTCGCCGGTTACGGGATATGAAGGGTTGACGTTGTTTGCTGTTTGTTGTTTGCCGGATGGCGGCGCAAGCGCCTTATCCGGCCTACAGGGAAAACGCGATTTGTAGGCCGGATAAGCGTAGCGCCATCCGGCAATCAGCCAGCCACTTTCGCCACCGCCTGCGCAAAACGCTGCATCCCTTCGTCAATATCCGCCTCTTCCACCACCAGCGAAGGGGCAAAGCGCATGACATCCGGCCCGGCATTCAGCACCATAACGCCTTCATGCGCGCCAGCGTAAAGGAAATCCCGCGCCCGGCCTTTGTACTGCGGCTTCAGTTCCGCGCCAATCAACAGCCCCATACCGCGAATATCGCTGAAAATGTCATACTGCTCGTCAATCTTCTGCAAATGCTGAACAAACCGCTCGCGCTTAGTCTGAACGCCATTCAGCACGTCAGACGTATTAATGATATCGAACGCGGCCCCGGCAACGGCGCAGGCCAACGGGTTGCCGCCGTAGGTGGAACCGTGCGACCCAACGTGGAACGCGGACGCAATCTCCTGCGTGGTCAGCATAGCGCTGACCGGGAAGCCGCCGCCCAGCGCTTTCGCACTGGTAAGAATATCCGGCGTCACGCCGTAGTGCATATAGGCGAACAGATCGCCGGTGCGCCCCATACCGCACTGAACTTCATCAAACACCAGCAGCGCCTGATGCCGATCGCACAGCTCGCGCAGGCCTTGCAGAAACGCTGGCGTTGCGGCGGTGACGCCGCCTTCTCCCTGGATCGGCTCCACCACCACCGCGCAGGTATGGTCATCCATCACCGCTTTCACCGCGTGCAGGTCGTTGAAAGGAACATGGATGATATCCGCCGGTTTAGGGCCAAATCCGTCGGAATACTTCGGCTGACCACCAACGGAAACGGTAAACAGCGAGCGGCCATGAAAAGCGTTATGGAAGGCGATGATTTTGGTTTTAAACGGGCTATGACGCACGCAGGCATAGTGGCGCGCCAGTTTGAAGGCGGTTTCGTTGGCTTCGGTGCCGGAGTTCATAAACAGCACGCGCTCGGCGAAGGTCGCGTCGATAAGTTTACGCCCCAGACGCAGCGCAGGTTCGTTAGTAAAAACGTTGCTGGTGTGCCACAGCGTTTCACCCTGCGTTTTCAGCGCGTCCACCAGCGCCGGATGGCAATGCCCTAAGGCGGTAACTGCAATCCCACCCGCGAAATCAACGTACTCTTTACCCTGCTGATCCCAGACCCGGCTGCCCTTGCCTTTTACCGGAATAAACTCTGCCGGTGCATAAATCGGCAGGATAACTTCATCGAAAGTCGCGCGCGTAATTGCAGTTTGTTCAGTTGCCATCTTATGCCCATCCAGCTAAATGAAATTTCAGTCATAAAATATGCATAAAAAATCACTGGATAGCAACCACAAATCAGCGCGACAGGAAATTAGCCAGCAGTTGATGTCCCTGCTCGCTCAGAATACTTTCCGGGTGGAACTGCACCCCTTCCAGATCCCACTCCCGGTGGCGAATCCCCATAATTTCCTGCGTGTCGCTCCAGGCCGTAACGTCAAAGCAGGCGGGAAGCGTCGCAGGATCGATCACCAGCGAGTGATAGCGCGTGACGGTGAGCGGGTTCGATAGCCCCTGAAAAACGCCCTGGCCGCTATGGGTGACGGGAGAGGTTTTACCGTGCATCACTTTAGCCGCCCGCACGATCGTCGCACCAAAGGCCTGCGCCATCGCCTGGTGTCCAAGACAGACGCCGAGCATGGGAAGGCGTCCGGCATAATGGCGGATTACTGCCAGGGAGATGCCCGCGTCATCCGGCGTACAGGGCCCCGGCGAGATCACGATTTTTTGCGGATTCAGCGCGTCAATTTGCGCCAGCGTCAACGCGTCATTTCGCCTGACCAGGACATCAGCGCCCAGTTCGCAGAAATACTGATAAAGGTTCCAGGTAAACGAATCATAGTTGTCGATCAGCAGAATCATGGCGGCTCCGGTACGTAAGAACCGCGCTATTCTACTCAGTTTCCTGGGCTTCGATTACCCCTTTACGAAATATTGCCTGTAATCCCGACAGGTCGCCCATCGCGCCGCTCTGGTTCGCCTGGCTCCATTCGGCCACCTGAATGCCGCTCCAGCTCAGGATATAACCGGCGTGGAGCGCCAGTTGCTCAAAGAAGATGCGCTGCGCCAGTCCGCTGCCGATGCGAAAAGGATGCAGCACATTAATTTCACAGTAGTAGTGCGCCAGACGATCGGCGAATTTCTCTTTCGTCAGCCCGACCAGATACCCCTCTTCTTCCAGATCCTGCATCAAGGCGTTGCCCTCTTTTTCGATGTAGGCAAAATGGCAAAAACGGGTATCTCCCTGATATATATCGACCTCGCGCAGTTGTCCGGCCCAGTCAAAAACATCCTGATACAGCTGACGATGAATGGCGCGAAGGTGAGGCAGTCCGCGCACCAGGGGGCCAGCTTCAATCGTCGCGGCACGCAGTGCGGTCAGTTCATACGCCGCCTGCTCCAGACGCTGAACCTGCCGGATGCCTAAGCGGTTACGCATGATATTCAGGCCAGGATACAGATAGGGGTCGCGTCCATCACCAAACTTATCGCTCATAGTGCCTCCTTAATTCTGCCAGGCGCACCAGTGCTTCTTCGGCGGTCAGGGTAACTACCGGGATGTCCACCCCTTCCAGACGTCGACTCTCCTGGAAATTGATATTTCGTCGTTGTTCCCAGAAGCGAGACTTTTGTTTATCGGTGAGTTTTTTCACGAGACCTCCCTGAATGTGCCTGCACTTGCCACAAGTATAAGCAGCAAATTCAGGTTACGCAGAGGTCAGGAATCGCGCGGGCATTGCTGGCCCGCGCAGAATGCCATTACGGCAGGACTTTGGCGGAAAGGATAACTATCGGTTTTGAAGGAACATTTTGGTAAGGGCCGACATCATGTGTCTGCACCTGGGAGATTTTGTCAGCGACATCCATCCCTTTCACAACTTTACCAAATACGGCGTAGCCAAAATCGCGCTGGCCGTGATCCAGGAAGGCGTTGTCGGCAACGTTGATAAAGAACTGGCTGGTTGCGCTGTCTTTATCTGCGGTACGCGCCATCGCAATGGTGCCACGGGTGTTGCGCAGCCCGTTGTCCGCTTCGTTTTTGATCGGCGGGTTAGGTTTCTTTTGCTGCATCTGCTCGTTAAAACCGCCGCCCTGCACCATAAAGCCGGGGATCACACGGTGGAACGTGGTGTTGTTATAGAAACCGCTGTTGACATAATCGACAAAGTTTTGCACTGAAACTGGCGCTTTCTGGCTATTCAGTTCCAGTTCAATATTTCCGGCGGAGGTCGTCAGCAGAACATGTGGGTCACCTTTCGCTGCCAACGCTACAGGAGAGAGAGCAGAAAGAGCGAGAACAGCTGCAACAGCCGCCAGAGTCGATTTGAGCATGAGATTTCCTTAACGAGAGCAGTAACAAAAGCAAGTAGATTGATTCTAAAGAGCCTTCAAGGAGCAGGCCAGCCCTTTACCTAATTTTACGTATCTGAAACAAATGTAACCTTACGATTTTGTTGTGCTTTTCGGCATATTAATGTGATCACCGTCACGTTAAAAAATGTAACGATTACAGTAATTGCTAATAAACATTTAAATACATCACTAAAACGCCTAAAATCTGCCCGCTCACGGCGCTGTCAACGCGCTTTACACCTCTATACACAGGCCAGTCATGACTAACAGCAATCGCATCAAGCTCACATGGATTAGCTTTCTCTCCTACGCCCTGACAGGCGCGTTGGTAATTGTCACCGGGATGGTGATGGGAAACATTGCAGAGTACTTCAACCTGCCCGTTTCCAGTATGAGTAACACATTCACCTTTCTTAACGCCGGTATCCTGATCTCTATTTTCCTGAATGCCTGGCTGATGGAAATTATCCCGCTGAAAACGCAGCTGCGTTTTGGCTTTGTGTTGATGGTGCTGGCCGTGGCCGGGCTGATGCTCAGCCATAGCCTGGCGCTTTTCTCTGCGGCAATGTTTGTACTGGGTCTGGTGAGCGGTATCACCATGTCGATCGGTACTTTCCTGATCACCCAGATGTATGAAGGCCGTCAGCGTGGTTCTCGCCTGCTGTTCACCGACTCCTTCTTCAGTATGGCCGGGATGATCTTCCCGATGGTCGCCGCTTACCTGCTGGCGCGCAGCATTGAGTGGTACTGGGTATACGCCTGCATCGGTCTGGTCTACGTGGCGATTTTCATCCTGACCTTCGGCTGCGAATTTCCGGCGCTGGGTAAACACGCGCCGAAAACGGAAACGCCGGTGGTAAAAGAGAAATGGGGCATTGGCGTCCTGTTCCTGTCCATCGCCGCGCTGTGCTACATCCTCGGTCAGTTAGGTTTCATCTCCTGGGTGCCGGAATACGCCAAAGGTCTGGGCATGAGCCTGAACGACGCCGGTACGCTGGTCAGCGATTTCTGGATGTCGTACATGTTCGGCATGTGGGCCTTCAGCTTCATTCTGCGCTTCTTTGATCTGCAACGTATCCTGACGGTACTGGCGGGTCTGGCGACGGTGCTGATGTACCTGTTCATTAAGGCCCAGCCGGAGCATATGGCGTGGTTTATTCTGACGCTCGGCTTCTTCTCCAGCGCCATTTACACCTCAATCATTACGCTGGGTTCGCAGCAAACCAAAGTGCCGTCGCCGAAGCTGGTTAACTTTGTGCTGACCTGCGGCACCATTGGCACCATGCTGACCTTCGTGGTGACAGGCCCAATCGTGGCGCACAGCGGCCCGCAGGCCGCGTTGCTCACCGCAAACGGTCTGTATGCCGTAGTGTTTGTGATGTGCTTTATCCTCGGGTTTGTTACCCGTCATCGCCAGCATAACGTGCCAGCAGCGCACTGATGATGATTGCCGGATAAGGCTGGTGATTTGCCCGGTGGCGCAAGCTTACCGGGCCTACGCATGACTTGTAGGCCGGATAAGACGCATAGCGTCGCCATCCGGCTTTTTAGCCCGGCTTTTTAATCCTGCTTTTTCGCGCAATTTCCCCCTCCTCCTGACGGCGTAGACCTCGCATTCTTTAGAGGTAGACCTTCTTACGCTAATAACCCCTCATTTTGTACGTTATTTGCACAGCAACGAAATGTCTGACAATTCCGTGACTTATAAAAATGCTGACAAATCAGCAATATACCTCTTAAGGAGTATATAAGGCCGAATTTGATTTACATCAATAAGCGGGGTTGCTGAATCGTTAAGGTAGGCAGTAATAGAAAAGAAATCGAGGCAAAAATGAGCAAAGTCAGACTCGCTATTATCGGTAATGGTATGGTCGGCCATCGCTTTATTGAGGACCTTCTTGATAAATCCGACGCTGCCAATTTTGACATTACCGTGTTCTGTGAAGAACCCCGCAAAGCATACGACCGTGTCCACCTGTCTTCCTACTTCTCCCACCACACCGCTGAAGAGCTGTCTCTGGTGCGTGAAGGCTTTTATGAGAAGCACGGCGTTAACGTTCTGGTCGGCGAACGCGCCATTACGATCAACCGTCAGGAGAAGGTCATCCACTCCAGCGCGGGTCGTACGGTTTATTACGATAAACTGATCATGGCGACCGGTTCCTACCCGTGGATCCCGCCAATTAAAGGTTCCGAAACCCAGGACTGCTTTGTTTACCGTACCATTGAAGATCTCAACGCCATTGAAGCCTGCGCCCGTCGCAGCAAACGCGGCGCGGTGGTCGGCGGCGGCCTGCTGGGTCTGGAAGCCGCTGGCGCGCTGAAAAACTTAGGCGTCGAAACCCACGTTATCGAATTTGCCCCCATGCTGATGGCAGAACAGCTGGATCAGATGGGCGGCGAGCAGCTACGCCGTAAAATCGAAAGCATGGGCGTGCGCGTACACACCAGCAAAAACACCAAAGAGATCGTTCAGGAAGGCACCGAAGCGCGTAAAACCATGCGTTTTGCCGACGGTAGCGAGCTGGAAGTCGATTTCATCGTTTTCTCTACCGGTATCCGCCCGCGTGACAAACTGGCCACCCAGTGCGGCCTGGACGTCGCTCAGCGCGGTGGTATCGTGATTAACGACGCCTGCCAGACGTCTGACCCGGATATCTACGCGATTGGCGAATGCGCCAGCTGGAACAACCGCGTGTACGGTCTGGTCGCGCCTGGCTACAAAATGGCGCAGGTTGCCGTTGACCACATCCTCGAAACCGAAAACGTGTTTGAAGGCGCAGACCTTAGCGCCAAGCTGAAACTGCTGGGCGTGGACGTCGGCGGCATTGGCGATGCGCATGGCCGCACGCCGGGCGCGCGTAGCTACGTTTACCTCGACGAAAGCAAAGAGGTCTACAAACGCCTCATCGTCAGCGAAGACAACAAAACCCTGCTCGGCGCGGTGCTGGTGGGCGATACCAGCGATTACGGCAACCTGCTGCAACTGGTGCTGAACGCGATTGAACTGCCGGAAAACCCGGACTCGCTGATCCTGCCGGCACATTCTGGCAGCGGTAAGCCTTCCATTGGCGTTGATAAACTGCCGGACAGCGCGCAAATCTGTTCCTGCTTTGACGTCACCAAAGGGATGCTGGTCGCCGCCATCAACAAAGGCTGCCACACCGTTGCGGCGCTGAAAGCGGAAACCAAAGCCGGTACTGGCTGTGGCGGCTGTATTCCGCTGGTTACTCAGGTTCTGAACGCCGAACTGGCGAAACAGGGTATTGAGGTGAACAACAACCTGTGTGAGCACTTTGCGTACTCGCGCCAGGAACTGTTCCACCTCATCCGCGTGGAAGGCATTAAAACCTTTGAAGAACTGCTGGCGAAACACGGTAAAGGCTACGGCTGCGAAGTGTGTAAACCGACCGTCGGTTCTCTGCTGGCCTCCTGCTGGAACGAATACATTCTGAAGCCGCAGCACACCCCGCTACAGGATACCAACGACAACTTCCTGGCGAACATCCAGAAAGACGGCACCTACTCCGTGATCCCGCGTTCTGCGGGCGGCGAAATCACGCCGGAAGGTCTGGTGGCCGTAGGTCGCATCGCACGTGAGTTTAACTTGTACACCAAAATTACCGGTTCTCAGCGTATTGGTCTGTTCGGCGCGCAGAAAGACGATCTGCCGGAAATCTGGCGTCAGCTGATTGAAGCGGGCTTCGAAACCGGTCACGCGTATGCCAAAGCGCTGCGTATGGCGAAAACCTGCGTGGGCAGCACCTGGTGCCGCTACGGCGTGGGCGATAGCGTCGGCTTCGGCGTCGAGCTGGAAAACCGCTACAAAGGCATCCGTACCCCGCACAAAATGAAATTTGGCGTCTCCGGCTGTACCCGTGAATGTGCGGAAGCCCAGGGTAAAGACGTGGGGATTATCGCCACGGAAAAAGGCTGGAACCTGTACGTCTGCGGTAACGGCGGGATGAAACCACGTCATGCAGACCTGCTGGCGGCGGATATCGACCGCGAAACGCTGGTTAAATACCTCGACCGCTTCATGATGTTCTACATCCGTACCGCCGACAAACTGACCCGTACCGCACCGTGGTTAGATAACCTGGAAGGCGGTATCGACTACCTGAAGTCGGTCATCATCGACGACAAACTGGGCCTGAACGCACATCTGGAAGAAGAGATGACCCGCCTGCGTGAAGCGGTGGTGTGCGAGTGGACGGAGACCGTGAATACACCGTCTGCGCAGGTTCGTTTCAGACACTTTATCAACAGCGATAAGCGCGACCCGAATGTTCAGGTGGTTCCTGAGCGTGAACAGCATCGTCCGGCAACGCCGTACGAACGCATTCCGGTAACTCTGGTGGAGGAAAACGCATGAGCCAGTGGAAAAACATCTGCAAAATCGATGACATTCTGCCGGAAACCGGCGTCTGCGCGCTGTTAGGCGAAAAGCAGGTCGCCATTTTCCGTCCATATCACAGCGACCAGGTGTTCGCGATCAGCAATATCGACCCGTTTTTTGAGTCCAGCGTGCTGTCGCGCGGGTTGATTGCCGAGCATCAGGGCGAACTGTGGGTTGCCAGCCCGCTGAAAAAACAGCGTTTCCGTCTGAGCGACGGTCTGTGCATGGAAGATGAAAGCCATTCCGTCGCGCACTACGAAGCTCGCGTGAAAGACGGCGTGGTGCAACTGCGCGGTTGATGAATTTGGGGAGGCGCAACGCCTCCCTTTTTGACGTCTTTGTAGGCCCGATTTTGTAGGCCTGATAAGCACAGCGCCATCAGGCAAACATACCGCCGGATGGCGGCATAAATGCCTTATCCGGCCTACGGTTTTACGATTTCTTTTTTAATTTTATTGTTTTTACTTCAAGGATAATCAAATGTTTACAGACACTATTAACAAGTGTGCGGCTAACGCTGCGCGCATTGCACGCCTGTCGGCAAATAATCCGCTCGGTTTCTGGGTGAGTTCCGCAATGGCCGGCGCCTATGTCGGTCTCGGCATCATTCTTATTTTCACTCTCGGCAACCTGCTTGACCCTTCCGTTCGCCCGCTGGTGATGGGCGCTACCTTCGGCATCGCCTTAACGCTGGTGATCATCGCCGGTTCTGAACTCTTTACCGGCCACACCATGTTCCTGACGCTCGGCGTAAAAGCGGGCACCATCAGCCACGGTCAGATGTGGGCGATTCTGCCGCAAACCTGGCTGGGCAACCTGGTGGGCTCCGTGTTCGTCGCGCTGCTGTATAGCTGGGGCGGCGGCAGTCTGCTGCCGGTCGATACCAGCATCGTTCACACGGTTGCGCTGGCGAAAACCACCGCGCCCGCCACGGTACTGTTCTTTAAAGGCGCGCTGTGCAACTGGCTGGTTTGTCTGGCGATCTGGATGGCGATTCGTACCGAAGGCGCGGCGAAATTCCTCGCTATCTGGTGGTGCCTGCTGGCATTCATCGCGTCCGGCTACGAGCACTCCGTCGCCAACATGACGCTGTTCGCCCTCTCCTGGTTCGGCCATCACGGCGACACCTACACGCTGGCGGGAATTGGTCATAACCTGCTGTGGGTGACTCTCGGCAATACTTTGTCCGGTGTCGTATTCATGGGATTAGGTTATTGGTATGCTACGCCAAAAGCGGAGCGTCCGGCTCCGGCAAAAATCAATCAAACTGAAGCTACTGCCAATAATTAAGAGGTAATGTCGTGGACCATTTGCCTATATTTTGTCAATTACGCAATCGTGACTGTCTGCTCGTCGGCGGTGGCGATGTCGCAGAACGCAAAGCGCGGTTACTGCTGGAAGCAGGCGCTCGATTAACGGTCAACGCGCTGGCGTTTATTCCGCAGTTCACCGTGTGGGCAAATGAAGGCATGTTGACGTTAGTTGAAGGGGCATTCGAAGAATCCCTGCTCGACGGATGCTGGCTGGCGATCGCCGCGACCGATGATGACGCCGTGAACCAGCAGGTGAGCGAAGCCGCTGAATCACGCCGCATTTTCTGCAACGTGGTCGATGCGCCAAAAGCCGCCAGTTTCATCATGCCCTCCATTATCGACCGCTCGCCGCTGATGGTGGCGGTCTCCTCCGGCGGCACCTCGCCCGTTCTCGCACGCTTGCTGCGCGAGAAACTGGAGTCCTTGCTGCCCCAGCACCTCGGCCAGGTCGCGCATTACGCCGGCCAGCTCCGCGCGCGGGTGAAAAAGCAGTTCGCCACAATGGGCGAGCGCCGTCGCTTCTGGGAAAAACTGTTCATCAACGACAGGCTCGCGCAGTCGCTGGCGAATGCCGATGCGAAAGCGGTGTCGGAGATCACCGAGCAGATGCTGAGCGAACCGCTGGATCACCGTGGTGAAGTGGTGCTGGTGGGCGCGGGCCCTGGCGACGCCGGGCTGCTGACGCTGAAAGGGTTACAACAGATCCAACAGGCGGATGTGGTGGTGTATGACCGCCTGGTCTCCGACGACATTATGAATCTGGTACGCCGCGACGCTGACCGCGTGTTCGTTGGCAAACGCGCGGGCTATCACTGCGTTCCGCAGGAAGAGATTAACCAGATCCTGCTGCGAGAAGCGCAGAAAGGCAAACGCGTGGTGCGTCTGAAAGGCGGCGATCCGTTTATCTTCGGTCGCGGCGGCGAAGAGCTGGAAACGCTGTGCCACGCCGGTATTCCGTTCTCGGTTGTTCCCGGTATTACCGCGGCCTCCGGGTGCTCGGCTTATTCCGGCGTTCCGCTGACTCACCGCGACTACGCGCAAAGCGTGCGTCTGGTCACCGGGCACCTGAAAACGGGCGGCGAGCTGGACTGGGAAAACCTGGCGGCGGAGAAACAAACGCTGGTGTTCTATATGGGGCTGAATCAGGCGGCAACCATTCAGGAGAAGCTGATCGCGTTTGGTATGCAGGCCGATATGCCTGTGGCGCTGGTTGAAAACGGTACCGCCGTCAAGCAGCGCGTGGTCAGCGGCGTTCTTGCGCAATTAGGTGAGCTGGCGAAACAGGTCGAAAGCCCGGCGCTGATTATTGTCGGTCGGGTGGTCGCGTTACGCGATAAGCTAAACTGGTTCTCAAACCATTAATAAATATAGATGCCCTATATCAGGGCATCTTTTTTTTAACACTTTAACGATCATTCATTCTTACATTACACTTTAAATAAGCTAAATCCATTCATTGCGTAAATATAAAAAAGAATAACGCAATAAAATACCGCACAAAACAGCCATTATCTCTTTTTTATTCGCTAAATAAATTCACCACACAAATATCAGCAGAATAAAGGCTGGATTGACGCCCCCTGGGTAGTCAGTGGCAAAATAGCGCCATTCATTAATTTTGCAAATAAAGGTTGTCTGTCAGGGCCGCCTTATATTTCTTATTTTATTTACAGGATGGCAACTATGTTTATGCAAAGGAAAAAACTCCTTGCAGTGGGTATTGCGATTGCACTGCAAACATATTACTGCCCGGCAATTGCGGCAGAGAATACAGAAGATGAGAAAGAATGTCCGGTAAATATTTCGTCGTTATCTCAGGCGGAACGCAATAAGTTACCGGCGAAATGTCTGACGGCAGAAGCCGGGCAGGATAACCATTGGGCATGGGTCGCCAGCGGCGTAGCGGCTCTGGCGGCGGGCATCGCCATTGGCAATCACAGCGACGGCGACTCTCACCACCATTCAACAACGCCAGTCCCGCCAGACGACGGGGGCGACGTTACCCCAACGCCGCCGGATGACGGCGGAGATGTCACCCCAACGCCTCCCGATGATGGCGGCGACGTCACACCACCCGATGATGGCGGTGATACGCCAGTACCGCCTGACGACACATCCGTGACGACCTTCAGCAATCAGGTGACGCTGGATAAAGGCACAGACACCCTGCACTTCGACGACATCAAACTGGATAACGGCGAGCACCTCGGAGAAGCCACGCTCAGTTATTCCGAACAAGACGCGCAGTGGCAGTTAACCACCCAGGACGGTAAAACGCTGGCGATTTCCGGCTGGAACGTTACCGACAGCAACGCGGCCGTGATTGAAGGCGCTCAGGCCAACGGCTTTTACTGGAAGTACGACAGCCGGGGCTATCTGATCCTCGCGGATAACAATACCCAGGTTGTCACCGGAGACGGCAATACGCACACCACCGATCGCGAACTGGATATCGGCGGGAAAAATCGTACCGGCGTCATTATCTCGGGCGATAACACCCGTAATACTCTGAACGGGGATTCCACCGTGACCAATGGCGCAGTTGGCCTGGTTATTAGCGGCGACGGCACCACTAACGCTATCTCAGGCAAAAGTACGGTAGATGGCGCTACCGGGGCGTTAATTTCCGGCAATGGCACCTCAACCTCGCTCTCCGGCGATATCACCATCAGCGGCGGCGGTACGGGCATCGTTATCGATGGTGATAACGCCCTCATTAATAATGCGGGAACCTCCAGCATTAGCGGCGCAGGTTCTACCGGTTCCATCATTAACGGCAATGACATTCGCCTCATCAACAAGGGGGAATTAAACGTTTCTGACGGCGGCACCGGGGCCAAAATCACCGGCGACAATGCTATTGTCGATAACAAAGGCCATTCGACAACCCGCGGTACCGGCTCTACGGGGCTATATATTGAGGGCGATCATGCGCTGGTGATTAATGAAGGTAATCAGCTCATCGCCGATGGCGCGACGGGCGTGCGCATTGATGGCGACAACGCCCGCGTACTCAATACCGGCAATATGGCTGTCGACGGCGCTGGCTCAACAATCGCCACCATTACGGGCAATAACGCTGACATGACGCAGAATGGCGATCTGTTGGTTATGAATGGCGCGACGGGCCTGACCATCAACGGCGAAGAAAGCGAACTCACAAACAGCGGCAACACCACCGTGCGTAACGACGGCTCTGTCGGCTTCGTTGTGGCCGGTACACAAAACGCCTTCAACAACAAAGGTGATATCAACGCCAGCCTTAACGGTACAGGAACGCTGATCAGCGGTACTGAATCGCAGGTTAGTCTGACGGGCGATATTAACGTTGTCTCAGTGCAGGACAGCAGCGGCGTATTTCGTGGGGCAACCGGTCTTAACGTTTCTGGCGACACGAATACGACAACCATTCTGGGTAATGTGAACATCGAGGGCAGTTACGCGCAAGACGCTCAAATTAAAAGCGATGAGCAGTTACAAGGCATTATCGTCAACGGCAATCAAAATACGGTCAATCTGGATGGCGCGATGAATATCCATCTTGACAGTTCTGATATCAGCTCTGGGTATGCGAGCGTTGTCGGCCTCGATATCAGCGGCAGCGGTAACGCCGTGAATGTCGCCGGTGGTATAAACATCGACTTTTCCCAAAACGAAGCGGCTGCTGGCTCTGAAGCTATCGGTATCAACATTGATGGTGACAACACGTTAACGCTAAGCGGTAAATCTACCGTGGATATGACCACTATCTCAGGTGGCCAGGCCACGCTGGCAAACGTTAATAATGGCGGCTCCCTGCTCGTTACCGATGACGCCACGATTGAAGTGAACGCCGACTATCTGTACTCATATTACTCCGTCGGAAATAAAGCCCTGCTGTCAGCTCATGGCCAGGGCTCGACGATTGAAAATCAGGGCGATATTACCACCCACGGAACAGCCAACGTTCTCCTTGCCGATCAGGGAGCGGAAGCGAGCAACAGCGGCAATATTCTCGTCTACGGAAGCAGTGACGATACGGGAGATGACCGTTCTGCCATCACCCGTGCAAATCGCGAAGATGCGGTCGTACACAACAAAGCGGGGGCCGATATCACCCTCTTTTCTAACCAAACGCCAGAGTACATTGACGGCATCAATCTCTACCCGGAAAGATGGTATACCCACACGCTTTACGCCATGCTGGCGTCCCAGGGCGGCAGCGTCGTTAATGATAAAGGAGCGACCGTCCATTTACAGGGCGCGGGAGCATATGGCGTCAGTGCCAGTGTAGGGACGGCGTTAAACGAAGGCGATATTTATCTGGACGGTTTTATCCCGACGCTGGACGATGAAAACAATATCATCAGCACAGACTACTGGCAGCCGACACACCTCTATTTGACCAGCTCGGCAATGGTTGCCGGTTCCTCAGACATCGGCTACGGTGACGCCACGGCCATCAACACCGGCACCATCACCGTCAACAACGCCGGGTTCGGTATGATGGCGCTCAGCGGCGGCACGGCCGTTAACCAGGGTACTATTACGCTGACCGCTGATGAAGGTGTGACCGGCGAGGAAAACCAACTGGTGGGGATGGCCGCATTAAACGGCGGCACCGTCGTGAACGACACCACCGGCACCATCAATATTGATGCCGACTACGGCCAGGCGTTCCTTAGCGACAGCAACAGCTACATCATCAATAACGGCGCCATCAACCTGAACGGCAGCCCGATGGACGAAAACGACCCGCATATGGGTTCCACGCCAACCGATAAAATCTGGATACGGTCGCTGCCCGGCAGCGGCGACAGCGATAGCCAAACTTCAGAAGCGGGCTTTTTCACCACCGGAGCGCTGGCGAATTACGGCAATGAAACGCTGAACGGCGATATCGATGTTAACGGCTGGCTGTACAACGAAGCAGGCGCCACGCTGACCATCAACGGCGATATGGCGATAAATGCCGGAGGCGATCTGGAAAACCACGGGACGATGCATGCCGATACGATCAGTACGTATCACAGCCTGTTCAACCGCGCAGACGGCAGCCTGACCACTGACCTCCTGACGCTTAATGGCGATATCACCCTGTTCAACGAGGGCAGCTTTACCGGCTCAATTACAGGAACCTCTTACGCCCAGGAAGTCGTCAATACCGGCAATATGACGGTGGCGGAAGATGGCAAATCGCTCATCAACGGCAGCTTTGCGTTTTATAACCAGGAAGGCGCAACGCTCACCAACAGCGGCAGCGCGGTAGAAGGCGGCGAAAACACCATCATCAACATGACGCGAACCGACAGTTCCATCGCTCAGGTGAACAGCGGCACCATTACCGCCACCAACGGTTACAGCGCCATCACCACCGCGAATGCCAGCAACACCCCGATGTGGATCTGGAACACGGAAACCGGCGTGATTAATGGTATTAACCCGGACGCCCCCCTGATCAACCTCAGCCGTGGCTATAGCTTTGGCAACGAAGGGACCATTAACGTCCAGGGTGACAATGCCGTGGCGATCAGCGGCGGCACCAGCAGTTATATCATCGACCTGGTCAACAGCGGCACCATCAACGTCGGCACCGAACAGGGGCAAATAGACGGAACCAACGGCACCGGACTTATCGGCATCAAAGGCAACGGCAACGCCACCACCATCAACAACACCGCCGATGGCGTGATCAACGTGTACGCGAATGACTCTTACGCGTTTGGCGGCCAGAGCAAAACCATCATCAATAATGGCGAAGTGAATCTGCTGTGCGACACCGGCTGCGGCATCTACGCCCCTGGCACTACGGGTACGCAGAACGATCACAACGGTACGGCAGATATCGTGATCCCGGATGCGATTGTCGCGCCGACGCAGGGTGATATTCCAGCGCCTCCGGCCGATCCGAACGCGCCGCAGATGTTAAGCAACTACATTGTGGGCACCAATGCCGACGGCAGTTCCGGTACGCTGAAAGCGAATAACCTGATGATTGGCGACGACGTGAAGGTGAATACCGGCTTTACCGCAGGTACGGCAGAGACCACCGTCGTGGTCGATAACGCCTTTACCGGCAGTAATATCCAGGGCGCGGACAATATCACCTCCACCAGCGTGGTGTGGAACGCCCAGGGCAGCACCGACGGCGACGGCAACGTTGACATCACCATGACCAAAAACGCCTATGCGGATGTGGCGACGGAGAGTTCCGTCAGCGACGTCGCACAGGCGCTGGACGCCGGGTATACCAACAATGAGTTGTACAACAGCCTGAACGTTGGCACGACCGCAGAGCTGAACAACGCCCTGAAGCAGGTCAGCGGTAGCCAGGCGAACACCGTCTTCCGCGAAGCCCGCGTACTCAGCAATCGCTTTACGATGCTGGCGGACGCCGCGCCGCAGGTGAAAGACGGTCTGGCGTTCAACGTGATGGCGAAAGGCGATCCGCGTGCCGAACTGGGTAACGACACCCAGTACGACATGCTGGCGCTGCGCCAGACGCTGGATCTGACCGCCAGCCAGAACCTGACGCTGGAATACGGTATTGCCCGTCTGGACGGCGACGGTTCGCAGAAAGCGGGCGACAACGGCGTGACCGGCGGCTACAGCCAGTTCTTCGGCCTGAAGCACAGCATGACCTTTAATGAGGGTCTGGCCTGGAACAACAGCCTGCGTTATGACGTGCATAACCTCGACAGCAGCCGCTCTGTCGCCTATGGCGACGTCAATAAAGTGGCGGATTCCGACGCCCGTCAGCAGTACATGGAATTCCGCAGCGAAGGGGCAAAAACCTTTAACCTGATGGACGATGCGCTGAAAATCACGCCGTATGCGGGCGTTAAGCTGCGTCACACACTGGAAGAAGGTTACAAAGAGCGCAGCGCCGGGGACTTCAACCTGTCGATGAACAGCGGCAGCGAAACGGCCGTAGATTCCGTGCTTGGCCTGAAAATGGACTACGCCGGGGAAAACGGCTGGAGCGCAAGCGCCACGCTGGAAGGCGGCCCTAACCTGAGCTACACGAAAAGCCAGCGTAGCGCCACGCTGGCGGGTGCAAGCGACCAGCGCTTTAGCGTTGACGACGGCCAGAAAGGCGGCGGTCTGAACGGTCTGGCAACGATGGGCGTGAAGTACAGCGCCCAGGACAGCAGCCTGCATCTCGACGCTTATCAGTGGAAAGAGGACGGCATCAGCGATAAAGGCTTTATGCTGAACTTTAAGAAAACATTCCGTTAATTAAATAAACGCCACGGCCTGGAGAATATACATCATCTCCAGGCCGTTTTTTATTATGTTGAATCTACGCAAAGCATATTACCCGCAGAATAAGAAGTCCTTATCTGGACTACCTCACTCCCTTATTAATTGATATGGTAACGTCCGCAAAATGGATTTTTCCATTTATCTCATACAATTAGAATTGTTTTATTTACAAGGATTTTGTCATGTTTAAAATTGCAAAGATTGCCGTTGTGGCAGGGATGCTGGCTACGCTCACCGCGTGTACGGGTCATATCGAAAACAAAAAGAATGATTGCAGTTACGATTATTTACTTCACCCGGCAATTTCTATTTCAAAAATTATTGGTGGTTGCGGCCCGGCCGCGGATCAATAATCGAAACCGTTGTCGCACGATACAAAAAAACCGGGGATTCCCCGGTTTTTTCATGTGTGTTTGCCATCACAATGCCGAACCATTGTAGGCCTGATAAGCGTAGCGCCATCAGGCTTCCGCACACACATACGCGCCGGATGGCGGCGTACGGTGCTGTACGCTGTAGGCCTGATAAGCGTAGCGCCATCAGGCTTCCGTGCGCGCATACATGCCGGATGGCGGCGCAAGCGCCTTATCCGGCCTACGGTGCTGTGCCATCAGGCACACAGACTTTCCCGCAAAATACGTAACACCGTTTCTTCGCCGCTGCGGTTGGGATTAATACGAATCGCATAACGCGCCAGACCCGGACGGGCCGCACGAAACGTACCGGAAAGGCGATAAAACAATGGCGGGATTTCATACTTGGACTCCGCGCCCACCGGGTAAGGCAACGCCCCGCGCTTTTGCGCCTCCTCCAGCACCTTTTCGGCAACGGGCTGGTGAAACTCCACAATCAACACTTTCGATTGCGCATTCGCAATCACCGCCTGCTTCACTTCCGGCACGGTTCCACTGTTTAACAAGGCGAGTAAACGTTCCGTCACCCCAGCCTGCACAGCGTGCATCACTGGCGCGAAAACCAGACCACGAAGCACCGCCAGCGCCTGCGCGCCCTGAATCTGGCTGCCGCCGGAATACATCGTCGCACGTATTCTGGCGATGGCTTCCGCCTCCCCCACCACCGCGCCGGTGCCTTCAGGCCCGAAGAGTTTAAAACAGGAAAACGTGGACAGCGTGGCCCCACATTCACAACCAATACGCGCCACTTTCATCACCGCATAATTATCGTCGGTCAGCGTGGGGACGCCGCATCGCGCAAGCTCCGCCAGCACCCCGGCCAGAGAATAGCAATCCTGCGGTTGCTGACGCGTATGTTGCACCAGCGCCGCATGGGGACGATGCTCTGCGATAACCTGCGCTATCGTCGCCAGATCGTTGAAATCCGCTCTGACAAGCACAATCCCCATCTGCTCGACGATCCCCTGCGTTGTGGGATAAACCGGCGCATCATGCACCAGAAGGCGTTGCCCCGGTTTCAGCAGCGCAGCCAGCCCGGCCCGAATCGCGCCGGTTCCCGCGCCCTGCACCAGCACCGCGTCCTCAGCATGAAACGCCTCCGCCAGCACCTTTTCCACTTGCCGGGTGGTTCCCGGCTGGTTAAGCCCCGGACTTAACCCCAGATCGCCACCCTTTAAAAAATCCGCGCCTGGGAAATAACGACACACCGTGTCCACCAGCGCAAACTGCTTCTGCTGCGCCTCGGCGAGCGTCAGGCTTTGCAGGGGGAAGGTTTTCATTTAGACGCCTCCTCAGGCCGGAATAAACAGACCGAACCAGTAGAGAATATTCAACAAGATACCGGTAATCATCACGGCCACGACCGGCGCGGCCATCTTCTGCACCGGGCGCCCCAGCGACTCGTTGAGGAAGTAGATAGCAATCGCAATCGAGAAGCCGGTATAACCCGCCATCTTGATCGCCGCAAAAATAGAGCCGATCAGTAGCGCGGTTTCCATCAGCATATTCATCGCGTTACGGATATTGTCCGACGCATTGCGCACCGACGGGTAGCGTCCAAGCCACTTCCCAATTGAGCGCAACAGCAGCACTTCCGCAGAAATCACGACCGCCCCCAGGATGGCGGCAATCCACGGATTCGGCGCCAGATAGCCCACGGAATACACAAAGGTAAAACCGGCCACCGCATACACGCCCGTCGCCAGCGCCGTTGTGGCGATCATCGGCACGAAGCCGAGCCCGCGCATGAACTCCGCCAGCGCCGCCTGATGAAGCAAGGTCTGCGACTCTTCAGGCGTAACGCCAGCGGAATAGGCTTTCTCAAGGGTAAAGATCGACACCTCGCTGCCGGCAAAAATATTCATACTGGCGACCGCCGCAATCAACGCGCCGACGATCGCGATATACGGTAAATTTTTAATAATACGGGAGGTGCGCTCCTCAAAGACGGATAACCCACTGGTATCCATCTCCTCATCGCCACGGTGGCGCAGGTCGTGCGTAATCGCAATCGCCAGCAGCATCACCATGCCGATAAAAATCTCAATCGATTCCGGGTTCAGGTGCGGGAAGTAGCGCACCACCAGGACACGCGCCATCAGCACCACAACCGCGGCGATAAGACTGTGTTTCCAGCCGAATTGATAAAAAATCGCCACCAGCGGGAACAGCGCAAAACCGGCGACAACCGGGGAACTCAGCTCGCCAAGGCTCCCCAGCACGTCAACCGGCAAGGCGGTAAGCAGATGGTTCACCGGCAGCAAACAGGTCAGAATCAGCACGCCCCAGGCGGCACCAAGCCCAAACGCCAACAGGCTATTGATCGCCAGTACGCCAAGAATATCGGTAGGTAAAAACAGCAACCAGGCGTTAAGCAGCCCCGTTTTGAGGGTAAATGAGATCCCCACCGACGCCACAAAACCGATACTCAAACCAAACGCGATACTCCCCGCCTCCCGGCGGTTCATATAGCCTTCGATCAGCTGCGGTAAGATCGGGCGAATCCCGTCATGGAAAACGGCGGCTGAGCGATGCGCCAGTAGCGACGTCATCCCCGTCAGGCAGGCCACCACCAGAATCTGAATATACAGCTCCATAAGCATGCCTTTTATTTCAAGTGGTTAACCAGCATGGGAATCGCATGCTCAACATGTTCGACGGAGAGGCCAAACGCCACTTTCCCTTCCGCGACCATCTTTGCGATATGCTCGTCTTTCGCTTTAATACCCGGCTTAGCGATGGTGCAGCTTTTGTTGTAGCCAATCACCGCAATCGCTATCGACAACGCCGCGCCAGCGCCGGTATTACACGCGCCGATGTAATAATCCAGTTGCCCGGACTTCACTTTCATCGCCGCTTCCATATCGTTGTGAATGGACACGTCAAAGCAGCCGGGCGCCACGGTCTCGATGGTTTTTTTAATCTGCTCACGCTGTAAGCCAGCAACACCAATCTTTTTCATCTTTCTGTCCTTATTGGAAAAATTGTGAGGGGTTATCACGCAACATCGTGTCCACATCGGCCTGACTGAATCCTGACTGGCGCAACTGTGGGATAAAGGTGGTTAACAGGTAGTCGTAGCCATTGCCGCCATTGGCTTTTAGATGGGAGCGGCGGGTAATATCCATCGAAAGCATCACGCGGTTGAGCAAACCACGCTGGCGCAGCGCATTCAGCATGTCGATGCGCTTTTCATCCGGGTAGTAGTTGTTTTTGCCGATGGTGTCGAACTGCACGTATGCGCCGAGATCGATCATCTGCAAAATGCCGTCGAGGTTATCTTTCAGATCGCAATGACCAATCACCACGCGGGAGAGATCGACGCCCTGCGCCTGCAACAAGGCCAGTTGCTCCAGCCCCATCGTACTGAACGAGGTATGGGTGGAAATGGGGCGTCCGGTTTCATTGTGGGCGCGCGCAGCGGCGATAAACACCTTCTCTTCCAGCGGCGTAATCACCCCTTCACTGGAGCCGATTTCCGCAATAATTCCGGCTTTCAGCGTCGTGTTATCAATACCGATGACAATCTCATCGATCATCTCCTGCGCAAGCTGTTCCACGCTGCGGGTCGCGACATGCTCAGGGAAAAATGCGTCCTGGTAGTAACCCGTACAGGCCACCACGTTTATCCCGCTATCCCGCATCAAATCGAGCATGAATTGCGGGTTGCGCCCCATATAGCGGTTGGTCATTTCAATGATGTTGCGCACGCCCAACGCCCGCAGATCTTTCATCTCCTGACAAATGAGATCGTACTGATCTAACCGGCAGTCGAGGTTATTTTTGAACCCGGAGAGATCGATGTGCAGATGCTCATGGGCCCAGGTGTAGCCTGACGTATCAAAATTCATAAGGCGTCTCCTGTGAGCTGTAATGACGAAAAGAAAGAGGTGCCGTTTTGTGGCGCGGGCGCGCCAAAGAACTCACAAACCGTCGCGCCCACATCCGACAGCGTGGCGCGAAGGCCTAACTGAACAGGCTTCAGCCCCTGCCGGTAGACCAGAATCGGCACTCTTTCACGGGTATGGTGACTGTGACCTATCGTCGGATCGTTGCCGTGGTCGGCCATCACCAGCAGACAATCATCGGGTGTCATCTCGCTTGTCAGCCGCGCAAGATTACGGTCAACCACCTGCAAACGTTCCGCATAACGTGCGACATCCTGGGCGTGTCCCGCCAGATCGGTTTCCTGGATGTTGGTGCAGATAAACGCGTGCCGGGCGGCACTGAATTCATCGCGCGTGATATCCATGATGCGCTGGCTGTCCACCAGGTTTTGCCAGCTACGTCCGTGAGGATTCGCCACGATATCCGCCACTTTGCCGATCAGCACGGTCGGCACGCCAACCTCATGCAGTTTTTGCGGCACCTGAACCCGCTCATCCACGCCATAGCCCATATGAACAACCTGAAAACCGCTCTCATATGCGCCGGATCGCGGCGCATTGATGCCAATAAAACGCCCCTCTTTCGTTTCTGCGGCGTCCAGAATCCGCTGGCTGTCGTGAAGCGTGCCGCCGAATGCAATGACGCGCCCCACCTGCGCGTGTTCACGCACAATGCGGCCAATCTTCAGCACCTCGTCAAAGGCGATGGCGGAAAGGTTGGCGGTAATGTTGTAAACCTGCCCTAAATCCGCTTCGAGGTTATCGCCTATCGCCACTGATTCATTGACCCACAGGAACGCCAGTTCGCCGCCACGTCGCTCTACCTGCCAGCCCGCCGCCTTCAGCGCCAGCTCAACGCGATCAATCACCTCGCTAAACGGCATACGCAGCGGCGCCTGCGGACGCGTGCCTAAAATCTCCTGATGCCCCATGAAGGTATCCCCTCCTTCATGCTGCAATTCCGCGATCCCCCACACTGCCGACGCCGAGGGAGCCATAACGCCTGGCGCATAGCCCAGCGCGTTAATCAGCCCCAGCTTCTCCAGCGTCGGCAGATGTAGCTGCGGGAGCTGACGCAGAATATGTCCGCAGGTATTCGCCCCGACATCCTGCGGGCGAACCTCCGCCACATCCTTCATTGCGCCAACGCCGAAGCTATCAATCACCAGCACCACAAAACGAGCCATTACGCCTCCAGTACGTTTCCGAGACTGTCATAACGGGCGACGATTTCCGCCGCGCCGCGCTGAATGCCAGACACCAGCACCACATCACTGCGCGTCACAAAAATTTGGGTACGAAAACAGAGCACCACGGCGCTGCTCACCGGAAACGTCCCTGCAAGCGGCAGGTAGTAGTCGATACTGCTGTCATCGACGGGTTCCAGCGTCGTCTTCGCGGGAACGTCATTTTCCGGCGTAAAAACGAGCGCGTTGCGCGCATGTCCCCGGCGGTAATAGCCGCCGCCATAGCAGTAGCTGTTGCCACGAAAATGGTGCGAAATTTCACTCAGCCAGAGCATCGCAATACGTTCAGGCTGATCGCCTTGCTGGTTCGACGGAATGGTGCCGGTCAGCGCATGGCCCGGTTCGGCATGGGTGACGCCATACCGCGCCAACAGCGGCAAAGACGCGCAGCTGGTTGCAGAGGGCGCATTAAGCTGCTCAATGGCAATCTCCTGTTCTTCCAGTTGCTGCCTCGCCTTGACCAGGGAATGCAGATTGGGCGTCGGCCTGGTCTCGCCTGATGCGTCATCCCACAGCAGGCAAGGGAAATGCGTTAACCCCGTGATATGGAGCCCCGGCAGACGGCGAATGTCATTCACTGCCTCATCAAGGCGCGCCAGCGGGAAGCCGCTCTCCTGCCCCGGATAAAGAAAATCCTGCTCGCCGTAAATCTTCAGCATTACCGCCTGCACGCGCCCGGCCTTCACCGCCGCCGCCGACACTTCACGCGCCTTCTCCAGCGAAAAGAGCGTAATAACGTCCGTCCCTTGCTCCACTGCTTCGCCAATCTGCCGGGAGGGGATCTGCACTAAATGCCCCTGATGCGCCACCGGCAATCCGGCGCGACGCATGACCCTGGCCTCTTTGTAATCCACCGTGACAATTCCGGCATATCCCAGCGCCAGCAGCTTTTCCGCCAGCCAGGGATTACGCCCAAGCTGTTTTGTCATCAGATACAGCGTGATGCCGTATTGATGAGCCGTATCAACCAGGCGCTTCCCGTTTTCCAGCACCTGATCAACATCAATCACCCAGCTGTCCGGGACGATCCTTCCCTGCTGCCAGAGTCGGATCGCGGCGGTAATCAGCGCCGGATTCTGGCGTTTCAATGCGTGTATAAACATCTTTGTGCCTCGGTTTCTAATCCCTGAATTAAATATTCATTTTTTTGAATATTTAAGGTGTGGTACGTTGATGTACGGTGTTCCTCACGACGCTTCGTGCGCCGCCATCCACAGCCCATATAGATTTGCCAACAAATAGCCTTCCTCATTGGCATGAAGCGAAACCGTAAACTCCGCCAGCAGCGCCTGGTGCGCCAACAAAATCGCGGGCCAGTGGGGAGATTGCGTCAGTTCCGCCAGCAGCTCGTGATCCAGCGCGTCAATCACCTCTCCCCGGCGACTGCGCATTAACGCGCTGGCCATGTGGGTTATCGCCATCGTTCCCTGCTCGGTATGCACCGGCAGCTTCCACTCCTCGTCCAGTCGTCTGACGACCTGCAACATACCGCGGCAAATATCTTCATCGATAACCCCTGCGTCACACAGCAGGCTGAGTCTGTTTTCCATTTACAATGCCTTTGATTAACTTAGTAACTGGGTTCCTGTTCACCGCTGACCACACGTTGCTGATGGGCGAGCAGCGCCTGTTTGTCCACCACGGCGCGCAGCAGTTGCTGCATCGGGTAATCGTCCGACCGGGTCAGCACCACGGCTTCGGTGGCCTGCAAGAATCGAGGATCGCGGGTGAGCGGCGTCGCTTCTAACCCCAGCAATGCCAGCTCCGCTTCCGCCACCACATTCCAGATCACCGCATCCACATCGCCTTTCACAATGCGCTGAAGACTTTCGTGATAAGAGAGGTCTATCAGCTCCACATCACTTTTGCCGAAACAGGCTTCAGTCATGATTTTCTGATCTGCCGAACGGTTATCCAGCCCCACTCGCTTCACCCGGTCGGATTCGCCTTTACGGCAGATCAACTGGTGCTCGCCGACATAGGTGTGGGGCCCCAGTTCCAGCGCGATGCGCAACCCGTTTTGCGCCAGGTAGCTCTCTGCGGCCAGACGCGACACCACGGCCATGTCGTAGACACCATTCAGCAGGCACTCAACCCGGATATCCGCCCCACGCATGTGCGCGTAATAAAATGGAATCCCTTCAAACTGCGCTTTCAGCCCGCTCGCCAGCCCTTCATACAGACGGGTGTACGGCAGCGGCATCGCGCAAACAACGTTGCTGATGTCCACATGCGACAGCAACGTTTTGTTATCCATCTCCACCAGGAAGCTGCCGTTGCGCCCACGACGCTCAATACGGATCGCCCCGGAAGACTCCAGCGTTTTTAATGCGGCCTGCGTTAACCCCACCGATGAGTGGCATTCGTTAGCCAGTTCATCTATCGTTTTCAAACGGTTACCGCATTTCTCACCAAGCAGGTAGCGGGCCAGGGTCGTCAGCACGACCCCCTCTTTTTTGATAAATGTTCGACGCATCATAAATTTTCAGTAAAGTGAATATTTATATATTCATTAAAATGAAGATATCGCGCAATGACGATGTGCGTAAACGGCGAGACGCCTCACAGTTTTTCGTCACGGGTACGCAGAGAGACAAAAAAACCGGGAAATCCCCGGTTTTTTAATGTGTGGTGTCGCATCACACTGTAGGCCTCGCCGTGTTTACGCCGGGTGGCGACGTAAACGCCTTATCTGGCCTATGGCGCGGTGCGCATTACGGCTTCGCGACAAAGCCGATCGCTTCGTAGACCGCTTTCAGCGTTTCGGAAGCACGGGCGCTGGCTTTTTCCGCCCCTTCTTTCATCACTTTCTGCAAGAAGGCTTCGTCGCTGCGGAAGCGATGATAACGCTCCTGCAACTCGGTCAGCATACCGGAAACGGCTTCAGCCACTTCACCTTTCAGATGACCATACATCTTGCCTTCGAAATGCTGCTCCAGCTCAGGGATGCTCTGGCCGGTTACGGCGGAGAGGATATCCAGCAGGTTAGACACCCCCGCTTTATTCTGGATGTCGTAGCGCACTACCGGCGGCTCGTCGGAATCCGTCACCGCACGCTTGATTTTTTTCACCACCGATTTCGGGTCTTCCAGCAGGCCGATGACGTTGTTACGGTTATCGTCCGACTTGGACATCTTTTTGGTCGGTTCCAGCAGTGACATCACGCGCGCGCCGGATTTTGGAATAAACGGCTCAGGAACGTTAAAGATATCGCCATACAGCGCGTTAAAACGCTGCGCGATGTCGCGGCTCAATTCCAGATGCTGTTTCTGATCTTCACCCACCGGCACCTGATTCGTTTGATACAGCAAAATGTCTGCCGCCATCAGAACCGGGTAATCAAACAGACCGGCGTTGATGTTCTCGGCATAGCGCGCGGATTTGTCTTTGAACTGGGTCATCCGGCTCAGTTCGCCGAAATAGGTGTAGCAGTTCAGCGCCCAGCCCAGCTGCGCGTGCTCCGGCACATGGGACTGAACAAAGATGGTGCTTTTCTCAGGATCGATACCACACGCCAGGTAGAGCGCCAGCGTATCCAGCGTCGCCTTACGCAGCTGCTGTGCATCCTGACGCACGGTGATCGCATGCTGGTCAACGATGCAGTAAATGCAATGATAGTCATCCTGCATGTTCACCCACTGACGCAGCGCACCCATATAGTTGCCAATGGTCAATTCACCTGAGGGCTGTGCGCCACTAAAAACGATGGGCTTAGTCATTTTTCGATTCCTGATTTTCGCTATGCGGAAGCCCGAGAGCGGGCAGAAGGTCATTAATAGTGTCGTAAATCACATCCGGCTGGCTAAGAGCGATTGATTCGCCATAGTTGTAGCCGTACGTGAGGCCGACCGACGGGCAGCCAGCCGCTTTTGCAGCCTGAATGTCGTTACGCGAATCGCCCACAAAGAGCATCTGTTCAGGCGCGACGCCCATCCGCTTTGCCACCAGCAGCAGCGGATCGGGATGTGGCTTTTTGTTCTGCACATCGTCGCCGCCAATAACCACGCTAAAGTATTTGGCGATATCCAGCGCTTCAAGCAGCGGCGCCACAAACGGCGTCGGCTTATTGGTCACCAGTCCAAGCGGCAGCCCTTTGGCATGCAGCGCGCCCAGCGTATCGGCTACGTGCGGGAACAGGAACGTCCCCTCTTCCGCCACATCGCCATAGTAGCGGTCGAACAGCTTACGCAAAATACGCACCTGCTCTTCGGCGGGGATCTCATCATCAACAGGCAGTTTGCCCATTGTTTTACGTAACGTAGCGCGTTCCTGGCGAGCCCAGGCGAGCGCACGCTCCATCAATATATCCGCGCCGTTACCAATCCAGGTAATTACGCGATCTTCGCCAGCGGTAGGCAGTTCCAGCGCGTATAACGCCATATCTACCGCAGCGGCTAATCCCGGCGCGCTGTCGACCAGCGTGCCGTCGAGGTCAAAGGCGACACCCCGAATATCCTGCAATTTATCCATGACTTACCTTTGCCAGTTCACTGCGCATTTCATCAATGACTTTTTTGTAGTCTGGTTGGTCGAAAATCGCGGAGCCTGCCACAAACATGTCTGCGCCCGCCGCGGCGATTTCGCCGATGTTGTTCACCTTGACGCCGCCGTCCACTTCCAGGCGAATGTCATAGCCTGACTCATCAATACGACGGCGCACCTCACGCAGCTTTTCCAGCGTGTGCGGAATAAAAGACTGGCCGCCAAAACCCGGGTTGACGGACATCAGCAGGATCACATCCAGCTTATCCATCACGTAATCCAGATAACTCAGCGGCGTGGCCGGGTTAAACACCAGACCCGCTTTACAGCCGTTTTCTTTAATCAGCTGCAAGGTACGATCGACATGCTCGGAGGCTTCGGGATGAAACGTAATGATGCTGGCGCCCGCTGCGGCGAAATCCGGCACGATGCGGTCAACCGGCTTCACCATCAAATGCACGTCGATGGGTGCGGTAATACCGTATTTGCGCAGGGATTTCAGCACCATCGGGCCGATGGTCAGGTTCGGCACATAGTGGTTGTCCATGACGTCAAAATGCACGACATCCGCACCAGCAGCCAGCACTTTCGCGGTGTCCTCACCCAGGCGGGCAAAATCAGCCGACAGAATTGAGGGGGCAATCAAATACTGTTTCATCCGCTTCTCCTTGAGAATTATTTTTTCGCAGGCGTTACGACTCCTGGTTGGTACAGAGCCAGCAGTTCGTCCACCTTTTTACGTGTGCCGCCATTGCTGCTTATACTGCGACGCACTTTGACCTGAAAATGTTTCGCCGCTTTGTACCACTCGCGGGTATCGGGCGTGTCATGGTTCGAAATTAACACCGGGATCCGCTTGCTGACCAGCTTTTCTGCCATCTCCGCCAGGCGCGCCTGCTCTTTTGGGCTGAAGCTATTGGTATGATAAGCGGTGAAATTCGCCGTCGCAGAAAGCGGTGCGTAAGGCGGATCGCAATAGACCACAGAATTGCTATCAGCACGATCCATACACTCTTCATACGAAAGGCAATGAAACTCTGCATTCTGCGCTTTTTTGGCAAAATGGTACAACTCCGTTTCCGGGAAGTAGGGCTTTTTGTAACGGCCAAACGGCACGTTAAACTCCCCACGCAAGTTATAGCGGCACAGGCCGTTGTAACCATAGCGGTTCAGGTATAAGAACAGGACCGCTCGACGGAACGGCTCCCGGCTCGTATTGAACTCTTCACGGAGTTGATAGTAAACCTCGGCCTGATTCGTCTCAGGCGTAAACAGCTCGCGGGAAGCCCGCACATACTCTTCAGTACGCGACTTCACGATGTTATAGAGGCTGATAAGGTCACTATTAATATCGGCAAGAATATAACGAGAAAAGTCGGTGTTAAGAAACACCGACCCGGCCCCCACAAAGGGTTCAACCAGACATTCACCTTTCGGTAAATGCCGTTTGATGTCATCAAGCAGGGGGTATTTCCCCCCTGCCCACTTCAGAAAAGCGCGATTCTTTTTCATGCTGACTAACTAATTACACCTTCTCCGGCTGTGGAGAAAGCTCCGACAGCATCCTGCGCTTTAACATGACTATTACTTCAGATCGGCCTGCACCTGATGCAACGGTTTTGCCCACGGGTTTTTCGCCTGCACATCGGCTGGCAACGTAGACACCGCACGTTTGGCATCATCTTTAGACGCATACACACCCGTTACCAGAACATACCACGGCTGGCCGTTACGCGTCGTCTGATACACCACATAGTTTTTCAGGTTTTCTTTCTTCGCCCAACCGTTCAGGTTGTCGTAGTTAGAAGAACTGCTGAGTTGCAGGGTGTAATGGCTGGAAGGCGCAGACTTCAGTGAACCCACGTTACCTGTGCTTTTCGTACCAGCCGCACTGCCGGCTGCCGCTGTGGTTTGCGCTGGCGCTGCGGTTTGTGCAGGCGCAGTGCTGGCGGTGGCTTTCGGCGCGGTCGTTGCCGTAGGCGCGGAGGTTGCTGGCGCTTTCGTCGTCGCGACCGGCGCGGCAGGTTCGCTACGTTTCGGCTGCGTGGTCGGCTTCGGTTCCGCTGGCGTCGCTTTCGCGGTGGTCTGCGGTTTCTTCGGCTCAATCACAACCTGCTTACGTTCCGGGCGCGTAGTGGCCTGACGCTCGCCCGATTGCGTCGTCGCCGTCTGACGCGGCGCATTGCCGTTGCGGATTGGCGCAACGGTGGCAGGTTCCGTCGGCAGCGTGGAGTTCGCCACCACATTGTTAACCTGTTCCTGGCCCTGCGGCTGAGTCAGCGCATTGTTCAGATCGCCCTGAACTTCCACACGCTGTTGGCCTTCGGTCGCGGCAGGTGCCTGACCCTGCGTTGGCGTTGAGGCGATCGGCGGCAGAGAAACATCCTGCTGCGTGTTTCCGGCGGTCTGTTCAGCGTCTGGCGCAGGCTGCGTGGCGCTCGCCTGATCGGTCGCGTTATTGCCGGAAAGATCGATGCTTTTCTCGGCAGACGCCGTTTGATCGCTGGAAGAGGAGGGTGAAGGAGCTTTCAGCGCGGAGCCAATACCGATGATCAACAGCAGCAACACCAGAACGCCGACACCCATCATGATGTATTGACGGGAAGCGGGTTTGCTGGCGGCTTTCTTACGTTTGCGGGGACGACGCTCTACGCGCTCTTCATCCACTGCATCATCGGATTCATAATCGTCTTCGCTGTACTGCTCTTCCTCACGCGCCTTTCGCGCACGCCCTGGACGACGATCGTCCGTATCCAGGTCGACGTCATCGAAATTGATCTGTGGATCATTATCGCGTTCAGAAGATTGACGAGTACGACCAGTACGACGATCGCTGGGATCGGGTTTCAGCTCGTCTTCTGGTTTGAATTCATCCATTTAACACCCCACTCAAAGGTTAATGCTTACGACGTTGCAGTTAACCTGAATTTAAATGACCAATACCGTGCAGTATCAGTCCGACCTTTCTTGTTGTTACGCCTGCTGACAGTCAGCAATAGCGCTGAGAACGATTTCGTGCGGCACTCCGCCGCGTACTTCACTTTTCCCTATCGCCAGCGGGAGCACTAAGCGCATCTCGCCCGCCAGGACTTTCTTATCGCGCAGCATGTGTGGCAAATACGCCTGAGCAGACATCTCACGCGGCCCGTGAACAGGCAGACCTGCGCGCTGGAGCAGCGTAATAATGCGTTGCGTATCCGCAGCGCTAAACTGACCGAGACGCTCTGACGTACGCGCCGCCATCACCATACCAGCGGCAACGGCTTCACCGTGTAACCAATTGCCATAACCCATTTCAGCTTCAATGGCATGACCAAAGGTATGTCCCAGATTCAGTAAAGCACGTAAGCCCGTTTCACGCTCGTCTGCTGCGACAACTTCGGCTTTCAGCTCACAACAACGGCGGATACAGTACGCCATTGCCGGACCTTCCAGACGTAATAACGCGTCCAGATTGTCCTCAAGCCAGGTGAAAAATTCACCGTCAAGAATGATGCCGTATTTGATCACTTCCGCCAGACCCGATGCCAGCTCACGCGCAGGAAGCGTTTTCAGACAGTCGAGATCCACCACCACAGAAGCAGGCTGGTAGAACGCGCCGATCATGTTCTTGCCGAGGGGATGGTTTACAGCGGTTTTCCCGCCTACGGAGGAGTCGACCTGCGACAGCAATGTCGTCGGGACCTGGATAAAGCGCACGCCACGCTGATAGCTGGCGGCGGCGAAACCGGTAAGGTCGCCAATCACGCCGCCGCCGAGGGCAACCAGCGTGGTATCGCGACCGTGCGGTTTTTGCAGTAACGCGGTGAAAACCGTATCAAGTACCGTCAGGCTTTTATACTTTTCGCCATCGGGCAGGATAACGCTATCTACGTTAACCCCCGCCTGTTCAAGTACGCTACGGATCTTATCAAGGTAAAGGGGAGCCAGGGTTTCGTTGGTCACCAACATAACCTGATCGCCCGATTTCAGCGGTAAGAATGAAGCTGGTTCGTTAAACAAACCAGCCGCGATGGTGATAGGGTAACTACGTTCCCCGAGAGTAACTGTAATCCTCTCCATGACGCGACATCCACCTTAGTTACTTGTACCCGCTTACCGAGTATGTATTAAGCCAGAATCAGTTGCTTTCCAGCATATGAATAATCTGGTTTGCCACGACCTTAGCGCTCTGATCGTCGGTACGAATGGTCACGTCGGCAATCTCTTCATACAGAGGATTGCGTTCGTTGGCCAACGCTTCCAGAACTTCACGAGGCGGAGCTTCTACCTGCAACAGCGGGCGTTTCTTGTCGCGCTGCGTACGCGCAAGTTGTTTTTCGATTGTCGTTTCAAGATACACCACGACGCCACGCGCGGAGAGACGGTTACGCGTTTCACGTGATTTTACAGAGCCACCGCCGGTTGCCAGCACAATACCCTGTTTTTCCGTCAACTCGTTGATGACTTTTTCTTCGCGATCACGGAAGCCGTCTTCACCTTCTACATCGAAGACCCAGCCCACATCAGCTCCGGTTCGTTTCTCAATCTCTTGATCAGAATCGTAAAATTCCATATTGAGTTGTTGAGCTAACTGGCGCCCAATAGTGCTTTTTCCGGCACCCATAGGCCCAACCAGAAAGATATTGCGTTTCTCTGCCATTTTTTCGGTACTACTAAGACAATTCGTTAATGATAAACCCGCGTCGCAGACACCTTGCGCAGCAGGACATGAACTGAAACCTCATAAGATATTGCGAGAGTCAGACTGAAAATTATCTCAATACTCCAACGGGTTTGGCAACTGAATAAATTACCAAGACATATTGTAGACAACCCCGGAGGCAGCGTCGCCGGATAGCGACGAGAAGAACCAACTCTCAAATCGGTACTCCTTGTATGCTAAATACACCCCCACGTCAAATCCCTGAAACGTGTTCAGTGCAAAAACAGCGCGATTTCAGGCATAAATTATTCTGCCGCAACCAGTCTGGGGGTAATGAACACCACCAGTTCGCGCCGCTCGTTCTCTTTTCCATCATGGCTGAAAAGGGAACCAAGCCAGGGGATATCGCCTAACAGCGGGACGCTATCTTTAGCGGATTTGTTCTTGCGCGAAAAGATGCCGCCCAGCGCCAGCGTTTCGCCGCTTTTAACCTCGACCTGCGTGTCGATCTCCTGCTTATCGATCGCCAGCACTTCGCCATCCGCCTGCTGTAGCACCTGACCGGGAACGTTCTGGCTGATGTGAAGTTTCAGGCGAATGCGCCCCTTAGGCAAAACGGTGGGCGTCACCTCCATCCCCAGCACCGCTTCTTTAAACTCCACGGACGTCGCCCCGCTCTCGCCGCTGGAGACCTGATACGGGATTTCGCTCCCCTGCTTAATACTGGCGGGTTGCAGGTGCGAAGCCAGCAGTCGTGGGCTGGCGATAATATCAAGTTGCTGCTTCTGCTCCAGGGCGGAAAGCTCAAGATCCAACAAGCGACCGTTGATGCGCCCGATGTTAAACCCGACGCGAGACGTGGCGGCCGCGACGGACAGATCGCTGGCAAGCGACGTCACCTGCCCTGGCGACCCGGCCTGTTGCGCGTCCGCCAGCGTCCACTTTACCCCCAGCTCACGCAGGCTTTTTTCATTTATGGTGACGATATGCGCCGCCAGTTCAACCTGCTCAACGGGGAGATCCATTTGCGCCGCCCACTTTTCCAGCGCCGCCAGCGCGGCGTTGTTATCCCGAAGCAATAACCGGTTGGTGCGCTTATCTACCGTCATACTGCCTTTGGCGCTCAGCAGCTTTTCTCCCGCTTTTGCCAGTTCGGAGGCATCGGCGTATTGCAGAGAAATACTGCGATCCTCCAGCGGTAAGTTGGCCCGAAGCCTTGCCTGCTCGGCCTCCTGCCGCGCGGCGTTTTCGTTTTGCCAGTGAACCGAGTGAACATGCAGAATATTCCCCTCCTGGCGCAGCACCAGCCCGGCGCTTTTTATGACCGTCTGCACCGCCTGCTTCCACGGCACATCCGTCAGACTCAGCGACAGCGAACCGCTGACGTCAGGCGAGACCACCAGATTCTTCTTCTCCTGCGCAGCAAGCGCCTGCAACACCTGAACAACAGGAACATCATCCACCACCAGCGTCACGTTTTGCGCTTTCCCCGCCTGTACGGCGGGCATCACGGCGATCAACGCTGCGGCTATCCATCGCTTCATTCACTTCTCCTTGTCGTTGCCACCGCCACTGCGATGGTTCACAGCCTTTACCGGTTGCAAGCGTTATACTGTCTGCCGTCAGTCGGGAAATCGTCCAGCCGTTCTCCAGCACCTGATATTGTTCGACGCGCCGCCACTTCTGCTGGCTGTCTTTGAGAATGCCAGTCAGGCGCTCTCCCTGACTCACCACGCCCTGGTAACGCCACATCGGCAGTTCAGCGATCCGGCATCGGTCCTCCGGCGGTTTGAAGGGGTCGCGCATTCCGGTCAGCATCAGCAGGCAGCTACAGACCAACAGCCAGCGCTTAGTCATCAGTCAGCCGCTCCAGCTGTAGCGTCAACAGCAGTTCCGTCTCCTGCGGAACAAGCGAAAAGCGGTTGATGCGCATGCCACGCTCCGCCAGCCGACTGAACAGTTGCGGAACCGCCTCCCAGGTGGATGACAGCGCCAGCTCGCCTCCCTGCGCAGAAGGCTGCCAGTGAAGAAGGCGTACCGGAGAGCGCTGAAAATCCAGAGGGGAAAAAGGCACGCGCTTGCTGGCCGACGCTAAACGAGACATATCCATTGATGCGGCGATCTGGCGCAGACCCCGCCACTGCCGGTCGATAGCCGCCCGCTGTTGCGCCAGCGCCGTTCGTTGCCGCTCCTGTTGCTGCGCGCCCGAAGAAAACGTGCATAAACACGCCAGTAATCCCAGCCCCAGGCTCCAGCCTAACCAGCAGAAGAGGCGGGTTCGCGGCAATAACCCGCACCAGAGGTCAAAAAGCGCGGCCATCTGCGAGGCTCCTTTTTAACGGGTAATGAAATTGCCAGCGTCCCTGCGCATCCTGCTGCGTTGCCCCACTCCCGGCTAACGGGAAATCAGGATGACGACGCAGCGCGGTTTCCAGCGTGTTTAACGCGAGAAATGTCGTCGCGTATCCCTCAAGTTCCAGCGTTCCCTGCTGCCAGGATAACCGGGTTAGCCACGCCTGCTCGGGCAACAGCGCCGCCATCCCTTCCAGCACGCTCTGCCAGCGCCGCGTCTGCTCATATTCCGTTTGCCGCTGCAACGCTTGCTGCCACGCGGTCTGCCGCTGCTGTAAGCGGGGTTGGATCGCCAGCAGCGCGGCGGCACGCTCTTTTTCTGCGATCGGCCACTGCGCATCCGCCCGCTTTTGCGCCGTGAGCGTAACCTCATGGATGCACCCCAGCGCGATGGTCAGCAGCAGTGAACCGCTGAACATAACGCTCCAGAATCGCAGACATTCGCGCCGCCGGGACTGACGCCAGGGCAAAAAGTTGACCGGATGACTCATCAGCGCGGCGCCCCCATTGCTAATCCCAGCGCGATGGCAAAGGTATGGCCTTCCGGCGGAACGGGAGGCTGGCGAATGGCAACCGCGCACCAGGGTTCGAAGCCGCCCGCGCCGCACACCGTCAGACTTTCCGGCGCAATGGACAACGTCGCGGCAAGGCTGTCGGCGCAGGCCGCCTCTTGTAGCGGTTTACGCCCCCACGCATAGCGCGTCGCCCACAGCCACTGTTCTTCGTCACGCCAGGCCAGACACTGCTGGTGCGCCAGCAGATAAGGAATAAAGCGCTGTAATGCGCAGGCATCCGGCGTAATCGCCGTCACCTGCATTTTCAGTTTTTGCGCCAGCGTTAATAAGGTCGCCACCTCCTTGCTTTGGGCGGCGGTCACGTTAAATGCCGGAGTCAGGGTATCTTCGCGATAGTCAAAGCGCAGGGCGTCGGGGGGCATATCCAGCTCACGCGCCATCGCGCCGGTCAGCCACGCCGTTTGTTCACGTTCGCGCAGCGCCATTTCCGGGCGCGGAAAATGCTTTTGCAGCGTCCGGCTGGCAGGGAAAGAGAGATAAATATGATGCCGGTGAGGAAGCGAACGACGCCACGGAAGCAACGCATCGACGAGCTGTTCAGGCTCGCGAAGATGCCCGTCAACGAAGGTGCGTTCCACCAGCGGCACCCGCCACCAACGTTGTAAAGACCAGCCTGACGCGCCGCGAACCACGGCGACAGCCAGCGCCTCATGCTGCTGAATATGAAGGCCAATTTGCCAGAACCTGAAAGCCATTGCTTATGATCTCCTTATCAATGGTCGCTCTTACGGGTATATCAATGCGTCTGGCTTGCCTTTATACTACCGCGCGTTTGTTTATAAACTGCCCAAATGACACTAAATGGGAAATCTCCAGTGAAGTTCGTAAAGTATTTATTGATCCTTGCAGTATGTTGCATCCTGCTGGGAGCAGGCTCGATTTATGGCCTCTACCGCTATATCGAGCCGCAACTACCTGACGTCGCGACCTTAAAAGACGTGCGTTTGCAGATTCCGATGCAGGTTTACAGCGCGGATGGCGAGCTGATCGCGCAGTATGGCGAGAAACGTCGTATCCCGGTCACGCTTGACCAGATGCCGCCGGAAATGGTTAAAGCCTTTATCGCTACGGAAGACAGCCGCTTTTACGAGCATCATGGCGTCGATCCGGTAGGGATCTTCCGTGCGGCCAGCGTCGCGCTGTTCTCAGGCCATGCCTCACAGGGGGCAAGTACCATCACCCAGCAACTGGCGAGAAACTTCTTCCTGAGCCCGGAACGCACGCTGATGCGTAAAATTAAGGAAGCGTTCCTGGCAATCCGCATTGAGCAGATGCTGAGCAAAGATGAGATCCTCGAACTTTACCTGAACAAGATCTACCTCGGCTACCGTGCCTACGGCGTCGGCGCGGCGGCGCAGGTCTATTTCGGTAAGACGGTCGATCAGCTCACCCTGAGCGAAATGGCGGTGATTGCCGGTCTGCCGAAAGCCCCTTCCACATTTAACCCGCTCTACTCGATGGATCGGGCGACGGCGCGTCGTAACGTGGTGCTGTCTCGTATGTTGAGCGAAGGCTACATCACCCAGGCGCAGTACGATCAGGCGCGCGGCGAAGCGATTGACGCCAATTACCATGCGCCGGAAATCGCGTTCTCAGCGCCGTATCTGTCGGAAATGGTGCGCCAGGAAATGTACAGCCGTTATGGCGAAAGCGCCTATGAAGACGGGTATCGCATTTACACCACAATCACCCGCAAAGTACAGCAGGCGGCGCAGCAAGCCGTGCGTAACAACGTGCTGGACTACGACATGCGCCACGGCTATCGCGGGCCGTCGAACGTGCTGTGGAAAGTAGGCGAAACCGCCTGGGACAACAAAAAAATCACCGACACGCTGAAAGCCCTGCCAACCTACGGGCCGTTGCTGCCCGCCGTCATTACCGGCGCGAATCCGCAGGAAGCCACCGCGATGCTCGCTGATGGCACCTCCGTGTCGCTGCGGATGGAAGGCGTACGCTGGGCGCGCCCTTACCGTTCGGATACCCAACAGGGCCCGACGCCGCGTAAAGTGACCGACGCCGTACAGACAGGCCAACAAATCTGGGTTCGCCAGATGGGTGATGCCTGGTGGCTGGCGCAAGTCCCGGATGTGAACTCAGCGCTGGTTTCCATCAACCCGCAAAACGGCGCGGTTCTGGCGCTGGTCGGCGGTTTTGACTTCAACCAGAGTAAATTCAACCGCGCCACGCAGGCGCTGCGTCAGGTCGGGTCGAACATCAAACCGTTCCTCTATACCGCCGCAATGGATAAAGGTCTGACGCTGGCGAGTATGCTGAACGACGTGCCGATTTCCCGCTGGGACGCAGGCGCCGGTTCCGACTGGCGGCCAAAAAACTCCCCGCCGCAGTATGCCGGGCCAATCCGCTTACGTCAGGGTCTGGGTCAGTCGAAAAACGTGGTGATGGTGCGGGCGATGCGCGCGATGGGCGTGGATTACGCCGCAGAGTATCTGCAACGCTTCGGTTTCCCGGCGCAGAACATCGTGCATACCGAATCGCTGGCGCTGGGCTCCGCGTCCTTCACCCCGATGCAGGTGGCGCGCGGTTATGCGGTAATGTCTAACGGCGGCTTCCTGGTAGACCCGTATTTCATCAGCAAGATAGAGACCGACCAGGGCGGCGTGATCTTCGAAGCGAAGCCGAAAATCGCCTGCCCGGATTGCGATATCCCGGTCATTTACGGTGATACCCAGAAATCCAACGTGCTGGAAAACAATAACGTTGAAGATGTCGCCATCTCTCAGGAGCAGCAAAACGCCACCGTGCCAATGCCAAAACTGGAGCAGGCTAACCAGGCGTTAGTGGCGCAAAGCGGAATGCAGGAATATGCTCCGCATGTGATCAACACGCCGCTGGCCTTCCTGATTAAGAGCGCGCTGAACAGCAACATCTTCGGCGAACCCGGATGGATGGGCACCGGCTGGCGCGCGGGTCGCGACCTGCAACGTCATGATATCGGCGGAAAAACCGGGACCACTAACAGCTCGAAAGATGCCTGGTTCTCCGGTTACGGCCCGGGCGTGGTGACTTCCGTGTGGATCGGCTTTGACGATCACCGTCGCGATCTGGGGCGCACTACCGCGTCCGGGGCGATCAAAGACCAGATTTCTGGTTACGAAGGCGGCGCGAAAAGTGCGCAACCCGCATGGGATGCTTACATGAAAACCGTGCTGGAAGGGGTTCCTGAAGAGCCGCTGACGCCGCCTCCGGGCATCGTGACGATCAATATCGACAGAAGCACCGGGCAACTGGCAAACGGCGGTAACAGCCGCGCGGAATACTTTATCGAAGGCACTCAGCCAACGCAGCAGGCGGTGCATGAGGTGGGCACCACCATTATCGATAACGGTGAGACACACGAACTGTTTTGATCTTTTGCCGGATGGCGACGCCTGAGACGTCTTATCCGGCCTACATTTTGTTGTAGGCCAGGTAAAACGTCAGCCGCCATCCGGCAATATAAATTACAACCGCCCCTGCCCCTTCAGCCACTCACGGACCAGGAACAGCGCGCTGACGTTTCGCGCTTCACTGAAATCCGGTTCTTCCAGCAGATCCATTAAATGCGTCAGCGGCCAGCGCACCTGCGGCAGCGGTTCCGGCTCGTCGCCTTCCAGTGATTCAGGATAGAGGTCTTCCGCTATCACAATGTTCATTTTGCTGGAAAAATAGGACGGCGCCATACTGAGCTTTTTGAGGAACGTCAGATCGTTCGCGCCAAACCCAACTTCTTCTTTCAGTTCCCGGTTCGCCGCTTCAAAAACGGTTTCACCAGGGTCGATCAACCCTTTGGAGAACCCCAGCTCATAAGACTCCGTGCCCACGGCATATTCACGGATCAGAATCAGGTGATCGTCTACGATCGGCACAATCATTACCGCTTCACGAGTGGACGGACGCATACGCTCATAGACGCGGCGCACGCCGTTGCTGAATTCGAGATCCACACTTTCGACGTTAAACAGCCGGGATTTCGCGACAGTTTCAACTTTCAAAATGGTGGGTTTTTGTAATGATTTGCTCATCGTGAGAATCTATGCAGTGAAATCTGGTGTCATTGTGCGATATACAGCACGGTTTCGGCAATGTGAATTGCCGTTTATTTACATTTATGTAACGTAGCAAAAATTAATTCCCATTTAAAATTAAAAGTCAATAGGTTGAAATAACTCCAGGAATTTGCTGATATTCCGCTTTTGGTGGGTTTGCTATGATCCGCGTTCACTGGGATGCGCGTAAAAATGCTCAAGTTCAACTCCACGCTTGCCGATAGCCAACCACAGCATCACATTTATTCGACAGGGTGCGACTGACCACGCCTGACAGACTTAGTAAGATGGGGAAAGCATGAGCACCATTTTGATTTTCTTAGCTGCTTTGCTGGCCTGCTCTCTACTGGCAGGATGGCTACTCAGAGTAAGAGCCAGGCGGCAGAATCTGCCCTGGATCAGCGCCTTTTCAGACGCCGCGACGCGCAAGCTAACGCCGGAAGAGCGCAGTGCGGTTGAAAACTATCTCGACAACCTCAGTCAGATTCAGCAGGTGCCGGGGCCGACAGGCGCCAGTACCGCTCCCGTGTCGTTAACGCTGAATGCCCAGAGTAATAACGTCATTATTCTGACCCATTCCATTACGCGTTACGGCATTACGACCGACGATCCCAATAAATGGCGATATTACCTTGATTCCGTTGAGGTTCATTTGCCGCCGTTCTGGGAACAGTACATCAATGACGAAAATAACGTTGAGCTGATCCATACTGATACGCTTCCTTTGGTCATCTCGCTTAACGGCCACACGTTGCAGGAGTACATGCAGGAGACGCGCGGCTATGCGCTACAGCATACCTCCTCCACCCAGGCGTCGATTCGTGGCGAAGAGAGCGAGCAAATTGAACTGCTGAACATTCGTCAGGAAACTCACGAAGAGTATGCGCTCAGCCGCCCCGCGGGGCTGCGCGAAGCATCGCTGATTGTGGCCTCATTCCTGCTGTTCTTCTGTTGCTTAATTACGCCGGATGTCTTCGTGCCGTGGATTGCGGGCGGCGCAATTCTGCTGCTCGCCGCAGGTCTCTGGGGGCTGTTCGCACCGCCATCTAAAACCTCGCTGCGGGAGATTCACTGCCTGCGGGGAACCCCGCGTCGCTGGGGGCTGTTTGGCGAAAACGATCAGGAGCAGATCAACAATATTTCGCTGGGAATTATTGACCTGATTTACCCTGCCCACTGGCAACCCTATATCGCACAGGATCTCGGGCAGCAAACGGATATTGATATCTATCTGGATCGCCACGTCGCGCGGCAAGGGCGTTTTCTCTCCCTGCATGACGAGGTGAAAAATTTCCCGTTGCAACACTGGCTGCGTAGCGCCGTTATTGCGGGCGGATCGCTGCTGGTGCTGTTTATGCTGCTCTTTTGGATCCCGCTGGATATGCCGATCAAATTCACCTTGTCGTGGATGAAAGGTGCGCAAACCATTGAGGCCACCAGCGTTAAACAGCTCCACGACGCCGGAGTTCGCGTGGGCGATACGCTGCATCTGAGCGGCAAAGGCATGTGTAATATCCATCAGTCTGGTAGCTGGACTGCGCAGCCGAACTCCCCTTTTATGCCGTTTGATTGCTCGCAAATCATCTGGAATGACGCGCGGACGCTGCCGCTGCCCGAGTCCGATCTCGTCAACAAAGCCACAGCGCTGACCCAGGCCATCAACCGCCAGCTGCATCCGAAGCCAGAAGATGACTCCCGCGTTAGCGCGTCGCTACGTTCGGCGATTCAAAAGTCCGGGATGGTATTGCTGGATGATTTCGGCGACATCGTATTAAAGACCGCCGATCTGTGCGCCGCCGAAGACGAATGCGTGCGCCTGAAAAACGCGCTGGTGAACCTCGGCAACAGCAAAAACTGGGCCGCGCTGGTCAAACGCGCGAATGCGGGCAAACTTGACGGCGTGAACGTTCTGCTGCGCCCTGTCAGCGCGGAGTCGCTCGATAACCTGGTGACGACCTCAACCGCGCCGTTTATCTCCCGTGAAACCGCGCGCGCCGCACAGGCGCTTAACAGCCCCGCGCCGGGCGGCTTCCTGATTATCAGCGATGAAGGCAGCGATCTGGTTGATCAGCCGTGGCCGTCGATGTCCCTGTACGATTACCCCGCGCAGGAACAGTGGGGCGCATTCCAGCGCCTGGCGCAGATGTTAATGCAAACGCCGTTTAGCGCCGAAGGGATCGTCACCCGTGTCTACACCGACGCCAACGGCACGCAGCACATCGGCCTGCACCGCATCCCGGATCGTTCCGGTTTATGGCGCTACCTTGGCACGACGTTGCTGATGCTCACCATGCTGGGCTGCGCCGCTTACAACGGCATTCAGGCGTTCAGACGTTATCAGCGTAACCGCACCCGTATGGCGGAAATTCAGGAATATTATGAAAACTGCCTGAATCCAAAGCTGATCGCCTCCCCGGAAAGCCTCATCTGACAGCTCACGGTATGCTACCCTGTAGCGCATATCCGGCAAAAGCCGCCAGGATTTGGCGGCAATCTCATCTGGAGAATTCCCATGCATATTGATATTGCCTGGCAGGACGTCGATACCGTTTTGCTGGACATGGACGGCACGCTGCTCGATCTGGCATTCGATAACTATTTCTGGCAGAAACTGGTGCCGGAAACCTATGGCGCACAGCAGGGAATCACTGCACAGGAAGCCCAGGACTATATTCGCCAGCAGTATCATGCCGTGCAGCATACGCTAAACTGGTACTGTCTTGATTACTGGAGCGAGCGGCTGGGTCTGGACATTTGCGCCATGACGACGGCACAGGGGCCGCGCGCCGTGCTGCGCGAAGATACCGTGCCGTTTCTGGATGCGTTAAAAGCCCGCGGTAAACGCCGCATTCTGCTGACCAACGCGCACCCGCATAACCTGGCGGTGAAGCTGGAACATACCGGTCTGGCATCACACCTTGATTTATTACTTTCCACCCACACATTTGGTTATCCCAAAGAGGATCAGCGGTTATGGCACGCAGTGGCTGAAGAAACGGGAATAAGCGCAGAGAAAACGCTGTTTATCGACGACAGCGAACCGATTCTCGACGCCGCCGCCCAATTCGGCATTCGTTACTGCCTCGGCGTGACCAATCCCGACTCCGGCATTGCGGAAAAGCAGTATGCACGCCATCCGTCGTTGAATGATTACCGCCGACTGATCCCCTCACTGATGTGAAGGAGACGCCATGAAAGAAAAGCCCTCTGTTGAGGTCCGACTGGATAAATGGCTGTGGGCCGCACGCTTTTATAAAACCCGTGCATTGGCCCGCGAAATGGTTGAAGGCGGTAAGGTGCACTATAACGGGCAGCGCAGCAAGCCGGGCAAGATTGTCGAGCTGAATGCGACGCTGACCCTGCGCCAGGGCAACGACGAGCGGACGGTAATCATTAAAGGCATTACCGAGCAGCGCCGTCCGGCAAGCGAAGCCGTTACGCTGTATGAAGAAACAGCGGAGAGCGTGGAAAAACGCGAAAAAATGGCGCAGGCACGCAAACTTAACGCATTAACCATGCCGCACCCGGACAGGCGACCGGATAAAAAAGAGCGCCGCGACCTGTTACGATTTAAACACGGCGACAGTGAGTGACTGTCACCCGCAAGAGAGATGATTATGCCGCAACATGACCAATTACATCGTTATCTGTTTGAAAACTTTGCCGTACGCGGCGAACTGGTGACCGTATCGGAAACCCTGCAACAGATCCTCGAAAACCACGCCTATCCGCAGCCGGTAAAAACCGTGCTGGCCGAGCTGCTGGTCGCCACCAGCCTGCTGACCGCCACGCTGAAATTTGCCGGTGACATTACCGTGCAGCTACAGGGCGACGGCCCGCTGAGCCTGGCGGTGATCAACGGCAATAACAACCAGCAGATGCGCGGCGTCGCTCGCGTACAGGGCGAAGTGCCGGAAAACGCGGATCTGAAAACGCTGGTGGGCAACGGCTATCTGGTGATCACTATTACGCCGGAAGAAGGCGAGCGTTATCAGGGCGTGGTCGGTCTGGAAGGCGACACGCTGGCGGCGTGTCTGGAAGATTACTTCCTGCGTTCCGAACAGTTGCCGACACGCCTGTTCATCCGCACTGGCGAGGTGGAAGGCAAACCGGCGGCGGGCGGAATGCTGCTACAGGTAATGCCCGCGCAGAACGCGCAGGCAGACGACTTCGATCACCTGGCGACGCTGACCGGGACCATCAAAACCGAAGAGTTGCTGACCCTTCCGGCTAACGATGTGTTGTGGCGTTTGTACCATGAAGAAGAGGTCACGCTCTACGACCCGCAGGACGTTGAGTTCAAGTGTACCTGTTCTCGTGAACGCTGTGCGGGCGCGCTGAAAACGCTGCCGGATGAAGAAGTGGACAGCATCCTGGCGGAAGAAGGCGAGATCGATATGCACTGCGATTACTGCGGCAGCCACTATCTGTTCAACGCGATGGACATTGCGGAAATCCGCAACAACGCCTCCCCTGCCGACCCGCAGGTGCATTAATCACCAGTAAAAGGCCTGATGGCGAATCGCTCATCAGGCTTACTCATTTACAGGTCGGATAAGACGCATCCGCGTCGTCATCCGGCCTGCCCCGCAAAATTCCGCACTTTTTGTTCATTTTTTCCTTCGTGGTGAATCGATATTTTATATGTAAGGGTTTCGTAAATTTCTTACATGAATGCGATTACACTCACAACATTCCCGCAGAATACACTCATTTTTAACGTTTTAAGAACATTTTCCACAACAAAAAAGGGTTCTCTGCCATAATAAGCGCCGCTTCGTGACAGGAGTCACAGCGTTTTCGGTCAATCGTGATTTTGTCCAGATACGTAAATCTATGAGCCTCGTCGCGGTTAACAAACCCTAAAAAACCCTACAATTTCAGGTAATACATATTGGCTAAGGAGTAGTGACATGCGCGTTAACAGCTTAACCCCGCAAGATCTCAAGGCTTATGGTATCAATGACGTTCAGGATATCGTTTACAACCCCAGCTACGACCTGCTGTACCAGGAGGAACTTGATCCTACTCTGGAAGGTTACGAGCGCGGCGTATTAACGAATCTGGGTGCCGTTGCCGTTGATACTGGTATCTTTACCGGACGTTCGCCGAAGGATAAATACATTGTCCGTGACGACACCACACGTGACACGCTCTGGTGGTCCGACAAAGGCAAAGGCAAGAACGACAACAAACCGCTGTCCCAGGAAACCTGGCAGCACCTGAAAGGGCTGGTAACTCAGCAACTCTCCGGCAAACGCCTGTTCATCGTTGACGCCTTCTGCGGCGCTAACGCGGATACTCGTCTCTCCGTTCGCTTCATCACGGAAGTCGCCTGGCAAGCGCATTTTGTCAAAAACATGTTCATCCGTCCTGCGGGCGAAGAACTGGTGGATTTCAAACCAGACTTTATCGTGATGAACGGCGCGAAATGCACCAACCCGCAGTGGAAAGAACAGGGGCTGAACTCTGAAAACTTCGTGGCCTTCAACCTGACTGAACGCATTCAGTTAATTGGCGGCACCTGGTACGGCGGCGAAATGAAAAAAGGGATGTTCTCCGTCATGAACTACCTGCTGCCGCTGAAAGGCATTGCTTCCATGCACTGCTCCGCCAACGTGGGCGAGAAAGGCGACGTCGCGGTCTTCTTCGGGCTTTCCGGCACCGGGAAAACCACCCTCTCCACCGACCCGAAACGCCGTCTGATCGGCGATGACGAACACGGCTGGGATGACGACGGCGTGTTTAACTTTGAAGGCGGCTGCTACGCGAAAACCATCAAGCTGTCTAAAGAAGCTGAACCGGAAATCTACAACGCTATCCGTCGCGATGCGCTGCTGGAAAACGTCACCGTTCGCGAAGATGGCTCCATCGATTTCGACGATGGTTCCAAAACCGAGAACACCCGCGTCTCCTACCCGATTTATCACATCGATAACATCGTTAAGCCGGTATCAAAAGCGGGCCATGCAACCAAAGTCATCTTCCTGACTGCCGACGCTTTCGGCGTGCTGCCGCCGGTTTCTCGCCTGACGGCTGACCAGACGCAGTACCACTTCCTGTCTGGCTTTACCGCTAAACTGGCCGGTACTGAGCGCGGCGTTACCGAACCGACGCCAACCTTCTCTGCCTGCTTCGGCGCGGCGTTCCTGTCGCTGCACCCGACGCAGTACGCTGAAGTGCTGGTCAAACGCATGCAGGCATCCGGCGCACAGGCGTATCTGGTAAACACCGGCTGGAACGGCACGGGCAAACGTATTTCCATCAAAGATACGCGCGCGATTATCGACGCCATCCTGAACGGCTCTCTGGATAATGCGGAAACCTTTAATCTGCCGATGTTTGACCTGGCGATCCCGACCGAGCTGCCGGGCGTAGAGACACGTATTCTTGACCCGCGTAACACCTACGCGTCACCGGAACAGTGGCAGGAAAAAGCCACCGCGCTGGCGAAACTGTTTGTCGAGAATTTCGAGAAATACACCGATACCCCAGCCGGTGAAGCGCTGGTCAGCGCCGGGCCGAAGCTGTAAAGAAACACGCCGGATGGCGGCTGCGCCTTATCTGGCCTACGGAGCACACGTTGTTGTAGGCCCGGTAAGCGTAGCGCCACCGAGCGCAATACCGGATGGCGGCGGCGCCTTATCCGGCCTACGAAGCACACGTTATTGTAGGCCCGGTAAGCGTAGCGCCACCGGGCGCTGAGAAACAAAAAGGGAGGCATTTCGCCTCCCTTTTCTTATGCGTCTTTCGTCGAACCCGGTACGCGAGCGACCGGAATCGGCAGCCAGGCGCGAATAGAAAGCCCACCGCGCTCACTGGAGCCAATCTCCAGCATACCGTTATGGTTATCCACAATACGCTGCACAATCGCCAGCCCCAACCCGGTGCCGCTGGTGCTGCGCGCGCTGTCGCCACGCACAAACGGCTGGAACAGGTGCTTACGCTGTTCCGGCTTAATGCCTGGCCCATCGTCTTCAACCTGGAACCAGGCGCGATGCGGTTCCGTACCGCTGCTGACCTTGATCCAGCCATTGCCATAACGGGCGGCGTTGACCACCATATTGGCGATCGCGCGTTTAATCGACAACGGATGCATTTTCACCTGAATACTGCCCGGTTGCAGCGCGGTATCAATTTCCCGCTCGTAGCCGCTTTCCGCCGCAATAACCTCACCCAACACGGCATTCAGATCGGCCATCTCCATCGGCATTTCCTGACCGGTACGCAGGTAATCAATGAATTGTTCGATAATGGCATTGCACTCTTCGATGTCCTTATTAATGGACTCCGCGAGATAGCCGTCCTCTTCACCCATCATTTCGGTAGCCAGGCGGATACGCGTCAACGGTGTGCGCAAATCGTGGCTCACGCCCGCCATCAGCAAGGTACGGTCATCAGCCAGTTGCTTCACGCCCGCCGCCATATGGTTGAAGGCGCGGGTTACAGAGCGCACCTCCGACGCGCCATACTCGCGCAGCGGCGGTGGAATCATGCCTTTCCCCACCTGCAACGCGGCATGTTCAAGATCGACCAGCGGTCGGTTCTGGATACGAATAAACAACCATGCGCCGCCTATCGCCAGCAGCATAATCGCCAGCGTATAGCGGAACAGCGGGGAGAAATCGCCCTGATGGATTTCCGTCAGCGGCACGCGCACCCAGATATTGGGCGACAGCCAGGTTTTCAGCCAAACCACCGGCGAACTTTTGTTGACCTCAACGCGCACTTCCGTCGGGCCGCCCAGCTGCTGCGCCATCTGATGGCTTAAGAATTCATAGTGTTGCGCCCAACGCAGCCCGGCCTCTTCGGCAGCCTCGTTGGAATAGAGAGAAATCCCCAGCTCACGATAGATTTCCCGGCGGAACGCAGGCGGCACCACCAGTTGCGTGCCGTCCTCCAGTTGCAGCTTATCGGTCATCAGCATACGAACTTCGTAGGCCAGAACCTTATTAAACTGCTGGAGGCTCGGCAGAATCGCAAAGTTCAGCACCACCAGATAAGTCGTCACCAGGCTGACGAACAGCAAGGTGACGATGAGCAGTAGCGTGCGGGCAAATGAACTTCGCGGAGAGAAGCGCATTCGCCTCATGCTTTAGAACCGTCCGGTACAAAGACGTAGCCCAGGCCCCAGACGGTCTGAATGTAACGCGGATGCGCCGGATCTTCTTCCACCATGCGGCGCAGACGGGAGATCTGCACATCGATGGAGCGTTCCATCGCAGAGTATTCACGACCGCGCGCCAGGTTCATCAGCTTATCGCGGGAGAGCGGTTCGCGCGGGTGGCTGACCAGCGCTTTCAGTACCGCAAATTCACCGCTGGTGAGCGGCATCGGTTCGTCTTCGCGGAACATTTCGCGGGTGCCGAGGTTCAGCTTGAACTTACCGAAGGCGATTACCGCTTCTTCCTGCGAAGGCGCGCCCGGCAGTTCGTTAGCCTGACGGCGCAGCACAGCGCGAATACGCGCCAGCAGTTCACGCGGGTTGAACGGCTTCGGAATGTAGTCGTCAGCACCGATCTCCAGACCCACAATGCGGTCCACTTCTTCGCCCTTCGCCGTCACCATGATGATCGGCATAGGGTTGCTCTGGCTGCGCAGACGGCGGCAAATTGACAGGCCGTCTTCGCCAGGCAGCATGAGGTCCAGTACCATAAGATGGAAGGACTCACGGGTCAGCAGACGATCCATTTGCTCGGCGTTTGCCACGCTTCGAACCTGGAAGCCCTGCTCGGTCAGATAACGTTCCAGTAGCGCGCGCAGGCGCATATCGTCATCCACCACCAGAATCTTATAATTCTCTTGCATTGTTTTACTCCCAAAGGTTCGCAACAATTGAATGTGTGTATTCTTAAAAAAGCTTACGTTCGTCACCAGCGAATTCTGGTATAAATTCCAGGCTAAATTGTTACAAAGCATATTTAACAGCAGCTTAAGTATACAATTAATCTTGCGACACATTATTTATTCTGCTGCGGCGATCACGTAATACGTATTGTGCGCATCGCCAAATAGTCAAAGGTAAATCAACGAGATGAAAACGCCCCTGATTACCCGGGAAGGGTACGAAAAACTCAAACACGAGCTGAATTATCTCTGGCGGGAAGAGCGCCCGGAAGTCACCAAAAAAGTGACCTGGGCTGCGAGTCTTGGGGACCGCAGCGAAAATGCCGACTATCAGTATAATAAAAAGCGCCTGCGTGAGATCGACCGTCGTGTTCGTTATCTGACCAAATGCATGGAAAACCTGAAAATCGTCGATTATTCCCCGCAGCAGGAAGGCAAAGTGTTCTTCGGCGCGTGGGTGGAGATCGAAAACGATGAGGGCGATATCCGCCGCTTTCGCATCGTCGGCTACGATGAAATTTTCGGTCGTAAGGATTACATCTCCATCGACTCGCCTATGGCGCGGGCGTTGCTGAAAAAAGAAGTGGGCGATCTCGCGGTAGTACACACGCCCGCCGGCGAGGCCAGCTGGTACGTTAATGAGATCGAATACGTAAAATAGCGCCGGAACAATCCGAAGCCCCCGCTGATGACTGGCAATTTTGCCAGTCAATCCGTATAACTATCCCCTGATTTTTTACTCAGATGAAACTAAATCCATGATGAATGATTCTTTCTGCCGCATTATCGCAGGTGAAATTCAGGCACGCGCCGAACAGGTAGACGCTGCCGTTCGCCTGCTTGACGAAGGGAATACCGTGCCGTTTATCGCACGTTATCGTAAGGAGATCACCGGCGGGCTGGATGACACGCAGTTGCGTAATCTGGAGACCCGTCTGGGATATCTGCGTGAACTGGAAGACAGACGTCAGGCCATTCTCAAGTCCATTTCCGAGCAAGGCAAGCTGACCGATGAGCTGGCTAACGCCATCAACGGCACGTTAAGTAAGACCGAACTCGAAGACCTCTACCTGCCCTACAAACCCAAGCGTCGCACGCGCGGGCAAATCGCCATCGAAGCCGGACTTGAACCGCTGGCTGACCTGCTGTGGACAGACCCCTCCCACACCCCGGAAACGGAAGCGGCAAAATACATCGACGCTGACAACGGCGTGGCGGACGCCAAAGCGGCCCTTGATGGCGCGCGCTATATTCTGATGGAGCGTTTTGCCGAAGACGCGGCGCTGCTGGCGAAAGTGCGCGATTATCTGTGGAAGAACGCCCATCTGGTCGCGACCGTCGTGAGCGGCAAAGAGGAGGAAGGGGCGAAATTCCGTGATTATTTCGATCATCACGAACCGATCGCCACCGTCCCTTCACACCGTGCGCTGGCGATGTTCCGTGGCCGCAACGAAGGCGTGCTGCAACTGTCGCTGAATGCCGACCCGCAATTCGATGAGCCGCCCAAAGAGAGCCACTGCGAGCAGATCATCCAGGATCACCTCGGCCTGCGTCTGAACAACGCTCCGGCGGATAGCTGGCGCAAAGGCGTGGTGAGCTGGACATGGCGCATCAAAGTCCTGATGCATCTCGAAACCGAACTGATGGGCACCGTGCGTGAACGCGCGGAAGATGAAGCCATTAACGTCTTTGCCCGCAATCTCCACGATCTGCTGATGGCGGCGCCTGCTGGCCTGCGCGCGACTATGGGCCTCGATCCGGGTCTGCGTACCGGCGTGAAGGTCGCCGTAGTGGACGGCACCGGTAAACTGGTCGCCACCGACACTATTTATCCACATACCGGTCAGGCGGCTAAAGCCGCGGTGGCGGTTGCCGCACTGTGCGAAAAACACAACGTTGAGCTGGTGGCGATTGGTAACGGCACGGCATCGCGCGAAACCGAGCGCTTCTTCCTCGACGTGCAGAAACAGTTCCCGAAAGTGACGGCGCAGAAAGTGATCGTCAGCGAAGCCGGAGCATCGGTGTATTCCGCTTCCGAGCTGGCGGCGCTGGAGTTCCCGGATCTGGACGTTTCGCTGCGCGGCGCAGTCTCTATCGCCCGTCGTCTGCAAGACCCGCTGGCGGAGCTGGTGAAAATCGATCCGAAATCCATCGGCGTCGGCCAGTATCAGCACGACGTCAGCCAGACCCAGCTTGCCCGTAAGCTGGATGCCGTTGTGGAAGACTGCGTAAACGCCGTCGGCGTCGATCTCAATACCGCGTCCGTACCGTTGCTGACCCGCGTGGCAGGCTTAACGCGCATGATGGCGCAGAATATCGTCGCCTGGCGTGATGAAAACGGTCAGTTCCAGAACCGCCAGCAGTTGCTGAAAGTGAGCCGTCTGGGGCCGAAAGCCTTTGAACAGTGCGCGGGCTTCCTGCGCATCAACCACGGCGATAACCCGCTGGATGCCTCTACCGTTCACCCGGAAGCCTACCCGGTGGTCGAGCGTATTCTTGCCGCCACCCAACAGGCGCTGAAAGCGCTGATGGGCAACAGCAGCGAGCTACGCAATTTGAAAGCGGTGGATTTCACCGACGACAAATTCGGCGTGCCAACCGTTACCGACATCATCAAAGAGCTGGAAAAACCGGGCCGCGACCCGCGTCCAGAGTTCAAAACCGCGCAGTTTGCTGATGGCGTAGAAACCATGAACGATCTGCAACCGGGCATGATTCTGGAAGGCGCCGTAACCAACGTCACCAACTTTGGCGCGTTTGTGGATATCGGCGTACATCAGGACGGTCTGGTGCACATCTCTTCCCTGTCGAATAAGTTCGTCGAAGATCCACACTCCGTGGTGAAAGCGGGCGACATCGTGAAGGTGAAAGTGCTGGAGGTTGACCTGCAACGTAAGCGCATCGCGCTGACCATGCGTCTGGACGAGCAGCCGGGTGAAACCAACGCCCGTCGCGGCGGCGGCGGCAACGATCGCGCCCAGGGCAACCGCCCGGCGGCAAAAGCGGCGAAGCCGCGTGGTCGTGACGCGCAGCCTGCGGGCAACAGCGCCATGATGGACGCGCTGGCGGCCGCAATGGGTAAAAAACGCTAATCAAGCCTTATGCTTGTAGGCCGGATGAGGTATCTATACCGCCATCCGGCCGTTATATTTGAAATTAACAATTAAATCTTACGAATTAAATTGCTTAATTCATTACCCGCCTGTTGCCAGCACTGGTAATTATCAATTCATTAACAGATGAAACCTTAATTAAACATTAGCAACGCTGAATAATGTTTAAATCAACACGTTCTTTTTAAGACGAATAAATGTTGAGCCATGTCAAAACTGACTCAATTTATTATCCATTTCTACATTCCGTCACATTTTAATCATTGATGATAAAAACCATTCTCATTATCATTGTCTTGTTGATTATTTAATCTTTCTTTCGTTGGCTAATCATCTGGTCTTATGCCGCCTTCTGAGCGCGCATGAGGTATACGTCCAGTTAGCGAGAAACAAGTAGGCCCCCTATGCAATTCATTCCAGACACGGCGTGGAAAATTACCGGCTTTTCCCATGAAATCAGCCCGGCATATCGTCAGAAACTGCTTTCACTCGGCATGTTGCCAGGTTCTTCATTTAACGTAGTGCGCGTCGCCCCATTAGGCGATCCTATTCATATCGAAACTCGCCGCGTGAGCCTGGTATTACGTAAGAAAGATCTGGCGTTATTAGAAGTGGAAGCGGTTTCCTGTTAATTCGGTGAGTCTATAAAAATGAAAAAATTAACCATTGGTTTAATTGGTAATCCAAATTCCGGCAAGACAACATTATTTAACCAGCTCACCGGCGCGCGTCAGCGTGTGGGGAACTGGGCGGGTGTTACCGTTGAACGCAAAGAAGGTCAGTTCGCAACAACCGACCATCAGGTCACGCTGGTCGATTTACCCGGCACCTATTCACTGACCACCATTTCGTCACAAACTTCCCTCGATGAACAAATCGCCTGCCATTACATTCTGAGCGGCGACGCAGACCTGCTGATCAACGTGGTGGATGCCTCTAACCTTGAGCGCAACCTCTACCTGACGCTGCAACTGCTTGAGCTGGGCATTCCCTGCATTGTGGCGCTCAACATGCTCGACATCGCGGAGAAACAGCAGGTTCGCATTGATATCGACGCGCTGTCCGCACGCCTTGGTTGCCCGGTTGTGCCATTGGTTTCCACACGTGGCCGTGGGATTGAAGCCCTGAAACTGGCTATCGATCGCTATAAAGAAAACGAAAACGTTGAGCTGGTACATTATGCCCGGCCGTTGCTGCGCGAGGCCGAATCGCTGGCCGACGTCATGGCGGCGGATATGCCGGCGCAACAGCGCCGCTGGCTGGGCTTGCAGATGCTGGAAGGCGATATCTACAGCCGCGTTTACGCCGGTAATGCCGCGCAAAACCTTGAGGCGTCGCTCACTCGCCTGAGCAAAGAGATGGATGACCCGGCGCTGCACATCGCCGATGCGCGTTATCAGTGCATCGCCGCGATTTGCGACGTGGTCAGCAACACCCTGACGGCGGAACCCAGCCGTTTCACCGCAGCGGTAGATAAGGTCATCCTGAACCGTTTCCTCGGGTTGCCGATTTTCCTGTTCGTCATGTACCTGATGTTCCTGCTCGCCATTAACATTGGCGGCGCGCTGCAACCGCTGTTCGACGTGGGTTCCGTGGCGCTCTTTATTCACGGCATCCAGTGGATCGGCTACACGCTGCACTTCCCGGACTGGCTCACCATTTTCCTCGCGCAGGGGCTGGGCGGCGGTATCAATACCGTTCTGCCGCTGGTGCCGCAGATCGGCATGATGTACCTGTTCCTCTCTTTCCTGGAGGACTCCGGCTACATGGCGCGCGCGGCGTTCGTTATGGACCGTCTGATGCAGGCGCTGGGGCTGCCGGGTAAATCGTTCGTGCCGCTGATTGTCGGCTTTGGCTGTAACGTCCCGTCCGTGATGGGCGCCCGTACCCTGGACGCGCCGCGTGAACGTCTGATGACTATTATGATGGCGCCGTTTATGTCCTGCGGCGCACGTCTGGCGATTTTCGCCGTGTTTGCCGCCGCGTTCTTTGGGCAAAACGGCGCGCTGGCGGTTTTCTCGCTGTATGTATTGGGTATCGTGATGGCGGTACTGACCGGCCTGATGCTTAAACACACGATTATGCGCGGCGAAGCCTCTCCGTTCGTGATGGAACTGCCGGTCTACCATGTGCCGCACATCAAAAGCCTGGTGATCCAGACCTGGCAACGCCTGAAAGGCTTTGTGCTGCGTGCCGGTAAGGTCATCATCATCGTCAGTATTTTCCTCAGCGCGTTTAACAGCTTCTCCCTGAGCGGAAAAATCGTCGATAACATCAACGACTCTGCGCTCGCGTCCATCAGCCGCGTGATTACGCCTGTCTTTAAACCGATTGGCGTTCATGAAGATAACTGGCAGGCGACCGTTGGCCTGTTCACCGGCGCAATGGCGAAAGAGGTGGTGGTAGGGACGCTGAACACCCTCTATACCGCTGAAAATATTCAGGAAGAAGAGTTTAATCCGGCTGACTTCCATCTCGGCGACGAGCTGCTGGGCGCGGTCGATGAAACCTGGCAAAGCCTGAAAGACACCTTCAGCCTTAGCGTACTGGCTAACCCAATCGAAGCCAGCAAAGGCGACGGTGAAATGGCGACCGGGGCGATGGGCGTGATGGATGCGAAGTTTGGCAGCGCCGCTGCCGCATACAGCTATCTGATTTTCGTTCTGCTGTATGTACCGTGCATCTCGGTGATGGGGGCTATCGCGCGTGAGTCCAGCCGCGGCTGGATGAGCTTCTCGATTCTGTGGGGGCTGAATATCGCCTACTCGCTGTCTACCCTGTTCTATCAGGTTGCAAGCTTTAGCCAGCATCCGACCTATAGCCTGGTCTGCATTCTGGCGGTCATCCTGTTTAACATCGTGGTGCTGGGGCTGTTACGGCGCGCTCGCAGCCGGGTGGATATCGAACTGCTGGCGACGCGTAAAACGGCCAGCGCCTGCTGCGCAAGCCCTGCCGGTAACTGTCACTAAGGTTGAGAACAATGGCGTCACTTATTCAGGTTCGTGATTTACTGGCTTTGCAGGGGCGTATGGAGGCAATGCAGATTAGCCGCACGCTGCATACGCCGCAGCCGATGATCGACGCGATGCTGAATCAGCTGGAGAATATGGGCAGGGCCGTGCGGATTCAGGAAGATCCCGACGGCTGTCTGTCCGGTAGCTGCAAAAGCTGCCCGGAAGGAAAAGCCTGTCTCCGGGAGTGGTGGACGCTGCGTTAACGTTCTGCCGGATGGCGAACGGTAGCTAACATGTAGGCCGGATAAGGCATTTACGCCGCTATCCGGCACTGCATAGACAATAATTATATCTTCTGCTTTAACGCCATCAACGCCTGACAAAATTCGCCGGGATGCGAAATAAACGGCGCATGGGCGGCCTTTGCAAACACCTGCGATTCACTCTCAGGCCATGCGGCATCCAGCATCGGCACGACTTTGCGCGGCACCAGACCATCCAGATAACCATACAGACGCAGGAACGGCATGGTCAGCGATTTAAGCGGCTCGCGCAGGTCGGCCGTTTTCAATATCTCCAGCCCACCGTTCAGCACCGCAACCTCCGGCATCGGCAACGCCAGCACGGCACTTTTCAGCGTGCGGGCATCCTGACGCGCGGTTTCGGTGCCCAACGTTTGCAGCGCCAGAAAACGTTCCACCGTACGCTGGAAATCTTCGCTGAGCTGCTGTTGAAATCCCGCCAGGATATCCGGCTTAATACCCGGCCACGCTTCGCGAGCGCTGAAACAGGGCGATGACGCGACGGTCACCAGCGCCTGAACGCGTTCAGGATGAGTTAACGCCACCTGGCTCGCCACCAGCCCTCCCAGACTCCAGCCAAGCCAGACGGCTTTATCAGGCGCCTGTTTCAGCACATGCTCCGCCATCTGCTCCAGCGACATCGCGCCAAAACCCTGGCTGCGGCCAAATCCGGGTAAATCGACAAGATGCAGCGTGAAATGCGCGCTGAGTTCCTCACGAATGCAATTCCACACTTCCGCATTCAGTCCCCATCCGTGCAGCAGCACAAGATGGCAATTTCCCTGACCTTCAGTCTGCCACCAGATGTCATTCATCAGTTACTGTTCTCTTTTGGCTAACAAGGATGAACATATGCTAACAGTACCGGGATTATGCTGGCTATGCCGAATGCCGCTGGCGTTGAGTCACTGGGGGATTTGTTCGGTTTGCACGAGAGCGGCGCGTCGCCGCGTCAGCCTGTGCCCACAGTGTGGATTACCCGCTGCGCACGCCGCCATTCCCTGCGGGCGTTGTCTGCAAAAACCCCCGCCGTGGCAGCGTCTGGTGACGGTCAGCGACTACGTACCGCCGCTGAGTTTACTTATCCACCAGCTAAAATTCTCTCGCCGCAGCGACGTCGCCGCCGCCCTTTCACGCCTGCTGTTGCTGGAAGTCTTACACGCGCACCGCGCATCGACGCTTCCGCTACCGGATCGCTTAGTCAGCGTGCCGCTCTGGCAGCGCCGCCACTGGTGCAGGGGATTTAACCAAAGCGATCTGCTGTGTCGCCCCCTGGCGCGCTGGCTGGGCTGCGGCTGGGACAGCCGAAGCGTCACGCGCCTTCGCGCCACCGCCACTCAGCACCATCTCAGCGCCCGATTGCGCAAACATAACCTGAAAAATGCGTTTCGCCTTGAATTGCCGGTACAGGGACTCCATATGGTCATTGTGGATGATGTCGTCACTACCGGAAGTACCGTCGCGGAGATCGCGCAGCTGCTTTTGCGCAACGGCGCGGCGACTGTCCAGGTATGGTGCCTGTGTCGAACCTTGTAGAGCCTCGATGATGGGCGTATTATAACCAAGTAAAATAGTCAACTATTAGGCCATTACTATGATCCATATTTCCGATGCTGCACAAGCGCACTTTGCCAAACTGCTGGCAAATCAGGAAGAAGGGACACAAATCCGTGTATTTGTGATCAATCCCGGTACGCCTAACGCTGAATGCGGCGTTTCTTATTGTCCGCCGGACGCCGTGGAAGCAAGCGACACTGCCCTGAAATTTGACCTGCTGACCGCTTATGTTGATGAACTGAGCGCGCCGTATCTGGAAGATGCCGAGATCGATTTCGTCACCGATCAGCTGGGTTCTCAGCTGACGCTGAAAGCGCCAAACGCCAAAATGCGTAAGGTTGCTGATGATGCGCCGCTGATGGAACGTGTGGAGTACATGCTGCAATCGCAGATCAACCCGCAGCTTGCCGGTCACGGCGGTCGCGTCTCTCTGATGGAGATCACCGACGAAGGCTACGCCATTTTGCAGTTTGGCGGCGGCTGTAACGGTTGCTCGATGGTCGATGTGACCCTGAAAGAAGGGATCGAGAAGCAGCTGCTGAATGAATTCCCTGAGCTGAAAGGCGTTCGCGATCTGACCGAACACCAGCGCGGCGAGCACTCTTACTACTAAGATTCTGCCCGGTGGCGCGCCGCTTACCGGGCCTGCAATGCGTATCCCGTAGGCCGGATAAGGCGTTTACGCCGCCATCCGGCGTTTTGCCCGGTGGCGCGTCGCTTACCGGGCCTACAATGTGTATCCCGTAGGCCGGATAAGGCGTTTACGCCGCCATCCGGCGTTTTGCCCGGTGGCGCGTCGCTTACCGGGCCTGCAATGTGTATCCCGTAGGCCGGATAAGGCGTTTACGCCGCCATCCGGCGTGATGATATCTTCCGCTTTTCCCCTTCGATAACATGACCTGCCTCTCATAATTTAAATTTTGCCTGCCAGGGTGATTCTCAATCGCTATATGTTACCCGTATCATTCATATGGGCACCAAACATCCCCATAACAGCCGACTAAACCAGATAGTGTTAAAGTCAATCAGTGTTGGTGCCGTTACGCTTCTGTTCCCGGTTGGGACAAGCGGAATTTTTCGTCGACACACCGACGTTACCCATAACAAATGAAAGGCCAGGTAAATCATGCCATTAGTCATCGTCGCTATCGGTGTAATTTTGTTATTACTCCTGATGATCCGCTTCAAAATGAACGGTTTCATCGCTCTCGTCCTGGTGGCACTTGCTGTTGGATTGATGCAAGGAATGCCGCTGGATAAAGTCATTGGCTCTATTAAAGCTGGTGTTGGTGGTACTCTTGGTAGCCTCGCCCTGATTATGGGTTTCGGCGCCATGCTGGGCAAAATGCTGGCAGACTGCGGCGGCGCACAGCGCATCGCGACCACGCTGATTGCCAAATTTGGTAAAAAACACATCCAGTGGGCAGTGGTATTAACCGGCTTCACGGTAGGTTTCGCACTGTTCTATGAAGTGGGCTTCGTGCTGATGCTGCCGCTGGTATTCACCATCGCAGCGGCGGCCAGCATTCCTTTGCTGTATGTCGGCGTACCGATGGCGGCAGCGCTGTCCGTTACCCACGGCTTCCTGCCTCCGCACCCAGGCCCGACCGCCATCGCCACGATCTTCCACGCCGATATGGGTAAAACCCTGCTGTTCGGTACGATTCTGGCTATCCCGACCGTAATTCTCGCAGGCCCGGTATTTGCCCGCTTCCTGAAAGGCATCGATAAGCCGATCCCGGAAGGTCTGTACAGCGCAAAAAACTTTACTGAAGAAGAGATGCCTGGCTTTGGCGTCAGCGTCTGGACTTCTCTGGTGCCGGTTATTTTAATGGCCATGCGCGCCGTTGCAGAAATGGTGCTGCCAAAAGGCCATGCCTTCCTGCCGGTTGCTGAGTTCTTTGGCGACCCGGTAATGGCAACGCTGATTGCGGTACTGATTGCGATGTTCACGTTCGGTCTGAACCGTGGCCGCTCAATGGATCAGATTAACGACACGCTGGGTTCCTCAATCAAAATCATCGCGATGATGCTGCTGATCATCGGCGGCGGCGGCGCATTCAAGCAGGTACTGGTTGATAGCGGCGTAGACAAATACATCGCGTCCATGATGAACGAAACCAACGTTTCTCCGCTGTTCATGGCGTGGTCCATCGCAGCCGTACTGCGTATCGCGCTCGGTTCTGCCACCGTGGCCGCAATTACCGCGGGTGGTATCGTGGCGCCGCTGATTGCGACGACGGGCGTAAGCCCTGAGCTGATGGTTATCGCCGTCGGTTCCGGTAGCGTCATTTTCTCTCACGTAAACGATCCTGGCTTCTGGCTGTTCAAAGAGTATTTCAACCTGACCATCGGCGAAACCATCAAGTCCTGGTCAATGCTGGAAACCATTATCTCCGTCTGCGGCCTGATTGGGTGTCTGCTGCTGGGAATGGTGGTGTAACCGAGACGATTTGTAGGCCGGATAAGGCAAAGCCGCCATCCGGCAATGTGCGCCAGAATCGCCTGATGGCGCAGCGCTTATCAGGCCTACGTGTTGTCACCATAAAAAAGCCGGGAATTTCCCGGCTTTTTTTACTTCTTCTTCGCGGCCGCTTTTCGCCGCTTGTCCAAATCTTTAAGCAGTTTATTCACCTTGTCATCGGCAAACATCTTCTCAAGCGTCGTGGACAGCTTGCGCCGCCAGTTCTTGTACTGGTCGCTGGTGCCTGGAATATTGACCGGCTCCGCCATGTCCAGCCAGTCTTCCGGCTGCAACCCCAGCAATGCGCTATGGCTGTCCGCAATGTAACGCTGCATTCCACGGTTGAGGATCGGCGTCATCGACATCAGCGACGCCTTATGTCCGGCGCGTTTCGGCAGGCAACCGTATTTGTGCAGCGCGTCCAGCAGACCCTGCTTCGCCAGCTCACGATCCTGATACAGCCCACGCAATATCACTTCATCCGGGTAAAGCCCCAGCGTTTTGCCGAGCGTCAGGTCGCCGCTGTCCCAGTAGCCACGCAGCGTAGGAAGGTCATGCGTCGTCGCGACTGCCATTGATTGTTCCGGGTACGCTTTCGGCGCGCGGAAGTTCTTCTCATGATCATTCTCGAAATAGAGCACTTTATACGAGTAAACGCCGCTGTCGCGCAGTTTACCCACGATTTCCACCGGCACCGTCCCCAGATCTTCGCCAATCACCATGCAGCGATGACGTTTACTTTCCAGCGCCAGAATAGAGAGCAGGGCGTCCACCGGGTAATGCACATACGCCCCGTGATCCGCCGTTTCACCGTAAGGAATCCACCACAGACGCAGCATCGACATAACATGATCGATACGCAAAGCGCCGCAGTTCTGCATATTGGCGCGCAGCAGTTCAATAAACGGCTCATAGGCGCGGGCGGCGATGATGTGCGGGTCCATCGGCGGCAGTCCCCAGTTCTGCCCCAGCGGGCCGAGGATATCCGGCGGCGCGCCCACCGACGCTTTCAGGCAATACAGCTCACGGTCGCACCAGGTTTCCGCCCCGCCCTCCGCAACCCCTACTGCCAGATCGCGATACAGGCCAATCGGCATATCATAACCCTGGCATACCGCCCAACAGGCGGCAAACTGGGTATACGCCAGCCACTGTAACCAGAGGTAAAAGTCCACCTCATCGCGGTGATCTTCACAGAACTGTTTCACTTCCGGCGAGTTCACTGACTGATACGCTTCCGGCCAGACCGGCCAGCCCCAGCGCAACTCATCTTCCTTCACCTGATACGCGTGCAGCGCGTCAAATGCCGCCTGCCAGTACAGGCTGTCGCCTTCCTGGGCGACAAAGTGGCGAAACGCCGCCATCTGTTCGTCATCACGAAGCGCAAAACCTTTCCATGCCATCCGCAGGGCGGTCATTTTCAGCGCGGTAACAGCAGAATAATCAACCCATTCGGCGTCCCGTGCGCGCTGCAATGTCTGTTGCGTCGTCGGCATGTTCCACCAGGCCTGCGCCTCTTTGCTCAACCGGAAATCGTCAACGGCATTCACGTCGATATAAATGACATTCACCCAACGGCGGGATGAGGGGCTGTACGGGCTGGCGCTCTCCGGGTTTGCCGGGTAGAGGGCGTGAATCGGGTTCAGGCCAATAAATGCGCCGCCGCGTTTCGCAACATCCGTCAGCATCGACTGGAGATCGCCAAAGTCGCCAATCCCCCAGTTTTTTTCCGAACGCAGGGTATAAAGCTGAACGCACGCTCCCCACAGCTTCTGTCCGGTCAGCAGCGCCTGCGGCTCATAGCAGCGTTTCGGCGCCACGATGATCCGGCAGTGCGTGCGCTGTTCGCCCTGAGTCAGGGTCAGCGTGTGATACCCCTCCGGCAGCTTTGCCGGAAGCGTAAAGGCTTTACCGCCGGTGGCGTGCCCCTTGTGCTGTACGCCCTCCTCGGTGGTCAGCAGCCAGCTAAAATCGCCGCTGCCTTCTACCGCCAGCGGCATCTTCTTGCCTGCGGTATACACCATCACATTCGGCACTGGCGTTACCGCCACCTTCGTGGCGGCGGTGGCGCGGTGCATCGCATCAAGCAAACGCCGTTTGGTTTCGGCGCCAATCGACTGCGGTTTACCGTGGGCATTGATGTAATTGGGGCTGATCCCCGCCGCCAGCGCGGCATTATCCAGACGTTTGCGTTCCATGGCGCTTCCTTAGCGTTTTGCCTGCCAGATACGAGCCTGATAATCGCGGATGGAGCGATCCGAGCTGAACATCCCGCAACGCGCGGTGTTCAGGATCGTCGCCCGGGTCCAGGCATCCTGGTCGCGATACAGCACGTCCACCTGCTTTTGTGCCGCAACGTAGGCGGCAAAGTCCGCCATCACCAGGTACGGATCGCCCCCCTGTTTGCCAATGCTGTGCAGCATCTGATCAAAAGCGTGCTTGTCGCCGTTGCTGTATTTGCCGCTTTCCAGCTCCTTCAGCACCGCGTCCAGCACTTTGTCTTTCTTACGCCATTTCACCGGGTCGTAGCCCTTGGCCTTCAGCCGTTTCACCTCTTCCACGGTATGACCAAAGATAAAGATGTTCTCGTCCCCGACCTGTTCGGCGATCTCAACGTTCGCCCCATCCAGCGTACCGACCGTCAGCGCGCCGTTCAACGCCAGCTTCATATTGCCGGTGCCGGAGGCTTCTTTACCGGCAGTAGAGATCTGCTCAGAGACGTCCGCCGCCGGGATCAGCATTTCCGCCGCCGAAACACAGTAGTCCGGCAGGAAGACCACTTTCAGCTTATCGCCGACTTTCGGGTCGTTGTTGATGGTTTCCGCCACCTTGTTAATGGCGAAGATGATGTTTTTCGCCAGATAGTAGCCCGGCGCCGCTTTTGCGCCAAACAGGAACACGCGCGGCACGCGGTCTGCTTTCGGATTTTCGCGGATCTCTTTGTACAGAGCCAGAATATGCAGCAGGTTCAGGTGCTGGCGCTTATATTCGTGCAGGCGCTTAATCTGGATATCGAAAATCGCCTGCGGGTTGATTTCAATCCCGGTGCGCATTTTCACAAATTCGGCCAGGCGGACTTTATTCGCCTGTTTAATCTCACGATACGTTTTGCGGAACGCCGCGTCGTCGGCGAATTTCTCCAGGTTGATCAGCTGATCGAGGTCGTTAGCCCACTCTTTCTTCAACGACTTATCCAGCAGCGCCGCAAGTGCCGGGTTGCACTGTTTGATCCAGCGACGCGGCGTAATGCCGTTGGTCACGTTGTGGAATTTGTTCGGCCACAGCTGGTGGTATTCCGGGAACAGATCCTTCACCACCAGATCGGAGTGCAGCGCCGCAACGCCGTTGACCGCAAAGCCGCTGACCACGCACATATTGGCCATCCGCACCTGCTTGTCGTGCACTACCGCCAGCTTCGCCCACACCTGCTTATCGCCCGGCCAGGTTTTATCAACCTGTTTCTTAAAGCGGTCATTAATCTCTTTGATGATCTGCATATGGCGCGGCAGCAGCGCTTTCACCAGTTTCTCATCCCAGCACTCCAGCGCTTCCGGCATCAGCGTATGGTTGGTGTAGGCGAACGTTTTACTGGTGATGGCCCAGGCGTCGTCCCAGCTTAGCTGGTGCTCATCGAGCAGCACGCGCAGCAGTTCAGGGATAGCGATGGTCGGGTGAGTATCGTTGAGTTGAATGACCTCATACTCCGCCAGCTCATGCAGTTTGCGCCCCGCCAGGTGGTGACGGCGCAGAATATCCGCTACCGAGCAGGCGCACTGGAAATACTGCTGCATCAGGCGCAGCTTTTTGCCTGCGGTGTGGTTGTCGTTCGGATAGAGGACTTTCGTCAGTTTTTCCGCGTCGATCCCCTGCTGCTCCGCGCGCAGGAAATCGCCGTCGTTGAATTTGGTCAGGTTAAACGGATGCGCATGCGCGGCCTGCCACAAACGCAGCGGCTGTGCGACGCCGTTCCGGTAGCCAAGCACCGGCAAGTCCCACGCCTGCCCGGTGATCACAAAACCCGGTTCCCAACGCCCGTCCTTCGTCACTTTACCGCCAATACCGACCTGAACATCAAGCTGTTCATTGTGACGGAACCACGGGTAGCTACCGCGATGCCAGTCATCCGGCGCTTCCATCTGTTGCCCATCGACAAAAGACTGACGGAACAGCCCATACTGGTAGTTCAGGCCATAGCCCGTTGCGGACTGGCCTACCGTCGCCATAGAGTCCAGGAAACATGCCGCCAGACGCCCTAAACCACCGTTGCCCAGCGCAGGATCAACCTCTTCCTCCAGCAGGTCGGTCAGGTTGACGTCGTGCGTTTTCAGCACATCGCTCACCGCCTGATACCAGCCCAGATTCAACAGGTTGTTCCCGGTCAGGCGGCCAATCAGGAATTCCATCGAGATGTAGTTAACATGACGCTGGTTTTTAGCCGGTTTCGCCGCAGGTTGCGCGCTGAGCAATTCAGCCAGTGCGCCGCTAACGGCCTGCCACCACTGGCGAGATGTCATCTCATGAGCCGACAGTAAACCGAAACGCTGCCACTGACGCATCAGGGCAGCCTGAAAGTGATCTTTGTTGAAGGTAGGCTGTGACATAGAAATTCCGAATCCTCAGGTAATAAAACAACGTTATCGTTAGTTTGCCTGGCTCGATGTTGACCTTCCTCATCCCACCCGGGATTAGGCAGGGAGGAGTAGTGGGGATGAGCATAAAAGTGTGATCGCCGCCACTTTTTATCTTTAATACGGTCTACAGGTTGGTTAACTTCTTAGGTCCTACTTTATCCGATACTCATGATCTTTTATTAAAATATCGTAAATTTAATTTTAGGATGAAAAACCCTGTATCAGGGAAAGTTATTACAGCAATAACTAAAACCATCTCCATTAATAAAAACAAATCTATTGAAATAATAAAAACCCAAGAGCACACTGAAATAATAGCATCTCTAATACATTTACAACACAAATATTTCAAAAGAGAATAATATGTCAAATTTATCGTGGATTATACTTAAAGGCGAACTGCAAGGGGACATATCTACAAGTTGCAGCTCCAGAAACTCTATAGGAAATAAATATCAGACGAATCATATCAATCAAATTATGATTTATGGTCTGGAGCATGAAACAACGCGTCAGCAGAACGTTAATCATCACGAACTTCAGATCATCAAACCCGTTGATCGTTCGTCCCCTTTGCTGAACAAAGCGATCAACGATAACGAAACGCTGGAGTGCGAAATATTCCTCTATCGCACCACCCCTACAGGAATGCAAGAGGTCTATTATAAAATAAAATTATTCAAAGCACATATATCAAACATTAAATTAATAGTTCCTCACAATATTATTGAAAACGGAAACGAAGCACAAGAACGCGTTTCCTTTATTTATGAATCGATTAGTTGGGAACACTGCATGGCAAGTACCAGCGCTTATAGTTTATGGAGTGAACGTACTTTCTGACACCAGACATCTCTTGATAAGGAAAAATCATGCATAAACGTAACTCCATGTTAAATGGCAACTCACTCAGGTTTCGGGACGAACGACCGCAGGCAAGTGATTTTAGTAGCTGGCATACCATGAACCCTGTACAGCGCGATATGGCCTTTATGGACGGCTCATTTATCACACAAAGCCATCACATCTTGCTGCTCACGCCCGAAGAAGCACAGCAGGTGATGGACGATTTAATGGGCGGAGTGGATAAATTTTTTTCCTACCGTGCAGCACCAGGTAATATCAAAGATGGCCTGGATGGCTTCCGCAGTCTCTCTAAGCTCACCACCTATTACAATTCCGCACAAGAGCTGGTCTTTAATTTCAGGGCAATCCGCATTCAAGCCATTGAATACAAAGTCGGCGGTAAAACCTATATCAAAATTACTGGATATCCTGCCCTGCGCCGGATTCTTAACGGAACCCGCTACGGGGCAAGCCATCCACAGATGCTGGAAATGGCATTGGGTAAACGTGGGCTTTATAACAATATCCGAAATGGTGTTAAATATTGCATCTACTTCTCACTTGCCTGGCGGGCAATTGAACTGATTTTTAAGTCCGATTATGATCTGGTGGATTTTTTGGTAGATATCTCAATGGATGCCGCAAAGGCGGTGGTGTCGGGGGTAGTGATTGGGGTAATTGGCGGGATAGCGATATTATTTAGTGCACCAATACTCTTTACTACTGTCTGCATCGTTATATCAGGATTCGTTCTTAATGCAAAATTAAACTCTCTTGATGAAAACGCAGGATTGTCAGATTCATTAAAAGAAAAATTGCGAGATTATATTTTTCATCACAAACATACAATTGAATATTATGATTTCAATTCACCATACCTTTACTCTTTTTAAGGAAATGATATGAATAATATCTATATGCGCTTGATAGCTATTCTTGTCATTGCTTTTTTCCTTTGGATTCTTGACACACAATTCTTTGGATACGTAATGACTGATTTTTTATCTATCATAAAAATGGGTGATATTGTTTCCTATAATCATACATTTGTACTGATAGGCGGAATACCTACGATGATTTTGATGACTATCAGTTTCGTCAGAATACTGTTCAGCAAAAGCTTAAAATATAAAAACTTTCCCAAATCGATTGAGACTTGGGTTACATGTGCCGTCATTATACCTTTTGCAATAGGTTTGATTGCTGACTGTATTGTACCTTTTTTTTTCTGGCATCGTCATACACCCGTTGCCCCCAGGAACATTTGGATGATTATCATGTCGTTGACATTTCACTCTGCGAAACCATCATAGATAACCGTAGATTTTGGTAATAGCCTCATGCAGATGCTTCTTTTGTGCATAACAATACCAATCTTTAAACCTGATTATGATCTGGTGGATTTTTTGGTAGATATCTCAATGGATGCCGCAAAGGCGGTGGTGTCGGGGGTAGTGATTGGGGT
>NZ_JAOWGE010000021.1:0-9751 GCF_030333295.1 Citrobacter sp. CK198 | reverse complement strand
CTGTCACCTGCCACTCCCGGTTCAGTGTGGATGAAGGGTGGCCGGTGAGGGTGAAACGTTTTCCGGGCCACAGTTTCGGGGAGTTGCTCACACAGGCTGCGGTTTCAGCATCATGCCGGTGGCCTTCAGCCTGGTAGCGGGCGAAAGCCTGACCGTGCTGCTCGTCCTTGAAGCGTCCCGGCCAGTCGAAGATTTCATACTGCGTGCGCTGGCCGTTCAGGTTCGTGGCCTGGTGGCTGAACCAGCCGGGCCATCCGGGTGTTTTAAAGGTGTAATCCTGGTTTTCCACCGATGAAGGACGCACCTGCGCCCGGTAGTGGAACTCGCTGATGCATTCCGTGGAGATTTCGCGGGTATTCGGGTTAAAGGGCAGGGAGCCGAGGGTGGAGACACCGGCGACGTCATCACAGAGCACCAGTTTTTGTTCCGGCCCCACAGGGTGGAACCAGTCAAAGAAGAAAATGCCCTCTTCAGCCCACAGCCGGGTGAGAAAGCCGAGGTCGGTTTCCCCATACTGAACGCAGAACTCCCGCGCCGGGTGAGGCTCATAAAAGGAAGGCACCCATCCGGTGACGCCGTTTTCAGTGAGCAGGGTGGCGGAAATGGCCTGAATATCCTGCTGCTGAAAGATGCGGAAGTTCTGGCGCAGGCCACAGCGCCAGAGCGGGGGAGAAAGGGTCAGGGTGTAATTCATCTGCCAGTTGTTGTTTTCCCCGGTTTCCATGCCCGTAATGATGCCGTGAAGGTGGCGCTGCGGGATATCACCCAGCCAGATGGTCAGGGTGGCGTTTTTTTCGAGGAAACTGACGGCGGTGAGGTCAGGCAGACTGCTGGCAATATCGACACTGAGTAAAAAGGGCGTGGAGAGACTCTGGTGGAGAGTGAAGCTGACGACAGCGGTGTCCGTCACCATGAGTCCGTCCACTTCCAGCGTAAAGCGCAGTCCCTGCTGTGACATAAGAATCTCTCCGTGAAATATCATCCCAAAGTACCATACGCCTGTGAAAGCGGGACGCGTAGAGGAAGAAGCCGGATTAACTGAAAATAGGAAAACGTTTAGAAGGAGTATGAAACATCGTCATTATACGGCTTTCACAAGGAAAGAAATTAAGGTGGGGGGGATAGTGAAAATTAAGGAGGGGCTACGGAAGCCGCCCTCCTTTATGAAGATTACGACGCCAGCGACAACTGACGTTTGCCAATATATTCCGCCAGCCACTGGCTCACGCGGGACTGCTGCTCGGCGTTGAGCCACATCCCTTCTTTGGTGCGGCGCCACAACGCGTCGTCCGCACGACGTACCCATTCGTGATCCACCAGATACTTCAACTCCGCTTCGTAAAGTTCGTGACCGAAATCTTCACCTAACTCGGCAACGGAGGTGGCTTCGCCGAGTATCCACTCGGTATTGCTGCCGTAGGTACGGGAATAATGACGCGCCAGCGACTCCGTCAGGAACGGATAGCGGCGGCGCAGTTTGGCCGCGTAATCTTCACGATCGCCGCCGATATCCCCGCCAGGAAGCACGCACTCTTTAGTCCAGGCCGGGCCAATGCCCTGGTAATAGGACGACAGTTTTTCCATCGCGTGTTCGGCCAGCTTACGATAAGTGGTCAGCTTACCGCCGAATACCGACAGCAGCGGCGCTTTGCCGTTTTCATCGTGGATATCCAGCGTGTAGTCACGGGTGATCGCCTGCGGAGAATCGGACTCGTCGTCGCACAGTGGACGCACGCCGGAGTAGGTCCAGACGATATCGTCTCGGCCCAGTTGTTTCTTGAAGTGCGCGTTATAGACCTTCAACAGGTAATTGATTTCGCTTTCATCAATTTTCACTGCTTTCGGATCGCCTTTGTACTCCACGTCAGTGGTGCCGATGATTGAGAACTCATCCATCCACGGAATCACAAATACGATACGCTTATCTTCGTTTTGCAGGATATAAGCCTGTTTCTGCGTATGCACGCGCGGCACCACAATGTGGCTGCCTTTGATCAGACGAATGCCGTAGGGTGAAGGCAGGTGCATACCGTCGTCGAAGAACTGTTTTACCCACGGCCCCGTGGCGTTGACCAGACCACGCGCCTGCCAGGTGTGCTTTTTACCGGTATCGATATCTTTCGCTTCTACGATCCACAGACCGTTTTCACGACGGGCAGAGGTCGCTCGGGTACGGGTTAACACTTCCCCGCCTTTACGCACCACCATTTGGGCGTTTGCCAGAACCAGACGCGCATCGTCTACCCAGCAGTCAGAATATTCGAAACCGCGCACGATCTCCGGTTTCAGCACCGAATCTGCGCCAAAACGCAAACCGGTTGAACCGGGCAGACTGGTGCGTTTGCCCAGATGATCGTACATAAACAGACCAATTCGGATCATCCATGCCGGGCGCAGGTGCGGGCGGTGAGGCAGGCGGAAGCGCATCGGGAAGGCGATGTGCGGCGCCATTTTCAGCAGCACTTCACGTTCGGCCAGCGCTTCGCTGACCAGGCGGAATTCGTAGTGTTCAAGGTAGCGCAAGCCACCGTGAATTAATTTAGAGCTGGCGGAAGAGGTTGCACAGGCCAAATCCTGCGCTTCCAGCATGAGCACGGATAAACCACGTCCGGCGGCGTCTGCCGCGATACCCGCACCGTTAATGCCCCCGCCTATCACAATCAGATCTTTGGTTTCCATGCTACCCTCTTGCACTTTCGTTAAAGCTCAAAAATGTTCGTTATCGAGCATAATAGCAAAAAAACGAGCTGGTGGTAACATCGAAAAAACATTTTAGAGTGATACATATAACATTATGGCGTTTACTTACCCCGGCGACGTACACTGAACGGTAAAATAGCCATCTGCATATAAAGCCTGCATATAAAAGAAAGAGAGACTCATGGATCAGTTTGAATGTATTAATGTCGAAGAAGCTCACCAGAAACTGCACCAGGGAACGGCGGTGCTGGTGGATATCCGCGATCCGCAAAGCTATGCGATGGGCCACACGCCGCAGGCGTTCCATCTGACCAACGATACGCTGGGCGCGTTTATGCGCGACCATGATTTCGATACCGTGGTGATGGTGATGTGCTATCACGGCAATAGCAGCAAAGGCGCGGCACAGTACCTGCTACAACAGGGTTATGACGCGGTTTACAGTATTGATGGCGGGTTTGATGCCTGGCACCGCCATTTCCCCTCAGAGGTGGCATTTGGCGCTTAAGCCCACAAAGATGCAGCCTGAAGCCGGAAGGGCCTATATACTGTCCTCTTTTGTGTGGACTAAGCGACAGCAACAATGTTGATGATTACCTCTTTTGCTAACCCCCGCGTGGCGCAGGCATTTGTTGATTACATGGCGACGCAGGGCGTTATCCTGACGATTCAACAACATCATCAAAGCGATGTCTGGCTGGCGGACGAATCTCAGGCTGAGCGCGTGCGGGCGGAGCTGGCGCGCTTTCTGGAAAATCCCGCCGATCCGCGTTATCTGGCGGCAAGCTGGCAGTCCGGTCATACCGGCAGCGGGCTGCACTATCGCCGTTTCCCGTTTATCGCCACATTGCGCGAGAGGGCGGGCCCGGTCACCTGGCTTATTATGATCGCCTGTATCCTGGTGTTCGTTGTGATGAGCATCGTCGGCGCGCAGAGCGTCATGGTGTGGCTGGCGTGGCCGTTTGATCCGTCACTGAAATTTGAGTTCTGGCGCTATTTCACCCATGCGTTTATGCACTTCTCGTTAATGCATATCCTCTTCAACCTGTTGTGGTGGTGGTATATCGGCGGGGCGGTGGAAAAACGTCTGGGCAGCGGAAAACTGATCGTTATTACCGTCATCAGCGCATTGCTGAGCGGTTATGTACAGCAGAAGTTCAGCGGCCCGTGGTTTGGTGGGCTTTCCGGCGTGGTTTACGCGCTGATGGGCTACGCCTGGCTACGTGGTGAACGCGATCCGCAAAGCGGCATATATCTACAGCGTGGGCTTATTGCTTTTGCGTTGATCTGGATTGTTGCCGGGTGGTTTGATGTGTTTGGCATGTCGATGGCGAACGGTGCGCACATCGCCGGGCTGGCCGTGGGGCTGGCGATGGCATTTGCTGACACGGTGAATGCGCGAAAACGAACATGATTGGGGTTGCGCCGGATGGCGGCGAAACGCCTTATCCGGCCTACTAAAAATGCACGGTCGGTAGGCCGGATAAAACGCCAGGCGTCGCCATCCGGCAAAATTCCAGGGAATAACAATGAAACAGACACAACGTCATGACGCTATCATCGAACTGGTAAAAAAGCAGGGATACGTCAGCACTGAAGAACTGGTGGAACATTTCTCCGTCAGCCCACAAACCATCCGTCGGGATCTCAACGACCTGGCGGAGCAGAATATGATCCTGCGCCACCACGGCGGCGCGGCGTTGCCTTCCAGCTCGGTAAACACGCCGTGGCACGATCGTAAAGCGACGCAAACGGCGGAGAAGGAACGTATTGCGCGGAAAGTCGCCACGCAAATCCCCAACGGTTCAACGCTGTTTATCGATATCGGCACGACGCCGGAAGCGGTGGCGCATGCCTTGTTGGATCACAGTAACCTGCGCATTGTGACCAACAATCTCAACGTGGCGAACACGCTGATGGTGAAAGAGGATTTTCGCATTATTCTCGCTGGCGGTGAGCTTCGCAGCCGTGACGGCGGCATTATTGGCGAAGCGACGCTCGATTTCATCTCTCAATTCCGCCTGGATTTTGGCATTCTGGGGATCAGCGGTATCGACAGCGACGGGTCGCTGCTGGAATTTGATTATCACGAAGTACGCACGAAACGCGCGATTATTGAAAATTCACGCCATGTTATGCTGGTTGTGGATCACTCTAAGTTTGGTCGTAATGCGATGGTGAATATGGGCAGCATTAGCCTGGTGGATGCCGTCTATACCGATATGACGCCGCCAGCAGGGGTATTGCAGGTGCTTACCGACCACCATATTCAGTTAGAGTTGTGCTGATCGTGATTGTAGACCCGGTAAGCGTAAGCGCCACCGGGCAATCATCACACCCCGTACCCCATCATTTTCAAAAGCCTCTGCGCATGTTGTACGGCATCCTGACGATGCGCGACGCCGAGCTTCTGATATAAATTGCGAATATGCGTTTTGATGGTCGTGGCCGCAACCGCCAGCTCGCCGGCGATTTGCTCGTTGCTGTAGCCGGAATAGATCAGCCCCAGAACCTGCCACTCACGCTGCGTTAGCGGGCTGGTGCGGATCAGCTCCGGTACGTCCGGGTGATTTAACAGCCGCTCCACAAAGCCTTCGTCAAAATGGGCGAACTTATGTCGATGGTGCTGGTTAATTTCCCGCAGGATGCGCTGTGCGCGATGTTGTTCAAGCTCCGGCAGCGTATTCAACTGAATCAACTGACGCAGTTGCTGCGCCATCGCTTCGCCTTCAATCACAAAGTGGCTGATGAAACCGGTACGGTTCGCCAGTTGCAGCGCATCAAGCAACACCCGCTGGGCGTCGTTTTTACGTCCGGCCTGCCAGTACAGTTGATTAAGCAACAGCAGGTTACGGTTAAGATCGCTCATTAAACGCAGGCTACGGGCGTTCTCGTTTAGCTCTTCCAGCACAATCTCTGCGGATTCAAACTCACCCAGTAGGATCTGCGCCCTGGCGATATTACGCCACTGGCCTTGCAGGAAGTGGTTGTTGGCAAATTCTGGTTTCGGCGTATGACGCAGCCAGTTGGCGGCGGACTTCTTATCGCCCGTCATCTGCCAGTAAATCACGCGAACCTTATCGGCATTGGAAATCCAGTCGCTGTGATACTGGCCGTTGCCCAGCAGGTTCTCCAGACGGTTCAACTGCGTGCGGGCATTATCCAGATCGCCGCGCGCCAGCGAGCACTGCACCAGCAGCGCCAGACACTGCAATTGCTGCTGCGGCTGGAATGCGGAAAGCACATCAATACCGCTGCGGGCGGAGGCTTCCGCTTCGTCAAGACGCGCCCATGCCCACAGAAGCTGCGCGCGAATGCGCATCAGGAACTCGTGCATCGGCAACTGTTCGAGATGTTGCTCTTTAATCAGCTGGAACGCTTTCTCCTGGGTTTCCCAGGCGGCCTGCAAAAAGCCCTGGGCGAAGAGAATTTCACTTTGTTGGAGCAGGCTCCAGAGGGCGTAATGCCAGACGTCATGATGACGCGACATTTGCTCAGTTTGCTGCATCAGCGACAGTGAACGGGAGAGATCGCCTTTACAGTGCAGCACTTCGCCGTGTACGGAGGTGGCGACAATACGGCTGTAAAACCAGGCGATCGGCAGCTCATCCAGCGCCAGTTTTGCCAGACGTTCCGCTTCATCCGGGTTGCCGTCGTTAATCGCGACCTGAGCGCGCAGGGCGTTGAATTCCGCATGCAGCGTACCGTCCATCATGCCCTGAATTTCTTGCTCAGCGCGCGCCAGCAGGGTATTCACTTCGCTGTAGCGGTGCTGGCTTTGCATCAGCCATGCCTGCAACAGAACCAGCCGCGGGTTTTCCAGCAAACTTTCCCACGGCAGGGCCTTTAACGACTCTTCCAGCAGCGCCAGCTCACTGTGGTTAAACAGCCCCCACGCATGATTCAGCAGGATATCGCGCAGCATATGCGCATCGCCCGCCGCCAGGGCATGGTGAATGGCTTCGCTGGGGAAACCTTGCGCCATCCAGCTTTCGGCGGCAGCGCGGTGGATATCCGGCAGCTCGGTCGCCAGTTCCCACTGGCAACGCTGACGCAGGAAACTGCCAAACAGCGGGTGATAGCTGAACCATTCGCCCGTATCGTCCATGCGTTGCAGGAACAGCCCCTGACGCTCAATCTCCTCCAGACGCATCTGCCCGTTCTCTTCGCCCGTCACGCGCACGATCAGCGCATCGTTCATCGAACGCAGGATGGCGCTTTTCAGCAGAAAATGCCGGGTACTCACGTCCACGTTGTCCAGCACTTCATCGACCAGGTAATCGGACAGATGGCTGGCGTTGATTCCCGCCAGGCGTCGCGCAGACTGGTGCGCGGAGTTATTGTTCTGGCGGGCGGAAAGGGCGATAAGCTGTAGCGCGGTTGCCCAACCGGCGACGTCGTCGCACATCCGGCTGCTTTCGGCGGCTTCGATAGGCGAGGACAGACGGCGGTCAAAGAACTGTTTTGCTTCCTGATGGTTAAAGGCTAATTGCTGGCTGCCGATTTCCAGCAGCTGATCGCGAACGCGCAAGTTAGCGATGCCGAGCTGCGGTAAATTACGCGACAGCACGACCAGCGTGAGATTTTCGGGTTGATGACGCAGGAAAAAGCGCATCGCGTCGTGGATCACCGGGTTTGTGATCAGATGGTAATCATCAATGACCAGATAAAGCGGGCGATGCCACTCAGCCAACTCAATAAAGAGTTGCGCGAAAAGGGAGGTCAGGCTGACGTACTGGCGTTTTTGCACCATGACTTCACTGGTGGAGCAATGCCCGCCCGTTGCCTGCTGAAGCGCGGCAATTAAATAACTGGCGAATCGCTCCTGCTGGTTGTCGCCTTCATCCAGCGAGAACCAGCCTAACTCGTTTTTCCCGGCTGCCCACTGTGAAACAAGCGTGGTTTTCCCATAGCCCGCAGGGCTTGTTACCAGGGCCAGCCTGAAATTGTTCGCGCCGGAAAGTTTAGCCAACAGGCGCTCACGAACCACCGTATGGTCGAGTCGAACCGGACGACTTAATTTAGACGGAATCAACATAGTAATCACTTCACTGTGAGGAAATGGGGAAATGCGATTTTTTTTGCGCTTCGTAATTAATAGATATAAGGTCGGATAGATTAAGATTTATTGCAAGTTATGTCCGGCATTGGACTGTCTTATTTTGCACTTGGTCACAAAATCTTAAGATGATAGACACGTACTGAAACCGGTGTCAGGATGCGCTGCTGTTGAAATGTTTGACCAGAGGCGGTGATTGAACACCCTCTGACGAGGCATGATTTGCGCTTATAGAATTATCTTAATTGTTACTGTTAGTGATAATTTTTAATGTAAATCATTAGTGACTATGATTTTTGCAGAGTTCTATACCCATTTTTATTAGAGATAACTATTACTCATTAACGAACCCGATATGAGATGTTAGGATGTAAATCACTAGGGTTGAGAGAAGGGAATCTATCAAGCTCATATAGATTTTATTCATATCACTTCCTTAAAAAGAATAAAAGTATGATGAATCCGTTACCACAAGCCGCGTTTATCTACGATAGTTTTGCATAGTTCGATATCTGTAACGTAGAAATCATGAAGCTTCTTCTGGGGGCAGGATGTGTATGATAATCCAAGAAATAAAAAGGGAATAAGACAGTTAGCAATAATGCCAATGAGAAAGGAAATTACTACAATCATTGTCATCCATAACTCTATTGTAGTGGGCAGTTTTTTCAAACGGCCTTCCTTACTAAATAAGGCGAAAACAGAAAACATTGAAAATATAAGTATTGTTGGTATTCCTCCTACTATTGCGCATGTATTTTTGTTATAGGAGATTACATCACCCATTCTAATTAGTGAAAGAAAATTTTCCATTATGCTCCCAGTGAATATCATATAAAGGAGACTACAGAAAAAAATAGTAAGAGAAAAAGATATCAGGCGCAGATGGAGCTTAGTCATTCGCTTTCCTTAAAAAGAGTAAAAATAAGGGCTATTAAAACCATAATTTTCATGTTTACTATGGTGAAGATAGTCGCGAAGTTTGTTCTTTAATGAAGCTGATAGCTCTATTTTATCATCTAGGTAATTTAATCCATAGTTGAAAAATAATCCTACGATAATAATGCCAAGAGTTGTGATTACTACAGGAACACTAAGTATTGCCAATACTCCAGTAACTAGCACCCCAATCACTACCCCCGACACCACCGCCTTTGCGGCATCCATTGAGATATCTACCAAAAAATCCACCAGATCATAATCAGGTTTAAAGATTGGTATTGTTATGCACAAAAGAAGCATCTGCATGAGGCTATTACCAAAATCTACGGTTATCTATGATGGTTTCGCAGAGTGAAATGTCAACGACATGATAATCATCCAAATGTTCCTGGGGGCAACGGGTGTATGACGATGCCAGAAAAAAAAAGGTACAATACAGTCAGCAATCAAACCTATTGCAAAAGGTATAATGACGGCACATGTAACCCAAGTCTCAATCGATTTGGGAAAGTTTTTATATTTTAAGCTTTTGCTGAACAGTATTCTGACGAAACTGATAGTCATCAAAATCATCGTAGGTATTCCGCCTATCAGTACAAATGTATGATTATAGGAAACAATATCACCCATTTTTATGATAGATAAAAAATCAGTCATTACGTATCCAAAGAATTGTGTGTCAAGAATCCAAAGGAAAAAAGCAATGACAAGAATAGCTATCAAGCGCATATAGATATTATTCATATCATTTCCTTAAAAAGAGTAAAGGTATGGTGAATTGAAATCATAATATTCAATTGTATGTTTGTGATGAAAAATATAATCTCGCAATTTTTCTTTTAATGAATCTGACAATCCTGCGTTTTCATCAAGAGAGTTTAATTTTGCATTAAGAACGAATCCTGATATAACGATGCAGACAGTAGTAAAGAGTATTGGTGCACTAAATAATATCGCTATCCCGCCAATTACCCCAATCACTACCCCCGACACCACCGCCTTTGCGGCATCCATTGAGATATCTACCAAAAAATCCACCAGATCATAATC
>NZ_JAOWGE010000020.1:0-203 GCF_030333295.1 Citrobacter sp. CK198 | reverse complement strand
AACGAGACTCGAACTCGCGACCCCGACCTTGGCAAGGTCGTGCTCTACCAACTGAGCTATTCCCGCTTAATCTTCGTCTTTCAGACCGTTGCCTGAAATCCTGCGATTGGGTATCTGGTGTTGCTTTCAAATTTTGGAGCGGGAAACGAGACTCGAACTCGCGACCCCGACCTTGGCAAGGTCGTGCTCTACCAACTGAGCTA
>NZ_JAOWGE010000019.1:0-205 GCF_030333295.1 Citrobacter sp. CK198 | reverse complement strand
ATGGTGCATCCGGGAGGATTCGAACCTCCGACCGCTCGGTTCGTAGCCGAGTACTCTATCCAGCTGAGCTACGGATGCATTGGGAAACTTATTTACTGCCGATATTGATACCGCTACAAAAGCCATATCAAGTAAGAGATGGTGCATCCGGGAGGATTACTCGGCTGCGCCTCTCCCTACGGGCCGTTGCTGAAGCAACGTTATC
>NZ_JAOWGE010000018.1:0-203 GCF_030333295.1 Citrobacter sp. CK198 | reverse complement strand
GTGGCGGAACGGACGGGACTCGAACCCGCGACCCCCTGCGTGACAGGCAGGTATTCTAACCAACTGAACTACCGCTCCACCGAATTTCTCTACATCCACTGATTTCACACCAGCTTACTGCTTAATTTGATGCCTGGCAGTTCCCTACTCTCGCATGGGGAGACCCCACACTACCATCGGCGCTACGGCGTTTCACTTCTGAG
>NZ_JAOWGE010000017.1:0-274 GCF_030333295.1 Citrobacter sp. CK198 | reverse complement strand
TAAATTTCCCCTTGTCAGGCCGGAATAACTCCCTATAATGCGCCTCCACTGACACGGAACAACGGCACACAGGCCGCCGGATCAGCGGGGTTCAGCGATGAACGCCGGCAGAGAAAAGTGAAAATAAGCACTTGACTCTGAATGAGGAAAACGTATTATACGTCACCTCGCAACGGTGAGCTGAAAGCCGCGTTGCAACTGCTCTTTAACAATTTATCAGACAATCTGTGTGGGCACTCAAAGTGACATGGATTCTTAATGTCTTCGGACAATA
>NZ_JAOWGE010000016.1:0-211 GCF_030333295.1 Citrobacter sp. CK198 | reverse complement strand
TTCGTCTAGAGGCCCAGGACACCGCCCTTTCACGGCGGTAACAGGGGTTCGAATCCCCTAGGGGACGCCACTTGCTGGTTCGTGAGTGAAAGTCACCTGCCTTAATATCTCAAAACTCATCTTCGGGTGACGTTTGAGATATTTGCTCTTTAAAAATCTGGATCAAGCTGAAAATTGAAACGACACACGTAAAGTGTGTATGAGTCTCTCA
>NZ_JAOWGE010000015.1:0-408 GCF_030333295.1 Citrobacter sp. CK198 | reverse complement strand
TGCTGATATGGCTCAGTTGGTAGAGCGCACCCTTGGTAAGGGTGAGGTCCCCAGTTCGACTCTGGGTATCAGCACCACTTCACTTCTCCTTCCCGTTTCTCTCTGTATAAACTTAAATATTCAACAATTCAGGCATATCGCCTGGTTGATGTGGTGATATCACCGATTTATCCGTGTCTTAGAGGGACAATCGATGTCTAAAGAAAAGTTTGAACGTACAAAACCGCACGTCAACGTCGGTACTATCGGCCACGTTGACCATGGTAAAACAACGCTGACCGCTGCAATCACTACCGTACTGGCTAAAACCTACGGCGGTGCTGCTCGCGCATTCGACCAGATCGATAACGCGCCGGAAGAAAAAGCTCGTGGTATCACCATCAACACTTCTCACGTTGAATACGACAC
>NZ_JAOWGE010000014.1:0-207 GCF_030333295.1 Citrobacter sp. CK198 | reverse complement strand
TTTCACTTCTGAGTTCGGCATGGGGTCAGGTGGGACCACCGCGCTACGGCCGCCAGGCAAATTCTGTTCGTCTAATGCCTGTCGCATTAAACACTAATCTGTATCAGGCTGAAAATCGTCTCTCAAACCGCCAAAACATCTTCGGCGTTGTAAGGTTAAGCCTCACGGTTCATTAGTACCGGTTAGCTCAACGCATCGCTGCGCTTA
>NZ_JAOWGE010000013.1:0-3992 GCF_030333295.1 Citrobacter sp. CK198 | reverse complement strand
GAGAGTAGGGAACTGCCAGGCATTAATTAAGTGAAGAGGCCATCCTGAGGGATGGCCTTTTTGCGTTCATGCGTCCGGGTCAGCCGGATGGCGGCTGCGCCTTATCCCACCTACATAACCACAAGCCATACTGTTGCATATGCGGTAAACTAGACGCGATTTTGCATCAGGAAAGCGTCTATGAATCACTCCCTCAAACCCTGGAATACCTTCGGTATCGATCAACGCGCTAACGAGATTGTCTGTGCCGAAAATGAACAACAACTATTGGATGCCTGGCAATCGGCTAAAGCATCCAATTATCCGGTACTGATACTGGGCGAAGGGAGTAACGTTCTGTTTCTTGATACCTTTCATGGAACGGTGATTATCAACCGTATCAAAGGTATTGAGGTGACAGAGCAACCCGAAGCATGGCACTTGCACGTAGGGGCGGGGGAAAACTGGCATAACCTGGTACGATACACTCTCCAGCAAGGTATGCCGGGGCTGGAGAATCTGGCGCTTATTCCGGGGTGCGTCGGTTCTTCTCCTATCCAGAACATTGGCGCCTATGGTGTAGAACTACAGCGGGTCTGTGACTATGTGGATTGTGTCGAGCTGACAACCGGAAAGTCTCTACGGGTGAGCGCCACAGAGTGCCGCTTTGGTTATCGTGATAGTATCTTCAAGCATGAATATCAGGATCGTTACGCCATTGTGGCTGTCGGCCTGCGTTTACCAAAACAGTGGCAGCCCGTACTGACTTATGGCGACCTGGTTCGCTTTGAACCTGAAACGGTCACGCCGCAGCAGGTGTTTGATGCCGTATGCCATATGCGCACCACGAAACTGCCCGATCCAAAAGTAAATGGTAATGCAGGTAGCTTCTTTAAAAATCCTGTTGTTGCAGCAGAGATTGCGCACACATTACTGGCGCAATTTCCCGGTGCGCCACATTACCCGCAGGCCGATGGTTCAGTGAAGCTGGCTGCCGGTTGGTTGATCGATCAGTGCCAGCTAAAAGGCGTCAGTATCGGGGGCGCTGCGGTACATCGTCAGCAGGCTCTGGTGCTGATTAACGTACATAATGCGACAAGCGAGGATGTGGTGAAACTCGCGCATCATGTGCGTCAGAACGTGGGTGAGAAATTTAATGTCTGGCTGGAACCGGAAGTTCGGTTTATCGGGCAGACCGGTGAAGTGAATGCTGTGGAGATCATTGCATGAAGGATAATACCGTTCCCCTGACGCTGATCTCTTTGCTGGCCGATGGTGAGTTTCATTCGGGTGAACAGCTGGGTGAAACGCTGGGAATGAGCCGCGCAGCCATCAACAAGCATGTCCAGACGCTGCGTGACTGGGGTGTTGATGTGTTTACCGTACCCGGCAAAGGATATAGCCTGCCAGAACCTATCCAATTATTAGATGCTTCTGTCATCCATGCACAACTGGACAGCGGGAATGTCACGGTACTTCCGGTTATCGATTCGACGAACCAGTATCTGCTGGATCGTATCGGCCAGTTGACGTCGGGTGATGCCTGTGTAGCGGAATACCAGCAGGCTGGGCGTGGTCGTCGTGGGCGGAAATGGTTCTCTCCATTTGGTGCGAACCTGTATCTTTCTATGTACTGGCGTCTGGAGCAGGGGCCGGCAGCTGCAATCGGGCTGAGTCTGGTGATCGGCATTGTGATGGCTGAGGTTCTGCGCGATCTGGGTGCAGAGAAGGTTCGGGTTAAGTGGCCTAATGATCTCTATTTACTCGATCGCAAGCTGGCAGGCATTCTGGTTGAGCTTACGGGTAAAACGGGCGACGCTGCACAAATCGTTATCGGCGCAGGTATCAATATGGCCATGCGCCGTGTGGAAGAAGGCGTCGTGAATCAGGGATGGATCAATCTCCAGGAAGCGGGCATTACGCTTGATCGCAACATGCTGGCGGCGACGTTAATCAAAGAGTTGCGTGCGGCGCTGGAACTCTTTGAGCAGGAAGGTCTGGCACCTTACCTGTCTCGCTGGGAAAAACTGGATAATTTTATTAACCGACCGGTTAAACTGATTATTGGTGATAAAGAAATATTTGGTATTTCCCGTGGGATAGATGCGCAAGGCGCGTTGTTGCTTGAACAGGATGGCGTAATTAAGCCGTGGATGGGCGGAGAAATATCTTTACGCAGCGCAGAATAATAAAAAGGGAGCTAAGGCTCCCTTTTTACATTATTTTCTCAACCTGACTTGTTCGACCGCATGATTGGCGCTTTTGGTCATAATCAGACTGGCCCGCTCACGAGTGGGTAAAATATTTTGCTTTAAGTTCAACCAGTTGATTTCTTTCCATAATGATGCGGCGGTATTGATCGCTTCATCTTTCGATAATTTTGCGTAATTATGGAAATAAGAATCTGGGTCGGTGAACGCCCCCTCACGGAATTTCAGGAAGCGGTTGATGTACCACGTCTGGAGTAAATCTTCAGGCGCATCAACATAAATAGAAAAATCAACGAAGTCAGAAACAAATACATGATGTGGATCGTGAGGATAATCCATTCCACTCTGTAGTACATTTAAGCCTTCAAGAATTAATATATCGGGCTGCGCGACGGTTTTATCTCCGTCTGGAATCACATCATAAATCAGGTGTGAATAGACTGGCGCGGTAACATTTGGCACCCCTGATTTGAGATCGGAAACGAACTTCACCAGACGGTGCATATCGTAAGACTCAGGAAAGCCTTTCTTCTTCATCAGCCCGCGATCTTTCAGCACCTGGTTAGGGTGCAGAAAACCGTCAGTGGTGATCAATTCGACGCGACGATGTTCCGGCCAGCGGCTCAGCAGTGCTTGCAGTACGCGCGCGGTGGTGCTTTTGCCCACGGCAACGCTACCGGCAATGCTGATGATATAAGGAATACGCTGGCCGTTAGTGCCTAAAAATTGCTCCAGAACAGCCTGACGGCGCAGGTTTGAACTGATATAGAAATTTAGCAAACGCGACAGGGGCAAATAAATCTCGGCAACTTCTTCCAGTGATAAATCTTCATTAATGCCTTTGAGTCGTGCGATTTCGCCCTCGGTCAGGGTCATCGGCACGGAATCACGAAGCGCAGCCCACTGGTTGCGATCAAATTGTAGGTAAGGCGTCATTAACGTTTGCTCTTTACTCATAAGCATGTTTCTGGCTGTCATTGCTACATCAGGTCAGCGATAAAAAAGCGAATCATCCCCGGCATGCAATGGCACGACACATTTCAGTTAATTTGGACAATGGGCAGGAGGGTAACACCAGATGGGAGGGAATAATAAGAAAAAATCTCTCCTGATAAGTTATCCCTGAAACGCAATGTGACGGATATACCATATGTAAAAGAAGAATTTTTCTCTTTCAAACGCAGATATGATGATGCTCTCCGTTAATCCGTTAGCATCCCAGTGTCGAAAAATCGCACTGACCTGACTAAAAATAGGCCATTTAGCAGTCTTGTCGTGCAAAATGTGAGCGATAGAACATTTTATGCAATTTTTTAGTTGCATGAGGTCGCAGGTCTCCATAGAATGCGCGCTACTTGATGCCGACTTAGCTCAGTAGGTAGAGCAACTGACTTGTAATCAGTAGGTCACCAGTTCGATTCCGGTAGTCGGCACCATCAAGTCCGGTGGGGTTCCCGAGCGGCCAAAGGGAGCAGACTGTAAATCTGCCGTCACAGACTTCGAAGGTTCGAATCCTTCCCCCACCACCACTTTCTGGCAGCGTGTTTGCTGTCTGAACTGGTTGAAAAAATTAACCGGTTCGAATAAGAAAAGAGACATGTCTCTTTTTTTGTTACAGAAAGAACTGGGTAGCCGAGTTCCAGGATGCGGGCATCGTATAATGGCTATTACCTCAGCCTTCCAAGCTGATGATGCGGGTTCGATTCCCGCTGCCCGCTCCAGACGTGCTGATATGGCTCAGTTGGTAGAGCGCACCCTTGGTAAGGGTGAGGTCCCCAGTTCGACTCTGGGTATCAGCACCAC
>NZ_JAOWGE010000012.1:0-252 GCF_030333295.1 Citrobacter sp. CK198 | reverse complement strand
AAGAATCCATGTCACTTTGAGTGCCCACACAGATTGTCTGATAAATTGTTAAAGAGCAGTGCCGCTTCGCTTTTTCTCAGCGGCGCGGGGTGTGCATAATACGCTTTCCCGCTTGAGAGTCAAGCATTTATTTTTGCTTTTCTCTGCCGGCGTTCATCGCTGAACCCCGCTGACCCGGCGGCCTGTGTGCCGTTGTTCCGTGTCAGTGGAGGCGCATTATAGGGAGTTATTCCGGCCTGACAAGGGGAAATT
>NZ_JAOWGE010000011.1:0-210 GCF_030333295.1 Citrobacter sp. CK198 | reverse complement strand
AACGAGACTCGAACTCGCGACCCCGACCTTGGCAAGGTCGTGCTCTACCAACTGAGCTATTCCCGCTTAATCTTCGTCTTCCAGGCCGCTGCCTGAAATCCTGCGATTGGGTGGTGCGTATCTGCTGATACTTTCAAATTTTGGAGCGGGAAACGAGACTCGAACTCGCGACCCCGACCTTGGCAAGGTCGTGCTCTACCAACTGAGCTA
>NZ_JAOWGE010000010.1:0-529 GCF_030333295.1 Citrobacter sp. CK198 | reverse complement strand
GTGAAGTCGTAACAAGGTAACCGTAGGGGAACCTGCGGTTGGATCACCTCCTTACCTTAAAGAACCTGCCTTTGCAGTGCTCACACAGATTGTCTGATGAAAAACGAGCAGTAAAAACCTCTACAGGCTTGTAGCTCAGGTGGTTAGAGCGCACCCCTGATAAGGGTGAGGTCGGTGGTTCAAGTCCACTCAGGCCTACCAGATTTTCCCTGAATACTGCGTTGTGAAATGACTCACATACTTTAAGTATGCTTCGTCATTCCACGCCTTGTCTCAGGAAAAATCATCGGTAAGAGGTTCTGACTGTACTGTATGGGGCTATAGCTCAGCTGGGAGAGCGCCTGCTTTGCACGCAGGAGGTCTGCGGTTCGATCCCGCATAGCTCCACCATATTTTACTGCTCATATAAGAAAACTTCAGAGTGTACCTGAAAAGGTTCACTGCGAAGTTTTGCTCTTTAAAAATCTGGATCAAGCTGAAAATTGAAACGACACACGTAAAGTGTGTATGAGTCTCTCAAATTTTCGCA
>NZ_JAOWGE010000002.1:0-228 GCF_030333295.1 Citrobacter sp. CK198 | reverse complement strand
CATCAGGCAGAAGCGCCGGATGGCGGCGCAGGCGCCTTATCCGGCCTACGGTATGGTGCTGCCGGTAGGCCTGATAAGCGTAGCGCCATCAGGCAGAAGTGCCGGATGGCGGCACAGGTGCCTTATCCGGCCTACGGTATGGTGCTGTCGGTAGGCCTGATAAGCGCAGCGCCATCAGGCAGAAGCGCCGGATGGCGGCGCAGGCGCCTTATCCGGCCTACGGTATGG
>NZ_JAOWGE010000001.1:0-250 GCF_030333295.1 Citrobacter sp. CK198 | reverse complement strand
GCAGAACAGCGCATATATGCCGGATGGCGGTGTGAACACCTTATCCGGCCTGTAAAAACATCCCGGGTATTTTGCACACAGTCTGTAGGCCGGATAAGGCGCAGCCGCCATCCGGCTGCACCCGGGCGCATGAACGCAAAAAGGCCATCCCTCAGGATGGCCTCTTCACTTTAATTAATGCCTGGCAGTTCCCTACTCTCGCATGGGGAGACCCCACACTACCATCGGCGCTACGGCGTTTCACTTCTGA